>NZ_JAYLVV010000003.1:0-964596 GCF_048059195.1 Maribacter sp. HS
AACCTAAGCGACGATATCTTTCTCAAGTATCTAGCCGAACCTCGAAATCACTCTTCCCTTTAAACTAATTTATCATTCAAAATATAGTATCTTCAAACTAAGAACCAAACATACGAGCCCAACCGTTGTACACCATTTGAAAAAAAATAATATTCAGTAAAATCTATGGGGATTCAGAAATTTTTGAGAAATTTTTTAAAACCGAAAAGTGCGACTGGATTTGTAGACAAGTTCATAAAAGATAGCTCAAAAAGAAGAGTTCATCTGGAATTAATATATAAAAACGATTTAATACTTCAAGTTGACCCACTAAAATTTGTGCCATCTTGGTTTGAACTTTTCAATGTAAATCAGACCAATTTCAAAAATGGTTTTGTAATATTCCTTGTTCTAGATAGAAAGGGAATTGAGAAAAATGAGAATTACATAAACTATCAAGAATCTGGCATTGAAATGATGGAATTGGACGAAATGCACGGAGAAACACCTATTAGGACTTTTGCCAAATTCGTAAAATGGACAAATGACCCTGTTTTATTGGGTAAGGAAATGAGAGTAATTCTTGAGGGAGTATTTAAATCGTCAATAATGGAGGAGCAAGCGATTTTCAATTTGAGGTACATAAAAAAAGGATTTGAAAACTTCTGAACGGAATAAAAACGGTTTACAACACAACCTAAACGTAATGCGGACTTTAGGGCTTAATCGAAAGGTCTGTGTATATTCATGAAGTCGCTAAATCTTATGGATTTAGCTTTGGACAAGAAAAAATAAAACTAAACAATAAGCTTTAGCTTCGTGCGCAGACGGAAACGAAAAGTTTCCTTGCCTCCGCACTACGCTTAGCTAAAACGTTGTGCAACATAATGAGACAAACTTTTAGCATCATATTAATCTTAGTGACTAGCATATCATTTTCGCAAGAATATTATGATGCGGATATGACTCGTGAAAAGCCAAAACTTAAAAATTATTATCTCGAAACATTAAGGCTAATTGACTCGACTGGAGGAAAACCATATATTTCATTAATTCAGGTTTTTGACAAAAAAGGAAAACATAAAATCGATTATGAATTTGACAGAGATGGAGACACAATTGCGAAAATCACAACCACATATCCAGATAAGTTAACAGAAATAGAAATTCATAGTTACAAAACAGAAAAAAGTGATACTGCAATTTTCAAATACAACAAACGGAATCAACAAACGATTGAAATTTGGAAATGGGGAGAAGACAAATCAATTGATACAACTAAGTTTTTTTACGACAAAAAAAATAGATTAATTGCGAATTTTGACATTTATGATTTTGGGACAAATCAAGATTCATTGTTTTATGAAAATAATAGAATTATAAAATCTATCTCTTATGATTCTGGAAAGACAGATTCTATTTCTTATCAATATAAAAATGACAAAATAATTGGTGTCGAAAAGTATAATAAGAATGCGGAATTAATTTCAAATTATAAAATTGAAATTGGTAAATACGATAAACCAAAACGGATTGAGAATAAATACAAAAGTTATAACTCAAAAATATTCGATTTTAAAACTATAACAATATTTGAGTATCATAATAAGCGACAAATCAAGTCTAAAATAGTGACAAAATATAAGAATGAAGAACTTGAAAAAAGTACTGAGTTTTACTTTTCAAAGTATGGTTTTTTAGAAAAAAGTAAGGTAATTGATAGCGAAGGAAAAATAACAAGTGAGCATAAAATTACGTTGCACAACAATGTATATAAAAAATAGCGCAAGTCATTGCTAACAATAAGTTTGGGCATTTTTAGAAAGTCGCCAAATTTTTAATTTGGCTTTTTAAAAGAGAAAAAATTAAAAACAAAATATAAAAATTCGGCTCTGTGTTTATCCGAAAAGAAATCGCCTATTTTCTGCGCAACTTTTCATATACGGAGCCGTTGTGGTTAATGTAAGAAAAACGAACTGAATTGATATTTGGAACACTGAAATACGAAAAATATGCGGACAAAATTTGTCAAAAGCTGACTGAATTTCAAAACGAATTCAGAGCCGAATATGACCTTGACAACTATGCAAATTGGTTCTATAATCAATCCAGCGAAACATTAAGACTTTATTCAGACGATAAAGAAATTTATTTCAAATACATACCTGTTGGAACTTTTTCTCAAAAGACAAATACTTGGATGTGGGCTTGGGCAAATGAACATTCTTTTGAACCGAGAAAATTCAAGACTTTAAAAATTAAGGAATTTGGAGAAAAGAAGAAATATGAAAAACTGACCAACGCTCATTTTGAAGGAGATAAATACACTGGCTGGGAATTGACTTCTATTGCTTTCGACATAATTGGCGGAATTGGAACTTATCGAGTAATTTCTGACCAATTAGAAAAATACTTTCTTCTCACAGACCAAATATCGAAAGAAGAAGTTGAGAAAATAGAAAGCGAATTAATTGACTGTGGAATTCACGGAAAATTGCGAAAGGCATTTATATGTCGACATTTGAATAATCAAACCAAAACAGGATTTGAAGAAGCATTTGAGACATATCGTGGAATGGAATTAGACGAGGAAGACGATTTTCAAGCTTGGTGCTCTGAATGCGAAAAAGAACGACTTAAAACAGACGGTTGGAATGACGAATCAATGGAATTTGCAAACATTAAATTGGTTTGCGAAAACTGTTATTTTGAGATAAAGGAATTTAATTTAAACGAATAAAAACACTAACCACAACAATGGCTATAAGTAATTGCTTGTTCTCGCCTACTTCTGAAAATCCTCGCGGATTTTCAGTTTGGTGTGTACTTGCACAGCTAAGTGCTAACCCGCGCAACTACTCATAGGTACTGTGTCAAAAAACAAGTTTTTTCTTTAATAATTTAGGAAACAGATTGATTTATCAAGTTGTTATCCCGCGCAGCAAGGGCTTCATGCTTTTGCTGCTTTTTTATTTCAAATTCAGCATCATAGAACCGTTCGTTCTTCCACAAGGTGTACATCAATATCAATAATTTTCTCTGTACCGCTACAAGTGCCACCAAAGGCTTTGCTTTGTTTGGCTTTAGTCTGTTATAGAATTGTTTTAATGTCGGGTTACAGCGTACACAGGTCATCGAGGGCATATGCAGTACGCCCCTGATATGGCTGTTGCCTTTTTTGCTGATCCTGGTCTTTCCCTTGAAGTTACCCGATTCCCTCAGTACCACGTCATAACCGGCGTAGCTGGCCAACTGCTTGGCGTTGACTATCGATTCAAAACCTAAGGTTTCCCCGATTACCGTAGCCGCGGATACAAACGATACACCAGGTATGCTCGTCAAATATTCAAGTTTCCTTTTCAATTCTTCGTTGTCGGCTATCAATGAGCGCATCTCTTCTTCGACAGCCGCTATCTGGGCGTTAAGAAGCTTTAATCTGGCCTTGTGCCTTTTCAACGCCCTTGCATTGCTATGCACGCTCGATGCGATCGCTCCTTGCCGATTGGTCTCCACGGTCCTATCGTTGAGCAATGAACCGCGTTCCCTGCTCAGCCCTTTTAGCTCCTGCAACTCTTTACTGGGCGGATGCCAAGGACGGATGTTCCTTTCCAGGCCCAGCATACTTAACATTCTACTGTCGAGTGCATCCGTTTTGGAGCGTTGGTCCAAACTCTGCGCATAGCGCTTTACACGGCCGGATTGCATGACACAAACGCTATGGCCATGTTCGTATAAGTAATGCGCTATACCTTGATGATAGACGCCCGTGGCTTCCATCACCACCAACAATTCCACATTGGGATCCACGGATGCCCCCAACCATTTCAAAAGTACCTTATAGCCCTTTATATCATTGGATACATCGGGACGGGACTCGAATTCCTTCACCAGCCTTTCATTTAGAAACCCTAGTGACAATGACAGGTTCGATTTGGAAACATCGATGCCAAGACTCTGTTTTAAACGCTTTTCCATTTCTTCGGTTTTTAAGCTATAATTCTCTTTATCATCCTTGCTCGCACTTGATTCGATCTCTATCAAAAGGACCTAGGTACTGTCCGGATTCCAAGAAAATTATAGAAGGGCGGGATTTCTAAGAAACGATATCACCCTAAAGTGTATCTAGCCGAGACCTCTCTGTCCCTTCTATTTTAGCTGTTGTTCAATATTCAAGCTACTACTTTTATAAAAGTAGTAGCTTGAGAAGATTTGTTAATCTATGAAACGACATCATCGAAAAATGTATCTAGCTCAACCGCTTAATCAATCTCCTTTATTTATATAATTATAGTATCTTCAAACTAAGAACCAAACATACGAGCCGAGACCGTTAGGCACAAGCTAAAAAAAACCGATATATTGAAAAAAGAAATAGTAATTATTTCAAAAGCCATTGTGGCAACTTTACTATACGTTATTGGAATTGAACTCATAGGTTCTTGGTTTTTAATAGCAGAGACAATTGACTTTAAAAATTATTACGAGTATTATACGTTAATACAAGGAGCTCTACAATTAATCGGAATTCTGATATTTCTGTACTTTGTTAATAATCGAACTTTCAAAACTTTGTTTGAAAAAACTCACCGAAAATGGTGGATTTTAGGAATAATCTTAGGAATTTTATTTGTTTTTATGCAAACACCATTAAACTTGGTTTACAATGTTGTATCCGGAACTGAATATAATATCGCCTACAGATTTGATGGATTTTCCAAACTGAATAATATCAATCTAATTTCGGTTTTTTTCTTAATCCCAATTGGGGAGGAGTTATTTTTTAGAGGTTACATTCAGAATAATTTACAACAAAACACGCATACTATTATTGCGATTTTATTAGCTTCTTTAATGTTTGCTTCGATTCATTCACCTTATATGAATCTGATTCTAGAATCGTCCAAACAAGATTGGAATTTATTTTATTTGACATTTTTTGGTGGACAAATCTCTGGAATATTGTATTTTAAATCCAAATCAATTGTGCCGTCAATTCTGTTTCATATATTTTGGAACTTAATGATAAGTATAGTTTGATTGCGCAGATAGCCTGTGCCTAACAAAGCATATAAGCAATGCGGGAGTTTGTGCTTAATTAAAAGTTCCGGTATATTTGGGAGACCGCCGAATTTTTACAAATTCGACTTATTGCCAAAAAAAAATTAATAATCGAAATTTGTAAAAATCAGCTTGTGCTCAACCGAATGGCAACAGCCATTCTGCCCCGCACTGCTCATATACAGGAACGTTAGTATCAATTAAATATCTAGCTGCACAGCTCGAAATGAAAGAATACTTTAAAAAAATTGCTATCCTCTCCGTTGTCTGGACTTTTGCAGGCATCTTCTGGGTAATGGCACGCCAATTTGGGCAAGAATTGGTTGACGAACCGCCCGCGAAGAGCCTCTTAGCGCATGCTTCATTCTTCTTATCATTAGGAGTTATAGCAGGTATTACCTTTGTATTTGTAGGAGAGTTTCTAACCAAAAAACTTAAAACCATCAAATCATTTGGTGTCTCAATTTTTGCAAACTCACTTATCTACTTATTGACTTTCTTTATACTGAATGTTATTGGGGCTGTCCTTTTCATGCTGCCACAAGTAAATCAGATTAAATGGAACATAATATTCAATTATCTCTTTTCAAAAGAAGGCGCATTATTGCTTTTTTATCTTTTCTTTATTCTTTTACTAATTGATTTCATTCAACAAATGGATAAAAAATTTGGACCTGGAAATCTAGTGAGAATGCTTAAGGGGGAGTTCTATAAACCAAAGGAAGTAGAAAGAATAGTGATGTTTCTTGACCTTAAGTCATCAACTGCAATTGCTGAAAAGATTGGAAATATCAAGTTTAGCCAATTACTTCAAGATTGTTTTCAGGATTTAAGCATTGTAAGAGAGTATAGTGCCGAAATATACCAATATGTAGGTGATGAGGTGGTCTTAATATGGGAAAAACCAAAGGGATTAAAGGACTTAAATTGTCTAAGTTTCTACTTTGCATTTAGTAAGGTATTAAGAAAGAAATCCGATTACTATAGAAGGGAATACGGTATTCTCCCTAAATTTAAATGTGGCTGTCATGTAGGAAAAGTAATTATGACCGAAATCGGACAAATTAAGAGAGAGATTGCTTATCATGGAGATGTTATGAATACAGCATCAAGAATTCAGGATCAATGCACCAAATATCAAAAAGAGTTTCTACTATCTGAAGATTTATTTAAACTTCTTCCTTCTACTACTTCTTCTTATCACTTTAAAATGTTGGATCAAGTTTCTTTGAGAGGAAGGACAAGTGATGTTAGAATATATGGCATTGAGAGTAGCGGAAATTTAAAAGAAAACTGATACTAACAATGTGTAAAATGCATTAAAAACGCATTCTACACTAAACGTTGTGTGTCATTTGAGAACAATATTCAGAATTTATCACAATAAATCAAATCAATTAATTAAGCTTAATTTTTTACTTGAATTCATAAGTTTTACTAATTGGTAACTATTACCCATTTTTTTAAACTTTCTTCAGTTTCAGATGAAAGCTCCAAGGTTAACGAACGAAACATATAGATACCAGCGACACCGCTTGTGTCTCCTGCAGCAAGACAAAGGTTAGTATTTGCCTCTGGATTAAATTCTCCACTATTTTCGTCGTAAATGAACTTTTGATCAGATGAGTCTGTATTACTTTCAACAAGGTTTAAGCTCATACCTTCTGCAGGACCCCCAACCATTTCTATACAAAAACCTGTAAACTCTACTGAGCAGATTTGAAGAGTCTCTTCATTATAAATAAATTGTACATCACCACCATTAGGCTTACAAGAATGTGTATGGAGATTTTCACTAAAGCCATTACCCTGAGTATCTATGCACCATCCTAATTGATCCTGTTCATCCAAATTATCTGCAAGATGAATCAGAGGTGAAGGACTTTGGATAATGGGAGTATTCAATTCCGTTTCTTCGATTACATCTGTAGTACTATCTTCATCATCTGAGCCGCAGCTGAATAAAAAAGCAAAAATTAGTAGAACGAATAAGTATAATTCTTTTGTAGGATAAGATTTTACTTTTTTTACATACTCTTTATTTTTTTTCATATCATCTACTTTAGTTACTTGATAGTAACTAAGACTTTTTTTTGACTAAAAGGTTTAATCAACAATTAAAATAAAAAAAAATATACATGAATTGAAGAACAAAAACTACACACAACAACTTGTATAATTCATTGCTAGTTATAGCCTACTTACGAAAGTCCATGCGGACTTTTTATCTGTTATTTATTTGCTAACTTTAATGCTTAAACACGCAACGAAATCATACACAAGACCGTTAGCGTTAATGAGAGAAAAAACATCTGTAATCTTGAATTTTAATACGTTTATCCTTGATTTGAAAACTTTCTAAATATGTATGCCCCATAAATTTGTAAAAAAACAAATATTATGTGTAAACAGAAAGTTTGGTTCATTACAGGAGCGTCTAAAGGGATGGGACTTGAAATCACAAAAGCAGTTTTGCGTAATGGCGATAAAGTCATTGCAACTTCTCGAAATACGGACACGCTTATAGGAAAAATTGAAGAAAACGAAGGAAATTTGCTCCCCATAAAATTGGACATCACCAATGAAAAAGAGGTTAAAAAAGCTATTATAAAAGGCATAGATGAACTTGGACATATAGATGTTGTGGTCAATAATGCAGGGTATAATCTGTTAGGTAACATCGAAGAATTAAGTGATGCCGAGTTTAGAAAAACAATGGATGTTAATGTTTTTGCAATGACCCATATCATCAGAAATGTATTGCCACACCTACGCAATCAAAAGTCGGGGCATATTATTAATATCGCATCTATGATGGGTTATATGAGTTATCCCGCTAACGGAAGCTATAGCGCCTCAAAATATGCGGTTATAGGTTTATCAGAAGCGCTCGCACAAGAAATCGCGCCTTTTGGCATAAAAGTAACTATCCTTACTCCAGGAACGTTTCGTACAAATTTTATGAATGAGGACAGTCTGAATGTTGCGAAAAATAAAATTGACGCCTATAACTTAGATAAACAGGTAGCACAGTTTACAGGGTTTGATGGCAAGCAATTAGGAAATCCTGAAAAATTAGCAGCCGTAGTACGTAAACTTGCAGAAATGCCGAATCCTCCCTTGCATCTACCCTTAGGTTCTGATAGTTACAATGCTATTTTGGAAATTCGCAAAAACGAAAAGGAAGAAATGGAACAATGGATAGCTTTATCTTTATCTACTGATTTTGAACAAGAATAGTGTGAAAAAAGCTGCTCCATATAAAATTGAGTCCATATCTGAACTTCATAAATTGTTCAATTTGCCAAAACCAATTCATCCTTTAATAAGCGTGATTAATTTTGAGCATTTGAAATTCGATTCCAATAAAATTTGGAGCAGTTTTTATTATGACTTCTATTGTGCAGCTATTAAAAAAGAGGCTTCAGGCAAATTTCGGTACGGACAAGGTCATTATGATTTTGATGAAGGCGTAATGAGTTTTACCAAACCAGGTCAAATCTTTTCTGTCGCAAATCCTGCAGATGACCCTGTGTCAGGATATATGATGGTTTTTAAACTTGACTTAATACGGCATTATGAATTGGGCATACATATTGGTAATTATGGTTTCTTCTCCTATACCACCGCAGAAGCGCTTCATCTTTCTGAAAAAGAAGACCATATCATTATGTCACTGATGCATCAAATGCAGGATGAACTAAAAAATAATATTGACTATTACAGTCAAGATTTAATAGTGTCGCATATTGACTTGCTACTGAATTATGCAAAGCGTTTTCACAACAGGCAGTTTTTGACACGAAGTTCTGTGAATAATGATATTGTCATAAAAATGGAAGAATTAATGGATGTGTATTTAAAAAGTGATGCTACACTGTCGGGCGTTCCAACGGTCAACTATTTTGCAAAAAAACTCAATTTCTCTCCCAATTATTTGAGTGATTTATTGAAAAATGCTACTGGCAAAAATGCGCAAACCCATATTCAAGAATCCATAGTTGAAAGAGCAAAAGAACTACTTTCCACAACTAATCTTAGCATAAAGGAAATCGCTTATGATTTGGGTTTTGAATACCCTCAATCATTCAGTACTATGTTTAAAAAAAACACACAACAATCACCCTTGCAATTCAGGGCATCATTTAATTGAAAAAATTTCTACTGCTTGTAATGAATTTATAAAAACAGGGGGTTTAGTTCTTAAATGAAGGAAAAAGAATAGACCTTACATTAACCTACAAGAATCATATATTTGGCTACAAACACTCTTCTGTTTCTGCGGAATTTTGTTGAGCAATTTTGCAATACACATGAAAACAGAAAAGATGAAAATTACATTAGCAGGCTCATTAGGTCACATAGGTAGACCGCTAACGCAGGAGTTGGTACAAAAAGGACATTCCGTAACGGTGATAAGCAGCAATGCCGAAAGGCAAAAAAACATTGAGGCTATGGAAGCCACAGCGGCTATTGGCGCTATAGAAGATATTGATTTTATTACTACAGCATTTAGAGGTGCTGATGCTGTATTTTGTATGGTACCACCGGCAAATTATTTTGACCACAACCTTGATTTGCTTGCCTATTATAAAAACCTAGGGAATAACTACGCACAAGCCATAACGCAAAGCGGAGTGAAAAAAGTTGTTAACTTAAGTAGCATTGGAGCTCATATGAAAGAAGGTAACGGCATACTTCAAGGCACATTTTATGTGGAAAGCATACTCAATGCATTACCTTCTGATGTTGCTATTACCCACATTCGTCCTACCGAATTTTATTATAATTTGCTACCGCAGGTGCATTCCGCAAAAGAAAATGGTTTTATAGCATCTAATATCAGAGGTGAAGTAGTAAATGCTTGGGTATCACCCACGGATATTGCTAGTGTTATTGCCGAAGAGATCACCTCACCACTTGCTGGGCACAAAGTAAGGTATGTGGTAAGTGATGAACTTACTTATAATGCATTGGCAAAAATCTTAGGTGAAGCGATAGGAAATTCAGATTTGAAATGGGTTACCTTAGCGGATGAACAGCTAACTGAGGATCTAAAAGCTGCCGGTATGCAACCAGCTATTGCAGAGAATATGACAGAAATGTATACAGCTATAAACAGTGGTTTGCTGTACGAACATTACAACCAACATAAACCCAAAAAAATAGGCACTGTAAAAATGAAAGATTTTGCTCAAGATTTTGCTGAAGCGTATAATCAACTGTAGCCAGAGATTATGAAAAATACACTGCCTTACCATTTCAAAACAATTAGCGAATATCATCGATTCCGAGGTTTACCTAAACCAGAACACCCATTGATGAGTGTTATAAATTTGGATAACATAAGGAATCTTCCAACTGATGGGCAAAGCAGTTGGATATTTGATTTTTACTCTATTGCATTAAAAAGAAATATTGATGCTACGGTAAAATACAAATATGGGCAACAAACCTACGATTTTGATGAAGGCATTATGTTTTTCATTGCTCCCAAACAGGTTTTTTCAGTTGAAACGCAGGGAGATTATAAACTTTCGGGGTGGATGCTGCTCATTCATCCCGATTTTTTATGGCAGAGTCCATTGAGAAAAACCATTAAACAATATGACTTCTTTAGTTATTCGGCCAATGAAGCGTTACACCTTTCAGATAAAGAGGAGACCACAATTATCAGTATTTTTCAAAGTATAAAACAGGAATATACTTCTAATATTGATAAGTTTAGCCAACCCCTCATCATTTCCCAAATAGAAGTGTTACTCAACTATTCAGACAGATTTTATCACCGTCAATTTATTACCAGAAAAATATTTAACCATACGGTATTAAATCGTTTGGAAGAAATACTTAAAGAATATTTCAATCAGGACAGTTTGGTAGAAAGTGGACTACCTACAGTTCAAAGTATTGCTAAAGAACTAAATGTATCGCCCAACTATCTTAGTGGTTTGCTAAAAACCTTGACGGGACAAAGCACACAACAACATATTCACGAAAAATTGATTGAGAAAGCAAAAGAAAAGTTATCAAATACCAATTTGTCAGTAAGTGAAATTGCGTATACTTTGGGCTTTGAACACTCACAGTCGTTCAGTAAGTTATTCAAAACAAAGACAAGCTTTTCGCCATTGGAATATAGACGCTCATTTAACTGAAATAAATCGTTTTTACCAAATGGTAAATGACCTAAAACAGCAATAGCTTACTTTTCAGTATTGAAAGAATTTATAGAAAACATATTACAATATGGTAATTTGAATGAACAGCAAATTGACCTGATAACAAGCAAAGGAACGGAAATTAAACTTAGCAAAAACGACTACCTCGCAGAAGCGGGCAAAGTTTTAAGACAAGTGGGCTTTTCTTGGTTGCCGTACATTGCTTTAAATAGATATCCAAAAACCGGAACAACTGTAAACATTCGCTCTGAATATCCGTCAAGGCATTTTAAATAGGTACCTCGTTGACCAGTGCATATTCACATATAGCCTTGGCATCGCTCTTGTCCGTTTTTACCTTGGTCCGTCTAATTTATATGAACCGCTTTATGGATAATGGGTTTACTCCTGAAACCAGTACTTCATTTTTGTAAAGAAACTGTGCAAGCCTGTAATGATAATAACCGATAGCTTCCATAACGACCAATGAACATTTGGGCAGTTCCTTAAGGAATTTCTTAAATCCAGTTTCATCGCTCTTATACTGGTCGTGACCTTTGTTACTACCATGAACATCAATGACATCTTTACTAATGTATACTCTGAAAGTTTCTTTATATTTATACATAAGATGTATTTTATGAAAGAACCAGTTACTTTGACACAAAATAACTTGAAAAGACAACCCACAAAAAAAGTATTTTAGACACTAATTAAAATCCACACAATAACATAGTTAAAGAGAATGATATTTTGAGATTTATTCTTTTTACAAAGTGTAGTATCCTAATACATTTTAAGTAGAATAAATTTTAATTAAACTATTTTAATATTTTTAAGCATAGATTTTGAAAAAATTCGTTTTTGAAAATAAAAAGTATGGATTTGAATTACTTATGGATTTACATAAATTCGAGAATAATCCAAATATTTACTTTCACCCTACTATTCATGAAACTAATTTTTTTGAAATTTTATTTTTTGAAAATGCCAATGGAAGGATTGAATTAAATGGGCAACTCTTGGAAGTACAGGAATACAGCCTTTTTTTTATCTCGCCTTTTCAAAAAAAAAGTTGCATGATTGACCACAATTCAGTCAAAGGTTTTCATCTTGTTTTTCAAAATGATTTTCTATCCGACTTTTTTGATGATAAATTATTCATTTATAGATTGCAATACTTCTACAATTCTCAATATCCACAATTTTTAAAACTAAAAAAAGAAGAATATACGATTATCAAATTTGGCTTAAATGAAATAATTGAAGAGATAAAAAATTATCAGAATGATAGTATTCATATAATACGCTCACTTCTTTATTTTTCATTGGCAAAACTCAATAGACTATATTCTAGTTTTAACAATATTTCTCCTAAAACACAATCAAATTCCACCATATATAAATTTAAAGAACAGCTTGAAATGAACATACGCGAACATCATTCTGTTCAATATTACTGTAACCTACTAAAAGTCACACGACAACAACTTAACATTCTGGTAAAAGAACATACCAACAATACAACAAAGGAAATTATCAATAATAGACTACTTATTGAAATAAAAACAGAACTTAGATATACGGACAAAACGATAAACGAGATAGCAAGCACTTTAAACTTCAGCGAGCCCAATAATCTAACAAGATTTTTTATAAAAATGGAAGGAATTTCACCTACAAAATTTTTAAATAGTTTCCAAAATGATATAATTAAATAAAAAAATGATATGATATATCAATTTATATCTCCAGATATTTGGAAAAAAAAGTCATGATAAGATTCATATTTTCAATTTTTACATTATTGAGCTTTCAATCAACAATTGCACAAAATCTAGAGACAAAAATAAACATGGTCCCTTCAAATTGGAATTATTCGAAAGAAGCAACTTTTGAAAAATTTGACAATAGGGAGACAGTACTATTAAATAACGGAAGAATCACAGTCAAAAACCACAAATTTGAGAATGGGATAATTGAGGTAGATGTATTAGCTAATGGAAACCGAAGTTTTGCCGGTATTACTTTTAGAAAACAAAATGAAAATATGGAAGAGGTATATATGAGGCTTCATAAGTCCAATCAAGTTGATGCAATCCAATACACCCCTATTTTCAACAATGAATCAAACTGGCAGCTCTACAAAGAATATCAGGGGCTAGTCTCGTTTAAAAATATTGGTTGGAATAATTTGCGCATTGAAGTAAAAAACAAAGTTGCAGATGTCTTTGTTAATGGCAAAAAAATATTGACAATAAACGAGTTAAAAACTAATCAAGATAGAGGAGAAATTGGACTATTCGCCTTGTTTTCAAATAGGTTTTCAAATTTTAAAATTACTACAACGAACTTATTGGAACAAAAAATAGTCGATAACGATATTTCTACGAATTCTTCAATTATTAACAAATGGCTTGTTACAAAATCAAAACTTTATAACGAAGAAAAATTTAATTACAAGAGCTTGTATAATGAAGATTATGTTGAAATAAAAACCGAAAGATCTGGTCTTTTACCAATTTCAAAACATATAAAAAAATCCTCATCTGGTAATTTTGAACAGAATAAAGAAGAATATGTAATTACTCAGAAAAATATCCATGTTGATTCTGACCAAATAAAATTATTTTCTTTCGATTATAGCGATAAAATAATTGTTTATTTAAATGGTTCGCCAATTTTCAAAGGAAATAATGCATTTAGATCTAAAGGTTTACAATATCAAGGTCATATTGATCTAAATTCCAATAAGCTTTATTTAAACTTAAAGAAAGGAAACAACACATTGCATTGTATTATTATTGACAAGGCGAATGGGTGGGGACTAATTGGTAAATTGGACTAAATCATATATAACTACTAAAATATTGAGAAGTTGTCACTAACTAATAAGCTTCAACTTACAACGAATTAAATTTGCTGTTTAATATGAAAGACGAGTTAAAACCTTTTATTATCCATATCCAAAAAAACATACTACTTTCAAAAAAGGAAATACTTTTACTGACAACAAAAATCAAAGTTCGAAATTATTTAAAAGGTCAATACATTCTGCAACAAGGAGATCCTTGTAAGTATCTTAATTTCGTAATATCTGGCACTACAAAAACCTACCATATTGACAATGATGGCAATGAACGTATTTTTAGATTTGCGATCGAAAATTGGTGGGCCACGGACCTTCCTAGTTTTATAAACAATAATACTTCCAATACAAATATCCAATGCTTAAAAGATACAAAAGTTGCACAAATATCTCTAGAAAATTTAGATACGCTATTTAAAGAAGTATCAGGTTTAGAACATTTTTTCCGTGTCCTTTTTCAAAAAGTTTCTATAACATTGGAAAAACGTATTATTAACAGCCTAAGTTATTCTGCAAAGGAAAAGTATCTTTTATTTAGAGAAGAGTATCCAGAGTTTGAGCAAAGAATACCACAGTATATGATTGCATCTTACCTTGGTATCTCTAAACAGTACTTAAGTGAAATCAGAAATCAATTAATTTTTGAAAAATAAATTGTTCAACTATCTGAACATTTTATTTTCAGATAGCTGAATGTATAGCTTTCCATTACTTCCAATCTTTGTGTAATCATTAAAACACACAAAAAAATAAAATGGAATCAAATTCACAAATTAAATTCGATGTTCCCGCAAGAGAACAAATGTCAAAAAACAACCTACCAGTATACGATGCTATTGTAGATGGCGTAGGTTTTATGCCCAATCTTTTTGCCACTTTAGGAATGTCTGATAATGGGCTAAATAGATACATTACCTTACAAAATGGCAGTTCTACCTTAACCAATAAAGAAAAAGAAGCTATCAATTTAGTAGTTAGTGAAATAAATGATTGTAACTACTGTAGGGCCGCACATACTACAATTGGTAAAATGAATGGGTTTACAGAAGCCGAAGCTTTAGAAATTAGAAGCGGAAAAGCTTCTTTTAATAAAAAATTGAATGCCTTAATAAAATTAAGTCAAGACATAGTACAAACGCGAGGAAAGATAAATGCAAAATATTTGGAAATATTCTTTAATGAAGGATATGACAAAGGACAATTGATTGATGTAATTATACAAGTTGGAGAAAAAACAATCACTAATTATTTACACAACATTACTCAAATTCCAATAGATTTTCCGGAAGCACCTCAATTATAATTTCAACAAAACATATAACATATTATGGCTAATTCAATTTTATCCTTAGACTTTACAAAATCCAATTCCCCAACAAAAACCATTTTATGGTCGGGGTTAGTAGCTGGAGTATTAGATGCAATAGCAGGGGTTATTGTCTATTTTATCTTCTTTGGTTTTAATCCCATACAAGTATTACAATTTATTGGTGCTGGAATACATGGGCCAGAAGCTATTGGCGGAGGCTTTTTAATGATATTAGCAGGAGCTTTCTATCATTTTTTAATCGCCTATGTAGTGGCTATTATTTATTTTTTTCTTTTTCCCAAAATTAAAGTATTAAGAACAAACATTGTTTTTATGGGCTTAATTTATGGTTTGGGCATTTGGTTGATAATGAATTTAATAGTACTACCACAATCAAATATCCCAAAAGCGCCTTTTGATATCAATTTAGCTATTATAGGTATTGTTTGGCATATGGTCTTGGTAGGTTTACCTATTGCTATTATTACTTCCAAATATTACTCAAAAGAAGATGAAGTAGTAAAATAAAATCTTTCAAAGATTTAAAATAGACAATATGCCTTATGATGCCATAAGGCATATTACTAAAATACACTCAAAATTAAAATTACTTATAAAATGTGTTAGGACACAAGTAATATGTATTAAAATAGTTTGCATCAAAGCCTCAACTTTGTTTAAAATTAAAAAGATGCATAAAAAAGTATTATTAACAGGTGTAACAGGGTTTTTAGGTTCACATACTACTATTCAATTATTAAATAAAGGATATGAAGTTATAGGAACTTTAAGAGATGTAAAAAGAAGCGAAACTATAAAAGCTATTATAGCAAAACATACCAAAAACATAAATCACTTAAGCTTTTATGAAATAAACCTTTCCGATTCTACTGATAAATGGAAAGTTGCTATGAAGGGTGTCGATTACATAGTTCATATTGCTTCTCCTTTCCCTACTGTTTTACCAAAACATGAAAACGATATTATTCTTCCTGCAAAAAACGGAACATTAAATATTTTAAAAGCCGCTACCGCTAGCGGAGTTAAAAGAGTGGTAGTTACATCTTCAACAGGTTCTGTTGTTTACGGTGAACGTAAAAATGGAACTTTTACGGAAAAAGATTGGACGAACGTTTCCAATAAAAAAGATACAACTCCATATTTTAGAAGTAAAACTATAGCAGAAAAATCAGCTTGGGATTATGTAAAAAATAACAAAAATGCTCCTGAATTGGTAACCATACTCCCAGGGGCTATATTAGGACCTATTCTTGACAAGAGTGATTATGGCACATCCGCGAATCTTATTAAAAAATTAATGGATGGAAGTATGCCAGCAATGCCAAGAATAGGTTTTGAAATGGTAGATGTTAGAGCAGTTGCAGATGCCCATATTAAGGCTTTAGAAAGCCCAAATGCATCAGGAAATCGTTACTTATGCACCAGCGGATATATGGAGTTTAAGGGGTTAGCAAAAATATTAAAAAAAGAATTTCCAAACTCCAAAATACCCTCTAAAACATTACCAAACTTTATGGTAAAGTTATTTAGTACATTTGATAAAGAAACCAAACCTATTTTAAACGATTTAGGTACCAAACGACTAGTTGACAATTCTAAAATTAAGAAAGAATTGAATTGGAGCCCCATTTCTTTAACTGAATCGATAAAAACTACGGCTCAAAGTTTAATTGATTTAAACATCATATAAGCTATTGAAAAAAACAGTTCATATACCATCTATCTCTTCACTACATCAATTAGTGGGTTTAGACCCCCCCAAACATCCATTGTTTAGTATTCAACGATTAGAGGACTTAAAGGGTATTAGTTGCCCTGAAAAAATTACCTATGATTTTTACACCATTGGTTTTAAAAAGAACTTAAATGGTTATGTAAAGTATGGCAGAACCAATTATGATTTTCAAGAAGGCGTTCTAGGGTTTACAGCTCCTTTGCAACTTATGGAGTTCAGTAATGATTTACTTGAAAATGCCAGAGGATGGATTATATTTTTTCATGAAGAACTGTGGAATAGCGCTAATCAACAAAATAGGATTGACCAATATGGGTTTTTTGAATATCAAATAAATGAGGGCTTACATTTATCAAGAACAGAAGAAGAATCTATTGAAAATATTTTAATTAACATTGAAAAGGAATATGAGTTACCTATAGATAAATACAGTAAAAATGTAGTATTATCTAATCTAGAATTACTATTTACATATTCCTTTAGATATTATGCAAGACAATTTACCATTAGAAATGACATAGATAACTCCATATATTCAAACTTTAAAGTGGAACTCCATTCCTTTTTTAACGCCAAAAAGAATGATTTTTTACCTTCGGTAGATTTTTTTGCAAAAAAATTAAATATTTCAGCAAATTACCTGAGTGATTCGCTAAAAAATACGACAGGAAAATCTGCTATTGAACATATCCATAGTTACATTGTTGAATCTGCTAAAAATGATTTAATGACCTCTGATAAATCTATTTCAGAAATAGCTTTTGAGCTTGGTTTTGAATACCCTCATTATTTTAGTCGATTATTTAAAAAGAAAACTGGTGTTACCCCTAGTGATTATCGAGTTAAATCTTAATGTTATAAAAATCTGCATAAAAAATTCACAGTCCACTTTTTTCACGGTCTAAACTAACATAACCAAAATTCATTGGTTACTTAAAAAAATGTAAAATGGACGTAATGAAGAATCACGATGTACAAAGCATCAATTTACTAACCTCAACAGAAGAAGCATTTGATTATATTGCAAATCCTGCCAATTTAGAAAAATGGACAGGTGCTTTTAAACAAGCAAATGATACATCTGCTTTATTAGTAACTCCAAATGGAGAACTAAAAATTGGTTTAGAAACTAAAACAAATAAAGAACTAGGAACCATAGACTGGTATATGAAAATGCCAGATGGTAGTATAGGAGTTGCATACTCAAGAGTTACTGCCGGACCTGATGGCAAAGCAATTTATTCTTTTACTTTAATAGCTCCACCAGTTCCTTTGGAACAAATTGAAGGAACGTTAAATGCGCAAATAGGGCAGTTAAAAGAAGAATTGCTTAGTTTACAGACTATTTTGGCAGAATAATTTTGTAAAAGGTTAGGGCTTGTTCCTAGCCTTTTTTTATTAACTTAATTAGTAATATGGAAGACTTACTTATTAAATCATGCTTAGAAGGAAACAGAAAAAGCATTGAAAAACTCATAAAATCCATAGATGGTTTAGTCTATAATTTAGCGCTACGCTTTTTATGGACTAAAGAAGATGCTGAGGATGCTACACAAGAAATTTTGCTAAAAGTAATGACCAATCTAAGTAAGTTTCATGGAAAAAGTAAATTTAATACCTGGGTGTATCGTTTAGCCACAAATTATTTAATTAATCAAAAAAAGAGCACTTTTGAAAAAAGACCTATAACGTTTAGTCAGTTTTCAGAAGATTTAAACACCATAACAGAACCTACTAGCTATGATTTACCTGACAGAGATCTGTTAGAAAAAGAGATGAAAACAGGCTGTACTTTGGCTATGTTACAATGTTTAAATAGAGACTTAAGAATTGTCTTTATACTTGGTAGTGTTTTAAAAATAAAAAGCAAAGTAGCTTGTGAAATTATTGATATAACTCCTGAAAATTTTAGAAAAAAATTACAAAAAGCAAGAAAATTGATAGAAGGTTTTATGAATTCTAATTGTGGAGTTTACAATCCTAAAAATACTTGTAGGTGTAATAAGAAAATAAATACCGCTTTAGCCTGTAAAAGAATTGTAAAGAAGGATTTGAGTTTTGTTTCTGATGTCACTATATATAATGATGAAATGGAAGAAATAAACTCTATGACTGGAATATATCAAAATCACGGAGAGTTTGAAAATAAAACCGATTTTCAAAATGAATTAATAAAACTGGTAATGAATAAAAGAATTATTGATGGTATACAAAATATTTAACCCTTACTTCTCACATACATATAGTTTTAAAACTTGCTAAAGCATAGCAAGTTTTTTGTCATATATATTTAGCTCTTAATATTCAAAAATTTACTGATAAAAATAAAGAGTATAAAAATTCACACTTCACCTATTTTCCTGTCTAATTCTATATAGAGGAAATAAATCTTCTATATTAAATAAATAATCATGAAAAAATTAGGTGTTCTATTAGTATTGTTAACCTTTGGGGTTATTTCAGCTGGAAATAGTCAAACGATAAAAAAATTCAACAAAGAGCAAAACAAAGTGTTAAAAGCAGTCCAAAGTATGACAACAGCTTTTGAAAACAAAGACATAAATAAAGTTATGGCTAGTTATGAATCTAAAGCCGTTGTGGTATTTGAACCAGAAACACCAATCTCCGACAACACGATCATGAGAGAAATGTTTACGGGAATGTCTATGGCAAATCCAGTTTTTACCTATAGCGGTCATGAAGTATTTATTGCAGGAGACATTGCTACTCATATTGCACCTTGGGAAATGATTGGTAAAGCTCCAGATGGTAGTGAGATTAAACAAAGTGGACTTTCCGTTGCTATCTTAAGAAGACAGGAAAATGGAGAATGGTTAATGGTTATAGATAACCCTCACGGACAATTTTTAATGAACAAAGAATAATATTATAAGAAATTATAGCTGAATAAAGCGGCATAATAATGTTTAATATTAGCCAATGAATTTAAATTCATTGGCTTTTTTAATATCTATAACATTTGTTGTCTTGCATAAATTTCATGCAGTACATACAACTATTTCATACTATCGCATAACTACAAATCGTCTTGGTCAAGCATGAAAAATTTTTATTTATAATTCTTTAATTTGATTATATTCATAGGATAAAGCAGCTAAAAACTGATGGATTACTTCAATATTTTAAATAATATTAAACGTTACGTTTTATTAAGTCCAAATGAAGAAAAAGAGTTTATCTCTATTCTAAAAACTACAAAAATTAAACGTAAACAATTTATAGACCAACCAAATCAAATTTCTCAATATAGAAATTATATTTTAAAAGGTTCATTTCGTTCTTATTTTATAGATAGCCAAGGAAAAGAGCATACTGTACAAATTGCTATTGAGGATTGGTTTGTTAGTGATTTCTACAGCTATATTACACAAACACCTGCTACGCTTTATGTCGAAGCATTGGAAGATTCTATCATATTACAAATGACATATAAGGACATAGAAGGGCTTTGTAAAAAAATTCATGGATTGAGTGAATTTTTTAGAGTTACAACGGAAAAAGCATTTGCCTTTTCCCGAAAAAGAGCTTTATCTAATTTAAGCATGACTGCAGAAGAACGCTATTTAGAATTCAACAATCGTTATCCTACCATAGTAAAAAGAGTACCTCAATATGCCCTGGCTTCCTATTTAGGTATGTCTGCCGAGTTTTTAAGTAAAATAAAAAAACGTATTGCCTTAAAATCTTGAACTAGTTCATTTTTTAGCAAATGGGTTTCATAGACTTTTGTAAAGTAATATTTAAAAACTTTATAAAATGAGAAAATTATTTTCGGCGCTATTAATCATTTGCGCTTTATTTATGAACCAAAATGCAAAAGCACAAACTATGGAAAAAAATGTAATTATTATTGAATTAACGCAAACAGAAGGGCAATTTGAAACACAAAATTTAGAACTTACTGCAGGAAAATACCAATTTAGAGTCGTTAACAAAGATGTTGACAGAGACCTAGGATTAGCTATCCAGAAAAAAGAAGATAAAGGGGAAGATTTAATGAAAACTGCTTTACCTAGCGCTTTTACTTCCGCATATGTAAAAAAAGGAAAGGCGGAGTATTCAGGAGTAGTTGAGCTAAAAAAAGGTAAGTATGTATATTTTTGCCCTCTAAACCCAACACCTTATTACAACTTAACCGTAAAATAGTTTTATGAAATATTGGTTTATAACAGGTATTTCTAGCGGATTGGGTAGAGCTATTGCTCAATCCGTTATAGAAAAAGGTGATTTCGTAATTGGTACTTTTAGAAATCAAATTCAAGTAGAAGAATTTAACGTTCAATATAAAAATAAAGCCTTTGCTGTTTTATTGGACGTAACAAATGAAGAGCATATAGAATCTTGTATCTCAAAAGTTATCTCTGAATTTGGTAGAATTGATGTTTTAGTAAACAATGCTGGAATTGGATTTGTTGGTGCTATCGAAGAAACTTCCTTACAAGAAGTAAAAGAAATTTTTGATGCCAATTTTTTTGGAACTCTAAAGGTTACACAAACTGTTTTACCTTTTATGAGAAAAGAAAAAAGGGGGAATATTATTCAAATCTCATCTCACGGAGGCATTAAAGCCTTTGCAGGGTTTGGAATTTATAATGCCAGTAAATTTGCCGTTGAAGGATTCAGCGAGGCATTAGCTCAAGAGGTAGCTCCTTTAGGAATAAAAGTTTCATTGGTTGAGCCAGGACCTTTCCGAACAAAATTTGCGGGAAATGGACTAGGGCAAGCTCAAAATATAATTGCTGACTATACTGAAACTGCTGGGCTTTTTAGAACAAAATTAAAAAGTGTTGATGGCAAACAAGAAGGTGATCCTATTAAAGCCGCTGAAGCAATTATAAATTTAGTATATTCAGAAAACCCTTCACTTCGATTACCTTTAGGTAAAGTTGCCTTAATGACTATTGGTATGAAGTTAGAAAGTGTTAAATCAGATTTAGAAACTAATAGAGATATTGCAAAAAATACTGTTTTCCCTTAACATTCTTTAAATTGTATAAGAAAAATAGTGGTTTGTATAATACAAATTACTATTTTTTTATATTGAACAATTGAGCTAACTTTCTTTGAAAATTGATGCGTTAATATTTAAAATGAAAGAAAAAATTCATAAATACTTCAATCGTTATGTTGAATTCAATAGAGATGAAATAAATGAATTTTGCTCTAAAATAAAAATAAAAACATTTGACAAAAAAGAATACATTCTTAAAGAAGGTCAAATATGTAATAATAGATATTTTATTTTGGAAGGTTTAGTTCGCTCCTTCTATACCGATTATAAAGGCAATGAAAAAATAATTCAATTCGCACTTGAAAATTGGTGGATAACAGATACCGATAGTTTTATAAATCAAATACCTTCATTTTCATCCATACAGACCTTGGAAAAGACAACAGTTTTAATTTTAAATAAGAAAGATTTAGAAACTCTCTATTTTTCAAATACAAAACTTGAAAGATTATTTAGAATGATATCTGAAAAGACGTTGATTGCAATTCAACGGAAAGCCAATTTCTACCTACAAATGAATAGTAAGGATAGATATAATCTCTTCACTACTCAATTTCCAATTTTTGCACAACGAGTGCCTCAATATATGATTGCCTCATACCTTGAAATCACACCTGAATATTTAAGTGAAATAAGAAGTAAATAAATTTATTAAGATGTCTTAATCTACAAAAAAAAAGAGTAGCATAATTTTGCTTTTATAAAAAAAAACAAAATCATGGAACGAATTTCATTTAGTCAAATTCCAGCCGGAATCATTGAAAAATTAATGTCACTTGAGAAATTAATCAAAGAATCATCCTTAGACTACAAATTATTGGAAATTTTGCGTTTGCGTATTGCTCAGATTAATAAATGTGCTTACTGTATAGATATGCACTATAAAGAACTGAGAGAAGCAGGAGAAACCGAACTACGCATTTCTACAATCAGTGTTTGGAAAGAGACCCCATTCTTTACAGAGAAAGAAAAAGTTGCACTTGAATTTACTGAAGTATTAACTTTAATTAATAAAAATGAAATTTCGGATCAATTATTCGATTCATTAACTAAGTTTTTTGATATTGAGGAAATATGCTTCTTAGCTTTATCTATTTCTCAATTAAACACTTGGACAAGACTTATGAGAACTTTTAAATCTACAGTAGGTAATTACGAAGTAACATCATAATTTAACCATTATATCTTTAAAAAATAGAAATACATTATTTCCATAATAACGAAAGGGTCGTTAAAATAATTAATCGACCCTTTTCTATTATAAATTAACTATCGTTTATAATAAGAAACTATACTAGCTTTTGCCAATGTTTGATTCCACAAATTAAAGCCAACGACTGCAGGATCAGAATTTTCATCAAGACCTAATTTATCAGTTTTTAAAGCATAAATAGTAATTATATATTGATGAATACCATGTCCTTCGGGAGGACACGGTCCGCCAAAACCTTTTATTCCATAATTAGTTAAGCTTTGTATAGAACCTTTAGGGGCTAAACCTAACTCAACGTTTCCAGCATTAGTAACAAACTCACGAACATCCGCAGGAATATCGAAGACAACCCAGTGCCAAAACCCACTTCCGGTTGGCGCATCAGGGTCATACATTGTTATGGCGAAACTCTTCGTTCCCGCAGGAATATTATTCCACGATAATTGAGGTGACTTATTTTCTCCAGAACAGCCAAACCCATTAAATTCTTGAACTTTCGTTGTTTGTCCACCCAGGTCTTCACTTATTAACGTAAATGTATTTTGAGAATAAGCAATTGTGGAAAATAATAGAATTAATAAATATTTATATTTCATTTTGTATAATTTTTAATTAAAAACAAAGTTCACAACATCGTAAAAACATCATCCTATATGGTTAAAATAGTATTTTAAAAAGAGTAACATAATCTATGATAAACAAATAAAATTTAATTAAACCTTTTTTGAAACTTCTTTGGTGTTACTCCATTTCGATGCTTAAAAACCTGAATAAAATGAGATGGGTTTTCAAAGCCAACTTCCATCGCGACTTCACTAACATTTTTATCTGATGTTTGAAGTAAAAATTCGGCTTTTTCTACACGTTTTTCCTTTAACCATTTTGCTGGTGAAGAATAAAAAACTTTTTCAAAGTTACGTTTGAAAGACGACAGACTCATTCCATTTAAATAAGCAAAATCCTCCACCTTTAAGTTTCGGGTAAAATTACCTTCCATAAATTCATTTAGCCTATAAGTGGTTTTTTTATTTAAATTGATCAGAAAATCTTTAAAAACATTATCCTTATCGTTCAGTACAAGGTTTAATAAAAGTTCTTCAAACTTAACCTTAAAAAGAAGTTCCGTTAGAGAATTTTCACCCTCAAAATAAGGAAGAAGAGACTGTATATAAACCTCTAAATTAGGACTGGAATTAAATTTATAATAACTTGGAACATCTTTTGATTGATTGACAAACGGAAAATATTTTCCGTTTCTTTTAAAAAAATCTAATAATAAATCATCGTCAAGAAAAAATAAAATGCTCTTATAGCTGTTATTTTGCATTACTTTTTCAGTCGTTAAAAACAATCCTTTTCTTAAAAAAATTGCTTCATTCTTATATAACACAGCGTCATCATCCAAAGAATGAAAATATTTTTCTCCCTCTATTCCAAAAGCAATAAGATGCTGTGTTAGGTTAATTTTTGTTTTATTAGAATCATTCTTTCTATTCAATAAGACTACTGTATTTTCGTTAATACCGTATACTACATCATTTTCTAAAGCAGAGCTGTAAAAATCATTTGGAATAGTTATTGTCATTTCTAAAGTTTAATTTTTAATTTACAAAAAATAGCCATTGAAAACACCATAATCAGTCTAATGAAAACTCCCTACATCTTTTAGATCAGTTAACAGTCAACCCCCCATCTACATTAGTTATTGACCCAGTGATCCAATTTGCCAGATCTGAAGCTAGAAAGACTGCTATACCACCCAAATCATCTGGCTCACCTATTCTTTCTAATGGATATATTTTTTTTATATTATTTAAAAAAATTTCACGTTGTTCCCTATCCATTTTATCAACTGCTTTATTAAAAAGTGAAGTTTTTACACTCCCAGGGGCTATAGCATTTACACGAATACCCTTAGAACCTAGTTCTGAAGCTAAAGATTTTGTAAATGAATCAATTGCTCCTTTTGTAATTGAATAGACGGTACTGTATCTACCATATATTATTTTGTTAGAAAAATAAGAGGACATATTTATTACATTTCCCCTTGCTCTCACTAATGACGGTAACAATTGTTGTGTTAAAATATAAGGAGATTGAACGTTTAGCCTGAGAGTGTTTTCTAGTTCTATCGGCTCAATATCTTCTATTTTCTTAAACAAACCCATTGCCGCATTATTCACCAAAATATCCACTTTGTAAAACATTACATTTATTTCTTGAACAAGATTTGAAATTTCTTGAAGATCGAATAAATCAAAAGAAAGGGTATGTACCTTATTTTTGTAGACCGATAATTTATCAGATGCAAAATCAAGCTTTTTTTGGCTACGAGAAATAACAAGCACTTCTGCTCCATTTTTAAGAAATGCTTCTACTATAGCAAATCCAATTCCTTCACTCCCTCCCGTTACTACGGCTTTCTTCCCTTCTAAAAGCTTCATGGTTTCTTAGTATTAATTATATACACAAAATTTGTTTTTTAGTTAATTTTAAACTGAGCAAATCGGCTTAAAACAAAAGCAATGTTCTGAAACTACTTATCTACATTTTGTTTAAAAAACTATAGTTTTAGATCTTCTATAGTATATCCATTATTAAACTTAATATCCTTAGAAATAAATTCCCCTAGTGTGAAATACTCCCCATTTTTATTTGGAGCGTATACCTTTCTGTTAGTAGCAATCAAAATATCTTCAATTTTTTCATAATTAAGTTCCATAATCAAAACAGGTTCATCTATCCCCCAAGCAGGTAATGAAAATAGAAATCTGTCAATTAAATGTGTCTCAGTATTAAAGAATAATATAAACTCATCATTGACTTTTTTTCCTATTATTTTGGCATCATAAGTAAGGCTTACTTTATCATAATTAACACCATTTACAATTTCTTGGCCTAAATATTTATAAATCGTACCTGGGTCTTCAAGTTTATACATCATCGTAAACCAAAAATAATTTACAGATCTAAAAAAGTCCGCACTATTAATAGCTTCTGAGCTATACACTATTTCTTCATTTAAAGAGACAGTAGATTTGCCATTTCTCTTGCTTTGTTTTACAAGGCCTTTTGAATCTGGCAATATATTAACTTCATGGCGTTTGTATTCACCCCATGAAATCTCCCCGTTAAAAATATATCGCTCAGTAGAAATATCCTTTCCTTTTGCTAAATCATGGTAGATATACGTGAATTGTACATCTTTTTTGGATGACAATTTTTGCCAACCACCATTTATATCCTTCAAAGCATTTATAAGCTGTTTAGATTTATGATCTGTTTCTTGTCCAATTGCTATAAAGGCAAACAAACCGGATAATGTGAAGAATGAGAATAACAAATATAAAATTGATTTATTCATAATACTATATTTTAAAAAGTAACAGTTATTTTAATTTCCTATAAAAACATCTAATTTCATAAATGCCTTGTCTCTATAAGGAAGTAATGCCTTATATGCTTCTGACTCAAAAACATCTTTAATGGCTTGACGAGTTGGAAATTCCAGAATCGATACTACATGTATTTTTTCTGCACCTATTAAAGTTTCCTCTACTTTGTGTTTTGCTATTGACTCAGCACCAGCATTTTTAAATAACGGAACCGAATGTTCGGAATAATATTCAAATGCCTCTTTTTCTTTTACATTTAACAATGCGTTTACAATCATTATTTTTTTATCAGACATAATTTTGTTTTAAAGTTTATTTGTATTAGTTAAAATGATATTTTTTGTATTGGGAATTCCTCTATGGGCGGAGTTATACCTCCAAATAATGAACTTAAAGAAGAATAAACTACATATAAGTTACTTTCTATGATATCCAGTGTGGTAGGAAAAGTTCCTTGAGGGGTTAAAAATGTATTACTGATAGTTGCAGTTTCCCAATTGTCTTTAGTGGTAATCTCGTATATTGCTTCCTCAAAATCTGCTCCTGTAATATTATTACTTGCTAATATTAGGGTATTATTATCTGTTAATAGAAGACCATCTACTGTGTTCACAGACCCACTTAAACTTATTTCCGTAATATCATTCGAAGCATCCAATGAGACCTTAAACAATTTTCCTTCGTCATACTTTCCTACAATAAGATAATTGTCCGGATGATAAATAATACCATTCAATCCAAAAAGACCTTCAGGTGCAGAGAATAATGTATCATTAACTAAAACAGTTGCATTTCCTAACAAATCTACTTTGTAAATGATAGATGAAAAACTATCAGTAATATATATATTCCCTTCTGTATCAACAGTTAAATCATTTGCTAAATGCCTTCCTTGAGGTGCAACTTCTGTTAAATCAACAGTACCAATTTTATTCCCATTGGACAAATTATACATGACTATTTCAGCTAGTTGTCCAATTGTTGCAGGATCAGATTTAACACTTACACCAGGGTTGGTATTACATACTATTAATCTATTATTGGTTTTGTCAATTATAGTACCCAAAACCGATACTAAGGTTTCATCATCAGCAAAAATTTCTTGATTACCGTTTAAATCAATCTTTATTATTTTACCTTTTCTTATAGACCCTACATAAAACACTTTCTCAGATTCATTATATACTATACCTTCTGGATAATAATCTGATTCGTCTATTACAATTGAATCAGGTAGTTCCGTGTCTTCATGTGATGAATTATCATCTTCACTACAAGAATTTAGAAATACAATTAACCCAGTAATGAGGCCTACACTTAGTTTCTTTATTAGTTTCATTATATTAGATAGTTTGTTAAAATTTAACTTTAGTTATTATAAATTTCCATTCATTATTTTTCCAATCTCAAACAGTAGTTTAAGGTTTGTCATTTATCCCTAAATAATTATCATTCATTATTCTATTGTTTTATTTTACAAAAGTATTTTGAAAGACTATCTAGCAGGTATTATATTCAGTTCAAAAAACATACTTTAAAGTTCACTCATCTTATTTATATACTTTCTAAAGGAAATTCTTATGAATAACATTTTAAATTGAAGTTCTTTTAAAACATTATTTTCAATAGATTTGCGACTATACTATTTAATAATCAGAAAACTAGAACTGCATACGTTTTTGCATACGATTTTATAATTTAATAGCGGCTGAGCCCAATAAAACTGTTGGAAATTTTCCATACGAGGAGCTCATAACCCGAAGGTCGCTGGTTCGAGTCCAGTCCCCGCTACTAAAACAAAAACCTCTGAGATTTCAGAGGTTTTTTTATGCAGTGAATTCTCCTAAAGCGTTTTTGTCCAATTTCAAATTATCACCCTTAAACTTTATATTATTTTCATTAAGTTTTATTGAAAGTTGGTTTAACTTACCTTTAGTGACTCCTTATTAAACATTGTCACTCTAAAAGATGAAAACTAGATTTCTTCTTATCATCACTTTGTGCATTATTCCTTTGTGGAGTAATGGGCAAAACCTTTCCCCTCCAATTCAGAATTACAGTAGCTATGAATACAATGCCGCTAGTAAAAATTGGGGACTAACTATTGATGAGAACGGTGAATTATATGTCGCAAACAACATAGGCTTGCTTCACTTTAATGGCGAAAGTTGGACACTCAACAAACTGCCCAATAAAACGATAATACGCTCAACTGCATATGTAAATGGAAAAATTTATACCGGCTCTTATGAAGAATTCGGTTTTTGGAAAATGAATCCATACGGTTCATTAGAATACACCTCTTTAACCCATTTAATAAAAGAACACGAATTTACTAACGAGGAGTTCTGGCAAATTATACCTCTTAACAATGCCATCATTTTCCGGTCCTTTTCAACCGTATATATTTACCGAAACAATGAAATAACAGTTTTAGATGCTCCTTTTGTTGTTACAAATATTGCCAAGTATAAAAACGAGATTATTGTTGCCGGTGAACAACGTAGATTATATCGTATTAAAGACAATACACTTGCTCCCTTGGAATCTCAGGAAATATTGGAAGGAAAAACTATTGTAGACATGGTTTCCTTTGGAGACGATCTACTTATCGGCACCAAACTTAATGGTTGTTATATGCTAACTAACGGTCTAATAGCTCCATTGGACGAATCAATAAACAACGAGCTGAAAGACCACCAACTAAACAAAGTATTGTCTCTCGACAAAAATACAATTGCATTTGGCACTATTAAGAACGGCATCTACACGTATGATGTTAAGCACAATACCTTTCAAAACCTCAACAAAGCACTGGGACTGCAGAACAATACCGTTTTGGCCATGCTGCATTATAAAGAACAATTATGGCTGGGTCTAGATAATGGTATAGATAAAATTCAATTGAAAAACCCTATTACTTATTATACCGACCATTCAGGTGTTTTAGGTACCGTTTATGATCTTGTAGATCATGAGGGCGAGCTATATTTGGGCAGTAATACCGGTATTTATCATTTTAAGGATGACCAGTTGCAATTTGTACCAGGATCACAGGGGCATGTTTGGGATTTGGAAATTATAGACGGAGATTTATTCTGTGGTCATAATACAGGTACTTTTATTTTAAAAAATGACAAGCTCAACAAAGTGTCCGACATTTCCGGGGGATATCAAATAGCCAAAATCCCTGAAACACAATCTTCTTATATTCAGGGTACATATACCGGTTTAGCAAATTTTAAAAAGAGGGAAAACGGAAATTGGATCACCAGCCGTATCACCGGCATTGACTTTCCCGTAAAGCAATTATGTTTTGAAAACGCTACAACTTTATGGGCGGCGCATCCATATAAAGGGCTTTTTAAAATAACCATGAACGGTACGCACACAAAAGTGCTGGCAACAACAGAAATTAAAACTGGTGCCATACCCAACACTTACAACATCAAATTGTACAATATTAAAAACCAAATTATACTATCTAGTGAAGGTAATTGGTTCAAATATGATCCAATAGCTGATATTATATCTGAATTTGAAGAGTTTAAAGATTATGTAAATATGGATCTTGTCAACTATAATTCAAAAAGTTATTGGTTTTTTGATAATGATAATCAGAAAAAAATTATTCATACAGACCTTGGTGATAATCAATTTACTTTAGATGATGCCCTTCTTAGAAAAAGACTTGCTATAGAAACGGAAACCATAGTAAACTATAATGATTCCATATACTACTTTACCCTTACCGACGGTTTTGGAAAACTTAACTTGAATAAATTTGAAAATGAATTAAAAAATGTAGCATTACCAATACCCAGATTAAGTTCTTTTCAAGATGAAAAAGAAACGTATCTATTAAATAATTCAAGTTTTAAAATACCCTTTAACAAATCCAAATCTTTACTTATTAATGTTTCCGCTGGCAGTATTAAACAGTATACCTATTTCTATGAACTTACGGGCACAATTGATCAGTCTAACTATTTGGAAAATGGTACCATTCAACTTCAAAACCTACCCTTTGGAGATTACACGCTAAAAGTTCATACCGTTAGTATTGGTAATGAACTATCTGCCCCAAAGATTATTGAATTTAAAATTTTGAGACCTTGGTATTTTTCCAATTGGAGTTTATTGGGCTACCTACTATTGATTATTGCGGCCATTCTTTTAGTCCGCTGGTACAACAGGCAAAAATTGGCTAAAAAGCATAACCAACTAAAGATTCAAATGCAACGGGAACAAGATGAACGTTTGGCACAAATAGAGAAAGAAAAATTAGAAAAAGAAATTAAAAGGAAACAGACAGAATTGGCAAGAACCACCATGAGTGTTGCCAAAAAAAACGAATTGATCATAGAACTAAAAGATATGATCGCATTAAATCAAGAAGCCTTTAGCAACAAACAGCGCTTTAAGTCGCTATCTAAAAAACTTGATAGCTCTTTGGATGAAGACCAAGACTGGAAACATTTTGAAGTAAGTTTTAAAGAACTGCATGAAGATTTTTTTGAAAATCTTTTAAAGAAATATCCAAAATTAACACCCAAGGATTTAAGATTATGTGCTTATCTCAAAATGAATCATACCACAAAAGAGATTGCTCCGTTAATGGGTATTTCTGTTCGTGGTGTTGAGATCCACAGATATCGTCTTCGCAAAAAATTGAATATAGACAGCTCGCAAAACCTATCTAATTACCTCATTAAATTTAAATAAAACATCAATTAATGGTTTTTACAACCACCACTCGTATTAAGAATGCGTTAATTAGCTACATCATTACTACATCAAAACGTTAATTTTTACTTTTCCATTAACACATTTACTACTGCAAAACCCCATAATCAAGGCTTTTCACGCACTACACACTATTGATGTACTTTTTATGTAGTTCAATAAAATTTAACTGCTCCTTGTTTTGATAACTTGCTATCAAAATTAACAACTTGATAATTTTACAACTCAATTTTTAAACAATTATGAAAATAGGAATCAAATTTTTAACATTCTGCATTTTAATGACCCACTTGGCGGTTTTTGCGCAAAATGGAATTTCGGTTTCGGGAACTGTTATTGACGAAGGTGGTCAACCATTACCTGGTGCAAGTATTATAATTAAAGGTACTACTACAGGAACCCAAACTGATTTTGACGGTCTATATGTTTTAAACGATGTACCTAGTGATGGTACTCTTGTAATCAGTTACATTGGCTACTCTTCCCAAGAAATTTTGGTGAACGGTCAATCAACTATTGACATAAGCTTATCTGAAGATTCTCAAACTTTAGATGAAGTGGTTGTTGTGGGTTACGGTACTCAGAAAAAGGCAGATCTTACTGGATCTATTACGACCATTAAAACAGAAGATATCACTAGAACGCCAACGAGTGCGGCCATGCAATCCTTACAGGGTAAAGTAGCAGGTCTTCAGGTAGTAAGTAGCGGAGCTCCCGGTACAGGACCAACAATTAGGGTTCGTGGTATTGGATCATATGTGGGTGGCGCATCAGACCCACTATATGTAGTTGATGGCACATTTTTCGATGACATCGATTTTCTTAATACAGAGGATATTGAAACTATCTCTGTTCTTAAGGATGCCTCTGCCTCCGCAATATACGGGGTACGTGCCGCTAATGGTGTAGTATTGATCGAAACCAAATCGGGTAAAATCAACCAAAAACCAGAAATTACATATAATGGTTACCAAGGTGTACAAATAGCGCAAAATGTGGTTACACTTTCAAACAGTGAACAGTTTGCCACCTTGGCAAGAGAATCTGGTTCTGCTGCCGAGGCACAGTCTATTGAAAATGCCATACAACGATATGGAAGAAGTAGAATCAACCCTAATGTACCAGATGTCAACACAGATTGGTACGATTTAATTTTACGTCATGCCCTACAACAGAACCATAGCATTGGTGTTGCCGGTGGTACGGAATCCGTAACATATTCATTAGGCTTAAACTACTTTGAACAAGAAGGTATTTTGAACATGAAGAATGAATACCAAAGGTTCAATATTAGGTCTAAGGTAAATGTGGATATTACCGATCGCTTAGATATTGGTATCTCTACCCTTTTTAGCAATGCTACAAGTTATAGACCGGAAAACACGGCTTTTGCTTTGGCATATTATGCAACGCCTACAATGCCTGTACTAGATCCTTCTAAAACAGATGCATACCCTAAACCTTATGCGAATGCACAAGATTTAGGATACAGAGGTACGCAGAATCCTTTTCCTATAATGGAAAATACCGAGAACCGAGACAAGATCAGAAATACCTTGACTACGGTTAACCTAAACTATCAATTAGTTCCGGATAAACTAACACTTAAAACTGCTTTTTACCACAACTTTGAAACTACCGAAACTAGAGAGGTAGACTTACCTTATTTTTTCGGAAATGGTAACGCATTTAGGGAAAATGCTGAATTGGTGAAAAGAAATGCCACTTTCTCCGAGCAAACTTGGGACAACACATTAACCTATGACGATAGTTATGGCAAACATAACCTAACGGCATTGGTAGGTACTTCTTACAGAGACCGTTCTTATGAGCAATTAGAGGCAAAAGGTCTTAATTTCCCTAACGGACCAGGTATTGGTGATGAGTCTTATTTTCTAGATCTTGCCAATTCTATTGATGTAGCTGGTGTTGGTGATGACGGCCTTAGACAATATTTCTTCTCTTACTTTGGGCGAATTGCATATAACTATGACAGCAAATACCTTATTTATGGAACATTTAGAGCTGACGGCACTAGTAAATACCAAGAAAAATGGGGCTATTTCCCTACCGTTGGTGTGGGTTGGGTACTATCTGAAGAATCTTTCCTAGAGAACAGCAACATAATAGACTTTTTAAAATTAAGAGCCAGTTGGGGAGAATTGGGTAATGCCAATGTAGACTCGAGTACCGGCGGAATTACATCTGAAGCCGTAGATGCTGCCTTTGGTGATGTTCGTTATCCAGGCTTAGTAACCAGCAGTGATTTTGAAGCCCTAAAGTGGGAGGTTACTGCAGAAACCAACGTAGGTTTAACCACCAGATTATTCGATAATAAATTAACGATCGATTCTGATTACTACGTAAGGGAAACTCGTGATGCGGTTATACCAGTATCTAGATTATTAGTACCAGGTGAAACCAGACAGAACGTGGGCGTTATTAGAAACTCCGGTTTTGAAATAGTTGCCAATTGGAATCAGAAAGTATCGGACAACTTTAGCTTTAGTGTTGGGGGTAATTTCTCAACTCTTGATAATGAGGTATTAGACTTAGCGGGACAAGAAAATCTAACTTCTGGTGGCGACACTGCCCAACGTACCGTTGTTGGCGGCACCATTAATCCGTTCTTCGGATTAAAAGTAGACGGTGTTTACCAGACCGATGAAGAAATTTTATCGGATCCTGCCGCACAAGCTGCAATTGCAAATGGTTTAACCGTAGCGCCAGGAGATTTAAAATTCGTTGATCAAAACGGAGATATGGTAATTGATGCCCAAGATAGAGTTGATCTTGGCTCATATCTTCCAACATATTCTTTCGGATTCAATTTTGGAATGAATTATAAAGCGTGGGATTTTAATTTAAATGTAATTGGTCAAGGCGGTAATGTCATTGCCAACCAAAAACGTTTTGCCATTCGCCAGACACCAGATGCCAATATAGATAGAGATTTCGCCGTAAATAGATGGAACGGTGCTGGTAGCACCAATAGCTATCCATCGGCAAGAGGAATCAGAAACCCTTGGAGCAACCAGTTCTTAAGCAGTTTTTTTGTTGAAAAGGGAGATTTTGTGAGACTACAGAACGTAACATTAGGGTATACGCTACCAAAACTTAATAGCAAATTCAATCCTGATATTAGATTCTATATCACTGCAGAGCGTCCATTGACATTCTTCAACTATAACGGATTTACTCCTGAAGTTTCTGATGGTAGGGATACACAGACCTACCCTATACCTGGTGTATACACCTTTGGCGTAAATATTAAAATTTAAACATACAGCTATGAAATATATAAAAGTTAACAAACTAACAGTGCTTTTAGCCTTTCTAGGTACTGTACTAATAGGTTGTTCAGACGATCTAGATCAACCGGAACTGAATAATAATTTTGCGGGAGGAACCGATTTCTCCCAAACCGATGATATGATTTTTTCATTGATCGGAGTCTACCAATCTGTTGCAGATAGAGGTTGGGAACAGCCACTAGTAGTTGCTACAAGAGGTGATGATGTTAATGCTGCGGGTGACCAACAAGGTCTAAAAAATCAAGACCGTTATGTGTACGACAACTCCTTCTTTGGATCAAGAACATTATGGGAAACGTATTATGGCGATATCATAGGTGCACATACCGGTATGGAGCAGATAGAGAGATATATGGAGTTTGCAGATGATGAGGGCATCGCTTTAGGCAATCAATATATCGCCGAGGCAAAAGTTTTACGTGCCGTACTGCTTTTTCAACTATCGCAAGTGTATGGTTCGGTATTTATACCAACCTCATCGAATCTTAACGATTTTGCAGATGTTACTTCGGTGCCAAGTAAAGATGAAGTAATGCAACACATTTCCGATCAAATGGATGAAGCAATTCCGTTCTTGCTTGACCTAAGGCCAAATGAAAGAACTGACCTACCTGGCGGCGTTACCAAGTACACCGCTTTAATGATTAAGGCAGAGGCAAATCAAGAACTAAAAAACTACCAAGCCGTAGCTGATGCAACCGGTGAAATTATTGCTTCTGGTAAGTTCAGCTTGTTCCCAGATTATTACGAACTGTTTAAAACTCCCGGTAAACTAAGCGACGAAAATTTATTTGAATTTCAATACTCGGATTTCGGCAATGGTGAGGGTGATAGGGTAAGCCACTTGTACGCTCCATATGGTCCAAACTCATGGAATCCGGAGGTTGATGGTTCTAGTAATGGCTGGGGATTCTTTGAACCTAGCCTAAAATATATAGAATTCATGTTGGACAGGGGCGAGACCGATCGTCTGGAAACTTCGGTTTTCTTTAGTCAAAAGGGTATTGACAGTTTAATCGCTACTACGCCTTATACCGCGGAAACCCTACCTTCATTTGTATCTCCCATTACCAGGGATGGTGATGAAAATACTTCAACGGTTCGTTCCATATTTTCAAGTGGAAAACACTATTTACCTACCAATCAATTAATACCTGGTCGTACGGCTTATGGCAGTAACAAGAACAACATTGTTTTTCGTTACTCAGAAACATTGCTAATGTATGCCGAAGCTCTAGTTCAAGGTGCCAATAATTCTGTAATGACTGCAGATGAGGCGGTAAACCAAGTAAGAGCAAGAGCAAATATGGCTCCATTAAGCGGTGTTACCCTTGATCAGATCGTGGATGAAAAATATGCAGAACTTTCAATGGAATGGGGAAAGCGTTTTTTCGATATGGTACGCTTGGGCAGGTATGATGAACTAAGTTTTGATGGCAGAACATTTACGGAAGACAAGGCTTTTGTAACCTATCATCAAGATCAGATAGACGAGTTTCCAATATTAGGTGAAATAGCAAACTAAAAACCAACTACAATGAAATATTTTAAACACATTATTACCTTTTGGTTGGCTGCCTTTATTTTGGTAGCCTGCGAAGATGGTATAGATTCTCTTACTGAAGTTGACCCAGGGGCAGATGAAACGGCTCCTAGTATTACCATTACATCTCCAACAGAAGGTTTGGCTGTAAAAGTTAATGAAGAATTAGCAACTATTACCATAAAATTTGAAGCTCAAGATGATATAGAATTGGCTTCTGTCAACGTTGCTTTAGATGGAACAACTATTAAAAGCTATGCTGATTTTCTGGATTACAGAAGATTGGTAGTTGATGATTTGGTTTATGACCAATTAGCTGATGGTGATCATGTTCTTACCGTAACGGCAACAGACCTAGATGGTAAAACTACTAACGGCACGGTCAATTTTACAAAAGAGCCAGCCTATGTTATTAAATATCCTGGTGAAATTTTATATATGCCTTTTGATGGCGCGTATGTTGACCTGATCAGTTTTGAAGAAGCCGAAGAATTTGGCTCCCCGTCCATTAGTGAAGATAACATTGCTGGAGACGGCGCTTACCAAGGTGCAACCGATACGTATTTGACCTTAGACCCTGATCGATTCAAGAATGCAGAATTCAGTGCTATCTTTTGGATGAAAATCAACAGTTCTCCCGATCGTGCAGGTGTATTGACTATGAGTGCGCCTTTAGTGAATGGCGCAGACAATGACCTTTCTAAAGGATTTAGATTTTTCCGCGAAAATGCTAATGGCAATCAACGTTTTAAATTAAATGTAGGTTCTGGTGATGCAGGTACTTGGTTTGATGGCGGCGAGGCTGCAGACGTAGATCCTTCTTCAGGAGAATGGGTAAACTTCGCATTTACCATTTCCGATGCTGAAGCCGTGGTATATATTGACGGTCAAATTGCCAGTGAAGGTGCTTTTAGCGGAATTGATTGGACAGATGTTAACGTGCTTTCCATCATGTCTGGCTCCCCTAACTTTACAGCATGGGGTCACTTGTCAGATGAAAGCTTAATGGATGAACTTCGTATTTTCAACAGAGCAATTTCTCAAGATGAAGTTCAACAAATAATGGCTGACGATTCAGGTGAATTCGTTTCTTCCTACCCTCCTACTTTTGATGGTGAAATGTTCTATATGCCTTTTGATGGCACTTACAATGAACGTTTTAGAAACATTGACGCTACCGTTGTAGGTACACCTGGTTATGCAGGTGAAAGCGTAGAAGGTGATAATGCCTATGCCGGTGCAGCAGATTCTTATTTAACGTTTCCAACGAATGAATCCGGAGCACTTACTACAGAAGAATTCAGTGCCACGTTATGGTACAAATTGAATGCAGACCCAACAAGAGGTTCCATCTTAGTTATGGGTCCAGAAGATGTGGACAACGCAGGTTACCCAAATGTACAGAACAAACGCACAAACGGATTCCGATTCTTTAGGGAAGGTGATGCAACAAGACAAGTATTTAAGTTGAATGTGGGTAATGGTGACGGTGAATCTTGGTTTGATGGTGGCGATGCGGCTGCACTGGATCCTACTACTACAGGCTGGGTGCACTTGGCTTTTACCATTTCCGGTACTGAATGTGTGGTTTACTTTAATGGAGAAGTAGTTTCCCAAGGTGATTTTACAGGCGTAGATTGGACAGGTTGTGACCTATTATCCATAGGTTCAGGCGCTCCAAGGTTTACAGAATGGGGACATGGTTTTGACCTTAGTTTTATTGATGAGCTAAGATTATACAACAAAGCACTGACCCAACAAGAAATTCAAGATATAAGACAAGCAGGTCTTTAAGCACGATAATAGTTTAGTTTAAATTAGTTAATGTAGTAGATTTTATGAGGTTATTTTTAATTTCAATGACCATTGCGACTTTGTTAGTGGGTTGCAATGGTCAATCCTCTAAGTCCAAACTTAGAGATCAAGACAAGCAAAAAGAAGATATCAAATTAACGGATGAACAATTATTGGATTCCGTACAAAAGCAGACATTCAATTATTTTTGGGAAGGTGCAGAACCTACATCAGGGCTGGCAAGAGAAAGAATTCACTTAGATGATATTTATCCAACCCACCACAAGGATATTATTACCATAGGTGGTTCAGGATTTGGTGTAATGGCAATTTTAGTTGGTATTGAAAGAGAATTCATAACACGTGAAATGGGTCTTGAAAGACTGGAAAAAGCTGTAGATTTTCTTGACAATGCCGATCGTTTTCATGGCGCATGGCCACACTGGCTTACTCCAGATGGTAAAATGACTCCGTTCAGCAAAAAAGATAATGGTGGAGACCTGGTAGAAACCGCATTTCTTATTGAAGGCTTATTGACCGTTAAAGAATATTTTAAAGACGGTAATGAACGTGAACAAGCACTTGCCCAACACATACAACAACTATGGGAAGAGGTGGAATGGGATTGGTATACCAAAGGTGAAAACGTACTATACTGGCACTGGTCCCCGGAGTATGAATGGGATATGAACTTCCCAGTAGGTGGGTATAACGAAGCTTTGATCATGTACATTTTGGCAGCGGCATCTCCTACCCATCCTATTAAAAAAGAAGTTTATGACAAAGGCTGGGCTAGAAATGGCGCTATAACAAAAGATACCACTTTTTACGGTCTACCCACCGTTTTAGACCATTATGAAAGTGATGCATCTCCGGTAGGCCCTATGTTCTGGGCTCACTATTCTTTTACCGGTTTAAACCCAAAAGGTTTAAAAGACCAATATGCAGATTACTGGGAATTGAACCATAATCATACCATGATACAGTACAAATATGCCGTTGACAACCCTAAGAATTACAAAGGGTACGGAGAAGACCTTTGGGGGCTTACGTCTAGCTATTCTATTAAAGGATATGACGGACATAGACCAGATAGGGATATCAGCGTTATTTCCCCAACTGCGGCACTATCTTCCATGCCATATGCCCCTAAGGAAAGTATGGCATTTTTAAGAAACCTGTACACCAACCATGATACGCTTGTGGGTAAATACGGTCCATATGATGCCTTTAGTTTGGAAAAAAACTGGGTTTTGCCTAGATATTTAGCTATTGACCAAGGTCCTATTCCAGTGATGATAGAAAATCATAGAAGCGGATTATTTTGGATGCTTTTTATGACCAACAAAGATGTAATTAACGGGTTGGATAAATTAGGATTTTCAGTAGCATCTACAAAATGAAGGGCAAAAACCGACATAGGAACCAAAAGAAAGCACTCCAAAAGGCGTTCGCTATATTCTTGGGAATCTTAACGATGACGGTAATGGCGTGTTCCTCATCGGAACCCGATGCCCCAACTGGGCAATCTGAGCTACCGGAAACACCAACAGAGCCAGAACCAGACCCTGAAGTACCCGAAATTACGGATGAGGAACTTTTAGACCTTACCCAACGTGAAACCTTCAAATACTTTTGGGATTATGCCGAAATAAACTCTGGTGCGGCGCGTGAACGTTTTCACCCCAATGAACCATCTAACGACCCAAATACGGTTAGTATTGGCGGTACAGGTTTTGGTTTAATGGCATTGATCATCGGAGCAGAAAGAGGTTTTATTAGTAGAAACGAATCTGTACAACGTATTGATCAAATCTTAAGTTTTCTGGAAACTGCTGATCGTTTTCACGGTGCGTGGCCACACTGGTTAGATGGCACCAATGGTACCGTTAGACCTTTTGGCGAAATGGATAATGGTGGCGATCTTGTAGAAACCGCATTTTTGGCGCAAGGCTTGATCTGCATTAAAGAATATTTTAAAGATGGAGACGATACCGAAAAGTCTTTAGCGAATAAAGCTGACACCCTTTGGAAAGGGGTTGAATGGAACTGGTACACGCAAGATAAAAATAGCCTTTACTGGCACTGGAGTCCCAATTTTGGTTTTGATATCAACTTAGAACTTAAAGGGTATAATGAAGTAATGATTGCTTATATAATGGCTGCCGCTTCCCCAGAATATTCCATTGAAAAAGATGTGTATACCAACGGTTGGGCATCTAACGGAGCTATTAATGATGCTACCAGTGCATATAATATTCCATTACTGGTGGATCACGCAGGAAACTCCCCTAACGGCGGACCATTATTTTTTTCGCATTATTCTTATTTAGGGCTGCGACCACAAAACTTGAACGACGAATTTGTTGATTATGGTGCTGCGGCCATCAACCATGCTAAAATCAATTATCTGTACTGCGTAGAAAATCCTAAAAATTTCATCGATTATGGCGAAAATTGCTGGGGATTAACGGCTAGCTACTCCAGAAACACAGATGGCACTTTAGGGTATAACGCACATAGCCCAAGTAATGACACAGGCATAATATCTCCAACAGCGGCTATAAGCTCCATTCCATACACACCAGAAGAATCTCTAAAAGCGCTACGCTATTTTTATCAGCATAAAGATAAATTATTGGGACCTGCAGGATTTTATGATGCTTTTAGTCCGCAAAACAATTTTTGGGTTGCGGAAGCCTATTTGGCAATTGACCAAGGACCTGAAATCATAATGATAGAAAACTACAGAACGGGCTTACTTTGGAATCTTTTTATGCAGAATGAAGACATTCAAAACGGCCTTAACAAACTAGGTTTTACGTATGAAAAATAAACACTTGCTTCTTCTCGCCATAATTCTTGTGTGCCGCTATACAGCTTTTGCACAAGATACCAGCTTATTTGAAAAGAAAGAATTGATCGTAAAAGGTGATACGTTGCCATATCGAATGCTATATCCTGAAAATTTTGATACGGAAAAAACTTATCCGTTGATCTTATTTTTACATGGTGCGGGTGAAAGAGGCAATGACAACCAAAAACAATTAACACATGGTAGTGCTTTATTTCTTGATCAAAACAATAGAACCAAATTTCCCGCAATTGTTATTATGCCACAATGCCCTACAGATGATTATTGGGCTCAGGTAAACGTAGATCGTAGCAACTACCCTGTTCAATTGGACTTTCAATTTAAAAAAGGACCAACCAAGGCAATGGACCTTGTACTGCAATTATTGGAAAATTATGAAAAAGAAGATTTTGTAGATAAAAACAAAACTTATGTCATGGGGCTTTCTATGGGCGGTATGGGCACCTATGAACTTTTAGCAAGACAACCGGACCGTTTTGCTGCCGCAATTGCAATATGTGGAGCGGGCGACGCAGCTTACGCAACAAATTATGCGAAGAAAATTCCTGTATGGGCATTTCATGGTGCTCATGATAACGTTGTTGCCCCTTTACAAACAATGGAAATGGTTAGTGCTTTACTACATGAGGGAGCTTTCCCCCGGCTTACCTTATATGATTTTGCCAACCATAATAGTTGGGATCCTGCTTTTACAGAACCAGATTTATTACCATGGCTTTTCTCTAACTCCTTGAACAAAGAATAAAAGGTCATTAAAACCGATATTTATGTCTCATACCTATAAATTAATACCATTACTCCTATTGTCTTTTGCCATTTCTAAAATGTCTGCGCAAGAAACCATACCTGAAGTTGAAGCCTTATTGAGCAAAATGACTTTAGATGAAAAGATAGGTCAGCTAAATCTATTGACACCTGGTGGCGGTATTGCTACAGGGTCTGTTGTAAGTGAAAATGTTGAAGCAAAAATAAAAGCTGGTCAAGTAGGTGGTTTATTTGGTGTATCAGGACCAGAGAAAGTTAGGCAAGCACAAGAAATAGCCATAAAAAATTCTAGATTAAAAATTCCGTTATTAATAGGTTCCGATATTATTCATGGTTACAAGACCACCTACCCTATTCCATTGGGCGTAGCTTCTAGTTGGAATATGGAACTAATTGAAAGTGCCGCAAAAATGGCTGCAAAAGAAGCTACCGCAGATGGTATTAACTGGAATTTTTCACCAATGGTAGATATATCCCGTGATGCCAGATGGGGAAGAATTTCTGAAGGTTCTGGCGAAGACCCCTACTTAGGATCGGCTATTGCAAAGGCAATGGTGAAAGGTTACCAAGGTAAAGATTTAAAAAGTGAATTTACCATGATGGCCACGGTTAAGCATTTGGCATTGTACGGTGCCGTTGAAGCTGGGCGTGATTATAATTCGGTTGATATGAGTAAGGTGAAAATGTACAACCAATATCTACCACCGTACCAAGCAGCTGTAGATGCCGGCGTAGGTAGCGCCATGACATCTTTTAATGATATTGACGGTATACCTGCTACTGGGAATAAATGGTTGATTACGGACTTATTAAGAAAGCAGTGGGACTTTAAAGGTTTTGTTGTTTCTGATTATACTTCTGTAAATGAAATGACCGCGCATGGATTGGGAGATCTGCAAGCTGTTTCCGCCCAAGCAATTAATGCGGGACTTGATATGGATATGGTGGGCGAAGGTTTTTTGACCACACTTAAGAAATCCGTACAAGAAGGCAAGGTAACCGAAGAAGCCATTACCATTGCCTGTAGAAGGATTTTAACCGCAAAGCATCAATTGGGACTGTTTGATGACCCATATAAATACTCGGATACTTCAAGACCTAAAAAGGATATCCTGACCGCAGAAAATAGAGCAGCTGCCAGAAAAATTGCCACACAATCCTTTGTACTTCTTAAAAACGAGAACAACGTACTTCCTTTACAAAAAGATGCTAAAATCGCATTGGTTGGTCCTTTGGCAAATGATAAAAACAATATGCTGGGTACATGGGCACCTACGGGAGACCCTCAGTTATCCATTCCTGTTTTAGAAGGTTTAAAAAATGTAGCTCCAAAAGCAAAAATAACGTACGCCAAAGGGGCAAATATCACCAATGACCCTGAGCTGGCTTCACGTGCCAATGTTTTTGGGCTACGCGTAGATATTGATAAACGATCGCCAGATGCCATGATTGCAGAAGCTTTGCAAAACACTAAAAATGCAGACGTCATCGTTGCCGTGGTCGGGGAAGCTTCAGAGTTTGCAGGGGAAGCAGCTAGTAGAACCGAAATTTCAATACCTCAGAGTCAAAAAAAATTAATCAATGCCTTGGCAGATACCGGCAAACCTGTGGTATTGGTACTCTTTAGCGGAAGACCACTGACCATAGCAGAAGAACTTAACTTACCGGTAAGTATTCTACAAGTTTGGAACCCTGGTGTTGAAGCCGGTAACGCTATTGCAGATGTGCTTTTTGGAGATTATAATCCGTCAGGAAAACTAACGGCAAGTTGGCCTAGAAACGTGGGGCAAATTCCCATATACCACAGTATGAAAAATACAGGAAGACCAGCACCTACCCATACATTTGAAAAGTTCAAATCCAATTACCTAGATAGTGAACTATCTCCCCTTTTCCCTTTTGGTTACGGGCTGAGTTATACCACATTTGAATATAGTGCAATAGCTGTTGACAAGAAAAAAATAGCACAAGATGAAGCTGTAAATATCTCGTTTACCGTAAAAAACACTGGTAATTATGATGGTGAAGAAGTAGTTCAACTCTACTTAAAAGATGAGGTCCGTAGTATAACACCTCCAAAAAGACAGCTTAAGGGATTTAAAAAAATATTCTTGAAAAAAGGGGAAAGCCAAAGAGTGACTATCTCACTTTCTGCAAATGATTTAAAGTTCTATAACAGTGAATTAAAATTTGTAGCTGAACCAGGGAGGTTTATTGTTTTTGTAGGTGGAAATTCCAATGCTGAAATGTCTACTGAATTTGAACTGGAATAAATCTTTGATACAATATTTAGAATAAAATTGAATTCGACTATGCGACTAGGCATCCTAACGCTTATAGGCTTATTGACCATTGCTTGTAACACCAAAATAAATACGAGTAAAAAAACCGCTCAAAAACCAAATATCGTATTTATCATGGCAGATGATCACGCCATTCAAGCAATAAGTGCTTATGGCCACCCCATCAGCAAATTGGCAAATACTCCTAATATTGATAGGATTGCCGAGAATGGAGCCATATTCCAAAACAGTTTTGTTACCAACTCCATTTGTGGTCCTAGTAGAGCAGTTATCCTCACCGGAAAACATAGCCATATAAACGGGTTTAGACAAAACGGAGATCACTTTAATGGTAGTCAGCCTACATTACCTAAAATGCTACAGCAATCTGGTTATAACACCGCAGTATTCGGTAAGTGGCATTTACATGGTTATCCAGAAGGATTTGATCATTGGAAAATTATTGTAGACCAAGGAAACTATTATAATCCTGATTTTATTGAACATGGCGACACAACCCGTATAGAAGGCTATGCTACCGATATTATTACCAATGATGCCTTAAAGTGGCTGCAACAGGACCGAACAGATTCTCTTCCATTTTTTTTAATGGTACAGCATAAGGCCCCGCATAGAAATTGGATGCCCGCACTGAGACATGCAAACCTTTACGATTCTATACAATTTCCATTACCCGATAGTTATTTTCCTGATTTTAATAAACAATGGGCTTCTAAAGAGCAACTACAGACCATATATAATGACATGTACGAAGGCCATGATTTAAAAATGACCAAATCTTTTGGGAGCACACAACTCCATAACAATCCATGGACCACGGACTTTGATAGAATGACCCCAAAACAGCGTGACGCTTGGAACGCCGCTTACTTAGATAAAAACAACGATTTTCATAAAGCTCACTTAACCGGTAAAGATTTGGCCATCTGGAAGGGTCAGCGTTACCTTCAAGATTATATGGCAACTATTGCCGCAGTAGATGAGGGTGTCGGCAAAATTCTTGATTATTTGGAAGAAAGCGGTCTTGACAAAAACACGCTAGTGGTCTACACTTCCGATCAAGGTTTTTGGATGGGTGAAAATGGTTGGTTCGATAAGCGTTTTATGTATGAAGAATCTTTTAAAACACCACTACTAATGCAGCTACCTGGGACCATAAGACCAGGAACCAAAATCAATGCCATGGTGCAAAATCTAGATTTCGCGCCTACTTTTTTAGAACTTACCGGGTTTTCCAATTTAAGTAAAGACATGCAAGGAGAATCTTTTTTCGGATTATTGAACGGGACACTTAACGAAGACGATTACAGAGATGTGGTTTACTATCATTATTACGATTACCCCGCATTTCACATGGTGAAGAAGCATTACGGTATACGAACAAAACGTTATAAACTAATACATTTTTATGATGATATAGATACTTGGGAGTTATACGATCTTGAAAAAGATCCAAATGAAAAAATAAATTTGATCATGAATACCGATTATGCCCAGGTCTTACATAGAATGCGCGTTAAACTGGATAGTGTACAAACACATTACAAGGTTACCGAAACTGAATTTAAAAAAGCTTCTAAAGATAAAGTGGACAAAGCCTACGAGCAATTTAAGAGACTTAGGGGCACACCAGCTACATTTAACTAGGCTCGCTGCTCTAGGCTGTTAAGTAAGTTCTTTGCCGCCAACCAAAATTTCTTGGTAGTGGGGTTTGGTATCACGTGCATTTCTTCATCTTCACCACTAGAACCCACCATAAGCTTTATATATTCAAATGCCTCATTAGGTATTTCATCCGATAGAAATGCCATACTCCAAGTATCAAACTCCCTAGAATAGATATTTCCCTCAGAGAGCAGCTTTACCTCATGATGTCGATTATCAACCTTTATCCTTTCGAACAATGTCAATACAACTTCTGCTTCCCCTTCCAAATACTGTATAAACATTCCATCATGATATATTAAACAACCCGTAATATCATGCTTAGAATTAAAATCTCTTGAGATATTGAGTATTTCATTTATTTGGGTTGCATTCAGTGTTTTGGCAATAGACCTATAAACCAAATTATACATAAAAACCGGTGTCTAATTATTAAATTCTACAACAATATCTTTAACATAGCGAGGGAACAAAAAGACATCTTTTTCTTACAATTATATTAAAAATAAATATCTTAACACTATTTAGCACCTAATCTTCTAAATTAAATCTGTAGGGTCAATTTTATTTTTTATAGCGACTATAGTATTTACATATATACCATAATTTTCAGTAACACTCTTAAAACATGAAGATTATGAAAAATATAATAGTTATAACTACAGCATTGACCTTGATATTAGCATCATGCTCAAGCACAAAACAGATGTCAACAAATCAAACAGAAACCGTTACCGAGCAGGTAAGTACTGAACAAAACGTAACAACTGCAAATACAAATTCAGAAACTTCGAACACATCGGTTATTGATCAGCAAAACACGGCCGCACAAGCTAATGGCTCAACAGGTGCCATGAACAACGTTATGGCAAAAGGTAGCACAACTACCACTAGAGATGAATATGCTGATATGTTCACAAAATTGGAAATGAGCAACGAACAAATAAGTACGTTTACCGCTGCCATGAACAGATTTAAAACTAAACAGGCCAACACACCAAGTGGCGAAATGTTAGGAAGTATTGAAAGTGAACGTACCCGACAATTAGAAGAAATTCTTTCTAGTGGCCAATATGCAAAGTATGAAGAATGGTTAGCTAATAATCAGTAAGTAGCTACGGCTTTCATTCATGTATTGCATCAATTCTATAAGCTATTCAACAAACTTTTGAGCAAAGCCCCTTGTACCTTTATACAATACTAATTATAAAATAATATTACAATGATAAAACCTACGCAAGAAGTACCTGAGTTAAAATTGCCGTTGATCAATGATACAAAATGGAGTTTGTATGATCAAGATAGTAAAGCATTTACAATGCTTGTTTTCTATAGAGGTCTACATTGCCCCGTTTGTAAAAATTACCTTGAAGCCCTAACAAAAAAATTAAAGGATTTTAGTGATAGAGGTGTTCATTTAATCGCCATAAGTAGCGATAGTGAAGAAAGAGCAAAAAAGGCTGGTAACGAATGGAATATTCCTGAGCTACCCGTTGGTTATAATTTACCTATTGAAACCGCAAGGGAATGGGGGCTATATGTTTCTAAAAAAACATCTGACAAAGAGCCAGATGAATTTTCAGAACCAGGATTGTTCTTAATTAGACCAGATAATACTTTATATGCAAGTGCCATACAGACCATGCCATTTGCAAGACCTAACTGGGACGATATTTTAAACGCAATTGACTACGTTACCAAAAATGATTATCCTGCCAGAGGTGGAGAATAAAAATTTGTGCTTTGTTATAATAGCACGCAACAAAAAAAGTGATTTGATTACTAGGAATTCAAATCACTTTTTTTCTGTTTTCAATCTATGTTAATTTCGTTTATTCTTTCTTCTCTTTCCACTTTTCAAACTTGGCTTTTGCTTCATCGCTCACCATAGGATAAAGCCCGATAATAGGCGTACCTGTCTGTACACTTTCCATTACGAACTCTTCATACATCGTCATATCTAAACATTCATTGGCTACTTCATCTCCAAGATGTGCCGGAATAACCATTACACCATCATCATCACCCAGTATAATATCTCCAGGAAATACCGCAACATCACCACAACCGATCGGATCATTTATAGCAATTGCCTGGTGCAGGGTAAGATTTGTAGGTGCCGATGGTCTATTATGGAAGGATGAAAAATCCAGATCCGCAATTTCCGCAGAATCCCTAAAACCGCCGTCGGTAACAATTCCAGATACCCCACGAACCATTAACCTTGTTACCAATATTGACCCTGCCGATGCCGCTCTTGCATTCTGGCGGCTATCTATAACCAAAACAGCACCTTCTGGACACTGCTCTACTGCTACCCTTTGCAAATGCTTTGGGTCTCTAAATACTGAAATAGGGTTAAGATCTTCCCTTGCCGGTATATAACGTAGGGTATACGCTTCGCCGACCATAGTAGGCCTCCCTAATTTCAACGGTTTAACATGCTGTATAAATTGATTTTTCAATCCTTTTTTAAAAAGACATGTTGCTACAGTAGCGGTACTTACTTTTTTTAATTTGTTTTTTGTAGATGTTGATACTTTGGTCATAATTGCTTCTTCAATAATTTTAATATTCCGCCTTTTTCCATGCTTCTTTGATAAAGGTTAAATCCTTTTTCATTTTAGCGAATACTTCTTTTTTATCCATTTTTATGGTTGTTGCACCATGTTCCGCACCACCAAGATTATATTCTAAATGCAATGACATAGGCACCTTAATTTTATACTTTTTTAGTATAGAGAAATAATGTACAAAATCTACCATTCCCTCTCCTAAAGGGGTATTGATCGGCTGCCATACACCATCTTTTAGACCCCACTTAAAATCTTTGATGACCAAAGATTTTATAAATGGCCGAATACGCCTTAAATCTAACTCCCAACTTTTACCTCCTTCTACTATGGCATGCCTAATATCATACTGACAACCGAGAAAATTAGTATCTGACTTGGCAAAAATAGGTGGCAGATCCCAAATTGGGGCACCTACATGATTACCCGCATGGTTTTGATAACAACCAACCAAACGTAATTGTTTATTTACTTCTGCCAACTTCTTCGCTTGATCAGCAAACTCCTCCATACTTTCATCTATGGTTTTTTCCTCAGGATAAGATAACCAACCGGTACGATAATGTGTAAAACCTAATTGACTTGCGGTCTGTAATACATTCAACTCATTTGGTTGTAAAATATCCCAAACGTTAGTGGTCATCATTTGAGGTTTTAACCCGTACTTCTTCATTGCTTCTACTACGCGAGGCAAATCGTTTGTAACATTATCTGGCAATACATGACCTTTTGGGCGTACGGTTACATCCAATCCATTAAATCCTATTTCTGCCGCTTGTGCAGACATTTCATTGTAATCCAAAAATTGTAAATGTTTGGAGAACAGATTGATTTCCAATTCGTCTTCACTCGTAGCTAATGATGGAAAAAAAGAATTATTTATATGTAGTAACGGTATGCCTGCCAAGGCACTAGCAGATTTTTTCGCGAATTCTCTTCTTGATATCGATTTATTATCATTTCTCATTTTCACCTACTTAAAATTGTTTTACTGCCAGTTTTAATGTTAAAAATTTGGAGGTCTTACAAATATATGTATTTTTGGTCAACCAAACTGGTTAACCAGTTTTGATAAATTGACCTATTTTTTGACGATTAAATCTAATGTCAAATCACAACTAATAACATACACCTGTCACATTACATTTATAGAACAAGATTAACCCCGTTATAATGAAAAAGTATTTTACACTATTAGCTGCCGTCTTACTCCTAATTTCTTGCGGTAAAAAGACCAACGTAAATAATATTACCGTAAAGGATATCAGTGAGCTAAATACGGCATTAGCAAATGCAAAACCTGGTGATGAAATTGTTATGACCAATGGTGATTGGAAAAATGTAAACATTAAGTTTGTAGCCTACGGCAACGAACAGAACCCTATCACCTTAAAAGCCGAAACCCCCGGAGAGGTTAAAATCACAGGAACATCTGACCTTAAAATTGGTGGTGAATATCTTATTGTAGATGGTTTACATTTTGTTAATGGAGCTTCTCCAACAGATGCCGTTATAGATTTTGGTATTGATCAAGATACAGTAGCCAATCACTGCAAAGTAATCAATAGCGCTATTACCGATTTTAATAAGGCGCAAAGGAACATGACCGATTTATGGGTTCGTTTTAGAGGAAGACATAATGAGCTTGACCATTGCTATATTGCAGGAAAATCAAATAGAGGACCAACAGTTAGAATAGATTTAGCAGGAAACAACAGCATCAAAAATTACCATAAGATTACTAACAATTATTTTGGACCCAGACCTCCAAAAGGTGGTCCCAGTGCAGAGACCATTCAACTAGGTAATAGTTTTACATCTATGGCTCCTAGCCATACCTTGGTAGCCAACAACTTTTTTGATCATTGTAATGGCGAGGTAGAGGTTATCTCTAGCAAAACAAATTTCAATGAATTTAGAAACAATGTATTTTATAAAAGTGAAGGATCATTGGTTACCAGACATGGTAACTACTGTATTGTAGATGGTAATATTTTTATTGGTGATGAAAAATCTGAACAAATTGGTGGCGTAAGGCTAATAGGTACGGGTCATTGGGTGACCAATAACTACTTTTATAACTTGAACGGACAAACGTTTAGAAGCCCATTGGCTGTTATGAACGGAATTCCTAAATCTCCATTAAATAGATACTTACAGGTTACAGATGTCGTTGTCGCTAATAATTCTTGGATAAACTGTGTGTCTCCTTGGCAATTTGGCGTAGGATCTAATGTTGACCAAAAAGACATCCTACCAAAATCAGAGATAAGATCGGCTACCCCTATACGTACCATAGTAGCCAATAACCTAATCTATAACGAAACGCCGGACAAACAACCTATAGTCACCCATGATTCCATAGATGGTATTTTGTTCAAGAGCAATATGATCAACAACCAAGGCGGCATTTTCAAAACGGTAGATGGACTCATACAAGAAGATATTGCTATGACCGTTGCCAAAGGAGATATATTAATGCCCGAAAAAACAATGCCCGATTTTAAGCTGTACCACGGCTTTGAATTTGACCAGATCAAAACAGATCTTTTTGGTAGTCCCAGAGCTGATCATAACATGGTAGGCGCAGTTGTAGAAAAGCCATCTGACAAAAGTGATATGATGAATATTTCATTATATGGACCAGAATGGTACAACAAAGACATCGCTAAAAATTCATCGACCAAAACACATACCGCTGCTACCACAACAGCACTTATAAGCGCTTTGTCTTCTGCAAATAGTGGGGATACCATTGTACTATCTGCCGATCGTTATGAGATAAATTCCCCCTTAAAAATCAATAAAAAAATAGTTATTACCGGTCCTTCAAATAACTCAAAGACCACCATACAATATAGTGGAGCATCTAAATCTCCTGCTTTTGAAATGCACCCAAAAGGCGAACTTATGCTTAGAAATGTTCATTTAAATGGTCAAAAAGAACAATACGCTTTTGCTAGTTTAAAAGAAAGCATGTCCAGCTTATACAATCTTACTGTTGAAAACTGTATTATTTCTGACTTTGATTACGTTCTAAAAGCCTATAAATACTCCTTCTCAGAACATATCACTTTTGAATCTACATCGGTATTAAACTGTACAAACGGACTTGAACTATCTGAAGAAACTGATGACAAAGGTGAATACAATGCAGAAAACATAACCATTAACAATAGCACATTTGATGGTGTAACCAGCAATGTGATCGACTATTATAGAGGTGGCTATGATGAATCTACCGTTGGCGGTAATCTAATCATTACCAATAGCACTTTTACGCATTGTGGCTCAAAAGCTGAAGAAGGATTACTACTGAACACCTACGGGATTATCAATGTACACCTTAAAAACAATGAGTTCATAGATAATCCTGTAAAACTTGTTGCACGTCTTTGGGGAGCTAAAAACAATAATGCTTCTGGTAATGAAATTAAAAATTCAGGAGAATTGGTGGTACAAGAGAATTTGCCATTAAAACTAATGTATTAACACATTAAAGCATGAAAAATACGGTAGCCCTTTTCCTTATAGGATTTTCAACAATGCTATGTGCTCAACATATTTCCTCAGATAGCGTTTTAGGTGTAAATGAACTTGCTACTGTTCTTAAACCCGAGACAAAAGCTGAGTTTTCTGAAGAAAACAACATTACGGAAAAACAATTGGCAGCCTATTTTAGAAGAAAGTTCACAGAACGTTATTTCTATGATTACCGCACTGTTGATAATAGACTAGCCCATTACAAAGAGAAGTATCATAATTTTGAGGAGCACAAGAGCAGAGCACAAGACCATATCTCAAAATACGCCGATTCTACCCAATGGGTTTTGCCTTTTAATTATTTAAACGGAGATAAAGTAAATGCTTACGCGCTACGCCATTTAGCCAGACAGCACAAAATGGCAGATATTATTCTCACCTATTTTAATGAGGATAGAGACCCAAAACACATTCAATATTTTGAAACTCAAATGCGCTCCTTAAATACCGCCCTTGAAAGTGGAGCTTATGAAAAAATTGAAGATGGTAACGGAGTGTATGAGGTATTTAGATCCGGATATAGAATACTGAATTGGTTGTGGATCCATAATTTAATCTTGAACGAAGCCGAATATTCAGATAGGGACCAATTAACCACAATAGCTACCCTTCTGCAACACGGGCAACACCTTTACGAAAGAAACCAAGAGTTTCAACCAGGTAACCATCAAACAAGAGGTATGTCGGCTTTGGCAATGTTGTCTATTTTATTGAGGGATTTTGAAGGTACAGAGTTGTGGTACAACACAGCAATGCAGCGCCTTAGTGAGCATTTGGATAAGGAAATCAATGATGATGGGTTTCAATTTGAACGTTCTGTTCATTACCATATGAGCGACATCAATAATTATTATTACATATACCAATTAGCTAAGATCAACAACATAACTATTGATACTTCTTGGAAGAACAAGCTTGAGGGCTTATTCTCTACATTGGCAAAAATAGCTTACCCAGATAAAAGTGCACCTGTATTACAAGACGATACTGAAATTCCTTGGGCAGAAACCAATGATATATCAAAGGTTATGACCCTTGGATATTTATTATTTGAAGATCCTGAGTTTGGGTATTTTGCCTCGGATAATGTAGATGATAGAATGTATTGGTTCTTAAATCAAGATCAGCTGCATTTATTACAAAATATTGAACGTAAGAAACCTTCTTATGGATCTCTTGCGCTAACGGACACTCACTATTACGTTATGCGTGAAGGATGGAATGCAAATGATAAAATGATGATGATTAGTGCCGGATTAGACGAGGACAAACCAGACCACCAACATGGAGATATGCTAGGCATACAAGCCATGGCAAACGGTCATGCCATTCTTCCAAATTATCAGGTTAGGTATTCGCTGAAAGATTTTGAATTATTCAAGAACTCCATGGTTAAGAATGTGGCTTTAGTAGATAACGAGCTACAGGGAAAACAATGGACTTCTAACAAAGGAGGCAGTGGCTTTGGCAAATTTGGTGATTTGCCAAAGCCAACCGTTATTAATTGGACCACGCACAAAGATTATGACCTGTTCATTGGAAAGCATGATGGTTTTGACAACCTAGGTGTTAGTTACTCAAGGCAGGTCATCTCTGTAAAAAATGATTTTTGGATCGTGAAAGACAACTTTTCCTCTAATCAAGAACATGAGTACAAACAAGTTTGGCAAGGACATTATACAAATGAAAATGGATCCAATCTTTTACGGGCTACCGCACCTGACGCTAGCGGACATGACATCTTACAATTATATGCCACAGATACCGTAATCACTTCTGGCAGCAGAGGAAAAAATTGGTCTCAAGTTTCTAAATTGAATAAGAAGAATTTTAGCTTTTTGACCCTTATATATCCGTACAAAGGCTATGACAACAGAATCGATGAGACTAGTGAAACGTTAAATTTGAACGAATGGAACATAAACGCATCTCTTTCCAAAATTCAAAATGCAGGCTATACCAGCATCAGCAAAGAAAACACGGCTTATTTCTTTAATGCAAATAATATCTTGTTCAAAGAACTGAGCGTGAGAACTTCCAAAAATGCGGATTTTATCATTCAAAAAGTTGGAAATACATATCGAATCACTTCTACTAGTGCGGATGAAAATTCTTTTACGGTTTCAAAATTAAAATCACCTGAAGAAACCAAAACCCTACTACCAGGGGAAACTTGGGAATTATAATAGCATCGCCCCTCTATAACAACCCTATTCAACCAATTTACAATAAGGCATTTAGTGAACAAATTTTATTGGAGAAATCACGAAAATCAGCGACCGAATTTCAAAATTTAAATATTACGAAATTGGTAATTGTCCAAGGCATAAATTATCAAAACATAATTAAAAACACCTATAATATGTTAAATATTTGCCAGTCTTACAAATATCCTTATTTTTGGTAAACCAATTTGGTTAACCAGTTTTGCTTTATGAAACCTCATCATCTATTATTATCAGTTTTATGTCTTTGTTTGGTATTCTCCTTTACGCCAAGCGCATCCTCTAACCTGGTGCATACCGTAGAAGAGTTTGAAGCTAAACTAAAACAAGTACAACCTGGAGATAGTATTGTACTCGCTAATGGTGTATGGACAGATGCTGAATTACTTTTTGAAGCGAACGGCACGGCAGAAAACCCAATAACACTTACTGTTGAAGAAATGGGCAAAGTCATTTTATCCGGTGAATCTAACCTAAGAATAGCCGGAGATCATTTAATTGTCAAGGGCTTGGTTTTTAAAAATGGCCACACCCCTACCAATGCTGTAATTTCATTTAGAAAGAGTAGGGAAAAAATGGCAAATAATTGCCGGTTAACCGAATGTGTAATTGATAACTACAACAACCCAGAACGTCAAGTACAGGACTATTGGATCACTATTTTCGGAAAAAATAATAGAATTGACCACAATCACATTGCTGGAAAAAAGAACTTGGGCGTTACCATGATCGTTGGTTTAGATACTGAAGATAGTAGAGCCAATAACCACCAAATTGACCATAATTATTTTGGACCACGCCCTACGTACGGTAATAACGGAGGCGAGACCTTAAGAATTGGAACCAGCCACCATGCATTGGAAAAATCCAACACATTGGTTGAATCCAATTATTTTGACAGAACTAATGGGGAGCATGAAATTATATCGAACAAGTCTTGTAATAACACGTTCAAGTATAATACTTTCTTTGAATGTACCGGCACATTGACTATGCGCCATGGTAATGAAACCTTAGTGGATGGCAATGTGTTCATAGGAAACAACAAACCTAGCACTGGTGGCATTCGTGTAATCAATGAAAGCCAAACCGTAATAAATAACTACCATATTGGCTTAACCGGCTATCGTTTTAGAGGTGCTTTTGTTATGATGAACGGTGTACCAAACTCACCTCCTAATAGATATGTACCTGTTATAGATTCTAAAGTAAACAACAACACATTTGTAAATTGTGATAATATTCTTTTTGGTGCAGGCAGCGACGAAGAAAGAAGTCAGGCTCCAAGGACATCAGAGTTCTCAGAGAACATCATTTATAATGAAAGCAAAAAAGATATTTTCACCATTGATGATGATATTAGCGGCATTACTTTTAAAAATAATATTCTTGGTGAACATTCTGAAACCACTATAGAAGAAGGATTTAAAAATGCCAAAATTAAACTGGTAAAAGACGATAATGGATTATTGATTCCTACTTCTAATAAAATCAAATCGAAAGTATCTATCAGCCCTAAAATTGCAACTAAAGAAAATACAGGTACAACCTGGTATTCTAAAACTGATAATTACGTGACCTTAAACTCTGGCAACGTGATCAATGTTGAAGCTGGCATTAACACGCTGTACGAGGTGGTAAAAACATCAAAACCTGGTGATATTATTCTATTGGAAGATGGTGGTACTTATTTACTGACCAAAGCGGTTAACATTAACCATCCACTTACTTTTAAAACACTAGGTAATGAAAAAGCAACTATTCTCTTTGAAAGAATGATGGCTTTTGAAATACAGAACGGTGGTAGTCTATCACTGGAAAACATCACTTTTGACGGTACAAAATCTCCGGATTACGCAGGTAACGCTGTAATAAGTACCAGCAAAACCAGTATGATAGATAATTACAAACTGTTTATAGAAAAGTGTGAATTCAAAGATATGGTTGTCAACCACTCGTTTGATGTACTGCGTGTTTCTAAAGGAACTTTTGCCGATACCATTAGCATAAAGAACTCTAGCTTTAAGAATATTTCTGGAAGTATTACCGCATTGGATAAAGAAACAGATGACATTGGCGCATATAATGTAGAGTATTTTATAATGAAAAATAACGCTATAAATGATTTACAGGGCGCTGCATTACGATTATACAGAGGCGGTAAAGATGAAAGTACTTTTGGTCCGTTCTTAGAAGTAGAACACAACGTTTTTGACCATGTAGGTTATGGCAAAAAGAACAAATATGAAGCTACCCTTTCATTATACGGCGTGCAGGAAATTGATATCAAGAACAATATTTTTAAGGACAGTAAAGCCATAAACATGCATTTGGTAGTTGGTGAACCTATTGTAAAAGTTCTCAACAACGCTTTAAGCAATTCAGAAAAACTGATCGTTACCGGAGATCAAAAATATCATGTAGAAAATCAGTGGCAACTTACCCCTGATTTTAAAGAAAGTAGCAATTATTCATTAAGTACAGACTCCCCTTTAAAAGGTAAAGGTACCGATGGCAAAGACTTAGGTCTTATTAAAAATTAACAACAAGAATGACCAAAAACATAACAACAATACAAGTAATTATTTGCTGCATTTTTCTTTGTTTCAGCACAATGGCCCAAGAGCACCCCAGCTTGATTCTTACCAAAGCCGGCGTTCAAAATATACGGGCAGAACTGGGTAATGTTCCCCTCTTTGATGCATCGCTAGAAAAGTTAAAACAAGAGGTTGATGCAGAGATTGCACTAGGTATTGACACTCCGGTGCCACAAGATTATTCCGGTGGTTATACACATGAACGTCATAAACGTAATATGGTGGTCATGCAGCAAGCAGGTGTTCTCTATCAAATTTTAGATGATGCAAAGTATGCCAAATATGTAAAAGACATGCTTATGCAGTATGAAGCAATGTACAAGACCTTACCCTTACACCCTAAAACAAGGTCGTACGCAAGAGGTAAATTATTTTGGCAATGTTTAAATGACTCTAATTGGCTGGTCTATGTTAGTCAGGCATATGATTGCATTTATGATTATTTGGATAAAGCCGAAAGAAAGAAACTTGAAAAAAATCTTTTTAGACCTTTTGCCGACCATATATCCGTAGATAGTCCGCAATTCTATCAAAGAGTACACAACCACAGCACATGGGGTAATGCCGCCGTAGGTATGATAGGCTTGGTCATGAACGATAAAGAATTGATTGATCGCGCCTTATATGGCATAAAAGGGGTCAGTTTAGATAAGACAGCAAAAGATGATGATGGCGGTTTCTTAAATAAGGATGGTAAGGCAGGATTTTTAGCAAACATAGAAGAACCATTTTCCCCGGATGGTTATTATAACGAAGGTCCATATTATCAACGTTATGCCATGTATCCATTTCTAATTTTTGCGGAAGGATTGCATAATGTAAAACCTGAACTTAAAATTTTTGAATACAAAGACGGCGTGTTGTTAAAATCTATAGATGCACTTCTGAATTTATCTGACGCAGACGGTGATTTCTTCCCCCTTAACGACGGTCAAAAAGGAATGTCCTATTATAATAACGCATTGGTTACAGCCGTAGATATTTCTTATTATTTTGGCAATCAAGACCCTGGTCTTTTGAGTATTGCCGCTAAACAGAACAAAGTTTTGCTAGATGATACCGGACTTGCCGTTGCCTTAGGTGTTAAGAATGGAAAAGCGGAGCCTTTTGAAAAAAAATCCATCAACCTGTCTGATGGACCAGAAGGCAAACAAGGTGGTGTGGGAATTCTAAGAAGCGATGGATTAGAACTTGTTTTTAAATATGCTTCTCAAGGATCTAGTCACGGTCATTATGATAAACTTTCATATTCTTATTATGAAAATGGAGATGAAGTATTACAGGATTACGGATTGGCACGTTTTGTAAATATTGAACAAAAAGGGGGTGGCAATTATCTAAAAGAGAACAAAACTTGGGCAAAACAAACCGTTGCACATAACACGCTGGTTCAAAATGAACAGTCTCATTACCAAGGAAAATATGATATAGGTAGCAAATATCACCCAAATTTGTACCTATTTGATAGCTCTCAAAATAATATTCAAATTGTTAGTGCTTCAGAAACAAATGCCTATCCTGGAACAAAAATGCATAGGACCATGGCCATCATTAAACAAGATGGATTTGAAAAACCGTTTATGTTGGATATTCTAAAAGTGACATCGGACAGTACAAACCAATATGACCTTCCATTCTATTTTATGGGACAAGTAGTAAAAACCAATGTAGACTATAAAATCCCCAATACCCTTGAACCTTTAGGTGAACATAACGGCTACCAACATTTATGGTTGGAAGGTACCGGAATAACAAATAACGAAAACACAAAATTCAGTTGGCTGGACAATGGTAGATTTTACACCATGACATCAGCTACATTACCAAATGATGAATTAAAATTGGTTAGAATTGGTGCCAACGATCCTGAATTTAATTTAAGGAGAGAAGCAGGTGTAATTTTACGTAGAAAAGACACCAACAATACATTGTTTGTTTCTACAATTGAATCTCATGGTAGTTATAGTCCGGTTTCGGAATTAGCTATAAACTCTAACAGTAACATCAAAGAATTGAAAGTTGTAGTAGATACCGCAGCATATACTGCAATTGAGATTACAGCTATTAATGACGAAACAAGCCTATTTATTATAGCCAATACAAACAACTCTAAGGAAGCTGAACATAAATTAAAAATTAACGATAAGAATTATGAATGGTCAGGTTCTTATCACTTTAACAAATAATAACAGAAATAGATTATGAAAAGATTTAGTGAAAAATATGTCATTGCAAAAGATATGGAATGGGAAGTTCTTGGTGGCGGAGTATCAAGAAAATTCTTAGGCTATGACAACCAAATTATGATGGTAAGAGTTAAATTCGACAAAGGAGCACTAGGGGCTCCACATCAACATTTTCATACACAGGCTACTTATTGTGTGTCAGGAAAATTCGAATTTGAAATTGACGGTGTAAAGCAAATTGTAGAAGCGGGAGACGGTGTTTATATCGAGCCAAATTTACTTCATAGCGCAGTTTGCCTTGAAGAAGGAGAACTTATTGATACTTTCAGCCCTGTAAGAGAAGATTTCTTAACAGGTGAGGGTCCATCTTACTTTGGTGACAAAAAATAATTAAGATATATATTTCTATTAACGCTACATTTTGCATTGGTTACGCCCCCTTTTATGACCCTTGCCATAAAGCATCAATATTAAAATTGTTACGAATGTAGTGTACCATTTTAATTCGTTTTCATAGCGATAACGAATATCAATTTAAAAGCTGAACCAAAAAATAATGGCAACAGACAATTTACCCCTTTTAGGAAAGATAAAACGAAGCCTTAAAAATTTTGGTCCAGCTTTTTTTATTATTGGCTATGTAGTAGGAACAGGAAGCGTAACCTCTATGGTGGTTTCCGGTGCCAAATATGGCCTTAGCCTATCGTGGGCGCTATTACTATCATGCTTTTTTACATATTTTCTTCTTGTAGCCATAAGTAAATTGACCATAGTTTCTGGGGATACCTTAATGTTTAATTTCAAAAAGACATTTGGTAAGCCATTAACTATATTTATAATTACGGCCCTACTCGTCTCTATAGTTTCTTCATGTATAGGTGTAATGGGTGTTGTAGCAGAAGTTACCATGGAATGGATTTCAGTAAAAACAGAAATCTCTTTTCTTAACGGTCCTATGGTATCCATTTTCTTTATTGCATTGCTTATTGCTCTTTTCTGGACCGGAAAACACGAAAATTTTATAAAAGCAATGAGTATAATGGTCGGTTTTATGGCGCTAGCCTTCATTATAACCAGTTTTATGGTCGTTAATGAAGCAGGTACTTCTATCACCGAATTTTTTCCGGAGCTACCCAAAGGGGATAATAACGGATTAGTTATTGCCGGTATTGTAGGTACCACAATGGCTGGTGTATGTTTAGCCTCTAGAAGTATTTTGGTTCAAGAACAAAATTGGGGTTTAAAGGATTTAAAGACTGAAAATAAAGATGCCATGTCATCTATGATCATGACATTCTTTATTAGTCTTGCCATTATGATCAGTGCTACCGGAACATTATATTTTAAAGGCGCACCGGTAGATGATGCAACTGACATGATGCATGCCTTAGGACCTTGGGCTGGAGATTTTGCCTTAACCCTGTTCACACTAGGTATTATTGGGGCAGGTTTATCTTCCATATTCCCTAACCTACTTCTTTTCCCATGGCTGGTGGCAGATTACACCAATACAGAGCGTGACATGAAAAAACCGCTTTATAAACTTATAGTTGTTTTAGTGGCGTTATCCGGTCTAATTGTTCCTGTTCTAGGAGGTAAACCAGTATGGATCTTAATAGCCTCGCAAGCTTTGAGTCCGTTTGTAATGCCATTGATCACATTGTTTTTACTTATTCTTTTAAATAAAGAAACGATTATGAAAGAACATAAAATTAGCTTGTGGATGAATCTTGCTTTAGGTGCCACCTTCATTTTCAATTGCTATATGCTTTATGTAGCCTTAAACGGGTTTATTGATTTTATTCAATAACACGTTCAAATTACACTACAATTGAATATTTAATCTTATGAAATACATATCTCTGGTATTAACCATGTTATTCCTTCTGGCATCATGTAAAAAGAATATCGGAAATAACGGCATTTATGTTGAAAATGCCACGGAACTAAAGAACGCTATCGAGCAGTCCAAACCAGGAGATAACATTATACTTTCTAATGGAATTTGGAAAAATACCGGAATTACCTTCTACGCCCACGGCACCAAAGACAAGCCTATCTCAATTATTGCAGAAACACCGGGCAAGGTATTTCTAGAAGGCAATTCATACCTACATTTGGGTGGTGAACATTTACACGTTAGCGGACTCTATTTTAGAAATGGTTACTCGCCTAATAGTTCTATCATACGGTTTATGATCAATGAAGACAGTGTTGCCAATTACTGCCGAGTAACCAATACCGTTATAAAAGATTTTAACCAACCCAATAGATACACTAATGATAGGTGGATAGAATTTTATGGCAAGCACAACAGTTTTGACCACAACTTTGTCTCCGGAAAATCTAATGACGGAGAGACTTTACGGGTTTTCTTTACAGGAAACCAGCATATAAACAACCACCATCAAATTACACATAATTATTTTGGACCGCGCCCTAGAAAAGGTGGACCAAGAGCGGAAACCATACGCATTGGCGATAGCAAAACCCGTTTTGCCCCTGGTTATGTGAATGTATCCCACAACTATTTTGAAGCTTGCAACGGGGAGGTGGAAATCATCTCCGATAAAACCAATTTTAATATTTTCAATAGAAATATTTTTTACAAATCTGAGGGGTCTTTAGTACTAAGACATAGTAATTATGCCAAAGTAAACGGAAACATTTTTATTGGGGGCGACGATTCTGATTTTTATGGTGGTATAAGGGTAGTGAACTCCGGACATTCTATTACCAATAATTACTTCTATAAAATTAAAGGGCAAGAATTCAGGTCTCCACTTGCTATTATGAACGGTATTCCCATGACACCTTTGAACCGTTACCTACAAGTATCTGATGTAGTCATAGCCAATAACACTTGGATAGACTGCAAATCACCTTGGCAAATAGGAATTGGAGAAAATATAGAAAGTGCCAGTGTATTGCCTGCCAGTGAAATTAGATCCGCACCACCAATTAGGTCTATTGTAACCAATAATCTTATTTATAATACAAGAATTGATAAATTACCTGTAATTAACCATAGCGAAATGAATGGGATTAAATTCCATAACAACGTGATTGACAATAATGGTGAAACGTATTCCGAATTTAATGTGCTAAAGAACGGTAACCTTAAGATGAAAAAGGTCAACGAATGGCTTTATATATCTGCAGATATTAACGATCCTATTTTAAGCGACACATATATTGGAAATGATGTACCGCTCATTGAAACCGATCTTTTTGGATCTCGTAGAAAAGATAAAAATAGAATAGGTGCCATTAACCAGTTATCCCTTGCTGAAGAGTTTGTAATTGACAAAAACAAATACGGACCAGATTGGTTCTCCCCAAAAAATGTTACACATGAACCTAAAATCATTAAAGCAACAGCCACTAAAGGAGATTTAACCCGTAAAATTGAGCAAGCCCAGTCTGGGGATATTATTGAATTAATAGATGCGGCTTACCATATTGAAAAACCATTATCTATAGATAAAGACATCACACTACGTTCTAAAGATTCTACAAATAAAGCGCAAATACTATTTTCAGGTGCTACCGATAGTGTTGCCTTTAATATGATGCCAAAAGGACATCTTAAGTTAAAGGATCTTCATATAAAAGGCCTAGACCATATAATTGCTTTTTCTCCTTTAAAAGATCAAATGTCATCTGCCTATACTGTGGATGTAGACAATAGTAAGATAGAGAATTTTGCATTTATCATAAAAGCGTACAAAGGCTCATTTGCAAACAACATCACACTTAAAAACACCCTGTTTAAAAATTGCTCTAATGGTATTGTTCTAGCCGCAGATTTAAAAGGAGATTATAATGCGGAAATGGTATTAATTGACCATTGTACGTTTCTTAATATCGATAAAAACGTTATTGATTTCTTTAGGGACGGATATGATGAATCAACTATTGGCGGTCATTTAACCGTTACCAACAGCAATTTTACTGCCTGCGGAAAGCTTGAAAAAAGTAGTATTCTTCTCAAAACAAAAGGAATTATCAACGTCTTGTTAGCTAATAATACTTTTAAAGAAAACCCTGTTGATTATGCAGCATTATTATGGGGAGAAAAGAATAACCACTATACAAACAATACTTTTATTAAATCTGGAGGAATTAAGGTTGAAGAACAACAAAAACTAAAAATTCTTTATTAAAAGTACTTAAAGTTCAAGCTGCTCTACAATTACTTATTTGGAAAACATCAACTATTTAGGCGGATAGCAAAGTAATATTTTCGATGCTATTTTTGATTTAAAAACGACCTCCTCTATAGCTGCCGAGAAAAATATTTCATCTCCCTGAGCAAAACTATACTCCTTACCTCCACTAATGATGGTACCCTCACCGTAATAAATAACAGCAACAAAAAAACTACCATTAGCTTTTAAGGAATGTTCACCATTTACAGTTAAATCCAATTCACTTAAACCAAAGCAATCTGTATGGCTTTCATTAAATATTGTATTCAGGGTATGTTTATCAGATGAGTCTATTGTCTTTGGAGACACTTTCCACCTTTTCAACGCCTCTTCATAAGAACAACCATCATAATGAAAACAGTCTAGCATATTTTGCTCACCAACACCTTGGTGTATTAACTCATCGGAAATTGTTAATCCCGCGGGAGTCACTTTTTCCACTCGCATAGTATAATCCGTAGGCTCTTGTACTTCCATTAAAAAACACCCACTACCAATGGCATGTGGCACTCCGCCATAAATCATATAAGCATCACCAGGGTTCACCTCTATTTTATGAAGGCAATCTAGCATACCTTCAATATCTTGATTTTTAAATAAGATTTCCCACTGTTCTCGGGTCACTCCTTCTTTAAACCCCATGTAAATGACACTCTTTTCGCCATTTATTTCACGTTTGTTCAATACATACCAAGATTCTGTTTTTCCAAAAGCGGAATCTAACATGGTTTTAGCATAGTCTTTATCCGGGTGTACCTGTATGGTTAATCGCTCCTTTGAGTCCAACATTTTTATCAGCACACCGGTAGTGCCAAATTTATCCGCCAAAGCCTTACCTAAATAAAGTTCTTTATTAGACGCTACCAATTCCTTTAAAGAATAAGTTCCCGAAAGTGTTTGGACCATAGACAGACCTTCATTTTCAGGTCTACCCTTACCCCTAGCCGTCACTGTTGACATTATCCACTCCTCTGGCATGCTCCCATCAACCTCTGGAGAATCTTTTTTCCATTTATCGATTAAGGCGCCACCTTCATATGTTCTCCAAACCCTGTTTGAAAATTGTTTTAACGGTATATAAGCATATTGCTGAAAATCGGTATTCATATTCATGTTTTAATATGTGTTTAGAAAAATCAAAAAGACCTATGAAAATCAAATATTTTGAATTCAAGGATTATTATTAAAAAGTAAAAACAATTGAAATTTCAGTGTAGAAAACCGTTCAAATTTAAGAATTAAAATACAGAATTTAGATAAAAAACTAGCATTAATGGATTCAAAATTCATTATCTCAAAAATGTTGGCATTTGTTAATTAAATACCAAATCCTCAATATTACATAGGGTTTACAGCAGATTTAGAAAAATTAAGTCACCCCTAAGATGTTAAAATGTAAATTTCTCTTTTTTTAACGATTAAATAACATATATTTGGTAAACCAAATTGGATAACCAGTTTGGAAAACCAAAATTTTCAACATTACTCAACTTAAATTCGAACTTAAACTTCAATTAATTAAATGACAAAAATTAAGATTAACAACGTGATTACCCCTTAGTTCCACATTAGAACTATGTAATGATTTACCACTGTATGCTGTATGCTATAAGCAACAAGAATTAAAGATCAAACAGTGATTAAATGACTTAATCAGGCTTAAAACAAGTCGAACTTAAATTAACATAACAAGACAAAAATGAATTTAAAAACGAAATTAGCATTGATAATGATGTTGTTGGTCAACATTTCATTATTCGCACAAGATGGGTACAACCTGACCGGTACGGTTACCGACGAAACAAATATGCCTGTGCCCGGTGCCAATGTTGTTATTCAAAATACAACAACCGGTACTTCTACAGATTTTGATGGTAACTATTCCATTACCGTTAAAAACGGCGATGTTTTAGAGTTTTCTTACATTGGATACGCTAAAAAATCTGTTACTATAAACGGCCAGCAAACGTTAGACGTTGTACTAGCTGAAGATGCAAGTCAACTTGAAGAAGTTGTTGTTGTAGGTTATGGATCTCAGAAAAAAAGTGATATTACAGGTTCTGTTTCATCTGTAAAATCAGAAGAATTAAACGCTTACCCTGTACTGAATGCAGAACAAGCATTGCAAGGTCGTGCAGCTGGTGTTGTTGTACAGTCTAACAATGGTGGTGAGCCAGGTGCTCCTATCAGTATTAAAATTAGAGGTAATACCTCTATTAATGCAAGTAGTTCTCCACTTGTTGTTGTAGATGGTTTTGTTGGCGCTTCTATGCCACAAGCAAATGACATTCAGTCAATGGAAGTTTTAAAAGATGCATCTGCTACCGCCATTTATGGATCAAGAGGTTCTAATGGTGTTATACTGGTAACTACTAAAAAAGGTAGAAGTGGAAAATTATCAATTGAAGCCAACACTACTTATGCCATTCAAAATATCTCTAACAGATTAGATTTATTGAATGCCAGTGAATTTGCCGATTATCAAAATCAAATTAGAACTAACAATGGTGTAGCCACTCCTTATACTCAAGGACCAGCTGATACAGATTGGCAAGACTTGATCTATAGATCGGGTAGTACATCTAATAACCAAGTTTCATTTTCAGGTGGTAGCGATAAAATTAACTTCTACGCTTCTGCCAACTATTTTAAGCAAGAAGGTATTATTATAGGTTCTGATTTTGAAAGATTAACATTCTTATCTAACGTTGATGCTCAAGTAACGGATAAATTAAAATTAGGTATGAACCTTTTTGGAAGTAGAGGAATTAAAAATGGTTCCGCTACTCAATCAGACGGTTCAGTTTCTGCCGGTGGAGATGATGTGATTACATTAGCTTTAAGATATGCGCCAGACCAGCCTGTATACAACGCAGATGGAACGTACACATTTGGTAATACCGTAGGTGACCCTGTGGACAACCCTTTTGCTGTAGCAACAGAGAGAATAGATGAAACAAAAACTGATAATTTTAGAGCTAACCTTTATGCTAACTATGAAATTATTGAAGGTCTTAGCTTTAAAAGTACTTTTGGTTTAAGTACAGAGAACCAGACTAGAGGTATATACTTACCTTCATTATTAACCCAAACAGCAGGTGGTGAAAGTGGAAGAGCAATTGTAAATACTGATAGAGAAACAAGTGTTTTAAGTGAAAACTATTTGACTTACAACAAAGAATTTGGAAAAAGTAATTTAACTTTATTAGGAGGTTACTCTTACCAAAAAACGGTTTCGGAAAACTTTTTCTCTGAAGCAACCGGTTTCATCTCTGATGGTTTTTCTTACTATGGCCTAGGTTCTGCAACCAATATATTACAACCAGATTCTTCAATATCAGAAGTAGAAATCCAATCTCAATTTGGTAGATTCAACTATGATTATGATGATAAATACTTATTGACTGCAACGCTAAGAAGAGATGGTGCATCTAACTTCTCTGCTAATGAAAAGTATGCTCTTTTCCCTTCTGCAGCTTTAGGATGGAAAGTTTCCAATGAGAATTTCCTTAAAGATAGTAAGGCTATTTCCAATTTGAAATTTAGAGCTAGTTACGGTGTAACCGGTAACCCATCAATTGGGGCTTACGAATCTTTATCAAGACTTGAAACTCTTTATGCTTCAAGTAACGGACAAACTGTTAGTGCCGTAACACCGGAACAACCAGAAAATCCTAATTTGAAATGGGAATCTTCGTATCAAACAAACTTTGGTATTGACCTAGGTTTAGTCAACAATAGAATATCCATGTCATTGGATTACTATAACATTGACACTAAAGATTTGATATTAACGGATAATAGTATCACCGAATACTTAGGGTTCTCAGGTGATGATATTCTAGCTAATGTTGGGGAAATTAACAACAGAGGACTTGAAATTGCTTTAAGCACAAAAAATATTCTTAAAGAAGACTTTAGATGGACAACTGACTTTAACATTGCCTTCAATAAAAATGAAGTAGTTAGCTTAGTTAACGATGCTGATTTGTTTTTTGATGCAACACCAAGTTATTTTAGCCATGATAGAAGTTATATCTTAAGAGTTGGCGAAGAAGTAGGTCTTTTCTGGGGTTATGAATATGCTGGCGTATACCAAGGCGGTACAGCACCAGATGGCACACAAACTTTATCTGGTGGTGTAGCAGGTGATCCATTATTCGTTGATGTAGATGGAAGTGGTGACATTACAGAAGCAGATAGAACAACAATAGGTAACCCTAACCCTGATTTCACATGGGGTTTCACTAACAATTTTACATACAGAAACTTAGATTTAAGCATTTTCTTCCAAGGTTCTCAAGGTGGTGACATCTTTAACTTGACCAATGTTCAGTTAACAAATGGTGATGCAAATACTACAAGAGCATATTACAATAGCGCTTGGACACCAACCAATACAGATACAAACACTCCACGTGTTGGTAATAACAGTAACAGAGAAATTTCTTCTCGTTTTGTGGAAGACGGTAGTTATGTAAGACTTAAGAATATTTCTTTAGGCTATACAGTTCCTTCTGAAGTTTCAGAAAAGTTAGGTCTTGATAACCTAAGAGTATCTTTAAGTGGACAAAATCTATTGACCTTTACAGATTATTCTGGTTTAGATCCAGAAGTTAGTTACTACGGTTCTGGTGGTAACAATAATACTTCTGCTAACACTGCTCAAGGTTTTGACTTTGGTAACTACCCAACAGTAAAAACTGTTACAATGAGCCTTAATTTAAAGTTTTAATAACGAATTAATTTAAAATAAGAAAAATGAAAATATTTAAATTATTACTATTATTGGTAGGTTTATCAATAATGGGCTGTTCAGATCTAGAAGAAGAGCCTGTAGGTATATTATCAGCAGAAGGTTTCTTTGAAACTCCTGCGAATATACAAACGGCAGTAGATGGTTCGTTAACACATGCTATAAACGAGAAGTTCTGGGGAAGAAAATTGTCTATTGCGTTAATGTTACGATCAGACATGGTTAGTCTTGCCTCTAATGAAACAAGAAGAGTTGAAATGAATGAATTCACTACTCTTGCAAGTAACGGTATGATCAGTGAATTTTGGCCAAGAACTTACCAAGGTATTGCCGCTGCAAATGCTGCAATTGCAGGTGCTGAAGATGTAGATGTTGATGATTCCATAAAAAACCCGATAACTGCACAAGCTTATTTTGCAAGAGCATTCTACTATTTTCACTTAGTACGCCTTTTTGGAGATGTTCCTTATATTGATGCTCCTGTTACTGATTTTGACGCTGCTACATCAATTAGTAGAACACCAGCTGCGGAAGTATATGAAAATATTATTTCAGATTTAGAATACGCAAAAACATGGTTACCAGCAACGGTGACATCAAGAGCAACACCTTCAAAAGCGGCAGCTAGTTCGTATTTAGCCTTAGTGTATCTTACATTGGAACAATGGCAGAATGCTTACAATGAAGCTCAAGAGGTTATAGACAACGCAGGTACTTATAATTTAGCATTAGAGCCTAATTTTCAAAATCTGTTTAATGCTGATGCTATAGACGCATCTCTTGAACCAATTTTTGCATTGGATTATAACAATTTTGAAGCAGACGATAATGCTTATGATCAAACAGCTCCTATGACCGGTATCAGAGGCGACGATAGAAACCTAGGAGGAGGATGGTCTGTAGCCGTACCAACTTTAGAAGTATATACTACATGGGATGCTGCAGATTACAGAAGAGCGGTTAGTATGGATGACGAAGTATCTATTGGAGGTACAGTTGTTGACTACACTCAATTTGACATTAGTGGTCATGAATTTGCAAAAAACAACCCTTACATTGCAAAATACACTCGTTTCCCTGGACCATTTGCCCGTGCGAACGCTAGAGCAACTAGCCATAACTATTCTATGATTCGTTATGCGGAAGTATTATTAATTGCAGCAGAAGCGGCAGTAGAATTAGGAGACAATGCAACAGCGTTGAATTATATCAACCAAGTGAGAGCAAGAGCAAGAATGGGCGGAGAAACCCAAACGGGTGCAGGTGTTACCGTAGTGGTAGAGCCTAGTGATGAACCTGCAGATCTTACAGGTACCGTTACAGTTGATGATGTTTTAGAAGAAAGAAGACTTGAATTTGCTTTTGAAGGCATAAGATGGTACGATATCGCTAGAAGAAGAATCGGAAATGAAGTATTTGGAGCATCTGGATTAGAAGGTGAAAAGCCATTTTTCTCTGAAGATGATTATTTACTTCCATTACCTGAGGATGAATTGGAAAGAAACCCTAACCTAACACAAAACCCAGGATATTAAAATATAAATCATATTAAAGAAGTTGTTTGAGTTGGTTTTTTTAAAAGATGGCTGGCTTTTTGAGATAGCCAGCCCATCTTTTCCCTTACAACAAAAGAAGTTCTGAACATTAGACCGGCGAAAAATTTGTTTATACAGTTATTTTTATAAATTTGACAAACCAATCTGGTTAACCAATTTTTTCCGTAACTAAAAAAATGTGAACTATGAAGTTGGAAATCTTAACAAGAAATGAACATAAGGAACTTCACAATATCATTATTGCTAAAATAAGGGATCTCATACTGAACAAGAATCTTGAGCCAGGTGACAAATTGCCTTCTGAGCGCATGCTATCAGAAAAATTTGAAGTAAGTAGAAATAACATTAGAGAAGCTATTCAAAAACTTGAGTTCTATGGCATATTAAAATCTAAACCACAAAGTGGAACCTTTGTTGCAGATATAGGACCGGTTGCCATGAATGGGATGATGAAAGATATCCTTGCACTAGAGGATCCAGATTTTAAATCATTGGTAGAAACTAGAATATTACTAGAACTTAAAACAGTTAGACTAGCAGCAAAAAGAAGAACCGAAGAAGATTTGGCTAAAATGGAAGCGGCTTTAGAATCTTATAAAGAGAAAGTCTTGAATAATGAAGAGGCCGTGCAAGAAGATTTACTTTTTCATTTAGCTATTGCCCAAGCTTGTGGAAATAGTACTATTAATAGAATGATGTTGATTATTACGCCAGAGATCATCAACAACTTTGAGAAATATCATGTTTGTGATAAAGACCAAGGTCCAAAACGAATTAAAGAGCATCAAAACATTTTTGACGCTATAAAAGAACAGGATACTCAATTAGCAAAACAAATGATGAAAAATCATTTTAATGAGCTATACAAGTATTGTTACAATATTTAAAAGGATGATTTAATTTATCCAAATTAACCAGCTGAATGATAATACAAGGATATTTATATACCAGCATAAAACGTCCACTTATTCTCATCGGTAAGCAATAACCAATAAATAAAGAATTATGAAAGTTAAGGGTTTAAGATGGTGGATAATTGTGCTCATTTTTATTGCAACGGTTATTAACTATATAGATAGAACTGCATTTGCACTACTTTGGCCAGAGATGGGTAAAGACTTGGGTATGGACAAAGCAGATTATGCTTTCATGTTCAATATCTTTCTTGCCGCTTATGCAATAGGAAAATTTGCATCGGGCAAATTATATGATGAAATAGGCACCAGACTTGGCTTTACCGTTTCTATTATTGTTTGGTCTGTAGCATCAGTACTTCATGCCTTTGCAGGTGGTATAGTTTCGCTTTCTATATTTAGAGGAGCATTGGGCTTGGGAGAAGCCGGTAACTGGCCAGGTGCTGTAAAAAGTAACGGTGAATGGTTTCCTGTAAAAGAAAGAGCAATTGCACAAGGTATATTTAATGCCGGTGCTTCCATTGGAAATGTCATAGCACCCTTCATTATAGTATTTCTTTATGCCCAATTTGGCTGGAAAACTACCTATATAATATTAGGTGCAATTGGTCTTTTATGGGTGATTCCTTGGTTATTCTTAAACAAATCCACACCTGAAAAACACCCTTGGGTAACCGATAAGGAAAGGAAATTAATTTTATCGGATAGAATTGAAGAGGAAGACACAGGATCTAAAAGAAAGAGTTTAAGCGTAAGTGCTATACTAAGCTATAAAGAGTCTTGGGGTATTTTATTATGTAGATTTTTTATAGAGCCAATATGGTGGTTCTTTGCTGCTTGGATGCCAATTTATTTAAATAATAAATTTGGATTAAGTATTGAGGAAATCGCCAATACTATGTGGATATCATACTTAATGGCGGCAATTGGAAGTATTGCTGGTGGTATGGTATGTGGTAATTTAATGAAAAAATACTCAGTGGATATTTCCAGAAAAGCTACCATAATTCTAGGCGCAATTTTAATCCTTATAGGATTTGTAGGTATCATAATGTTCGTAAAACAAGACAACTTTATGACTTTTATATACTTAGCAGGTCTAGCTCTTTTTGGTTTCCAATTTGCAATAGGAAATATACAAACCTTATCAAGTGATTTATTCAGTGGTCCATCTGTTGGTACATTGGCAGGTATGGCAGGAACAGTTGCTGCAGTATCCCCGATGATAATGAACTGGTTTGTTGGTAAAATTACCGCAAATTCTTATACTCCAGCATTTATCGCAATTTGTATAGCAGTTGTTTTGGGAGTCCTATCCGTTCTATTTTTAATAAGAAAAATAGAACCCGTTAAAAAATATGTAAGTAAAAATTTAAAGTAAAATAAAATAGTAATAAATATAAAACAGCATGAGTACAGAAGGAAAAGTAGCAGTAATTACAGGAGCAACTGGAGGAATCGGATTTGCAGTTGCTAAAAGATTAGGACAAGATGGTTACACCGTTATCTTAAATGGAATAGATGACGAAGCTGGTGCCGAAAGAATTAAAGAACTTACTGCAGAAGGTATTACTGCCGAGTACTTAGGATTTGATGTTACCAATGAAGAAGCGGTGGCAAAAAACATTAAAGCAATCGGTGAAAAATATGGTAAAATAGATACATTGGTAAACAACGCTGGTGGTCTAGGTGGTAGATCTCGTTTTGAAGAAATGACAACTGAATTCTATAGAGGTGTTATGGCCTTGAACTTAGATTCAGCCTTCTTTGCTTCTAGAGCTGCAATCCCTTACCTTAAAAAAGGTGAGCATCCATCTATAATCAATTATACCTCTAATGCAGGTTGGACAGCTGGTGGACCAGGTGCTGGTATCTATGGTACGTCTAAAGCAGGAGTTCATGCTTTGACCAGAGCTTTGGCAAAAGATTTAGCTGAATATGGTATTAGAGCAAATGCAGTATCACCTGGTACTATTGACACTCCTTTCCATGCTCAAATTAAAGCTACGAAACCAGAAGTTTTTGCTTCTTGGGCAAATAACATTATGCTAGGTAGATTAGGTCAGCCAGAAGATGTAGCTGGTGTTGTTTCTTTCTTAGCTAGCAAAGATGCAGCTTTCATTACTGCCGAAACTGTACAGATCGGTGGTGGTCAAGCTCTAGGAATTTAATTAAACCCTGTTTATAATAAGGCGTCATTGTAATTACATTGACGCCTTTTATTTTGATGATTCCCTAATGATCAGTTCTGAATTCAATATTAATTTATTCAGTTTTTGTTCAACAACCTCCTTTTCAACGTAACCTAAAAAGGTTTCGGCAGCAAGCTTTCCTATTTGCGCACTATGCTGACTAATACTTGTAATTGTAGGAGTCACCAAAGAAGTAAATGGTTCATTTCCAAACCCTACCAACTTAATATCTTGGGGCACCCTAATACCTTTTTCCTTTAGAACCTGTAAAGCACCCAAAGCGGCATAATCACTTGCTACGTAAACCGCATCGGGCCTGTTTTTAAGAGATAATAAATTTTCAATTTGCAACCTGCCGTCCTCTAAGGTCAAACCACTTTCTATAAGTAATTCTTCATCTGGTGGCAGATGATGTTTTTTAATAGCATCAACATACCCACGTATTCTATTGTTAAAAATTCTAGTTCTTCTATATCCTCCAATATGTGCTATGCGCTTACAACCTTGCTTCACTAAATGGTCTACGATCATATGGCTACTTTGATAATCGTCTATACCAACGTAATCCACATTTAGGTCATTCTCTCCCCTATCAAACAATATTAAAGGAATTCCATTAGATTTTATTTTCTCATAATAGGAAAGATCTACAGTTTCATTCGCCATTGACGCAATTATTCCATCAACTTGGGTATATAAAAGTGCATCGATATTCTTACACTCCTTTTCAAAAGATTCGTTAGATTGGGTAATAATTATATTGTATCCAGCTTTATTAAGAACACCTTCCATATTTTCAACTACCGATGAAAAGAAGTTACTATTTGTTCTTGGTACAATTACCCCTACCAAATTACTTTTACCTTTTCGTAAGGCACTTGCCAAATGATTTGGTTGGTAATTTAATTCCTTTGCAACTTGCTTTACCGCCTTCTTCGTCTTAACACTAATACGGGTATCGTCATTTAAAGCCTTGGAAACCGCTGCCGTAGAAATATTCAAAACATTGGCAATGTCTTTTAAAGTTGTTCTTTTTTTATTCAATTACTTTATATATATTTGTTTAATCGATTAACCAAAAGTAAGACTTTAATTAAAGTAAACAAAAATTGTCTGTTTTGGTTATTTTTTACTTCAAGTGGTTAATCGATTAAACAAATGATAATTTAGTACATATTAAACTTAATAGTCAACATGAAAAAAGTAGTAACATTCGGTGAAATCATGCTTCGTTTAGCACCACAAGGATTTTTAAGGTTTTCACAAGCCAATAATTTTGATGTAGTATATGGTGGAGGGGAATCTAACGTAGCTGTTTCATTAGCTAATTATGGTGTTCCTGTAGATTTCGTAACACGTTTGCCAAAAAATGACATTGGTGAGTGTGCCATGATGGAAATGCGCAAAAGAGGCGTTGGTGTAGATAAAATAGTATACGGTGGTGATCGTTTAGGTATCTATTTCTTAGAAACCGGTGCGGTATCTAGAGGTAGTAAAGTAGTTTATGATAGAGCTCATTCCGCAATTTCAGAAATAGAATCTGGAATGATCGATTGGGATGCCGTATTCGAAGATGTAGAATGGTTCCACTGGACAGGTATTACACCTGCAATTTCCCAAGGTGCTGCAGATGTTTGCTTAGAAGCTGTTAAAGCTGCAAGTGCAAAAGGAATTACTATTTCTACGGATTTAAATTATAGAGCCAAACTTTGGACATATTGTGACGATGCTCACAGAGAAAAAATAATGGCCGGATTAACTGAATATTGCGATATTATATTAGGTAACGAAGAAGATGCCGAAAAGCACTTTGGTATTCACCCAGAAGGTTTAGATGTACATAAAGATGGTGCTGATGTAAAGGCTGAAGCTTTCTTATCTGTATGTAAGCAAATGATGAAGAAATTCCCTAAAGCTAAAAAAGTGATTACTACTTTAAGAGGTTCTATTTCTGCTTCGCATAATACATGGGCCGGTGTTCTTTGGGATGGAAATAAAATGTACGAAACCCGTCAATATCAAATTACCGATATCGTTGACCGTGTTGGTGGTGGAGATTCTTTCATGGGCGGTTTGATCTACGGATTATTAAAATACCCAGAAGATGACCAAAATGCACTTGATTTTGCAGTTGCGGCATCTTGTTTAAAACATACGATCAAAGGTGATGCCAACCTAGTTACGGTTTCTGAAGTTGAGAAACTAATGGGCGGTGATGCTTCTGGTAGAGTTGCTAGATAATAAAAACATTATCCTTTATCCTCTAAAACCAAAAATATGTCTCAAAAGTCAATTTTAATCCTCTGCGGTGGCGGTCCTGCTCCTGGTATAAATACCGTGATCAGTACTGTGGCAAAGGCATTTTTAAAAGACAATTATCGTGTTTTAGGTTTACATGAAGGTTTTAAAGGAATTTTCGATGACAATCCGCAAATCAAGGAGTTTGATTTCTTCCATGCGGACCGTATTTTTAGTAGAGGTGGCTCCACTTTGATAATGAGTCGTTTTAAACCTAAAAACGAAAAACTAAACACTAACCTGTTTATTGATAATAATGTGAAACTCTTGGTAAGTATAGGTGGTGACGACACCGCCTCTACTGCCAATAGAATTACAGGTTATCTAGAAAAAGAAGGTATCTCAATAGCCAATATTCACGTACCTAAGACTATTGATAACGATTTACCATTACCTGACAGAAACCCAACATTTGGTTTTCATTCTGCTAAAGATGAAGGTGTACGCATAGGTAATACAACTTATGAAGATGCGCGTACCAGCCAAAACTGGTTTGTTATGTCTACTATGGGAAGATCAGCCGGTCATTTGGCATTTGGTATTGCGGCAAGCTGCCATTTTCCAATGATGATCATACCAGAAATGTTTGATCGTACGGCTATCACCTTTGATAAAGTAGTACGCATGGTCATTTCATCAATGATCAAACGTAAAATTGAGAACATTCATTACGGTGTTGCCTTAATTAGTGAAGGAGTGTTTCATAACATGCCAGATTCAGAATTAAAAAAGTGTGATATAAATTTCACCTATGATGACCACGGGCACCCAGAATTAGGTAATGTTAGTAAAGCGCATATTTTCAATATGCTCGTTCAAAAGAAATTAAAAGAACTAGGTATAGATATTAAAAGTAGACCCGTAGAACTGGGTTACGAATTACGCTGCTGTAGGCCTATTGGCTTTGACCTAACCTTATGTACGGTATTAGGTCTGGGCGTAAAAAAATTATTTGATGAAGGTAAAAGTGGCTGTATGGTCACTGCAAATTCTAGAGGAGAAATTACACCGTTATTCCTATCTGATATTCAAGATGAAAATGGTAAAATAGCTCCTCGTTTAGTCAATATCAATTCTGAGTTGGCGGAACTATGCTTTCAAAATTTATTCTATGTAGGTGAAGATGATTATGAAGATGCAAAAAAATATGTGGACAATCCTTCAGACTACGATTTCAACAAAATTTTAACCGAGAAATAAAAAACAAATGGCACAATATTCAAGAATAGAAGTAGCAAATGTAATGAAGGAATCTGGAATGGTACCTTTGTTCTACCACCCAGACATTGAGTTAGGTAAAAAGGTTTTACAAGCTTGTTATGATGGTGGTGCGCGTTTAATGGAATTTACCGCTCGTGGCGATTTCGCTTTTGAAGTATTTTCTGAATTGAACAAATACGCTATTAAGAACTTACCAGGTATGATTATGGGCGTAGGTTCTATAACCGATGCTGCTGCAGCATCATACTACATGTCTATAGGCGCAAACTTTATCGTAACTCCATCTTTAAGAGAAGATATTGCTATTGTTTGTAACCGTAGAAAAGTATTATGGTCTCCTGGTTGCGGTTCATTGACCGAAATCAATAAAGCCGAAGAAATGGGCTGTGAGATCGTAAAATTATTCCCTGGTTCTTTATATGGCCCTGGTTTTGTAAAAGGCATTAAAGGACCTCAACCATGGACCAGCATTATGCCTACCGGTGGTGTAAGTACAGATGAGGACAATCTAAAAGGTTGGTTTGATGCAGGAGTTACCTGTGTTGGTATGGGATCAAAATTAATCAGTAAAGACATTTTAAACAATAAAGATTACGCAGGTTTAGAAGCTTTGGTAAAAGAAACCTTGGCTACTATCAAGAAATTAAGATCATAAAGTATAGAGACAGTACCTGAAACATTTTTGTTATTAGGAAAGTCTTTTAAAAGTGCATATTTAAGTTGTTAGTTGGAAAAGGGCATTAAAATCATGGCAATACGCCAGATTTTGTGCCCTTTTTATTTTGACAAAATTCAAGACGAAAACAAATTATCAACCAATAAATCTTTAACAACTTAACCTATAGTTTACAGTAACTATAACTATTTTAGATAGTTACCATCTTTGAAAAAATCCAATAACATTATTAGCTAATTAGTTTATATTTTAGGGGTATGAATAACAAATTAAGCTTAATCTTCCCTCAATTTATATTCCTTGCTTTATTTATATTTCTAATACCCAATCGCTCCTTAGCTCAAATTTCAAAAGATAGTTCACTACATTACAGAAAAGCAATTCTAAACCCTTCTCAACCTCAAGACCTGCCCTCTGGCGTTCACTATTTTACCAAGAAAAAAGAGCGGGATATAGAATCAAAAGATACTTTAAATGCAATTTATGACCTTAGGCTGCTTTCTATAGCTGAATTTAAAATTGGTAATAATTTCAGTAGTGAAAATCATATTGTTGAAGCCCTTAATCTTATTGAGTCAATGCAGACCAAAGATACTTTGATCAACTCTAGGGTAGGTCTTTACAACCAATTAGGGCGTATTTATAGAGCATCGAACAACGCAACCGAAGCCATTAGAACTTTTGACAACGCATTACAAATTGCCAATAAACTAAGTGATAGTGTTATCATCTTGAACAATAAAGCCAATATCTACAAAGATCTTTTGGACTATAAAAACGCATTGGACATTTATTCGTTTCTATTTGAAAAACGTTTTGATTTTGCCAACGATTATCAAACCACCTTGGTAACCGATAATTTAGGTCTTGTACAGTCTAAACTTCACATTCCAGAGGGATTGGATAATTTAAAAAATGCTTTAACACTTCGTCAAAAAAATAATGACCTTATTGGTCAGCACGCGAGCAACACTCATTTATCAGAGTATTACTTGGATAGAAAAGACACTACAAAAGCATTATTTTATGCAGAGAAAGCGCTATCCCTTTCAGACAAGATCAACAGTAGTTCTTTTAAACTAGAATCCATATCATTACTTATGAATATGGATAAGAATCCTCTTATTCATGAATATAAAAAACTGACCGACAGCATAGCCAATGCCAAGCAAATAGCAGAGAACAAAAATGCATTTCTAAAATATAATGTAGCCGAAGAACAAAAGAAAACTCAAGCCAGTATACTATTACAAGAAATAGAATCACGTAAGCGGTTGGCTTACCAAGCCCTTGCCTTTATTATTTTTCTAATTCTCGTTGGTTCTTATTTTATCTACAGAAACCGATACAGAAAGGCTAAAATCGAAGAAATCTATAAAACCGAAACCAGAATTGCTAAAAAAGTGCATGATGAAGTTGCCAATGACATGTATAAAGTGATGACATCTCTTGAGAACAATTCAGAAATTGACACTACTATTTTAGATGAAATGGAAAAAATCTACACCAAAACACGAGATATTTCTAGAGAAAATAGTGCAATTGACCTTAGAAAAGATTTTGGCAAGCAATTAAACGATTTATTGCTAGGATATAAAAATAGCAAAGTCAATATCATAACCCGTAACCTTTCTAAAATGCCTTGGGACGGTATTTCTGAAATGAAAAAAACAGCTATCTATAGGGTATTGCAAGAGCTCATGACCAATATGCGCAAACATAGCCACGCAACTTTTGTAACCCTAGTTTTTGAAAAAGAAGGAAAAAAAATTCATATTAATTATCGTGATAATGGCGTTGGATGTGATCTTTTTAAGAAAAATGGCCTTCAACATACGGAATCCCGTATCGCTTCTATAAATGGAACTATTAATTTTGAATCCAAGCAAGGTGATGGCTTTAAGGCATCAATAATAATTTAATGCATGTTCAAAAAAGTTTTAATTGCGGAGGATATGGAAGACATCAACAAAGGTGTATTTTCATTACTGACCGAATTGGGTGTTTCACAAATAGATCAAGTTCAATATTGCGATGATGCCTATTTAAAAGTAAAAAGGGCGGATTTGGATTCGGTTCCGTTTGATCTTGTAATATCGGACCTATCATTTAAGGTGGACCACAGGTCACAGACTTACCCATCAGGGCAGGCTTTAGTGGCTAAACTAAAGTCAGATTTCCCTTCCCTAAAAGTCATTGTATATTCTGTTGAAGATCGTTTGCAAGCCGTGCGCACTCTCTTTAACCAGCATGATATAGATGCATATGTTTGCAAAAGCAGAACCGGACTTAAAAATTTGACCCAAGCTATTTGTGAAGTTGCTAAAGACGGAAAGTTCTTATCCCCAGAAGTTTCAAATGCATTTAGTGCCGAGAACGAACTGGAAATTGATGACTACGATATTTCTCTTTTAGACAACCTTAGTAAAGGCTTATCTCAAGATGAGATCAGTGCACTCTATAAAAAAGAGAATATTTCACCTGCTAGCCTAAGTTCAATTGAAAAAAGATTGAACAAATTACGAATACAATTCAATGCCAACAACGCCATTCACCTTGTGGCTATCGTAAAAGATTTAGGGCTAATCTAAAAATAAACCGTTGCCTTACGGAAAACCGTAATTCTGTTAGTTATAATGGTGTTAGGTTTGTTCTTGCTTAGCAATAGGCACACTAACCAGAATTAAAATACATATTGCTATGGCCATCCTGCTGAAGAGGTATTTCGGGGGAACTGACCGATTTGGTAGGTATGGCCTATTTATAAAATAAGCATTTGGTTCCTTTTATACAACAGCAGCAATATCAACCGCCACTTTTAATTTACTCTGTCCACTACCATAAACAACCCCTTTTAAAGGGGGCACGTCATAATAGTCCCTACCCCAGCCTACCACAATGTGTTGGTCTTTGGGTATCTGGTTGTTCGTTGGATCAAAATCTACCCAACCGAAACCTGGAATATAAATAGCAAACCATGCGTGGGAAGCATCGGCTCCTATTAATTTTTCTTTACCGGGAGCAGGTAAGGTTTCTATATAACCACTTATATAGCGTGCCGGTAACCCTACAGACCGTATACAAGCAATGGCTATTTGGGCAAAATCTTGACACACTCCTTTTTTCTCTTTCATTACCTCTTCAATCGGTGTGGAAATCGTAGAAAATTCCGAATCAAAATCAAAGTCGGTATAAATGCGTTGCATCAATTCATATGCAGCTTCAAAAACAGACCTATCGCCCTTAAAGGACAATTCTGCATAGTTCCTAATCGCCTTATCCGTCCTTCTAATAAAAATAGATTCCAGTACATATTGCTTAGCTTCCAAAGTTTCCGTATCCATCCCTTGTAATGCAGCTAGGGCATGGTTCATGGTAATATTTTTACATGCCTCGCTATTGAATGATTCATGGTATTGGGCGTATTCTCTTTTAATCTTACTCTTTGTGGTTACTTTTAATGTTCTATGCTCGGTTTGAATGGAAAAACGGGTTATATAATTTCCAAAAAAGTCTTTACGCTCGGTAATTTCAGCTGGTTCAGGCGATATTTCAATGGCATAATCCAACAGTTCCTGGCCTTTTGATTCTCTAGGGCGTAATGTCGCAATATTATGACAATAGCTTACAGGAGCGTTATAGTCATACTTGGTAATATGTGTAATATTAAATATCATTATTAAATGGGAAATGACTGTGTAAACAATTGTGTTTGCTTATCCGTATGATTAAAATAGGTGTTGGATATAGATTGTGAGGTTTTATACAACAAATCAGAAAGTTCTTTTAAAAGGTTATCTAACTGCTCTCTTGTAACATCTGTTTCAGATTTTGTCTGAACCAGCTTAGAAGACTCTGCCAATCTTAACTTTGAAAATGCCTCAAATACAAATTTTTGATAGTTACTTAATTGATGGTCATGTTTGGAGTGTGGCAATCTTGCGATATCTTTTTGCAATCTATTGATCATAAAGGTCAATGAACGTGCATAATCCAGATCCAACACCACTAGATCCAACACATGTGCCAACTCTATATGAGAGCGGTAACTGTATCTGTATATATTAAGGCTTTCATGACTGGTCAACAGGTACTCCAACAAATCATACTCTACCTGCTCATCATATTTTATGGTCAATAAGGCCCTACATTTAGTAATATTCAAACTACTTTGCTCCAATTGCAACCCTATAAAGTATAATAGCAAACCTTGTTGCACCATGATACTTTCTTCAATAAGCCCCATAAATGCAATTAAACGTGTAATCAATTGATTTAAGACTTTAAGAATTTTATTTATGGAGTGATCATCACCATCTACCAAGGAGTTCCAAATTTTTTGAATATTCTCAAATACGCGCCACATATCCGAGGACCATAAATTACGGATGGAATAATAGGAGTTTCCGAACATACTTATGGTATGCGCCAGACTGCCCACCCTATTCTTATCTAAAATAACGGATAACATTTCCTCATACGGATTATCCATGGCCAATTTGCCATCTTTTGACCTTTCTACGAAGCCAGGATAGGTACCCGTTAATTGTGTAACCGCTTTAAAAAGCACTTTAAGTTTTTCAGAATCGGGTTTTTCGTTTCTGTTCTGCACAATGGCCATTTGTCGCATTACCGTACGTAAAAAACGTGCATTTACCAATGTACGCCCCACATAGCGCCCCGCCCAATATAAATTCTCTGCCGTTAAGCTGGGCAAATCATTTAGACCCGAAATTGCAATAGATGATTTTTGCTGCCAATGCCTATTTTTTTCTTCCACAATGGGTTCATCGTCCAATATCCAAAAATCTTTACTGGTACCACCTCTTTGATTAGACACTCTTACCGTCTCGCCATCTGGTGCCACCCTAACCAAACCACCTGGCATTACGGAATAGTCTTTTTTAGATGCGATGCAAAACGCTCTTGCCACAACATTTCTTGGCGCTAATTTATCATTTGTAAAATTGGGCGCCGTTGAGAAATTAATGCGTTCCTGTGCAACAAAACGATAGGGACGCTCCAAAATGACTTTTTTAAGTTCATCCAATGCTTCCGCACTCATTAGTTCTCCAAAATAAATACTTTCCCTATTGGTACGATCTATTCTTTTTATGACCAATTTTGAAATGTTATCCAAAACAAAATTTCTTTCCTTTTCTTGTCCGCACCACCATGATGCGATCTGAGGTAATTTTAATTCCTCATCCATAAAGAATTTTGCTATGGCCGGCATAAACGGAATCAATCCCGGATTTTCAATAACTCCACTTCCTATGGGGTTTATGACCGCTACATTGTTTCTTCGTACAACATCCAATAATCCGGCTACGCCCAAATGTGAATCCTCCCGTAGTTCCAAGGGATCGGTAAAGGCATCGTCTACCCTTCGCAATACCACATCAATCTGCTTTAAGCCTTGCAAAGACTTCATCCAAAGAAAGCCATCACGCACCACCATATCATTACCTTGTACCAATGGATACCCTAAGAAAGACGCCATATAGGCATGCTCAAAATAGGTTTCGTTATGTGAGCCCGGTGTAAGAATCACAATATTCGGATTTTCCTTTTTCCCAGGTGCGGCATCAATAAGCATTTGATTGAATTCCTGAAAAAATCCGGATAGACGCTTCACTTTCATTTCCGCATACAAATCCGGCAAAATTCTACTGGTCGTGGATCTATTCTCTAAAGCATACCCCATACCTGATGGTGCTTCCGTCCTGTCATTTACTACCCATAAACGCCCATCTGTTCCACGGCATAAATCTGCGGCATAAATAGACAAATACTGCTCTAACTGAAGCTCCATACCGGAACACTGCCTAAGAAAACCCCTATGCCCATAAATTACTTCATAGGGTACAATACCATTTTTTATTAATTTTCGGTCGCCGTAGACATCTTTTAACACCAAGTTGAGCAGTTCTGCCCTTTGCTTTAACCCTTCCTCTACCTCTGCCCACTCATTTTGGTGCAGCATAAAAGGAACCACATTAAGGTTCCAAGGTCTATGCATACCCTGTGGGTCGTTGTATACATTATAAGTGACCCCATTTTCTGACAATAACCAGTCTATATCTTTTTGACGTGCCGTTAGGCCCGTGACCCCCAAGGTATCAAAACTGGTCAATAGTTTACTCCAATAGGGTTTTATACCATTGTTCAATGAATACATTTCATCATTGCCCTGTTGGGTATCATAATTATTGAACCACGTGGTTTTTGTTGTTGGCATTACCTCTTCAATTACTTCTTACGCAAATCTGTTACATGTGGATACTCTGGGTTGACCGGCATCTCTTTGTATGCAAATGTATTTGAACCTTTCTTAGGTTCTACCATTCTGCCCGTAAAATTTGTTGAAGCCACCAATTCTGTAGGAGCTACCTCATCTTGTGTCATGCCAATATCCCAAAATCTATTAATTCTGCGCGATTCTGCTTCTAAGCTATTTACCGGATAGGTGTCATACGACCTACCGCCTGGGTGTGCCACAAAATAGGTACAGCCACCAATCGACTTTTTGTTCCAATCATCAACTATATCAAATACCAACGGAGTATCTACCCCAATAGTCGGGTGTAAGGCAGACCATGGTTCCCAGGCCTTAAAACGCACTCCCGCTACGTACTCGCCCTTTGTTCCTGTAGTGCTCAATTCAATTTTAACTCCATTACACGTTAACGAGTATCGCTTTTCATTAAAATTATTGACTTTTACCTGTACACGCTCTAATGAAGAATCTACATAACGGGATGTTCCGCCACCGGTCATTTCCTCACCAAGCACATTCCACGGCTCTATGGCCATACGCAATTCCATTTGTATGGTATTGACATCTACCATACCGTATAAAGGAAAACGGAATTCAAAGAAGGGATCAAACCAATCTAATTTGAACAGATATCCCGCTTCGTTCAATTGCTCTACAATATCCTTAATATCTTCTTTTACATAATGCTCCAGCAAGAATTTGTCATGCAATTCTGTACCCCAACGCACCAATTTGTGTTTGTACGGTTTTTTCCAAAACCATGAAACCAATGTACGCACCAACAACATTTGCATTAAACTCATTTGCGCATGAGGAGGCATATCAAAAGCACGTAGCTCCAAGATACCCAAACGCCCGGACGAAGAATCCGGGGAATATAATTTATCTATACAAAACTCCGCCCTATGGGTATTCCCTGTTATGTCCGTCAACAAATGCCTGAACAGACGGTCAGTGATCCAAAACGGGACCTCTTTATCATCTGGTATTTGCGAAAAGGCAATTTCAAGTTCATACAAGTTCTCCAACCTTGCTTCATCTACTCGTGGAGCCTGACTAGTAGGTCCTATAAATGCTCCTGAGAACAAATAGGACAGTCCGGGGTGATGTTGCCAAAAAGTCAAAAGACTTCGTAATAACTGCGGGTTACGTAACAGCGGACTATCAGCCGGAGTTACACCGCCTAAGGTAACGTGATTACCACCACCTGTACCGGTATGCTTACCATCTAGCATAAATTTTTCGGTTCCTAAACGGGCCTGCTTTGCTTCGGCATATAAGGTTAGCGTATTGTCCGTAAGTTCTTGCCAATTTTTTGCAGGATGTACGTTTACCTCAATAACACCTGGATCAGGGGTCACCTTTAAAACTTCTAACCTATTATCACGAGGTGGCTCATAGCCTTCTAGAATCACCGGAACTTTCAATTCTTTTGCCGTAGCCTCTATACTTGCCACCAAGTCCAAAAAGTCTTCGGCACTATCTAACGGAGGCAAATAAAGAAATAATTTATTCTCCCTGACCTCTGCACAAATTGCCGTACGCACATATGGGTGCTTTCTTGGGTGACCTATAGATTTTAATTTCAACCGTTTTTCCAATGCATCGCCAGGTTTTGGCAAATCCGGCGAGGGTTCAAACAACTCTACCTCTGCCGTTGGTTCTGAAGGTATTGGCGGGTCTTGGGGCAATGCCGCCAAAGGCAAACGAAGTCCTATAGCGGAATTACCGGGTGTAAGAAACAAATGTTTATTTCTAAACTTCCATTTGTTCGTAAGCCATTTATTGTTCTTTTTGGTCAAAGGATATACGTGACCTACTACTTCACCAATTCCATTTTCCAATATTTCACCCAATTTTCTACGTAGGTGACCATCATCTTTATTATATTTTTTAGGATTGACATCTACCGGTAATTTTCCTTCTTCCCATAAAAAGTAAAAGGCATCTTCATAGGCTGGCATTACACTGTTGGTCTTACAACCCAAATAGCCACCTAAGGTCTTTAAAAATCGTTTGGTAATATTTCTGGGCATTTTATATTCCTCAGAAAAAGATGCCAATAAACTTGGATCGTTCCAAATGGGTTTTCCGTCTTTGCGCCAGTGGATACCAATGAGCCAACGTGGCAAGGCCTCTCCAGGATACCATTTACCCTGTGCGTGGTGCAAGAGCCCCCCTTTACCAAATACCTCTAGTAGCCTGATGGAAAGTTTGCTAGCCAGTTCCCTTTTGTGTTGACCATCTGCAGCGGTATTCCACTCCTCAGATTCCATATCATCTATAGAGACAAAGGTAGGTTCGCCACCCATAGTTAAACGAACATCATTGGCCTGCAATTCTTCCTCTACCTTAAAACCAAGATCATAGATCGCTTGCCATTGTTCATCTGTGTAGGGCTTGGTTACACGTGGCGATTCAAATATTCTGGTAACCGAATTTTCAAATTCAAAGGTAGTTTCGGCAAAATCACTAAATCCGCTTACCGGTGCGGCACTTTCATAAGATGGTGTACATGCCAATGGAATATGACCTTCACCCGTAAACAAACCAGATGTGGCGTCTAGACCGATCCATCCGGCACCGGGCAAATATACTTCTGCCCATGCATGAAGATCGGTAAAATCCTCTTCTGGACCAGAAGGACCATCCAGTGACTTTTCATCGGATTTTAATTGTACCAAATACCCGGAAACAAAGCGAGCCGCCAAACCTAAATGACGAAGTGTTTGCACCAGTAACCATGCAAAATCCCTACAAGAGCCCAACTTGGCCTCTAAGGTTTCTTCACAGGTTTGTACCCCGGGCTCCATTCTCAACGTATAATCCAGGTAATTATACAATTTGCTATTTAGCCCAATTAAAAAATCTATACTTCTTTGTGGAGTCAAATCTATCTTTGACAACCACTCTTTCAATAACGGACCACTCTCCACTTTTTCCAAATAGGGTAAAAGTTCTTTCTTAGCCTCATCGGAATATTTAAATGGAAATTCCTCTACAGCTTCCTCAACAAAAAAATCGAACGGATTGATCGTTTTTAAATCGGCTATAATTTCTACATCAATAGACAGCTCAGTGGTTTTATCGGGAAAAACAATTCGTGCCAAATAATTTCCAAAAGGATCTTGTTGCCAATTAAAAAAATGATTTTCAGGTTTAATTTTAATTGAATAAGCCTCTATTGGAGTTCTACTATGTGGTGCCGGACGCAATCTAAAAATATGTGGCGATAGATTTATACTTCTATCGTAGATATACTTGGTCTTGTGTTTAATTGCAACTTTTAATGCCATACGGTTGTGGGATTTCGGTACTACCTAATATAAGCACTATAATCAGCAAATGAATATAAGTAGGCGTGAATCACAAAATTTTTATTCAAATTGGAGTTGGAACGCTATTTATTGATAGATTGCTAATGTTAGGGGGTGTTTGTTGATCTTTTTTGGATAGAATAACATTAAAAAAAAGATGGTACTGAAAAACGCAACCCAAGGGGTTACTATTTTTTTGTAAATTGAAACGTACATAAAACGCTCTACTTATGGAAAAGGCACTGCAAACCATGATCGACAACATGCCTGAAAAGACAGGGAAATCATTGAATGAATGGAAGACCATTCTTAAAGAAAAGTCATTTGCCAAACATTCTGAAGGTGTCAATTATTTAAAGAAAGAGCACTGTGTTACCCACGGTTTTGCAAATACCATTGTTACCCTTTCAAAAGAAGAAAACCATGCTCCAACGGATTTGGTGGATCAGCAATACAAAGGGAAAGAAAGCCTACTCCCTATTTATGAAAAGCTGCTACTTGTAATAAAGCCTTTTGGAGATGATATTACCATTACCCCAAAGAAAACTACCGTAAGTATTATTCGTAAAAAGCAATTTGCATTGATAAAACCTGCTACCAAAACTAGAATAGATTTAGGATTAAAAATAAAAGACAAGCCCACTACTGAGCGCTTGCAGAATTCTGGTCCTTTCGGCACCATGTGCTCCCATAGGGTTCAACTTACCGAAGTTTCCCAAGTGGATACCGAATTAATCGATTGGCTAAAAGAGGCTTATGAAAAAGCTATTTAACACAACCCTTTCATTAATTATATCGCATTAAGCTATCATACATTTTCTTGGCACTGTACCTTTGCCCTATGAGTATTGAACAGACTGCCATAAAAACAACATACTTTAGCATTGTAGGTAACATTCTCTTGGCCCTTATTAAAGGTTTAGCGGGATTCTTTGGTAATTCTTACGCTCTTATTGCAGATGCCATTGAATCCACTACCGACATCTTCTCCTCTATTTTGGTGTTATTAGGATTTAAGTATGCAGAAAGACCTGCAGATGAAAATCACCCTTACGGTCATGGTAAAATAGAACCCATTATTACTTTTTTAATTGTTGCTTTTCTAGTGATATCTGCAACAGTTATTGCCTATGAAAGCATTGACAACATACAAACTCCACACAAAACTCCAAAATCATGGACATTAATAGTTCTTGGCGTTATCATTCTTTGGAAAGAAATTTCATACCGAATCGTCATTAAAAAAAGTAAGGAAACCAATAGTACTTCGTTAAAAGCGGACGCTTGGCACCATAGAAGTGATGCCATAACATCAATCATGGCTTTTATAGGTATTTCAATTGCCCTAATTTTTGGAAAGGGTTACGAAACGGCCGATGATTGGGCCGCCCTAATTGCTTCGGGTTTTATTCTTTACAATAGCTACCTAATCTTACGACCTGCGTTAGGCGAAATAATGGACGAGCAACGGTATGACGAACTATTGGAAGAAATACGTAAAAAATCACTGGAAGTACCAGGGGTTACCGGTACAGAAAAATGTTTTATACGAAAAGCCGGAATGAAATTTCATATTGACCTCCATGCCATGGTAGATGGCACTATATCGGTTACAAAAGGACATGATATTGCACATTTACTAAAAGACCATCTACATCATGAAATTCCGAACCTTGGTCACATATTAATACATATTGAACCTGATGATTTGTAACTAAATCCCCAAATGCAACAAGGCCAAAGCATCTTCTGTTTTTCCTTCTGCCAACCACTGTTGTGCCAGTTTGTGCAATGCTACAGCATCTTCATCGCCGTTTAGTATAGATTTCACCTCAGCATGTGCAGCAATAGCAGCAATAGCTTCTTTAGTAGGCAATTGTTCTAAGTTACCTAGTCTCCCTAAATTATTTCCTGTTAAAACCGAGCTATTACGAACAGCTTCGGGCAACATATCTACTCCTATTCCTTGGGTACGTATAGGTTTTGGAATTTCAAACAAAGCATCGCCACTAGCCCGGCAATACCAATTACCGCCCATACGGGCAACCAAATCTAACTTGGGGGTATCCAATTTTCCTTCGGCATCTAGAAATGCTTTCTTTACGTGTATCTGAACTACTTTTGCCAACACTAGATTTCCTGCTCCCGGACCATCACCCAATGCTATTACTTGGTCAACCACACACTCAAAAGCTACGGGAGCTTCCCCTACTCTTGGTGGTTTTACCTTATCGCTTGGTACTTGGGTTAATCCTGATTTTACAAATTCATTTACCCCATCACCGTATTCGGTACTTGACAATGACATTTGCTCTACCATGTCATAATTCACAATATTGATTACCGTTTCCTTTACTTCCAATACATTTTCCAAGGTGTGCTTGGTGGTATTATCACGACCTCTTCTTGAAGGGGAAAAAATCATGATTGGCGGGTTTACACTGAATAGGTTGAAATAACTGAACGGACTCAAATTTACATTGCCGTCCTTATCAATTGTGCTGGCGAAACAAATGGGTCTTGGCGCTACAGCAGATAATAAATACCCATGCAGTTCTTGTTGAGATATACTTGCCGGGTCTATTGTATTTATTTCTTCGTGTTGTGACATTGTGCTCATATTCTAAATTACTTACTGGGTAAAATAGTACCCGTTACTTCACCAAAACCAACCCTTACGCCTTCTTTTTCCGCAAATCCTTTCAAGGTTATGGTGTCATTATCTTCAATAAAGGTGCGTTTGCTTCCGTCTTTTAATTCGAAAGGTTTTTTACCTCCCCACGAAATCTCCAACAACGATCCATAGGAGCTTTCATCTTTGCCCGATATGGTACCCGATGCCATGACATCGCCTACATTTACATTACATCCGTTTACGGTATGGTGTGCCAATTGCTGCATCATATTCCAATACATGTACTTAAAGTTTGAGCGACTGATTATTGTTTCTTCCGAAGATTTGGAAGACATCCCTACTTCTAATTGTATGTCATAATTTTTGGCTCCTTCATATTGTAAATACGAAAGTACAGCTGGATCTTGCTTAGGACCTTGAACCTTAAATGGCTCCAATGCTTCTAATGTAACAATCCACGGCGACATGGATGATGCAAAACTTTTGCCCAAAAACGGACCTAAAGGTACATATTCCCATTTTTGTATATCCCTAGCGGACCAGTCATTGAACAACACCAAGCCAAAAATATGTTCCGAAGCATTTTCAACTGCAATCCGTTCTCCTAATTGTGTTGGTTTACCGACTATGAACCCCATTTCCAATTCAAAATCTAAACCCCCAGATGCTTGAAATACCGGTGTTTCCATTTCATTGGTTTTCACTTGACCCATAGGTCTATGAATATCGGTACCGCTTACCACAATGGAAGAAGCGCGACCGTGGTAGCCTACCGGAATATGCCTCCAATTGGGCAATAGCGCATTTTCTGGATCACGAAACATTTTACCTACATTGGTAGCGTGCTCAATACTCGAATAAAAATCGGTATAATCGCCAACTTGTACCGGCAGATGCATGGTAACGTCTTCCTGTTGCACAAATGCTTCCGGATGATTTTTTAATGGCGAATTTTCTATCACTAGCAACTGCTGTATATCTAAACGGACTTTATTGGTAATCTTCTTACCTAGAGCAATAAACTCATTTAAAGTTGATTGATTGAAATAGTTGGCATTGACCTCTATCAACCCTAACTCTGATACCACAACCAAATCAACAATTTGCGCTCCAATAGCAATACCTACTCTTGGCTGATTATCGTTCACCGAAAAAATGCCAAAAGGAAGATTGTAAATGGAAAAATCTGAATTATGGGGTACGCTGACCCATGTTTTTAGTGTTGTCAAGTGTTTTGTTATTTCTGTTATAACCAAGATTTGTAATAATCGCCATCATCTAATTTCATGGCATTCTCAGTAACCATTAACGGCTTAAAGGTGTCTATCATAACCGCTAATTCTTCAGACCCTTTTTGACCTATGCTTCGTTCTGCAGCACCTGGATGCGGACCGTGTGGTATACCTGCGGGATGCAAAGAAATATTACCTGGTTGTACGCCGTTTCTGCTCATAAAATCGCCATCAACATAATACAGCATTTCATCTGAATCTATATTGGAATGGTTATATGGTGCCGGAATGGACTGCGGATGATAATCATACAGTCTTGGCACAAACGAACAAATTACAAAGGCATTTGTTTCAAAAGTTTGATGCACTGGTGGCGGCTGGTGAATTCTGCCCGTAATAGGTTCAAAATTATGAATGGAGAATCCGTACGGGAAGTTATAGCCATCCCAACCCACAACATCAAAAGGATGTCCAATATACACCATTTCATGCATGACCCCTTGCTTTTTTACCTTTATCAAATGTTCATTGGTATCGGTAAATGTTTCAAGATTTTGTGGCAATTTATAATCGCGTTCACAGAACGGAGAGTGCTCCAATAACTGCCCAAACCAATTGCGATACCTTTTTGGCGTATAAATTGGCGAATATGATTCGGCATATAATATGCGATTGTCTTCACTATCAAAATCAATCTGATAAATGGTTCCTCTGGGAATGATCAGATAATCACCATATTCAAAAGGAATCTGTCCAAAAATAGTTCTTAAGGTACCAGAGCCTTTATGTATGAACAACATTTCATCGGCATCGGTATTCTTATAAAAATATTCGCGTAACGATTTTCGTGGTGCCGCTACCCCAATGATGATATCACTATTGACCAAAAGTGGCTCACGAGCTACTAAAAAATCGTCTTTTGCAGGTGCATTAAAACTAACCAACTTTAACGAACGTATATTCTTCTCCAACGCAATCTTAGGAGACACATCGGTACTCTTTACAATCTCTTGGACCATGGTAGGTCTATTATGATGATATAATAAAGAGGACATACCGTCAAAACCAATGGTACCGAACAATTGTTCCGAATACAACTCCCCATTGGGTTTTCTAAACTGCGTGTGCCTTTTTGGCGGCAACGCACCCTGCTTATGATAGATAGGCATATACGTTCGTTTTATTAGTTACTACTATTTTATTAAAATTAAACTATTCTTGGCTTGTCAAGAAATCTGTTGAACTTATAAGGTTCCTCTTAATTCTTGCTCACGCTCAATAGCTTCAAATAAAGCCTTGAAATTTCCTTTTCCAAAAGAAGTTGCTCCTTTACGCTGAATAATTTCAAAGAACATAGTTGGTCTTGCCTGTACCGTTTTTGTGAAAATTTGCAACAGATATCCTTCATCATCACGATCCACCAAAATACCTAGTTTTCTCAATGATTCTATATCCTCATCGATTTCACCAACTCGCTCTGTCAATACATCATAATACGTTGTAGGTATGGTCAAGAACTCAACACCTCTACTTTTTAAATCAGAAACCGTTTTTACGATATCATCAGTAGCTACGGCAATATGTTGTACACCTTCACCTTCATAAAACTCCAAATATTCATCTACCTGAGATTTTTTCATTCCAGGAGCAGGCTCGTTGATCGGGAATTTAATACGACCGTTACCATTACTCATTACTTTACTCATGAGCGCTGTATAATCGGTAGAAATATCCTTATCATCAAAAGACATTATTTGCTTAAAGCCCATTACATTGGCGTAGAAATCTACCCAATAATTCATTTTACCTTCGTTCACGTTACCTACCATATGATCTACAAATTTTAATCCAGTAGACGTTGGCTGATAATCGCTTTCCCATTTTTGGTAGCCCGGTAAAAATGTACCGTTATAGTTTTTACGCTCTACAAAAATGTGTACTACTTCACCATAAGAATAAATACCAGAACTTACCACCTTACCGTGCTCGTCTTCTTCGGTTTTTGGCTCCATGTAACTTTTAGCTCCTCTTTTCATAGCCTCGTTGTAAGCATAGGTAGCATCATCTACCCACAGTGCCGTTACCTTAACTCCGTCACCATGCTTGTCTATGTGCCTACCCACATCTGTACCACTCTTTAACGGTGACGTCAAAACCAATCTAATTTTATCTTGCTCTACCACATAGGATTCAAAATCCCTACTACCGGTTTCAAGACCTTTATAAGCTAAAGATTTAAAACCGAAAGCGGTTTTATAATAATGTGCCGCTTGTTTAGAGTTACTTACATAAAGCTCTAAATAATCGGTACCGTTAATAGGCATAAAATCTTGTGCCTCTTTGTGTTTGTTTTCTGCTACTGTTGAAGTTGACATAGTATATGATTTAGTTTTATATTGTTTTTTGTTGCTCATGCAACATATATGATAAAAAAATTTATGCTGTGGTCGTTTGGCTCTTCATTAAAACCTCAATTGCGGCCAAAAGTGCTTTGTTAGCCTCTCTAACCCCAAAAGATATACGCACTTTTCCCGGCGCACCAAAATTACCTACAGGGCGTACCATTATACCTTTTTTTTCTAAAAAAGAGGTAAACTCCATATCATTCACCGGTGGGTCTATTAGCACAAAATTACCCTGTGTTGGCCAATATTTGATATTCATTGTATCAAGTCCGTTCAAAACAAACTTTCTTTCTTCCTTAACCAATGCTAAAGTTTTGTTTACAAACGCTACATCTTCCAAAGCAGCAATTGCCCCCTCTAAAGCCAATGATGACAATAGAAAAGGTTTACAAATCTTACGCATGTAATTGCTTAGTTCTAAAGGGGCATAACAATAGCCAACCCTTAGACCTGCCAAACCGTAGGTCTTTGAAAAACTATTGATTGCAATTACATTTGTACCTTCTACTACAAAAGGAATTCCCGAAGTGTAATCTTCGGCTTCGGCAAAATGTCTGTATACCTCATCTAGCACCAGTACTACATGGTCAGGTAATTTATCAATGAAATTTCTTAAATCTGTCAGTGGAATATAATTTCCTGAAGGATTGTTGGGCGATGCTAGAAATACCAACTTTGTTCTATCATTAATAGCCTCCAAAATACCGTCCAAATTGTAATCATAATCCTCGGTCATGGGTACGTTGATTGCCTTGGCCCCCATCCAACGGGTAAAGGCCGTATAAGGTAAAAAGCAAGGCTGACTCACAATTACCTCATCATCTTCGTTCAAAAATGCCTTAGAAATCATATCTATAATTTCTGAACCACTATTTGCAGTAATAAAGTTATCTACGGTAAGTACACCATCAAAATCTTTCACCAATGCCTCACGCAACCTTATATCCGTATTATCCGGATATAGGCTCAAATCATCTAAGGTATTTGCCAAGGCTTCCTTAACTTTTGGGGAATACCCTAACGGATTTTCATTAGAGGACAATTTGTGAACGGTAACACCATCGGGCATTACAATCTTCTTTCCTCCGCCTTTGTAAGTGCTATCTTCTAATATATATTTCTTAAAACCTGGTTGCATATTTCTAGTACTTTTTGCCAATTTGAACTAAGTAAAAATACAACTTTTTTTTAATTTTGTTGCATTAACAACAATTTTAACGATAAACTCCTGTATTTTTGGAAGAATAACTTTGAGATTATGGACAGGACGGAGGGCTTCGGCGTTTACATTGATCGTACTTTAAAAAAGGTACAGAGCACTTTTTTACAGGTATTTGCAGAAAACAACATTGATCTTACTATTGAACAATGGGTGATCTTACAACGTGTACATTTAGAAGGAAAGGACGCTTCGCAAGCTGACATTGCCAAATCTAACTTTAGAAATAGGGCTACAACCTCTAGGGTAATCAGTGGATTATGCAAAAAAGGGTTGCTACGTAAATCAAGATTCAGAGATGATCAAAAGAGATATAAATTGGTCATCACAGAAGAAGGTTCTGCTCTAATAAAACAAGTAATGCCCTTTATACTGGACTTAAGAAAAGTTAGTACCCTGGGAATCACGGAAGAAGAATTCGAAATTTTCTACAAAGTACTTGACCAATTATGGGAAAATTTTGATCAATATGAAGGTCGTTCATAGTCATATTCCAGTCGATAAAAGAAATAATTAAATTTTTATTGATTTTGGTTTTACCAGTCTATAAAAATCACTAAGTTTGCACCCACATTTGAAAAAATGGTGTCGGTCGCATAGCTCAGCTGGATAGAGCATCTGCCTTCTAAGCAGACGGTCGGAGGTTCGAATCCTCCTGCGATCACTCTGAAGCCCCTTTTTAGGGGCTTTTTTGTTTAAATAACTTATTCAAGTCGTTCTATTTTTTTCACAAACCCAATAATCTTAAGGTTTTTATTATTTTTGAGATACTAAGACCATCACCAAACTACCATGTATACACTTACCTACGAATCTACTGCCGTTAAGATTTTGACCAGTTCAGAAATGGAGTCTTTGCTTGAGGAAGCACGTACACATAACAAGAGTAAAGATATTACCGGTTGCCTTATCTATTATAAAGGGAAATTTGTTCAACTTTTGGAAGGGGATAAAAAGGAGGTGCAAGAACTCTATGATAGAATAAAAAAAGACCCACGCCATAAAGAGGTTACCTTATTTTCAGAGGATAAAATTATCAAAAGAACTTTCCCTAATTGGGGCATGGCTTACTACCCTATGGATGAAGAGCACACCAACCAATATGAACTTGAACAGTTTAAAAGAAACTTAATCTTACTTTCCGATCTTGTTGAACCTACTAATTTGACAGCAAAGCAATTTTGGAAAAAGATAAAGACAATGATTGCAGAATCGCCCACGTAATTTCACTCAATTCTATATCATTTTATTATCTAACGGTAATTAATCATCATCTTCATTCTTTATAAGTGGATGATCCGTTCTGCCTAAACCAATTATCTTTATAATATTGATTATTGTATTATACAACATTAATACCACTACGATCAAGGCAGAACTTAATATTGCGCTTACACCAATAGTAATGTAATATATGGCATCAAAATAATTTTCCGGAATATTCTCACTTTCCGTGACAGGCAGATTAAACACCAAAAAGAACAACAAAGAGGCTATAAAAATTGCCGTATCCAGCTTTGCAATTTGCATAATGTGCAAGTAATGATCATTCTTCAGTTTAGAATTTGTCCCTGAGCTCACCCCTAAAAGGGTTAACATTAACGCCAATATGGTTGCCGATGCTAGCACTATGGTATTACATAAGGTATTTAATCCGGTAAGGCTAGACTTTATTAAAACTTTAGCTTCATAACCGCTTAAATTTCCAAGCATAAAAGTACCTAAACCAATAAACCCTAAAGAAATCAAGCCGCCTATAATTGCGCGCTTAGTATAAATTGAAATTTCTATGCCCATATTCTATAAATAAATTATAACGAATTATACTCTTAAGCATAGGATGAAAACCTAGCTAATATCCATGATACCGTAATGCCGAAAATCATATGTGCAAGGATCAATTGTAAAAAGAAATATGTCCAGTTAATTTTTGGCGGGTTACTGTGATTACTAATTATCATTGACCACCCGGCAACACCTAAGACCCCTAGTGCGGCCCCAAAAATTAATCCCGTCCAAATGATAATATCCTTGTTGAAATGGAAGTAATAGGCGTACATAATGGCCGCCATACTAATGCCTATTAGAAAATGAATTAACCAGCCTAAATAATAATTATTATCCACATTATCTTTCATAGTCTTAGAAAGATCAATAAGCTGATTTAATAAATGTGCCTCGTTAAATTTGTGACCGCTCAACAATTCAACTACATGACTAAAACCTGTCATAATCGTAGTTCCTAAAATGCCAGCGCAAAATATAGTTAACATTTCCATTGCTGTTTTTATTTCGTTAAACTGCTCCAAGCATTAAATTAAATAATAATTGGTGCATACCATTATCTATATTTTTTTGAACAAACAATTACTTGTAATGAATTACTTTTTGGAGCTTAACGCCAGTACCTTCAATGATATGTAATGCAATTAATGACAGTTATGCATTCTAAATAACCCACAAATAATAAATGGCATCGAAGAAATTATTGGAATTTTCGCCGGCGTCTTTACCACCATTGCCGCAGTTCCACAAATTTACAGAGCTTGGAAAACAAAAAAGGTAGATGATGTCTCCCCTAAAATGTTTTTTATATTAATTCTAGGGGTCCTACTCTGGACAGTATATGGTGTTATGAAACAAGATGCTCCAATTATTATTACAAACGGTATTTCAACACTATTGAACATCACTATGTTCATTCTCATATTTAAATATAGAAACCAGGACAAAAAACCAACACAATAAATTTTAAAGCTATAAGAAACATTTAGATTCTACATATAAAAGATGATACTCCTTTAGATTTATAGATTATGAATGCTGTGAAAAGAGAATAGCATCTCCTTTCTTATAACTTACACTATTACAATCTAGCCCTTATTTGTGTCGTATTGATATCATTATTTATCCATATGCTATACCGCACAATTTCCAATTAAAAGAGCAAATCAATTAAGTGTTCAAATTTTAATTTCAAGTAAGAAATTACAACATGTTAAAATTTAACAAGATGAAATTAGCATATAAAAGTTGCATAGAAGCCTGTAAAAAATGCTTTATCGATTGCCAAAACTGCATAGTGAACATGGCTGGTAAAGAAAGTATGAACGAGTGTCCAAATTGCTGTATTCAGTGTGTAGATACTTGCCTTAGCACCATTAAAATGTTAATGGCAGATAGCCCCTTTTCTTTAAAACAAGCAGCACTTTGCGCTGAAATTTGCGAATGGTGCGCAGAACAATGCCAACAACATGACCATGAGCACTGTCAATTGTGCGCAGAATCTTGCTTGGCATGTGCCAAAGAATGTAGAAAACTTGCAGCCTAATACCTTTTTAAAACTAAGAACATGGAAAATATAACGATAGATAAGAATCAAGAACAGGCAAAACAACCTGGTAATGAATTCAAAATGAACCCTGAGCCACTTACCATACGTGAAAGCTACAAAGGCAGTGATAAATTAAAAAACAAAGTTGCACTGCTTACAGGTGGAGATAGTGGTATAGGCAAAAGCGTAGCGATACATTTTGCAAGGGAAGGTGCAAAAATTGCCATCATTTTCCTAAACGAGGAAAAAGATGCATTACAAACCAAAATTGAAATTGAAAATGAAGGTGGAGAGTGCCTTTTAATCAAAGGAGATGTTAAAAATGAACAGTTTTGTAAAGATGCTATTGATAAGACCATTTCTAATTTTGGAGCCTTAAACTGTATAATCAATAATGCGGCCATGCAATTTCCTACCGAGCATATTGAGGATATCAAAATAGAGAATTTGCATACCACTTTTGAAACCAACATCTACCCTTATTTCTATATTGTCATGGCTGCCATGAAACATTTAAAACCTGGCGATACCATTATCAATACAACATCTGTTACTGCATATAGAGGGTCTGAGCACTTAATAGATTATGCCAGTACAAAAGGAGCAATTGTTTCTTTTACCAGAAGCTTGTCAAAATCACTTGCAGAGAAAGGAATTCGTGTAAATGCTGTAGCACCGGGACCTATTTGGACTCCTTTGATACCAGCTACTTTTGAGGGTGAAAAACTAGAGAAATTTGGTAAAGATGTGCCATTGGGCAGACCAGGCCAACCGGCCGAAGTAGCTCCAGCCTATGTTTATTTAGCCAGTGAAGACAGTAGCTACATGACAGGACAAGTATTACATATAAATGGTGGTGAAATTATTGGTGGATAATTTATTGTATAGATGATGATCAAAGATGATGTGTTCCATATTTATATGGCCGAAGATGATGCGGAAGATCAACAAATATTTAGAGATGCTATAGCTAGCTTGCAAGAAAATATAAAGATAACCATGTTCCCTAATGGGTTGGATTTACTAAATGAATTGCAAGCTAATTCTCTAAAGCCAAATGTTATTTTCCTTGATTTGTTCATGCCTAGATTAAATGGAGAGGAAACCTTGACCGAAATTAGAAAGAGTACTGCTCTTGATGATATTCCGGTGGTTATATTTTCTAATCTATACGATATTGACCGTATTTCAAATTTGTTCCAGAATGGTGCAAATAGATATCTCCACAAGCCTAATTCATTTAAAACATTGACTTTTGCCTTAAAGAGAACTATAGAATCAATTAAAAACAACACTTTGGGAGGAACTGCGATAATAAACTATGTAGAATAATAGTTACATATAATGGTGATTTATTTTTTTTGACTCAAAAAAGTTCATTCAACTTTTAGGTATTGAGTTATTTTTAAAATCAATCGCATTATTGCACAACAAAGGCAATGTCTACCTTGCTTTTGAATTATCAGCATATATAGTATGATCATTCAACCAAATAATTTTAGAGTACAAATTATTTACCAAACATGAGCAAACCAATTTTAAATGTTTTCCTGGCAGATGATGACAGTGATGACAGAACATTCTTTTCTGACGCCTTGCGCGAAATACCGATACAGACCAAAATATCGGAATTTAACAATGGTGTTGACCTAATGGCAGAATTACTATCTGAAACTGCGGCGCAGCCAGATGTAATTTTCCTAGATTTAAAAATGCCCATGATGGACGGATTTGAATGCTTGGCGGATATCCGAGATTTGGATAAATATCTTAATACTCCGGTAATTATCTATTCAACTTCGTACCATCCTAAAGAAATAGATCGCTTAAAAGAAATGGGGGCTTCATTGTACTTACAAAAACCTTCATCTTACAATCAATTAAAAACGCTTTTACACAAATGTCTTCGTTATGTAAATAATGCAGAAGGAGATATCCTAGATAAAGAATTTGTAATCTCTATCTAATTCCCCTATTCATATTACCCTCCTCCTTTAAATTATATCAGAACACTTTTTTATTTATCAGTTTTTTTATTAATTGTTATATTAAACCAGTAATACCTAAATAGCACTTATCTGGCAAATAATTATTTTATAAAGCCAGATTTCGATTTTTGATACCACGTAATACTTCAGATTTTTCCAAAATAAAAAAGCCAGCTCTATGAGCTGGCTTTTTTATTTTTATATCGTTCCTCTTATGCAGAAAGAGATACGTTTCTAATATTCATTAAGTAAGCTTTTGGCGTACAATTAAATTTGTTTCTAAATATTTTAGAAAAATAACTTCTACTGGTAAATCCTATTGAATATACAATTTCGGAAATATTCATATCAGAAGTCTGTATTAGCTCTTCCGCTAAAATTAAACGCTCATTTCTTATAAAATTGGTTACCGTGGTACCTTCCATCACTTTAAAACCTTCTTGAAGTTTTGTTGGTGAAAGACCGTATTCTTTACTTAAATCTGTTACAGTATAAGGAAACTCTGGCTTTCTCTTTATTGCATTAACCGCCTCTTCAATTCTTAACAATTCTTTTTTGGTCAACATGGTAGAAACCTGACCATCATTCTCCATATCTTGCTTACAATGTAAAATTTCTAAAGCTAGGGTAAAGTTCACAATACCTTCAATAAGTAGCTTTCTTACCAAACCAACTTGGGTTATTGCTCTGATCTGCAATAATTGTTCTTTGATCTTTAAGTTAAAAGTACCTATATGTGCTTCTCCTTCTTCATTTAAAAAAGTGGCAAACAATTGCTCATATAGCTCTTGATGGTTGTTATTATTTTTCACCGCACCACCTTCTTGCGTTACTTTAATTATTGATAGATTAGATTTAGTAGCTTCTCTCAATTTGATATTAATAGTATCGTTAGATCCACCTACTACAACGGTTTGCAGAGCCTCTACTTTTTGAGAATCGCTACCTTTTGTAAATCTAAAATTACCTTCTAAGCAGTAAATAAAATATAAGCTTCGGTTTTCATCAAGCTTTAGGTCAAAATCAAAATCTTGATTTAGATCCATGTCATATTCAGTATAAGATATACCTGATCCTAATGAGACTGTTTGTATTCTACCTGTTCCCTTATCATTATCGTATTGAAGAATACGATCACCTTGAAAGCTAGAAATACTTCCGCCTAAAACATTATTGAAATAACTTAATTGATTATGAACTATTTGCATGATATATTATTTTGAAGGTTATTATTAAATGCAGCCTCTTGCTTTAAAACACCATTGGTTAAGCCAAGGGCATCAACATTCTCTCTTGTAGTTTGTATATAGGTACCTTTTGGTCTCACGGCACCTACTCTAGCATATTGAAGATTATTCATAAAGACTTACATTTCTTGTTGTTACAAAGATGCAGCCTATGAAGGTCAAATGTGTTACATGATTTTTAGAAGCTGTTACACAATTTTAAGAAAGGCAAATTATGAACTATAGCAAGGTAGGTAGGTAAACAATGAATTGCGCCCCTTTATTGATTTCCCCTTGGGCATGTATTACACCATTATGGGATTGAACAATTTTTTTACAAATAGACAACCCTAAACCTGTACCGGTAAATTCGGTTTTTCCGTGAAGTCTCTGAAAAATCTCGAATATTTTTTCTTGATACTTTTTCTCAAAGCCTATACCATTATCAATGAACTGTAATTTTACATAATTGATATTTGGTAGCAAAGTTTCTAAACTATCATTTTTGCCAGTAATAACACTACTTACAATCTTAATTTGAGGTTGAACCCCTTCCCTTATATACTTTAAAGAATTACCAATAAGATTAGCAAATAGCTGTTCTAATTGAAACTGAATGCCGTTGACCACCGGTAAATTTTGAGTAACAATTTCCGCGTTTAATTCATTTATACGTTCGCCCAGGTCTTCAAGCACATTATTTAAAACATCGTTGAGATCTACCCTTTTTGGTTGCTCATTAACCTCATCAATTTTTGAATATGAGAGAAGATTACTTATCAAATTTCGCATTCGATCAGATGAATATTTTATTTTATCCAAATATCCTTGTGAACGACTATTTAAACGACCTTCTTCTTCATCATGTAAACGACTAGCGAACATTTGTATTTTACGCAAAGGTTCTTGCAAATCATGACTGGCCACTCTATTAAAAGCTTCTAGATCAGCATTGGTTCTCTTAAGCTCTGCATTTTTAATCTGTAAAACGGATTCTTCCTCTATTTGATTGGTAACATCTCTTATAACGCCTACCATATACCAATTACCTTCTTTTTGGTAACACTCGCCAATGGTGTTCATATACTTAAGTTCATTAGACTTCGTATACACCCGAAACACTTGATCTGTCTTCGATTTTTTTCTTTTAGCCTCTTTAAAACTTGTCTTAACCTTTTCTATATCATTAGGGTGCAGAAAGGTCAATAAACGATCATACTGATTGTCAAACTCGTTAGGTTCATAGCCAAATAACCGGTACACATTATCCGAGTACTTAATCTGTTCTTTCTCTAAATTCCAACGAAAACTACCAATATTAGCCACATGTTCAGCCTCTGACAATAATCTATTTTGTATAAATAGTTCATTCTCATATTTCTTTTCTTTGGTTACATCTTTAGAGAATAAAATGAGACCATCGTTCATTTTAACAGTTCTAGTACTTAACCAAAATGACTCTTCCTTAAATATGAACTCCTTGGTATATTCTTTATTCTCTCCCGTAGCATAGCAGGTTTTCAATATTTCAATTACTCCGTTTTCTGAATTCTTTGGATAATATTCTAAAATACTTAGCCCTACTATTTTATCGGCTTCTTCATTGGTAATTTCATCCATTCGATTATTTAAATAATCGATTCTAAAATCTTTAACCTCACCGTTATCATTGAAAATAGGCTTTAAGTAGCATATAATACTATCATTACTATCTAAAACACGAACACCAAATAGATTGGAAATTTCCAATTCATGCGTTCTAGATTGTTTAGTACCTAATGGTAATTTAGACTCAGCATCGGTAATATAACTTGGTTCCAACTCAGTAAGGGTAATCAAAAGCCCATTATTAAGGCACTTTGCATCTACACGGTAATTAAAAACCCCGTCATCTTTTTTAATAGATATATGCGTAGTATTTTGTTCTTTGGTGGTAAATACCTTATTGGCAACAGTTAGTATTCCATCAACATTGGAAAGTTCCCCAAAATTTAGGCCAGTAACTACTTCGGTTGTTTTGCCAAAAAAGTCAAGGGCTTTTTGGTTGGCATACTTTATAGTATAGGCTGAACTTTTTGAAGTTACATCGGTTTTTGGTTCAATATATAGCAGTGCAATGTTGAACCCGTCAACAATATCCTGAAAAAAACTGCCTACCATATTATTTACCATTATCTCCTACTATTTTTTATTTTAGGTTAATACACTGCGAAGTAACCCTTTATAATATGATTTGACTAGTGCTAAAACAAAAAAAGTTGCTCCTAATGAAACAACTTTTATCTATGAGGTCTATTAAAAATTTAAATTTTCAATAAAAAGTTCTCTTTCTTAAAATCGTTCAGGTGGTATGCCCAATTCATTTTAACTACTTGTTTCAATGACTTTTTAAGCTCGCTAAAACTAGAAGGTTTTTTTATGTAAATGTTTGCCCCTTTCTCAAAGGTCTCCTCAATATCTCTTTCTGCAGAAGAGGTAGAATAAATAGCCACCAACAAATCTTTAAGATGTGGTGTATTTCTAATGGCTTCTAAACACTCAAACCCATTCATTATGGGCATGTTCAAATCTAAAAACACCAAATCTGGCGTGTTTTCCGTATCACTAAGTAAAAACTCCATACAGCTTTTTCCATTTTCCAATTGGTGCAAATCTGTATTAAGCTCTATTCCTTCTAACGCATCAGCAAAAAACTGTCTGTCGTCTTCGTCGTCATCTACAAGGAGTATCTTTAATTTATCCATTTCACTTTTCATGTATTGAAAGAAGAACCATTCTTCTTACTTTTTTCTAAACTTCAAGTATTGGGTAATTGTCAACCCCGTTACTTTTTTGAACTGATTCGATAAATGAGGTACACTACTAAAATTCAAGTCATGCGCAATTTCGCCCAAACTTGCATTTTCTAAAAGCACTAACTCCTTCACTTTTTCAATGCGCACTAAGATATAAAAATTCTCAATTGAGGTGAATGTTTTACTAGAAAACAAGTTTGAAAGATATGGATAACTAAAACCCAACTGATTAGAAAGTAATTCTGATATTTTTACGTTTCTAATATCTCCATCATACACCATTTTCTTAATGTATATCTTGATTTCCTCAACGATATCCCTATTCTCCTTAGTTTGGATTTTTATTCCAAAACCTTTAAGCTCTTTAGAAATTGACTCAAGCTTTTCATTGCTTAAATCTTCAGGTAGCTTAATAGTACCGTCTTCCAAAATTTCAAAATCAATCCCCGCTGCAACCATTGTTTTACGAAATACTTCACTAACCATTTTTTCAGGGTCGACTATGAAACTATATTCCATTTAAAAACAGTAATTAATTCGCAACAATTTAAGTTGTAAAAATATTATTTATATGAAACTTAATATAACAAAATACAATAAATATTGACCACTTTTGAGCCTATGGTGTAAATTAATTTTATTTGTAAGGTTATAACTAGAATTATTTATTGAACCAGTAGTTAAATACAGACCTACCGCTACTCCATGGTATAAATTAATGCTCCATACGCAGGTATATTCATTTTTCCAGTGAAATGTTTGGCGTCTGTGACTTTATCTACAAATTCTACGTCGGCAACTTCCATATTAGAAAATGCATTATCATAGATTTCACTACCTGCATTAATTTTTAAAATAAATGGCTGATTCTCATTAAGCCCTATACCGTAGTCTTTATATTCTTGATTGCTAAAATTCAAAATAATCAATACCGGTTCTTTAGGATCATTGGCATCAAAACGTTTGTAAGCTAAAATTTTGGTTTCGTTATTGACATGAAGAAACTCAATATGCTGGCTTCTTAGCCCTTTGCCTCCGGGCATTTTTCCTGTTCTTAATTGAATAATGTCACTGATCAAAGTTTCTATTCCTTCATGTTTTTCCAGTTTTCCCCAGTCTAAAGCTTCGGTGTCTTTAAAATATTCATCCTCAATAAACTCCTGTCCTTGAAAAAGCATGGGTATACCAGGTGCGGTCAGCGTTAATACCATTCCCAATATGGCTCTTTTCTTGGCAAAATCACTCTCTGCATCGCCTGGCTGAATCTCTTCCGGCACCCTTGCTTTACCGTTGGCCACCTCATCATGAGATTCTGTATAAACTACACGGCTAAAGGCATCGTTACTGTACTTAAAACTTAGGGCTCCTACGATTTTTTCCAAATCCCTACCATCATCATGGGTATCTTCAATAACTTCCCTTACCGGATGCACAAAATTCATATCCCATTGTGAGCCATACATTAAACCATCGTATTCTACGCCATCCGTTACCCTACTATCACCTTTCAAATCTTCTGCTATGGTTAAAACGTGAGGGTATTTCTCCCTAATCTCCATATTAATGTCACGCATTAATATATTTCCTTCTTCTATTTCTGTATCATACCCCAATCCGCCACCTTCATAGCGTATGTATGAAGTAGCGTCCATTCTCAGCCCATCACAATGGTATTTCTCTATCCACATCAATGCATTATCTCGCAAATATTGGCGCACTTCTTTTCTACCATAATCTGGTCTGGTGTCTCCCCATGGTGTATCGCTTCTGTGGTCATTGTAAAAATAAATTCCACCCTTATCATTTTCGCTCCAACCATCAAACTGCCAAAGATCCACATCTGAAGGACCAAAGTGATTGTACACCACATCCATAATTACCGCAATTCCTTTTTTATGCGCCTCATTCACAAGTTTAGCAAAACCATCTGGTCCACCATAATCTTGTTCAATAGCAAATGGATGAGCCGGATTGTATCCCCAAGAAATTCCACCTGCAAATTCAGCCACAGGCAATAGTTCTATACAATTAATCCCCAAACCTTTTAAATAATCCAACTTTTCAATAACATCATCAAATGTACCTACGGCATCTGGTGAAGACCTGTTAAATGTACCAACATGCAGTTCGTAAATCACCAATTTATTCCAACTAGGCATTTTGAAATCGGTATCATCCCACTCAAAATCCAAAGACCTTATCACAGAATTTCCATTACAGTTCGTTACCTCATAGGCGTAGGGATCATTTCTTGACAATAAGTTGCCGTTGTACTCAATAAAATATTTGTATTCATCACCAGGTGATGCTATATCTGTGACCATTGACCAATAACCATTCTCCTCTAATTCAAGGGAAAGTTCTCTTTTAGACCAATTGTTAAAGCTACCTGCCACAAAAACTTTGTCTGCATTAGGCGCCCATACTCTAAAGGTTACGGTACCATCATCTATGATAGCACCCATACCTGCCGATTTTGTAATAGAAGTCGCGTTCATAAGTCAAAAATAGACTTCAATTTTGGCTTGTAATACCCTTAAAGCCTGATGCTTTAACTCAAAAAAATAAATTTTGAATAACTGCTAAATGAAATATTATGTAGTTGAATAATATTCTAAAATATATATTTATTGCTGCTTAGGAATAACTACAGTAAAAACGGAACCTTTGTTTAATTCGCTAGATGCGCTGATGTATCCATAATGGTTCTGTACAATCTTTTTAACGATTGCCAAACCAATACCGGTACCTACATATTCTTGCTTGGTATGTAAGCGCTGAAAGACTTCGAATATTTTCTTAGAGAAGTGTTCTTCAAATCCTATACCATTGTCTATAATAGTTATTTTCACATACTCCTTACCTTCCAATAAATTATCATCAATAATCTGTGCATTGGTTATAGTTTCCGTATCAATGGTTATATCAGGTTCAGTATCATTCTTTGCATACTTTAATGAATTGGACAATAAATTATAGACCAACTGTCTAAATTGAAATGGCACTACCTCCAATTCATAAGAATTCAGCAAAGTAATTTTTCCGTTCTTTTTCTGAAGCTCTTCCCCTAGATCACTTTTTACGTCTTCTACGAGATTCTCCAGTTCAATTTTTTCAAATACCCGTTGCTCGGTATCTGCCCGTGAATAGGATAATAAATCATTAATAAGAGATTGCATTCTAAAGGCTGCGGACTGTATTTTTTTAAACTTTGTCTTACCGGAATCAGACAGTTTATCAAATTCTTTATCGAGTAAAATTTCCGTAAACATTTGAATTTTACGCAATGGCTCTTGCAAATCATGACTAGAAATATAGGCAAAGGACTGCAGCTCTTTGTTCATGGCTTCTAACTTAATATTGCTATCCGCCAATTCCTTGGTACGGTTCTCCACTTCCATTTTCAACTCATCAGCAAATGATTTTTGCTTATCAATACTCATGGCCGTACCTACAAAGCCCACCATTTCCTCCTTTTCATATTTTGGAACTCCCAGCACTTTGAACCATTCATATTTACCGCTTGAATGTCTTTTGACCCTATACTCCAAGGCAAAATCGGTTTTGTTCTCTACAGCATGCCCAAACCCGGCATAAATCAGATCCAAATCATCTGGGTGAACCACATCTACCCAAACCTGCCCCGTAAAATCTTCTTCCTTTTCTATACCAACATAATCCAATAACGCACGGTTGGCATATTGTATATTTATTTCCTTATCGGTTACCCAAATCCACACTGGCGAAAGGTTTGCCAGTTCCCTGAACCTTCTTTCACTCTCTTTTAATCTTCTTTCTGCAAGTACTGCTTCTGTTGTATCTGTTACAATGACCAAAACCCCAGACACATCGCCCTCCTCATCTTTTACCGGGCTATAACTAAATGTCCAATAAACATCTTCTATTCTACCGTTTCTAAAAATAGGTACCAATAAATTTTCTCTCCATATAGACTCACCCTTTTCCGTAACAACTTTTAACATTGGTTCAACTTCTTCCCAAGCTTCATCCCAGGCCTCTTTTCCATTTAGTCCTAAAATTTTTGGATGTTTACCATCGTCACCTAAAATTGGCCTATAAGCATCATTGTAAAAACTTTTCAAAGTCTTTCCCCAAAACAATAACATAGGGAACGGTGAATTCAGTAGAATGTTTATGGTTGTTCTTAAACTCTGCGGCCAGCCATCAGGAGGTCCTAAAGGTGTTAGTGACCAATCTTTTTCTCGCATCAACCTACCCATTTCACCACCATCATCAAGAAAATGAAATTTTTTGTTCATAAGGCTTGCAAATAAAAGTTTCTAAAATTATGGTTATTGTACTCTTTACGTAAAAGCATTATAAGATTAGCTAAATTAAACTAGCTATTACAAATTAAATAATTTATTGAAGAAAGTCTTAACTCAATAAAATAGAATTGCTCTTTATTAAGACCTTGAGGAGTGATTGCAACAATGTGACTTTTCCATTCCATTTTATAAAAAACCTTAAAATTGAAAATGTTAGAAAATCAGCAATTTTGACTCAAAAACAAGCAAAAAACCCTTTAAAATAGTCAAAAAAATCATAAAACAAGTCAATTTCTTGCATTTTAACTGAATTTTACTATGTTACTGTTTAACTAAAGTTATTCTATGCGACAATTAAAGATCACAAAACAAATTACGAACCGAGATGCCAAATCATTAGAAAAATATTTTCAAGAAATCAGTAAGATAGATTTAATTACTGCCGACGAGGAAGTAGAGCTGGCGCGAAAAATTCGTGAGGGTGATCAAAAAGCATTGGACAAGCTAGTGAGCGCCAATTTAAGGTTCGTAGTATCTGCCGCCAAGCAATATCAAAATAGAGGCCTACGCCTTACAGACCTTATTAACGAAGGCAATTTAGGCTTGGTAAAGGCTGCAAAACGTTTTGACGAGACTAGAGGATTTAAGTTTATCTCATATGCGGTTTGGTGGATCCGCCAGTCTATTTTACAAGCACTTTCCAAGAATTCACGCATGATTCGTTTACCTCAAAACAAAATAGCGGTTAGTTCTAAAATTTATCAGGTGTATTCAACATTGGAGCAAGAAAATGAAAGACCTCCAAGTGCTACGGAAATTGCAAAAGAATTGGATATGAGCGTTTCTAAAGTTAAGAGCTCTATGAAAAACTCCGGAAAATCCATTTCACTTGATGCTCCTTTTAAAGAAGGTGAATCCTCATCCCTATACAACGTATTAGAGTCTACATCTCTGGAAAGACCGGACAAAGACGTTATGGCAGAGTCGTTGGAAACAGACATCAATCAAGTTTTGCAAAAAATTCCAGAAAGACAGGGCGATGTTTTACGCCTGTTCTTTGGCCTAGGGAACCAACCTGCTATGAGTTTGGTTGAAATAGGCGAAGTATTTGATGTTACCAGGGAACGAGTTCGCCAAATCAAAGACAAGGGTATTAAATCTTTACGCCGAGCTTCTAACACAGAAGTATTAAGAGCCTACCTGTAAACCAAAGCTACATAATTAGCTAATCACCTTATACACAAACTATTATTAACACCCCTTAAAAATAGTATAACATAAGCTTAACACCTCTAATTTGTAGTTGGTGATGCTTATGTTATGTTACTGTTTTAAAAAAGAATACATGAAATTAATCTACATCAAAAGAGAAAGTAATATTAAAGAACTATACAGAACACGCACCGGACTTATGAAATCGAAAGTGACATCGATCACCAAATATTTTATGGGAGTACCTATAAAAACCATTCACTCATACAAACAAATTTATCAAGGGCGTAAAAATAATGCCATTGAAAAAATGCTATTTATATAATCACACAAATATTATCCAATAAATTAAACAGAATTCATGAAGATATTAGTAATAGGAGCAGGTAACATGGGCTTAACGTATGCTGAGGGCATGTCCAAATCAAAATTACTTAAGAAAAGGAATATAATGGTGCTTGACACTTCTGAAGAAAAATTGGAGGAATTAAGAGAAAATCCTCAATTTGATGCTTTTGATGACCTTAAAAATTGTGCCCCACAGGCAGATATCATTTTTATTGCCGTTAAACCATACCATGCTGAAAGCGTTTTTTTAAAGCTAAACCCGTTAGTAAAACCTGGCCAGATCATGATATCGATCATGGCGGGCGTTACCATAGATACCATAAAACAATTAACGGGACTCACAAAAATAGTTCGTGCCATGCCTAATTTACCGGCACAGATCGGTAAAGGCCTCACCTCTTTTGTAGCCTCTGAAGATGTTACCAGAATTGAGCTATTGACCATTGAAAGTCTTTTGGACACCACAGGTAAATCTATATTGGTTAGTGATGAAAACTTTATTGACGCCTCTACAGGTATTTCAGGTAGTGGACCAGCTTACGTTTTCTATTTTATGCAGAGTATGATGGAGGCCGCTTTAAAAATGGGCTTTACCCCAAGTGTTTCTAAAGTACTGGTAGCACAGACCTTTACAGGGGCCATTGAACTTTTTAACCAAAATGAACTATCGCCAAATTCTTGGATGGACAAGGTGGCAAGTAAGGGTGGTACTACCCGTGCAGCCTTAGACTCTATGGAAAACAATAATGTTGGTGAATTAATTAAAGAAGCAGCGTTCGCAGCATTTGAACGTGCAGTAGAACTTGGAAAAGAAAAAGTAAATGTATAAACAGAAAATAGTAATTAAGGTAGGCACTAACGTCATGACCAATAAGGACAATCGTATAGTGAGACCGGTATTACGAAATTTGGTACAACAGATTGCAGAACTATATGAACGTGATATTTTAACCGTATTGGTATCATCAGGATCGGTAATTGCAGGTCGCGAGGTGCTTGGTACATCGTCTATAGAGAACGACACGCAACGCAGGCAGGTATATTCGGCTATTGGCCAACCTAGAATGATGCGATTATACTATAACATTTTTCATGATTATGGTATGAAATGTGCTCAGGTACTGCCTACAAAACGCGATTTTACACCTGGTGTACACAGACAGAACATGATCAATTGCGTAGAAGGTCTGTTGTCCGAAGGGGTAATACCGATCGCCAACGAAGATGATGCCGTATCTGTCACCATGAGTATGTTTTCCGATAATGACGAACTGGCAAGTTTAATAGCCCAACTGATAGATGCTGACAAGCTGATTATTCTAACGGATATTGACGGACTCTATACCGGTAACCCTAACGAAGAAAGCAGCGACCTTATAGCACATGTTAATCCTGAAGAAAATCTAGAAGAATTTATTCAAGATAACACTAAAAAAGCCGGTGAAGGTCGTGGTGGCATGGGTTCAAAATTAGATTACGCTCAGCAAGCCGCCGCAAAAAACATACCTACGTTTATTGCCAACGGTAAAAAAGATCGGACGATCATTGATATTATAGAAGGAAAAAATGTGGGTACAAAAGTTACCCTTGAAGAAAAAGCAGAAGCATAATGAAGATAATTTCAACAGAAATAAAAAATAAGGTTTTAAATAGTATGATGTTACTTTTGGATACCAACCGAAGTAGCATTCTCAATGCCAACAAGAAAGACCTTGATTTGTTTACCAAAGAAGATCAAGCCATGTATGATAGACTTATTGTAACCAACGGTAAAATTGATGGTATGATCGGATCTATTAAAGAGGTGATGTCTCAAGAAGACCCTGTGGGTAAAATCATTTCGACCAAAAATTTGGATAACGGATTAGATATTACCAACAAAACAGCTCCTTTTGGTACAATCATGATCATCTATGAATCTAGGCCAGACGTCACCATAGAAGCCGCTGTTCTTGCTTTTAAGGCCAACAACAAAATATTGCTAAAAGGTGGTAAAGAAGCGCTTTACAGTAATACGATTCTTGTTGAACTATGGCACAAGGCATTAGAGGAGAACGGACTGTCTAAAGACTACATTCAACAATTGACCATGAACAGGGAAGAAACGCAAGAGTTCTTAAGAAACCCTACCGAAAAACTTGACCTCATCGTACCTAGAGGAGGTGAACGCCTCATTAACTTTGTAAAGGAACATGCAAAATGTGCCGTGTTGGTTAGCGGAAGAGGAAATAACTTTTTATTTGTAGATAAAGAAGCAGATTGGGAAAAAAGCGTAAAGGTCATCATGAACGCCAAAACCGAAAAAATATCGGCATGTAATGCTTTGGATAAAATTTTGATCAATTCCAATATTGAAAATTACGAGCAGAAATTAGCGGATATTTACCAACTTTTAAATGCAAATGGTGTGGAAACATTGGTTGATGCCAATGTAAACAATATTCTAAAAGATGCTCAACAAATACATGATGAAGCAATTTGGAAAGAAGAATTTCTAGCCATGAAATGTTGCTTAGGTGCTGTTGAATCCCTCGATGAAGCGGTAGAAAAAATAAACGATAATTCTGGCGGACACTCTGCCACTATTATGACCACCAATAAAAATACGGCACTACAGTTTATGGAAGAAGTAGATTGTGCCGCAGTATATCAAAACGCATCTACAAGGTTTACAGATGGCGGTCAAATGGGCGTTGGTGCAGAACTTGCGATTAGTACAGATAAATTGCACCACCGTGGTCCATTAGGTCTTAAACAATTGGTAACCAATAAATATTATATATTTGGTAACGGACAAATTCGTGAATAGCATTCTAGTTCCCCTAAAAGTGAAATAATGTTCGAAACAATTGAAAATATAGACGGCGCCTTGGTCTATCATGGTAACATGCACAAACGAATCTTTTTTTCTGAAGCAGAAAATGTCAATCTAGACCATTTGCTTCTTAAAATGAAAGATTTGGCCAAAAAGAAAAACTACGAAAAAATACTTGGCAAAGCATCGGAAAAAGGTGTCAAGGTTTTAAAATCAAAAGGGTTTGTAGTGGAGGCTAAAATACCAGGTTTGTATCGTGGTACAATTGATGGCTATTTTCTTGCAGAATACACCAAGCAAGAACGTCTTGCCCATGATGAAAAGACCAAAAAGACCATTAGCTCGGTAAAGACCATTGCAGAAGCCGCTAATAAACCTCAAACAGATCCACATCTTCAAATGCCTAGTAACCTGAAAATAAGGTCACTCACGGACTCGGATTTCAAAAATTTAGAAGATTTACATCAGAAAGCGTATAAATATCACCCGCATCAAATTAAGAATGCGGAATACTTCTCTAAATTAAAGAGTTTGAACCATGAGTTCTATGGGCTCTTTCAAAATGGTCAATTATTGGTTTCTGCCATACTTGCCATTAATGAAAGCGAACTGAATATGGAGATTGTAGATTTTGTAACCCATCCAGATTTTAGAGGTCAAAATCTTTCTTATTACCTTGTACAGGATATTAAGGGTCAAATGAATATTTATGGAAGCAAAACCCTTTATACCATGGTAAGGGCTACCTCATACGGTTTAAATATCACCTTTAGCAAACATGGGTTTGTTCTTGCCGGCACCCTTACCAATAATTGTATGGTAAGAGATGCTATGGAGAGTATGAACGTTTGGTATTACAAAGAAAAGTAATATAACACTACACATAATGAATGCCGGTTTTGAGACCATGACTACTCAAAATCGGCATTATTTATTTATTGTCTCACTTTATGACAATAATTCTTTGATAGTGTTCAATTTTGTGCTTTATTTGAAAAAACTATTCAAATTTTATCAAATTCACTCATGAAAGGTGCAAATAATACGAATTACATTCCTAACCTTTCTTATGACTGTGTCATATTCGGTTTTAATGGTAAGTCGTTAAAAATACTCATTCTTGAATATCATAACACTGGTTTTTTTGCACTACCGGGTGGCTTTATCAGAAAAAATCAAAGTTTAAAAGAAGCCGTACAACAAGGGGTAAAAGAACGTACCGGATTAACTAATGTTTACCTAGATCAGTTTCAGGTATTTGGTGAAGTTGACAGGGCAGATTCTTATGCCATGAGCCGTATTTTAGATGGTAGCAACAAAAACACCCCCGAAAACCAATGGATGATGGATCGTTTTTTAACCGTTGGCCATTACGCACTGATCAATTATGAAGAGGTAGACCCAAAACCAGATCATTTATCTGACAGTATTGGCTGGTACGCAATAGATGATGTTCCAAAATTAATGATGGACCACAATGAAATCGTGGATAAAGCATTAGAGGTTCTTCGTAATAACATTAGCGAAAAATTGATAGGACTCAACCTATTGCCCCAAAAATTTACCATGAAGCAATTACAACAGGTTTTTGAGGCAATCCTAGACCAAAAATTAAGACGTACAAGTTTTCAACGTAAAATGCTGTCATTGGATATTTTAGAACGTCATGAGAAGCTTTTTGAAGGCAAGGCACACAAAGCACCTTATCTATATAGCTTTAAACAATAAAAATAATACTCACACTTTATACAACAACAATGAAAAATTCAACTAACAACTTATTTAAATGCATGGCAATTGCCCTCTTTATGCTGGGCACGGTAACCACTTTTGCCCAAAAGAAATTTGGAGGTCTTGCGCTTTACACGGTCAGAGATGACATGGGCAAAGACGCCAAAGCTACATTACAAGCGGTATCAGATGCAGGATACAAGAATATTGAAGCTGCAGGTTATGACAATGGAAAATACTATGGTATGACACCATCTGACTTTAAAGGTCTATTAAAATCTTTAAAACTGAAACCGATCAGTACGCACCAAAGCGCGGTTACCCTTGACAATGCCGATCAAATGATGGCAGATGCCAAAGCCGCCGGTTTTAAGTATTTCGTTGTTCCTATTCCACCAATGGGCATGTTTACCTTTGATCAAGAAACAAAGCAAATGGGCATGACCGGTACCGTAGAAGAACTGGCGGAAATTTTAACCACCTTAGGAGAAAAAGCAAATAAGGCAGGGTTAAAATTATTATACCATAATCATGATTTTGAATTTAAAAAGAATGAAAATGGTATTGTACCCATAGACTACCTATTGGAAAATGTAGACCCAAAATTATTGAACTTTCAAATGGATCTATATTGGGTAACCAAGGCTGAGGCCAACCCAATTGCTTACTTCAACAAATATCCGGGAAGATTTAAAATTTGGCATGTAAAAGACATGGATGAGCAAGGAAGATTTGCCCCTGTTGGCACAGGATCTATCGGTTTTGAAAACATCTTGGACAACAAAGAACTTTCTGGCATGAAATATTACATGGTAGAACAGGACATGACTTTTGACGGACTAAAACCTTTAGAAGCTATTAAAATAAGCCATGAAGGCATTAAAGAAATAGGTTTCAAATAAATTTAAATACCAAACAACGGAGACTGCCCCAAAGAATTTATTTTCTTTGGGGTTTTCTTTTTTTTGCACTGTCCAGATTAAACCTTTTATAATTTTTTAGGTCTAAAACTCTTATTAACTATAATCTTACATTTGCACGCGCAAAACCGACTTTAAAATTTATAAAATGAAAATGACCACCAGTTTACGAATGAGAATTATTCACCGCTACCTAGGCTTCTTTCTAGCAGGTATTATGGCTATGTATTCCATAAGCGGAATAATCATGATTTTTAGACAGACCGATTTTCTTAAGAGTGAAAAAATAATTGAGCAGCAATTACAGCCAAACTTAAAAGCTGGTGAACTTAGCGGAGCACTACGCGTTAAAGGTGGCATAAAACCGGAAAAAACGGAAGGTGATGTAGTCTATTTTAAGCAAGGGCAATACAATAAAGCTACAGGTATGGCTACCATAAAAAAGATGGAACTTCCATTTATCTTAGATAAGATGGAGCACCTACATAAAGCCACGACCAATAGCCCTGTTTATTTCTTGAATATTTTCTTTGGGCTATCATTACTGTTTTTCGTGATTTCATCATTTTGGATGTTTTTGCCCAAAACTTCAGTTTTCAAAAAAGGACTTTATTTTTCTTTGGCAGGTATGGTTTTGACTATTATACTGCTATTCGTTTAGTACAAACTCGACTAATTCAAACGTGAACCGTTGTAAGGAACTTTCTTTACAGCGGTTTTTTGTTTTAGCAGCTATCAGTATAGTAACAATACCAAAACCTCCCCTCTAAGCAGAGGATTGAGGGATGGGTAATCGGGTGCTGTAGATTTTATGGAACATGCTGACCCTAAAGAACCCACCCCTTACCCCTCCTAGGAGGGGAATAGTTTATGACTATTATTAAACTATTTAGATAAAAAAGTGGTGGCAACCTTTTTGAAAACGTAATTCTCCCTAAACCAACAAACCCAAAACAAAAACGCTAACCTCCCCTCTCGGGAGGGGAACGGTTTGTAGCTATTTTAATTCTATCCACTAATCTTTATTAATCAAACTTCTGTATCTTTCCATAAGCAAAGTACTCTCCCCTAACACTTTATAATATTATCTTTATAGTAAATCCATAACCATTGGATTTTTTTAAAAAACCGTAAAACAAATATCTGACCAAATGAAAAAAGTTTTAACCCTTCTTATCCTTTTAGCAACTACATCATCCGTTTTAGCACAATCAAAACTCATAAAAGCAGCTTCTTTTTTAGATGTTAGAACCGGTAAGTTAATTTCACCTGCCAACCTACTCATTGAAAATGGAAGTATCAAATCCATTAATCCAAAGGCATTGCCTGAAGGTTTGGAAACGATTGACTTAACGGGTAAAATATTGTTACCCGGGCTTATGGACATGCACGTGCATTTAGATGGGGAATTTAAAGGTAGTTGGGACTATGTTTATAAGGAAAGTGCCAGTCAAGGTACTATTAGGGCCGTTGCAAATGCTGAAAAAACACTGATGGCAGGCTTTACCACCATTAGAAGTATAGGGCAGTTGCATATTACACCAGAATTAATTGATGTTGCCGTTTCAGAGGCTTCTGACCAAGGTACCATTGCTGCACCACGAATTATTCCATCGGGACATATGATTACCATTAGCGGCGGACACGGGGATATTTCTTTAGGACTGGCGGAAGGTTTGGTCACTGTGGGTCCAAATGACGGAGTGATCAATGGTAAGTATGATGCCATAGAAGCGGTAAGATATCAAATTAAGCATGGTGCCAAATTCATAAAAATGCACGCCACGGCAGGTGTGCTCTCTATGGAAGATGCCATTGGCGCCCAACAACTAAGCAATGAGGAAATGAAAACCATTGTTGACGAAGCTGCTAGGCACCATATTAAAGTTGCCGCCCACGCACATGGTACAGAAGGTATTAAAGAGGCAATAAAGGCCGGCGTGTACTCTATTGAACATGGGTCTATTATAGATGATGAAGGCATTCAACTTATGAAAGAAAATGGTGTTTATCTAGTACCTACCAGGGGACTGGCTACTATAATAGAACCCATGATAGAAAAAATGGATCCCGTTATGGCCGGTAAGGCAGAATATGTAATGCCCATTGCCAAACAAAACCTTACCAAAGCTATAAAAGCAGATGTTAAAATTGCTTTTGGGACGGACACGCCTATTATTCCACATGGAAAAAACGCCATTGAATTTGCGGCATTAATAGATTGTGGCATGAGTACTAAAGAGGCTATCAAAACCGCTACTACCAATAGTGCAGAAATGCTAGGACTCACGGATCGTGGTGAATTAAAAGAAGGTATGCTCGCAGATATTATTGCTGTAGACACAAATCCAATAGAAGACATCTCCACTTTGGAACACGTAAAATTCGTGATGAAAAACGGTACAGTTTATAAGAATGAAAAATAAATAACCTAGAGTAATTCAATCAATCAAAAAAAACAAATTATGAAATCATTACATCGCAGTATTGGCAGTATGTTACTTACTTGCTTATCTGTTATGCTTTTAATAAGCACTGCAGCAATCGGGCAATCAAAATCAGAAGAAATAGATGCACTCCTAAATTAATATACTGGAAAGTAACTTAGGCGTCTACGAATTGATGCCCACTTTTAAAATTACGATTACCAAAGATGGTAAACAATTAAAAGCACAGGCAACGGGGCAGCCATCGTTCAATATTTTCGCCAAATCGAAAGATACTTTTTATTTAAAAGAAGTTGCCGCACAAATTCAGTTCATAAAAGACGAAAACGGAAATACAGAAAGTTTGACCCTATTTCAAAACGGACAGGAAATGAACGGTATGAAGGTGGAGCAGTGTGAGATTGATTAGTTTTAGAACGTAGACACCCTAGCATCAAAACAAGAAGCCCCGAAAATCTTGCCCCAACCCTAAAGGGTGGATTTTCTACAATACAGAAATGAAAAAAGATAAAACAAACGTATCTGGAATGCACCATGGAGCAACACCTTCGGTATTTAGAAATGCTGCAAAACTGAGAGCTTCTATGACTGAAACAGAATGTATTTTATGGAATTATCTCAAAACCAAACCACAAGGTTATAAGTTTAGAAGGCAACACCCTATTGCAGGTTATGTTCTAGATTTTTATTGTCATAAACTAAAGTTATCCATTGAAATTGATGGTGGTTATCATCTAAAACCAGAGCAAATAGAAAAAGACAAAGAAAGAACTACATATCTAAAAGATATTGGTATTTCTGAACTAAGATTCACAAATGATCAAGTACTAAATGAATTTAAAGGGCTAATTGATCACATTAACTCAATATTGCGCGCGGGCACCCTTTAGGGTCGGGGCGAGCGTCGGCATCATTAAAACGTAGCTCCACAACAACCAAAAAACCTAAAACAAAAACGCTGACCTCCTCTCTCGGGAGGGGATTGAGGGATGGGTAAACGGGTACTTTAGATTTTATGGAACATGCTAACCCTAAAGGACCCACCCCTAGCCCCTCCGAGGAGGGGAACAGTTTGTGACTTTTATTGGACATTTTAAATAAAACATACTAGTTAACCTTTTTGAAAACGTTACTCCCTAACAACCAACAAACCCAAAACAAAGACGAAAACCTCACCTCTCGGGAGGGGACCAAAGAGGTTGGTGTTTGGGTGCTGTAGATTTTATGGAACATGCTAACCCGGTAGGGCCCACCCCTAGCGCCTCCGTGGAGGGGAATAGTTTTTAGCTATTATTACACTTTTTAGATAAAAAAGTGGTGGCTACCTTTTTGAAAACATAGCTCCCCAACAACCAAAAAACCCAAAACAAAGACGAAAACCTCCCCTCTTGGGAGGGGACCAATGGGGTGGGTGATTGGGTGCTGTAGATTTTATGGAACATGCTAACCCTTAAAAACCCACCCCTAGCCCCTCCGAGGAGGGGAACAATTTGTGACTATTATTTCACTTTTTAGATAAGAAAGTGGTGGTAACCTTTTTGAAAACGTAGATCCCCAACAACCAACAAACCCAAAACAAAGACGCTAACCTCCCCTCTTGGGAGGGGACCAAAGGGGTGGGTTCTTAGGTGTTCTGATCTCAATTATAAACCTCCCCGCCCTATAGCAGGCTACCCATTTATTTTTCTGACAGTTTTACGGAAAGCCGTAAGAAAATATACCATAACTTCTTTATATTGCATTAGCAAGCAAAGTATACTCCCCTACCACTTTAGCTGAAAATGTTTTATAATAGCAATTGCACATATACCTTATTATTTGAGAATATGTGTAATTGTACACATACACAATTGTTAGCAGCAAGGCAAAAACAACAAAACCAGAAAATGAGTAAAAAACAAAATCCACTTCTAGCAGCGCAAAGAGAAAAAGCGGGTTCTGAAACTTTTGAAAAATACTCATATCAATATCACTGGGCATTATATCGAGTTTTAAATAATCATATTGAAACTGATGAATATGCTGTATTTGTTGAACTCCACGAAGATGTAGTTGTAAGTAACTCTTTAAATTCTTCAAAAGCAAAATTTGAATTTAATCAAGTCAAAACAACAAAAGGAAAGCTAAATACATATCAACTAGTTACTAAGAAAAAAAACAATAAATGTGTACTAGGAAAACTAATTAGTAGTGGTTTTGAAAAGCCTTTTAAACATGAAATAACTGAGTTAAATTTAGTAGCTCTCAATGATTTCTCTCTTGAACTAAAAGAAGAAGGTTTAAAACTCGACAAGATAACATTAGACGATTTATCTGACACTCAATTCAAAAAATTAGAAGATGCTATAAAAAAAGAAATGGATATTGCAACATTACCTTCTAATATTCAATTTATCGTTCCTGAACTATCAGAAAAGAATTTTCAAAATGACGTTATTGCTTCAATTGCTAAACTTGTTTTTAATTTATTTCCTAATTCTCATTCCAGTCCTGTAGAGATATATCGATTACTTATTGATGAAGTTAATAGAAAAGGTAAAGTAACCTACGATTACACAAAATGGGATGATTTGCTATCTAAAAAAGCTTTGACATCTATAACTGTGACAGAAGTAATTAATGCTTTTACAAGTATTAAAGACGAAAATAAAGTTGAAATTGAATTTTATGCAATCTGTTCTGAATTAGGGCTTAACTCTATAAAATCAAAATTACTAAAACGTTCGTTCGACAGATATCGTACTAAAAGAATAAGTAATAGTAGTACACTTCAAATTGATACCACTAATTTTATTACTCAACAGATTCAAATCAACATAGATAAAGGAATTGATATTTTAGAAACATTAATAGAGAATGTAAAAAATCAGATTCCTAAAAAATTTCTGAGACAATTTAATAATGAAACTGAAATAAGAAGTGCGATAATTTGTGAATATATAATGATGGCGTAAATGGGTAAAGAAAATTTTAAAATATTAATAAGAAACTTAAGAACTGCAAAGAATGCCAAACTTAAAATTCAAACGTCTGCTGATTCTATCAAATTCAACAAAAACAGCAAATCAATTCGAGTTCAGCGAAACATTGAATCTAATAACGGCAATTGACAATAGTGTAGGAAAATCAACACTAGTAAAATTATTGTTTTGGGGAATCGGTTGTGAACCGACTTTAGATACAAATTGGGGTACAACTGATAGTAAAACTATCGTAGAATTCGTTGTTGATACAACTCTATATACTGTTAAGCGCTATAAAAATAATATCTCTTTAAAAACTGATGATGGTGAATTTATTAATTATGAGAAAATTACAGGGGAATATTCTAAAAAATTAGCTGAAATTTTAGAATTTAAAGCACTTCTTCCAAACCGTAGTTCTGGTTTAATGGAAGTTCCACCACCTGCATTTTATTTTTTACCATTTTATATTGACCAAAAAAGAAGTTGGTCTAAAGCTTGGGACAATTTCGAAAAGCTAGATCAGTTTTCTAACTGGAGAAGTACAATTGTCAAATATCACGTTGGTTTACTTACTCCAAAACATTTTGAACTTGAAAATGATAAAGCTGAAAAGAAAGATTTAAAAAAAATAGTTGAAGCTCAAATTGAGAAAATAAAAACAACTTTAGAAATAGTTGAAGATTATATTCCACAAATAAATAACACCATAACCGAAACCAAAGAATTTGAAATACTAACTGAAGAAATTAAAATTGACTTAAGAAAGTTACAAGAAGAGCAAGAAAAAGTATTAAGTCAGATAACAATATTTAATGGAGACAGAGTATATCTAGAGCAACAACAAGTAATCACAGAAAAAATAATATCGGAACTTGACAAAGATTATAAATTCACTATTGAAAATATAGAAGAAGACGAAGTTGAATGCCCTTTGTGTGGAATTGTTCACGAGAACTCTATAATTAATAGGACTTCAATAATGACTGATAAAAGTCAAGCTGAAAATCAATTAGAATCTATTCTAACAGAGCTTGATAAGGTTAATACAAAACTAACTAAGGCTAATATTAAATTAACTAACGCTAGAGAAAGTATTAATCAAATTAATGAAAAATATATTATTAATGAAGAGCCTTCAATCTCTTTAGATTCAGAAGATGATTCTGAGAAAATCATTGAAACTAAAAACATAGATTTCAATCAAATAATTGAAAATATTGCAGGTAATTCAATTAAAAAAAATGTATTAAAAGATAAAGTTCAAAAAGTTAATTCAGTAGATACATTTAAAAAGGAAATTAGAGGAATAAGTAAAGAACAAAAAGGATTAATTACACCTGAAGACGTAGAAGAAATAAACAATTCTTTTAGTTCTATATTTTCAGACTATATAGAATTATTAGATGCTGAAGCTGTTAACATATCTGATATTAGTTCTCCTTTAGATTATAATAAAGTCATTAAAGAAGGTGGTGCAGCAGAAGGCTCAAGAGCTATTTTAGCTTATTATCTAAGTGTCTTTACTATGGTTGAAAAGTACGGAAACGAAGTTAAGTCTGCATTAGTTATTGATACACCAAATCAACAAGAACAATCAGACACTAATTATGAAAAGATAGTCAACCTATTAACGAATAAGACATCTAAAAAAACGCAAGTTTTATTATGTGCTATGGAAAACGAACATTTAGAACAATTCAGAAAAAAAGCTAAAATAATAACTCTTACCAAGGAGAGATTAATGCTTAAATCAGAATATGAAAATGTGAAAAAAATATTTGACGGAGAAAGCCCAGCTGCTAACAATGTATAAAAAACATAGGGCGTTTGTGCTAAACCGAAAGGTCTGTGAATATTAACAATGTCCTCTAAGTATAAAATTTGGCGCTTAGAACAAAAAAGATAAAAGCAAAATATTTATAATTAGCTAAGTAATAAACCGTAACGAAAGTGCTTACCACCTGCCCTACGATTTCTTATACTTAACGTTACCTGCAAGCTGAATAATGAAATACCACACTTTACATATTAATGATTCTGGCTCAATAGAGCAATGCGACGAAAAGATCATAAATGGACAAAAGACTTTAGTTTGTAGACTATATAATGACAAAGAGTTTAACTCAATAAATGACATACTCTTCTCTTACGATTATGTCATGAATAAAAAAGCATTCGATTTATTTGAAAAAAGTAATATTATCCCTTACGATTTGACACCGGTAATAGTTAAAAAAGTGAATGTGGATATGGGCTTATTCAGATTCTATAAATCATTGAATTATAGGCAAGTCAAGTTAAAAACTTCTGAAAATATGCTTTGTTATAACTGGATAAACTTTGATGAAAGTGAAATTTTAATACTGAGAGATGAAAAAATAGAGGGTAAATTAGAATCTCATGAAAACCTTTTAAAGCTTATACAGGAGAATAGAAATATTTCATCAAAAATTACTGACATTTATTCCCTCGATATTAAAGAAAGGGAAAAGAAAGAAAGAACTAAAGACTTAAAAAATATCCACTTCAAAAGCAATAGAATTGTATTCAACAAAAGGTTTGACTCATCTATAGACCTATTTCAAATTCCGTTGTATTCTTGGGGAACTTATATTTCTGATAGATTTAAACAATTACTTTTAAAAAATAACATCAGTGATTTGAACTTTGCCAGTTCAAATGTCGAATTGAATGAATTATGGAAACCTCATTATCCTAATATTGAATTTGAATAAAAAGCCAGCAGGTAACATAAGCTATAATTCAAACCAACATTTAAGTCCCTTTTCAAATATTCTTAAATTGACCTAAAAAATAAATAATCTTGATTTCAATCCTTCCGGGTCGAAATCATAGCCGGACTATTAAAACCATTCACCAATTTGAACAACAATAATCTTAAAATTGAAGAAAAGAAATTGAGAAAAAGACAATTAATCAATGCTGCATTGATCGGCTTTCTCGCAGCCATATTTGTTATTGGCACGGTGGCATCCATTTATAAGAAAAATGCTTTGGGTATAATACCCATGTTAATTCCGCTTTTTTTAATCTATAAAATTGCACGTAGTTCAAAGAGACATAAAACTGAGTAAAACTGGTGTAAGCTATCCATCCCTATGAAAACCATCTTCTCCACCATTATTTTCATACTACTTCATGTATACAGCAATGCCCAAGACAGCTTCAATAAACTGCCACAGGCCGCAAATATTAGTTGCCCAATATTCTTGATTGACGAGCATATTATCGCCAATAAAAACATCATCACTTCAAAGGAAGACATGGAAGAAATAGCAGTGATAAAGGAAAAACCTAGTCGCAAAGCGCATTTTTATAATCTTACGGCAAACGGTATTTTGTTTGCCAAACTAAAAAAAAATATACCCTTTAAAACGCAAACACAACTCAATGCCTTTTTTGATTTGGAAGAAAATAATCCGGTGTATGTAAACGGCTATCTATTAGAGCATGATACCTATACCATAGCTACAGAAAGTATTGCGACCATAGACCTTGTAATGCCAAATGAAGAAAATGACTTAGACCAAAAAGTCATCAATGTTTGGATTCTCTCCCAAGAAGAGCGTAAAAATGGCTGTTCACTGCAACAAATGGAGTAAATTAGTTGCTCACTTCATCATCGATCATCATGAAAAAAACAATTGCACTTATCTCTTTCATCCTGTTTACCTCCATAACGTTGGTTGCCCAGCAAGATCAATTTCTAGAAAATAGTATTGAGCGTTTGGAGAACTCCCGCAAGTATTTGCTCTTAGTCGCAGAAATGATGCCCGAAGAAAAATATGGTTACAAAGCCACAGCAGAATCTTTGAGCTTCTCCGAAAATCTAATGCACATTGGTTTTGCGTTAGATTGGCATAGCCAGTCGCTCTTAGGTGGTCGTGAAGCCCGTGTATACCAAACCGATACCATTTTTAAACCTGCCCATAAGACCAAGGCGGAAATGATGGCGCGTATAGACCAAACCTTTACCGAAGCTATTGCCTTATTAAAGGATTTTGACCCCAAAGCATTGGATGATCATTTGGATTATTTTGGGCTAGATCGTTCTAAAAGGCAAATATGTATGCTGTTGGCAGACCATATTACCCACCATAGAGGGCAAATGTTGGTTGCCATGCGCTTGAACGGACTTACGCCACCACGGTACGTTTTGTATCAATAATATTACTCCTGCTTCTTTTTATCGGTATTCATAATAGAAAGCACAATCCCTACCAGGGCAATGCAGACACCGGCAAATACGGCGATCATTACTACACCATTGCTCCAGTTCACCAAGGGAAGATTCATTGTTATCATAGTTTGGTCATTTTAATTGCGGTAAATGTAATTTCTAACGGCTGTTTATTCTATGACAATTGTCAGTCCGCCAACAATAACATGGTGTATTTCTGATTGGATTATCGCCTAAAGATTGTATGCCTAATTTGGGTTCTGTATTTTTATAGTTACAAATGATATTTGAACATGGTAGATAAAATTAAATGTCCGAATTGTGCGCATGAGTTTGATGTAGAAGAGGCGCTTTCTGGCAAAATGCAGGCTCATTTTAAGGCTGAATACGAACGTAAAGTAGCAGAGCAGGCAGAGAAATTCAATAAAGAACGTAGAAAGCTTGAACTTGAGGTAGAAGAGTTCGAGAAGAAAAAAGAAAAGGAGAACGAGCTTTTTAAAGAGAAGCTGGCGCAACGCCTTGCCAAGGAATCTGAAAAAATACAAAAGCAGACCAACGAATCTTTTGAGCAGCAATTGCGTGCCCTACAACAAGAGAACGAAAAAAAGAAAGAGGAGAACAGAGCTTTGCGCGCCCAAGAGATCGATCTTTTAAAACGTGAGAACGAATTAAAGGAGAAAGCCGAGGAACTGAAGATGAACGTGCAAAAAGAGTTGTTGGAGAAGCAATCTATCATAGAAGAAAAAGCCAAGGCAAAAGAGCGTGAGGCCATGGCGCTGAAAGAGAAGGAATACCAAAAGCAACTGGACGACCAAAAGAAACTTATTGATGAAATGAAGCGTAAGGCCGAACAAGGTTCTATGCAAATGCAGGGCGAAATACAAGAACTTGCCTTAGAAGAGTTGCTACGTAACACCTACCCTTTTGATAATATAGACGAGGTTGGCAAGGGTATTCGTGGTGCAGATTGTATACAAACGGTGATTAACTCTCTTCAGCAGACCTGTGGTTCTATCGTATATGAGAGCAAGCGTACCAAGAACTTCAGTAATGATTGGATCAATAAGCTGAAGCAAGACCAGATCAATTGCAAGGCAGATATTGCGGTGATCGTTACGGAGACCTTTCCACCAGATATGGATCGCTTTGGTGAGAAGAACGGTGTATGGATCTGTGGGTTCAATGAGGTAAAAAGTGTATCACTGGTGCTGCGCGAGTTGCTGCTAAAAACACAATCGATCAAATCATCTGACGAGAACAAGGGCGATAAAATGGAACTTTTGTATTCTTACCTTACCAGTAACGAGTTTGTACAGAATATCAATAGAATTATTGAAAACTATGATTCTATGATCAAGCAACTGAACTACGAGAAAAAAGCCGCCTACAAGAATTTTGCGGTTAGGGAAAAGCAAATTTGGGGCGTTCAAGAGAATATTAACGTGCTGTTTGGTTCTATTAAAGGTATTGCCGGTAACTCATTATCTACCTCAACGATTCTTGACCTTCCGGATGCGGAGATTGATGATTAGTTGTTAGTTTGTTTAGTTTATTAGTGATTTAGTGTGTTAGTGAACTAGTTTGTTAGTGAGCTAGTTGTTGGTGAAATAGTGAGTTAGTTAGTTTGTTGGTGAGTAAGTGCGTTATCGCTGCGTGCTGGTCGCTAAGCTCTTTTTAGTTTGGAATTTAGCCAGGTGATCATCTTTTCAAATCTAAAAGAGATGAATATTAAATATATACAGCTTATAAAACTACCGAAATTACTACTTGATGTATCTTTAAAATAGAACACATTTAAAAGTGTTGCCACTAAACCTAAAACACCAACAGTAAGAATAAAGTATTTTAAAATTTTCATGGTAAGGGGCTGAATGTGTTTTTGCATGTTTTGGACGATTTTGATAATTAACTACGCCTATATGTAGCATTTTTGTGCAAATTGTTACATGATTTGATGAAAAATAAAAATTTTACTTTCACCTACCTACCCAACTTTTAAAATCCGATGCTTTTGCCTTGCTCACTACAATACGCTCACTACACGGCGGATGGACTTCTACCAACAGCTTACTGTTAAAGTGTAGTTTTATAGTAACAATAGCTTCTCTACGTACTATAAATTGCCGGTTTGCCCTATAGAAAAGTGTTGGATCAAGTGCCTCTTCCACTTCCTCTAACTTGATATCCAAAACATACGAACGCTCTTGTACCGTAACCGCTTTTACCATACCGGTATCTATATAAAAATAGGCAATATCCGCAGTTTTAATAGGCAATAATTGATCACCGATACCCACTAAAAATGTCTGTTTATACCTATTGGGCTTGGTCTGTATTAAATGTAAGAGACTTTGCATCTGCTGCTCGTCCATACCCTTTTTTTGATTTTGGGCATTAAAGCGATCCAAGGCATCTGAAAGCTCTTCTTGATCAATAGGCTTCAACAGATAATCAATACTATTCACTTTAAATGCCTTTAACGCATACTGGTCATAAGCGGTGGTGAATATAATAGAGATGTTAATAGTGACCTGATCAAAAATCTCAAATGAAATACCGTCTGCCAAGTGAATATCCATAAACACCAAAATACCTTCAAACGGATTACTGAAAAAATCTACTGCAGCCTTAACGGTATCTAACACCGTAACGATCTCAATATTTGGATCGATCTTGGTCAGCAGATACGCCAAGTTATCACTAGCGGCAAGTTCATCTTCTACAATTATTACTTTCATGCCGGTTGGTTTAAGGGCAATTCTACTTTAAATATATCATTTTGGGTGCTTACCTTAACTTCATTCTTTAGTAAAAGCAAGTAGCGTTTCTTTAAATTGTACAAGCCCGTGCCCATACCTTCTGCCACGGTGCTACGCGTACGAATAGGATTTTCCACAAACAACGATTCTTCTGTAGAATACACCTTAACGGTCAACGGGTTGGTAGATGATATCTCATTATGCTTTACAGAATTCTCCACTAACGATTGCAAAGCCAAAGGTGGCACTTTACGATCTAAGAGTTTTTCATCTATATCTACCTCTATTCGTATACGATCGCGGTAACGGGTTTCCATTAAATAAATATAGCTACGTAAAAACTTTAGCTCGTCTTTAACGGGCACCAAATTGATCTCGCTACTCTGCAAAATGTAGCGGTACATGTATGAAAGCTTATTTACGAACTGCGTAGCTTTTTCATTCTCACGAATTAATGACGATAACGAGTTTAAGGAGTTGAACAGAAAGTGTGGATCTATCTGGTTTTTAAGGGCGGCAAGCTCATTCTCCAAATTCTGTTGTTTCAACTGTTCATTTTCTATTCTACTTTCTTGCTTATCCGTACTTACCCGTAATAACCTGGCTATAAAAAATAACACTATAGATAGATTGATGAAGGTGAAATTGACCCAACCTTCTTCGTGAGATTCCAATACCCTGCCATTTACCAAAGGATAAAACGCAATAATTACCTTGACCACTACAAACAGCGATACAACATTTATGACCAGTATTAATAGCCATTTTAAAAACGGAGGCCATTTTAAACCATCATAATCTATATTGGCATTTAACTGAATGACCGACCAAGAAAAACAGAAGAAAAATAGGTACCTATATAAAAAATCGGTTACCCATGACATGGAGAAATTTAAATTCCCCTCCATAATACCATTATATAGATAGATCGTTTTTGGCAACGATACCAAAATACCTATAAGTAGGGCCGTTTTTACTACTTCGCCCTGTTTAACCTTTGTCAATGCCATGTAATCTCTTTTCTAAATGGTACTTCTCAAATATACCGTAATAATAACTTTGAATTTGTAAAACGTAAAAAAGCCGGCCTTCACAAAAGCAAAGACCAACTTACATTTAAACTACACTAACTTCTTAAAGTGCATAGGCGTCAAAATTGTTTGGCAAATATGCCGCTGTTTCAAAACCTAATTCCACTATTTCTTCCTCTTCAAAAATTTCAAAATCTATATCGGATAAATTAGCACCTGCATAGGGATCAAAATCAAGGGGCAAATATTCAAAGGTGTCAAAACCTAAGTTTATTTCTTCGGCCATCTCTACCACTTCTATTTCATTGGCGTTTAATTTGCCCATTTCTAAAGATGCTTCTAACTGCGCTTCTAGATCAATAACACAATCTTCAAAAATAGCAGTGATTTCTGCCTTATCTGCTTCCTTTTGTTTCTGTACTCCTTTAAATGATATAAAGGTGACGGCCACTATGACTACCGCCGATAAAATTTTAATGTTTTTCATGATTTTATAATTTTAAGTTTTTAGAATTGTTTTTCTATACCCCAAAGATATTGAGCAATACCGCAGGCAGATAATATTAGTGACTCAACTGTCGAATTTGCCATCTAAAACAGCTTTAGACAGTTATGAATTATTTTTGGTGGATGTAAAGCGGGAATAATTTTGAAGAAATTAGTACTTGAGCACTACCAATCTGATGCTTTTAAACAAAGAGTATACTTTTGTTTTTACGGATGCCTTCCTATTTAGTGAACCACTCCCTAACCGTTTCCTCTGCCAATTTATTATTTGGAGTAAAGGCATTGTTATGCTCGCCACGGTATTCTATGTAGCTAGGAAATTTCCACCATAGTATGCCCTGGCACCATGGCTCATTTTGAATTCCCTTAAATATAACCTCATAAGACCTTTGCTGTGCCTCTTCATTGATAGTTTCATCTGCCTCAGCATGCGGATTCTTCCAAGGGGTATCTATACTCCTGAATCCGATTTCGGTAAAAACTATTGGCTTTTTAAAACGGTCATATACTTTTTTAATTTTGGTCTTCACAGTATCAAACCTTAAGCTCATTTCGGCATTGGTAGGATTGTCTTTTTTACTTAATGGATAGTAGGAGTTCAACCCAATGAAATCTAAATCGTCCCAAAACTCGATTTTCTCGAACTCATCGCCCCAATTGGCGGCATAAGTGATCTTACCTGAGTAAAGTGCACGGGTTTGTTTGATCATTTGGCGCCAAGCATCTGGTCTTGCCAAAGTGGCCTTTGTAAATTCCACACCAATACATAAGGCATCCATCCCATGAATTTCTGCCAAGAAGGCGTAATGACGAATCCATCTATAATAATAATCATGAAATTTATCCCATTGGGCATCCGTAGGCATATCTATACCACCTGGCCAGCTTCCACCTACATATATTTGTGGCTTTAGCAAGGTATACATGCCCATTTTACTTGCCATGGACACGGCATGTACCACGGCATCATCATTTTCACTACCGGCATTATCACTAAAGTGTAAAGGGGTTGGTGTATTAATATCGTTAATACCCGTATAAGGTACAATGGCCATGGCATTACTGCCCATGTTCTTTTGTTTTAAAAGAGATTCGGTCGCTTTTTGAGAACCGTAGCCGTTGTAAATACTATAACCTTCATGTGCAAAATTAAAACCTTTTAGATAGGGTAATGTCTTTGCTTGCTTTTGGATTTTAGGATGCGCTTTTGGCAACTCCTCTAAATACTGCTGCCATTTTACATTCAATCTTTTTTTCTCAGTATCAGAAAGCGATACGTTCTTATATTGTTTCAAGTACCGATCCTTACCCCAAGTCTTGACCAAAAAATCTGTGAAGGCACCTGCCATACAATCCCTGATCAATGAAGATTCCATTTCTAAAAATGAATTGTCCAATAGCTCTGCTACGGTATACGTATTTTCAGATTCTACCAATCTTGCCGCCCAGTACTTATAGCCTTTCATTTGCCAAGTATCCGTAAAATAAATAGGTAGACCTACATTAAATATGGTTTTACTACTCTCCCCAATTAGGTTGTATAAAACCAATGCATTGTCCCTACCTATATTATTATGTGCATATATATTATTAACAATAGTATGTACGGCATTTGTTGCGGGATCAAAAGTAGAGTGATCGGTATTGCCTGTCATTAAACCTTTCTCTTCTGTACAGGTATAAAAGTTATAGGTGATTTTTGGGACATTGCCGTTACCAACAAAATTGACCACTTTGGCCTTGGCCGCTTTGATCTCTTTTAATTTTTTAGTTACATCTGCAGTATCGATCGCTTTTTGATGGTCTATAAACTTAAACTCCTCAGTATCCAATAACACTCTTGTACCTGTGGCGAAATCAAAGAAAGTAGACCCTTCAATTCCCCAACGGATATTAAAATCGCCCATAACCAATCGTTCTTTCTGCTCATATACCTCATATTCTAAATTCTGACGGTAAAACGACTGACCTCTTTCTGCTACCTTATCGGCAAAAAGTTCAAACACTTCTTTGGCATCGGTTCCTGTTAAATATGCGAAAGGTAATTTTGAGTCCACCGGACTTGGGTAAAAACAAACGCCTAAAATTGAATTGTTATTTGGAATGCTCTTAGTCCCTATGGTAATATCGGTTTCAGAAATTTGAAACGGCGTATTGGCCATATATTTTTTAATGAAAGGGTTTTCATTTACAGCACCCACCAAATAGACAATAGATGTCTTAAATTCTTCTTGACCAACCTCATCTACCGATTTAAAACTCACCTTTACACTGCGTCTAGAACGAGTAAGTTCTTGTTTTGAAAGTACGTCCAGAAGTTTTTGGTACTGCAGTTGCAAGTTGGGGTCCTTTGCCCCATACACCACTAAAATCTCTCGTTTATCAAAGAACGACCTACGTAAATCCCTTCTAGTAGAAACGGAATCCAGAGCTACGGAAACACCTTCATTTTCCGATGTTGGCAGATATTGTACCCCTGCAAAACCTACAATGCCAACTATTACAAAAAGTGTGACCAAAAGATATTTCCTTTTCATGAACCAAGAGATGATTAAACTATAGTATAAGATAGCAAAACTGTAAAACCTAAAGCTGACCAAGGCGTTTTTTAACTTAAAAAAAGGAGTTTTATGATTTGCTGTCGCATGGTGCTTAAAATCAAATTGTATCTTAACTTTGTAATCTAATTGCCAACGCTTCATGAAATCTTTGCTATTTTTTACCATGCTTTTCTGCACTACCCTTTTAGTTGCTCAAAACAACGCTGTAATTCCTTTAGAAAACTTTACCGAGTTACAGGTGTATGATAGAATTAGCGTTACCCTGGTAAAAGGCGAGGAAAACAAGATCGAAATACCTCTTGAACACAAAAAAGACCTTAGCATTACCGAAAACGATGCACGTTTACGCTTAAAAATGTGTTCTGGGGAATCTGTATTAAATTCCATCTTAAGCCTTAAACTTTATTATACCGAAGCATTATCGATAATAGATGCCAATAAGAATTCTAGAATTATATCTACAGGATTGGTCATTGGTACAGATTTAGCGATCGAAGCACAAGATGCCAGCACCATTACCTTAAATATTGCCTATAACAATGTATCTGCCAAAAGCACCAGTGGTAGTGAGATAAAACTTTCGGGTACCAGCACCAACCAAGAGGTCATGATCAATACCGGAGGTAAACTTTTTAACAAGGGGCTAAAGACTAAAAACAGTACCGTAATAGTGCTATCTGGTGGCAGTGCCGAAGTTTATGCCAGTGAGGCCGTTATTGCAAAAGTAAAAGCTGGTGGTTCCATTACGGTATATGGAAATCCAAAATCAGTGGACAAGGATGATACCTTTGGTGGCAAGATCGCCATACCCGAGTAATTACTGTTCTATACTCTGAACATTAAACGCTACAAGTTCACTTTCTTGAAATTGCGGAGTAACCTCGATCGGGTTACAGCATACTTCACAATCTTCTACATAAGTCTGTTGCGCAATAGATGGGTCTAGAAGCATGGAAACTTCTTCCCAGCAATACGGACATTGAAAATAATGCTCGAACATAGAAAATGGTTACGCTTTCAGCTCTTTTGCCAATTCTTGTAAGGTAAGAGTTTGTATAAGATTTCCGCCATTTGAAGTAAAAATGGTCTCATGGCCTAATTTTATGGCCAAAATATCCTCATCCTCTTCCAAATGAATATCGGTAGCGTTGATCTGTACTTCTTCCAACTTTACATCAAAGCGTTTTTTTAAGGTTATTGAACCGTTCGCCTTACGTAACTCAAATCCATAAAAATCGAAAAGTCGTTGTAACCCACTAAAAAAACTGAAGCCAATAAAAATTAAACCTGCCATGGCAAATTTATATGCCAAAGTAAAAACATCCAGTTCATCTCCATTTATAAAGGTGTATACCAAATTGATACAACCGTACACGCCCAAAAGAAACACCAAAAGACCAACAATAACCGCTAAAACATCTGTAAACAATGCTTTTTGAGTTCTTGTAACGGTAAATCCGTCAACGGTTCTATTTGCTTGAAAACCAAAATCCTTCAAATACTCTAAATTCTGGATCTGTGCCCTTTTATTTGCAATGGTGGTGTTTAAATCACTAAGGTCCACAACAACAGCACGCTTTTGCAACTCCTCCTGTAAACTTAATTGCGCTTCAAAAGTGAGCAATGAATGTTGGTTCATTATCTCTATGAGTTCGCTATTTGTTCTATCGCTATACATGTCTTTCGTAATTAATTGCCCCTTACAATTCTATATTCAATAACTGCCCAGTTAGCTGCAACAATTGTAGTTCTGCCAGCTTAGCATCATATTTTGCCAAATTCTTATTGGTCTGCGCATTCAATAAATTGATCTGTGCCTGTCTAAATTCTATGGACGTAATACTACCTAACTGAAACTGCTCTTTTGAACGTTCAAAGTTATTCTCATTGGTAAATACGTTCTGTTCTTGTATTTGATATATTTTCAGCAGATTCTCATATAACGCCATGGCATTCTGCATATCACGATTTACCTCTAGCTCTACCTGCTTTCTTAACAGTTCTTGATTGGCATAGGCAATTTTTGCATTTTTTACGCTTACCGTTGTACTACCGCCATCAAAAAGATTCCATGTTAAACTGGCACCCAATGCATAATTACCAACGTTAGAATTTGTACCCGGAAAAACCGCTCCCGTTAAAAACGCAGAAGGTGCATTCTGGTTTCTGTTCCAACCGTAAGAACCCGTTAACCCAATAGTAGGCAAATACCCAGACTTATTTACTTTAATGTCATAGGCATTAATGTTCAAATTGGTCTCTGTCTGTAGTACGGCCACGTTATTGGCTATGGCTTGATCCATAAACTCCACAATCTGAAACTTAGGTATAAAGACCACTGTGGTATCTACCATATACTGTGAACTTAAATCTTGATTCAACACTACGTTTAGATCGCGCTTTGCATTGGCCAATTGCTGCTCAGTGTTCAATAATGCAATACTATCATTGGTCATATCTACCTGTGCGTTCAAAATATCCAATTTGGTGTTTTGTCCGTATTCAAAAGAATATTCCGACCTTGTGATCCTATCCCTAGAAATCTCCAAAGCTTGCTTTTGTACATTTCTATTTTCAGTTAAACGGGCAATTTCAAAATAGACCGTAAACATTTGGATCATGGTGTTCTCAATAGTCTCACGTGCCTGTAAAGTACTTAGCTGATACTGCTCTTTTAGTCTTTTATAGTTATAGTACCTACCCAAACCATCAAACAAAGTGTAGTTAAGGTTTAAAGCCGCACTGTATCTTTGGCTCTCTGCACCATCTATGGAAATATCATCTCTAGCACTACCATCATCATTGAACTGCCCTGGGAATTCCGTAGTGGTATTATTGTTATTATATGTAGCAGCGGCAGTACCCGTTAACGTTGGCAAATAGCTGGAGTTGAGCACACTAGCATTATTCTCGGCAATATCAACCTGACCTTTTGCAATCTCAATTCCAAAATTATTCTCCAATGCCTTAGCTACAGCTTCTTCTTTTGAGAGTGTTTTCTCTTGTGCAAAAATTGAACAAACAGGGAGAAATATCAATAATGTGATGAATCTTACTTTACTCATTATAACTTATCTAGATTCTTATGTGTTTGTGCACCATCTTCTATTGCATGTTGCGTATGACCTTCTAAATGCGCAGCTTCCTTTCTTTCCTTGATCGCTCTTTCTACCTCTTCTTTCGTAATCTTATGACCAGAAGCGAAAGATAGATTCTGTGCTTTTAAGTTGTTACTGAACGATAAAAACAATGGCAACATCAATAAGGTAAGCACCGTAGCAATACCAATACCATAAGCAATGGAAATTGCCATTGGCTTTAAGAATTGCGCCTGTCTACTGGTCTCTAACATTAATGGAGCTAAACCGGCGATCGTGGTTACCGATGTTAAGAAAATTGCCCTAAATCTTGATTTACCGGCTTCAAAAATGGCGTTGTCAAAAGACATACCTTCCCTTAAATTAGAATTGAACTTACCTATGAGTACCAAACCATCATTAACCATAATACCGATCAATGCAATGATACCCAATATAGAAAGTACGTTTATAGGAAAATCATGAATCCAGTGACCCCAAGCAACTGCGGTAAAGCTAAATGGCACCAATAACAATAACATTAACGGCTGACTGAAACTTCTAAACGTAAATGCAATTGTGATGTATATTAAAAGGATTACCGTAAAACCAACCAGTTTTAAAGACCCTGTCAACTTCTCCAATTCTCTATTTTGCCCTTCATAAGAAGCACTTACCGTTGGATATTTAGATTGTATTTCCGGCATGTGTACGTTCTGAATCTCTGTCATGATTTCCGTAGGACTATCCTTTACATCTTTCATATCTGCGGATACCTGAATTTCACGCCTTCCTTCTAAACGGTTGATGGCTACATCTCCACGAACAATAGTATAATCTGCAACCTCGCTTAATGGCACACGCTCACCAGACGGAGTTACAATTCTCATATCATCTAAATTGGAAATTGAAGAACGCTCTTCTCTATCATAGCGCACCCAAACCCTAATCTCATCTTGCGACCTTTGAAAACGTTGTGCCTGTACACCAAAGAAACCGGCACGAACCTGGGTCATTAAAGCTTGAAGATCCAAGCCAAGTAAATAGGCATTTTCCTTTAAGGTCAATCTGATTTCTTTAATACCGGCAGGATCATTATCGGCAATATCCTTTAATCTTGGGTTTTTAGTAAGAATTTCTTTAAGCTCAACCTTTGCAGCCTTTAATTGCTCTATATTATTCCCTAATAAGGATACCGATACAGGCGATCCTCCAAAATTACCACCAGAACCATAGATCAAACTTTCTACTCCTAAAACCGGACCTACCAATTCTTCCAATCTACGGGTAACCATATCCGCAGAAATCTCATTAGGTCTTTCTTCGCCTGGTAATAGGTTAATGGTCAAAACCGCAGATGAAGACCCCGGTCCTAATCTTCTGATCATATTTTCAAAAACCATTTTATCACCTTCAGGAAAATATTTATCGGACAGTTCTTGATTTACTATGATTGCTTTCTCCTCTATAAATGAAATAATAGAATCTGTTATTTTCTCATTGGTTCCGTTTGGCATTTCTAATTCTATACCCACACGGTCACTGGCAATTCTTGGAAAGAAAGCCGTTCTAATAATACCACCACCAACAGAACCTAACGTTAATATGAATGCGGAAGCGAAAACGGCGAACATAAATATTTTATGATTCATTGAAAATCTCAATACGGGAGTATAAAGATTATCACGCATCCATACCATTAATCTATCTCCAAACTCATTGATTACCCTAAGTTTGGCAAATGCATTTGCGAATCCGCTTTTTGGCTTGGTATCTATAGGCTGTAATGCTTTTGAATGTGCCAAGTGAGCAGGTAATATGACCAATGCCTCTACCAATGACACCACCAATGTTAAAATAACGATTACGGATACTTCACCAAAGAATTCCCCAATTCTACTATCTAAAAATAAGAAAATAGAAAATGCCAAAATAGTGGTTATAATAGCGGAAATAATTGGAGGTAATACCTCCATAGTACCGTCTACAGCTGCCTGAACAGGAGATTTACCCTTTTCATAATGCTGATAGATGTTCTCTGCAATTACAATACCATCATCTACCAGAATACCAATTACGATAATCATACCAAATAATGATAGTACATTAATGGTGACATCAAAGAAGCCCGCAAATACAAACATTCCCAAAAACGCTACCGGTAAACCAAAGGCTACCCAGAACGCCAATCTTGTATTCAAGAAAAGTGATAGGAATATCAACACCAATACCATACCCATAATGGCATTTTCGGTTAATAGTTGCGTTCTTTGATTAAGTGTGATAGATTGATCGGAAACAACATCCAATTTAATGTTATTGTACTTTTCATTGAATACATTAACATACTCATTCACCTGATCGGCAGCTACAATAAGATCTTCATTATTGGTACTTGTAATAGAGACACTGACAGATAAATTGCCATTGAAGTAACTTGCATTTGGAGTTTCCGCAAAGCGATCCCTTACTACGGCCACGTCTTTTAAACGAATTACGTTACCTGATTGATCTGCCCTAACCACAAGGTTATTTAACTCACTACCATAATACGAACGGTTATTGGCACGTATTAAATACTCTTCAGCATCGGTCTTAATATTACCACCGGTTACAAGTATATTGGCATTACCGACTGCACTTGCAACTTCTGTAAATGAAAGTCCGTATGCCAAAAGGTCATTCTCGTTCACGGCTATTTCAATTTCCTCATCTGGAAAACCAGAGATCTCTATTTGAGATATACCGTCCATTGCACGTAGGTCATTCTCAATTTCCCTACCTACACTTTTTAATGTTGCCAACGGAATATTATCTCCACTTATTGCAAATGATATGGTTTGGCGAACGGTCTCTAACTTAGAAACGATCAAAGGCTCCATACCAGTTGGAAAGGTAGGCACCCTATCTACAGCATTCTTGACCTCCAACAGCATGAAATCTATATTTTCCCCTTTTTCGATCTCCACATTGATCGTACCACTATTTTCTCTTGAGGTAGAGGTTACACGATCAACGCCTTCAAGTCCTTTTAGGTTATCTTCTATCTTTAGAACAATACCTTCTTCCACCTCTTGTGGCGAAGCACCTGGATAGGTAATGGTGATGGAAATATTCTTAGAATCCGTCAGTGGAAAGTAAGAAGATTTTAATGCCTTTGCACCAACTATACCAAATAGGGCAAAGGATATTACTACGACATTTACGGCAACATGATACCGAATAAAATATTCAATCAGTTTACGCATTATCCTTTAGTATTTTCTGGTTGTTCAGCATAAATTTTAACTGCCATACCGGTATAAGCTCCGCTTATTGGCTTTGACACTATAGTAACACCATTGGGGACATTCTTAAGAACTACACGCTTATCTGAAAAATAAACGGGCTCTACATCTATGACGTCAAGTATAGAATCCCTTACTACAAAAATCTTGTTATCTTCCAATAATAGACCTCTATCTACCTCAATAGCATTCTCCTCTTTTTTAGCATCAAGATCAGCCTCTAAGTACATTCCTTCCCTTAGATTCTTATCTTCTACCTCTATATATGCATTTACGGTTTGTGTCGCTTGATCAATACTTCCATTGATTCTAGTAACCTTGCCCTTATATGTGCTGTTATCATCCAAATTTGTTAGTTCTACCGATTCACCCACTTTCAATAGATCCGTATATCTTTTACTTATGGCAACTTCCAATTCATAAACTTCGGTATTAATGAACTCCCCTAGTTTTTGACCTGATCTCACCAAAGTACCTTCTGTAACCAAAGTCTCTGTCAGTACTCCGGAAAATGGTGCTACAATACGGTATTTGGATAATCTTTGTTCTAAATTCTTAACATTATAATAGCTGGTTAAAATACCTCTCCCAGAGATGAAGAACTTTTCTTTTTCAGTAGCCATTTCCGGTAACGCCGGAGTACTTTTAGACATATCAAAATTGGTAAGATAGTCTTGCCACTTTGAGTAAATGTCCGGGTAATCTAAACGTAAATCTGGCATTACCGCCGTTAATTGATTGAAGAGATTACTTTTGGCAGACTGCACACTTGCCGCGTATTCATCTGCATCTATATTTATAATGGTCTCACCTTTACGAAAAGACTGACCTTCTTTAAACAATTTGCTCCCCTTTTTGAAGACTCCTTGAACCTCCGCATATAGCTCTACGCGTTGTTTAGCGGTTAAATTACCATTTGCCGATACTATAATTGGTACCGTACCATTTTCAACGACCTCGGTAAATACTGTTTTTACTACTTTCTCAGATTTGGGTTTGAATGTTTTCTTACTATCAATAATATAACCCGCTAAAAAAAAGGATACTACAATTAGTAAAATACCTAGAACGGTAAAAATAATTTTTCGCATTTTATTATAATTTATAAGCGTATTTCAAAAAACACAGGATCAAAAGTACTTTTTAATATCCCTTAGGATGATGATGATTAAATGAAACGACCAAATTCAAGAGTGAAACGACTTTGAAACAATCTCAGCTTAAAACAACATGCCGTTGTGTACAAAAGTTTTTAAAAAAAGCACTTACTATCAACGAGTAAAATGTCTTTACCTTATAGGGTAATCATCAAAATATTGTTAAAACAGAATAGCTTTTTTAAATAGACTTTAACTAGAATTTTTTGGAAATCATATAATCATCGGCGAAACTACAAAAAAACACTTCTGGCATTGAAAGCCTTTATGGTTAAAGTAATCATAAAAAATATTGACTTTACTGTAGGTATAAAACAAAAAAGGGATGCTCTCGCATCCCTTTCCCTTAGTATTTTTAAGCTATTTAATTTCGCTTTGCATCTTCATATTTGGTATCTACTATACGTGTTCTATTTATTTCGCCCGTACCAAATTTTAAATTCAAAAATTCGTCATCACTATCAAACACGGCAAGTTTAGTACTTTGCATTCTTAACAATGAGTTTAGAGATCTAAAATCATTGCCTTGCAATTGTACAAATTCCAGGTTACTCAATGTTGCCATACCACTTGGCAAATCGCCTTCAAATTTATTATAAGAAAGAATTATTTCCCTTAAGTTCACCAAACGTCCTAAATCTACTTCAATTGCTCCTGCCAACTTATTTCCAAATAACTCTAAACGCTCTAATTTTTCAAGTTTTTCAAGCGACTTGGGCAAACTTCCCTCCAAATAATTACTGGAAAGATTCAAAATCTTAAGATTAGAAATTTCACCGATACCATCAGGAATTTCACCTTGAAATAAATTATTGAACATAGAAAGTTCTTCCAATGCTGCCATTTTTGAAAAATCTTGGGGCAAAGTCCCTGATATCTTGTTCATTTCTAAACGCAACGAGGACAATTTTTGCAAACTAAACAAATCTTTAGGCAGTTCACCTTCAATCACGTTAAAAGCAAGGTTCAATGATTTTAAATGAGAAAGCGCAGAAATACCATCAGGAATAGCACCTGTTAAATTGTTGCGATATAATTTTAAACCAACAACATGACCGTTTGCAACCTCAACTCCATGCCAAGTAGCTGGATCGGACTTCAAATCCCATTTACGCTGCCACTGTTCACCAACGGTGCTCTTATTGAAATCTATTAAATATTGTTTCTCCTTTTCAGGTATTTGTGCATTGACCAAATAACTACAGGTCATGAAAAGCACTATGCAGGTAAAATTAATAACATTTTTCATACTGAAAATATTAAGGTTTGGGGGCTTTTTAAATACACTTTTCACAGCTTAAACAAGTATAAACCTACTTTAGTGTAAAAAGTACTTTTATTATAACGTGCAAAAAATACATTTATGATATATAGCTGAACCTTTATGGTACAAAAACAAGAAAGAGATGCTGTTCAACATCTCTTTCTTTCACCAAACTAACTAAAAGTGTAAACTACTCTTACTCTTCTATATCCTCAAACTTCGTATCCGCCATTCTGGTTCTACTGAAGTTTATATCCTTAAATTCTATTTTTTCGTCTTCTTTATCGTAATCAAAAACCAAATATTCTTTAGTTTCCAAAAGCTCTAAAGCTTTAAAAGAACTAAAATTGTTGTTCTGAATCTGAAATACCTCTAGGCTAGCCAATTGTGAAAACTCGTTGGGAATATCACCTATAAGTCTATTGTTCGCCAATACCAATTCCTTTAAATTACTAAGGTTACCCATATCTCTTGGAATAGCACCTTCTAATCTATTTTCAAAAAGACCCAAAGTCTCTAATTGAGATAATGCACCCAATGAACTTGGTATATCACCAATGAATTCATTACTAGAAAGGTTCAGCACCTTTAATCCTTTTAAATTACCAACCGTAGATGGAATCTCCCCTGTGAAAAAATTATTGAAAGCAGAAAGTTCCTCTAGTTGTAACAAGCTACCAATACCTTCAGGTAGTTCACCATTTAGCCTGTTCATTTCTAACTTTAATATTTTTAAATTGGATAGGTTTTCAATTTCTACCGGTAACTTACCTGTTATTGAATTAAATGCAAGGTTCAATACTCTTAGGTTCTCAAGATCACCTATCTGCGAGGATAAAGAACCCATAAGATTATTATGAAACAAGTTGATTTCAACTACCTTGTCATTTTCAACCTTAACCCCGTGCCATTTAGAAACTGGTGCATTCAGATCCCATTTCTTTACCCAATGCTTACCATTGGTAGTTTCGTAAAGATCAATTAATGCTTTTTTCTCTTTTTTAGATACTTCTGCAAAACAAACTGTTGTCAGAAATAATAAGCTGAAACTTAAATAGTATAGTTTTTTCATATGATGGTGGTTTGGTAAACGTATTCAACTAGGAATTATCCTACAAATTTGAACTAATAACGTTGAAAACTGAAATTTTATCGTTGATTTACCCTGCTATGTTGTGAAAGTAGCTAAATCTGTGGTGAAACTATCAAAATCTGTGGTGAGACAAAACTGAATTATGTTAATTCCTCAATATCAATAGTTAACGTTTCCCACTTTTGCATTAACGTCTCTAATTTCTTCTTTTTGGCTTGATATCCATCAAAGAAATTAGGCTCAGCTATAGTAGCATCATAGTCTACCAATAAATTATGGTCGATTTCTTTGATCTCCTTTTCCAAAGAACCAATTTTACTCTCTACAGAGCTTAATTGATTTTTTAAACTCTTAATTTTTTTCTGATCTTGAAATGATGTGGATGCTTTTGGCTTCTCCTTTTCAGTAACTACCGTCTGTTTTTTCTCAATTGCCCGAAAATCCTCTACTTTGCGTTGCTCTAAGTAAAAATCTACATCGCCCAAATATTCTCTAATCTTTTGGTCTTTAAACTCATAGACTTTATTTGTAAGTCCTTGTAAAAAGTCTCTATCGTGAGAAACTAAAATTAAGGTGCCTTCAAAATTTAAACAGGCTTGTTTTAGTACATTTTTAGATTTGATATCCAGGTGATTGGTAGGCTCATCCATTACAAGTACGTTAAATGGCTGCAATAACATCTTTGCCAAAGCCAAACGGTTACGCTCACCACCGGACAAAACTTTAACGTATTTATCAACTTCATCTCCCCTAAACAAAAATGACCCTAAAATATCTCTAACCTTACTTCTATTCTTTTCATTGGCGGCATCTATCATGGTATCAAGTATGGTCTTATTACCATCTAAATACTCTGCCTGGTTCTGAGCAAAATAGCCTATTTGCACGTTATGTCCCAGTTTTAAGTGCCCCTCATGTTCCAAATCTCCAACTATAATTTTAGCCAGGGTAGATTTTCCTTGTCCGTTCTGCCCAACAAAAGCCGTTTTGCTGTCACGTTCAATGAGCAAATTAATATCGTTTAACACCAAATTTTTGCCGTAAGACTTAGAAAGCTCCTCTATCTCAACCACTACTTTGCCAGGGGTGACGGATACAGGAAAACGCAGACTCATTACACTGTTGTCATCTTCATCAACTTCAATACGTTCAATTTTATCAAGCTTCTTTATTAAAGATTGTGCCATAGAAGCCTTGGTAGATTTTGCCCTAAACTTCTCTATTAAACGCTCTGCTTGCTGAATCTCTTTCTCTTGATTCTTTTGTGCATTAATTTGTTGTTGTTTGATCTCATTTCTTAAAACCAAATACTGGGTGTATGGCTTATTATAATCATATATGCGACCTAAAGATATTTCTATGGTTCTATTGGTTACATTATCCAAGAACATTTTATCATGAGAAACAATTACAACGGCACCGGTATAATTATTTAAAAACTGCTCAAACCAAATAATGGATTCTATATCCAGGTGGTTGGTGGGCTCATCTAAGAGCAACACGTCATTACTTTGCAGCAGTAGTTTTGCAAGTTCTATACGCATTCGCCATCCACCGGAAAAAGTTTCGGTCTTTTTATCAAAATCCTCTCTTTTGAAACCTAAACCTTGCAGTATTTTTTCTGTCTCCCCTTGGTAGTTATATCCTCCCAAAATTTCATAATGTTGGGTAATATCACTTAAATCTACTATTAATTGATTGTACGATTCTGATTCATAATCTGTACGCTCTGCCAATTGATGGTTAATCTCATCTAACTTTAACTCTAGAGCTTTGATCTCTTCAAAAGCTTGATAAGCTTCTTCTAAAACCGACCTGCCTTGAACAAAATCTATATCCTGTCTTAAAAAACCAATTTTTATGTCTTTTTCAACTGCAATTACTCCGGTATCCAAAGCCATATCCTTATTAAGCAGTTTTAATAAGGTTGACTTACCTGCACCGTTTTTACCTACTAATCCTACTCTATTACCGGCATTTAAGCGAAATGAAATTTCTTCAAATAGATATTCTCCTCCAAAAGAGACAGATAGGTTGTGAACGTTTAACATAAATTCTAATTCTTCTTGTTAGCCTTGGATATAGATAAAAATTATCTATACATACATGCTTAATTATCTTTTCTTCAAATAGATATAAGACAAGAAAAATGCCTTAAAATCGTACCTTAGTATAAAGTTTTGCAAATGTTAAAAAAAGGAAACAAACTCTACAGTATTTTAACAGGAAGTTGCCCCAGATGCCATAAAGAAAGTATGTATGTGGACAAAAACCCATATCATATGGGCAAAATTTTTGAAATGCACGAAAGATGTGGTCATTGCGACCTAAAATATAAAATTGAGCCTTCTTTCTTTTATGGCGCTATGTATGTTAGTTATGCAGTAGGTATTGCTTTTGCCGTTGCAGCTTTTGTCATAGCCAATCTTTTTCTTGGAGCTGGCCTCATCACCACTTTTATTGCGATAATTGGAACCCTGGTCGTTTTTATGCCTGTAATCATGAGAATTTCTAGAAATATTTGGATCAATATGTTCGTGAAGTATGATGCCAAGGCCACTTTATACAACACTAGTCATTAGTAAACCGGGCTATGTCCATTTCTGCCAATAGCGGTGCTTTTGTTTCAATACGATCATAAAGAGATTTGGCCGCCCACGGTGCAATGGTAATACCATGAGATCCAAAACCGTTCAGCACCCATAAGTTTTTGTGTTTAGGATGTTGCCCCACCAATGGTCTTCTATCTTTTACCGTAGGTCTCATACCTCCTACATGATCAACCACGGTATAATTACACTTTAAAAGGCCATTAAGTTTTTCTATAAGTTCATTCTTGGCTTTCTCTGTAGTAATATTGTCTTTTTGTTCTCTATTGTAAGTTGCACCCACTTTGTATAGATTATCACCAAGCGGAATTAAAAAAATAGATGATTTAATAATATTCCTCTCATTTAAATCTTTTGCCTTGATTACAATATATTCTCCTTTAGACCCCTGCATTGGCAAATAATTGAAAAACGGATTGCACACCATACCGTACCCTTCGGTAAATACAATGTTTTTAGCTTTTACATTTTGATATACAACACAATCCTCTTCAATTTTCAATTGCTCATAATGAAATGTCTGTGCGAAAATTTTATCATTTTCACTTAGCCATTTCTCATAACTATCAAATAAGAATTTAGTATCTAGTTTACCTGTTTGTAATACTTTACCAAATTGAAAAGGGATGTTAAGGGCTGCATTATCGTTTTGCGCCAAGGCAACATCCAAAAAGGGCTTTAACTTGTTTTTATCGGCAGCTTCAAACCACAAATTTTGCTCTTCAATAGAAGCGAATTTTCGGAGTACATTTAATTTTTCATCAAACCTTACATTTAAAAATTGCTCTAACCCGCTATAAAATTCGGTAGCCACAGGCAATTGCTCATCTGCCCGCCATGAGAGTGTAAACCTTTTTAAAATTATAGGATTGTACAAACCACCTGCAACCCTAGAAGATGTTTGCGAACGGTCATTAAACACTACGAAAGTCTTATTATTTCTGCGCAGGTTTTCACAAAAGGCAGTACCTGCCAAACCTAGACCAACAATCATATAATCTACCATACCACAAATGTACTTACAATGTATGAAACAGTATATAAAACAAAAGACCCGATCTACAGATCGGGTCTTTTTTATGTGAATTGGATTTTCAGCAAGCTTAGTAAGCCCACATGTCTTGTTCTTTATCTCTAATAGTTTCTTTGATTCTTTTTGCTTCCAACAATTGGAACAAAGCATTATCAGAAATATAATCATCAATATTTCTATCTCCTTGAACGTTATCTTCTTTATAAATAACAGCATCAAACCTACGTGCATTCAACAACATGTCAAATGATATGGGTTGTGCAGAATTCTGGGAGTTAAATAGTTTAGCCTCGTGCAACATTTCACGCGCATCTGGGTACCATACCCAAAAAAGCTCAACCATATCTGGATTTTCGTCGTCCATAAAGTTAACATCCGGAGCAACAGGAGCAATACCTAAAAGACGGTACTTTAACTCTCCTTGTCTTTTATCAAAATACCAAATTCCCTTTATATGATATTCTTCAATATCCGCTGCAGAAATAGTTCTACGAGTAATATACTCTTCAGAAACAGCTTCACCTGCATTCATTTGCTCATACCCATAATCTAGGGTATCAACCATTTGCAAGGCATCTTTTAAATCTGCATAAGTTCTTTTTTGTGTAAAATAAGAATCTGTATAAGTATCTAATTTTCCACTTTTTAAATTTTTAACCAGTACGTGGTATAACGACCTTCTATCTGGTCCAATATCCATAGTATCTGTTGGGTAGTATAATGGGAAGTTTACTCTCTCATCTAAATCTATGGTCTCCCATAAGGTTTTAGACCAAAGTATATCCCTATCATCTACATAACCATATTCTAATGGAGCATCATTATCCACAGCCTTTTGAGCTTCTGTACGAATACCAACCTCACTAGGTTTCTTTGCGTTCAATACATTTGCCTGGGCCATCATTGATAAAGGTAACATTGTTACCGCTCCCATTACTAAAACATTTTTCCAATTCATGTTTGTTTCACTTTAAAATTAACCGGGCAAGACCATAGGGCTTACCCGGTATCATTCCATTTATTTAGTTTGTAATCTCCACTACTACTGGAGATACTTTCTTTAACTTGTAACTCTTATTGTTTGTGATATAAGCTTCGATATCGAATATTTGTACAACATCTCCTCTTTTAGCACGTGATAAAGCTTGTTTAGCCTTAGCATTCATTTTGTTTCCTCTAACAGAAACGGTTGGCTGACCTGGTACTTTGAATTTGAAACCGCTTACCGCTAAGTTCAAATCAAAATCGAAGTCTTCTAAACCAGCACCTATAGTAGCGATCTCAACATTTCTCTTTGGAAGTTTAAGACTACCAGTTTGCTTGCTTATGCTACCTTCCGGTCTTGGAATATCCTTAATTCTGAATTCTGACTTAGAAGATACAGACTGACCATCTGGCAATGTACCTGAAGCTGTAATAGTAACATTTCTACCAGTACCTGGTGTCATTACATACTTACTACCACTTACCGCTTTAAGACCTGGAGCAGATGCTCTAACCTTATTGTTAGGTATACCTGGTATAGAGATAGACATTGGGTTAGCAACACCTCTATAAACAACATTCATTTTATCTGCAGCGATCAAAGCAGCATTTGGCTTAGAAATCGTTGCGAAAGAGTTATTAACCTCAACAGGAATTTCTTCACCGTCTTGCTTAAAGTAGATCGTACCTTTTACTTCATGATCACCGGCAGAACCAGAACCAATCAACATTTTAACACCACCTGCCTCTAATTTATAATCAGAACCTTCAGATAATTTTCTTCCGTCTAAAGTCAACTCAGCTCTTACTGGAGTAGAAGAATTATCAGTTTTGCTGATAATGATCTTACCATCGTACTTTTCACCTGCATAGTATGCAGATTTAGTAGCCGAAAGAGATGTTGCAAAGTTCTTTAAAGAAACTTGCTCGGTCAACTCACCTGCCAACATAGATTTCAAAGCTGCCTCTTCAGTTATCTTAACATCAGCTTGTAACTGTGTTAATTTAGCCAAAGATGCTACTAAAGGATACCCTTCGTAGTGGTAGTTGATCCAATCTTGCTTTGTACCGTCTCTTTTTTCAACTTTACCGTTCTCATCTCCTGTTTGGAAACGATCGATAACAGATTGCTTTAAAGCAGCTGGTACTATTGCAGCAACTTGATCTCTATAACCTGTAAGGTTACTCATGAACTTCTTACCGTCTTCCGATAAATTTTCACCTTGAAATAATTTCTGGTCTAAGTAATCGGACATATCCATACGAGCATAATCTTTAGGATCTTCGATCCCTTCCATCATACCTTTTTTAAGTCCTTCCAAATAATCATAATACTCTTGAGACATTGCTTTGATCTGCTGAGCATTTTGATATAACTTGTCATACTTTGCAGCATCTTCAGATGCTTTAGTTCCAAGACTTTCCAAGAACGCATTGTTACTTGCTGTTGTCTTTTCGTTAGAAGTCTCTAGCTTTTCATTCATAATACCGAATGCCGCTAGCACCTCTTTACTCATGTTTAACGCCAACATTGCGATGAAGATCAAATACATTAAGTTGACCATCTTCTGACGTGGTGATTGTTTTCCTCCTGCCATGGATTTTTAATTTAGATTTTTAATTAATAATTGATTCGGGTCGGTAAAAATCCAAATTAGTTTTTGCTCATTGCAGATAACATACCTCCATATACACCATTCAATGAAGAAAGGTTTGTAGACAAAGATGCCATTTGATCTTTAAGTGCACTTGCATTTTGAACAACCTCTTCATTAACTGAAGCTTGTTTGCTAGCACTTTCCAATTGTACTTTATAAAGACTGTTCAAAGACTCCATTTGAGCTGCAGCCTGAACCATTTCGCTTGAATATTTCTTAGTAGACTCCATTGCATCAACAGTTGGAGCGATACCTTTAGCAGCACCTTCAAAGTTCTTGATGCTAGTACCTAAGCTTTCCATAAGATTTGCATCTACACCAGCTTCTTTTAATAAGTCATCCAATTTCTTAGATAAAGATGCCTCTGCTTCTTTTACTTCTGTAGCAGCTTGTGCTTTCTTAGGAGCTTTACTCTCACCACCAGCTAATTCTGGGTATACCAATGACCAATCTAAATCGTCATCTACTGGTTCAAATGCACTGATCGCAAAAATAAGTGCTTCTGTTATAAGACCTATCGCTAGAAGAATACCACCATTTAAAGGTCCTAACTCCCAGTGAAGAATTTTAAATAATGCACCGATAATTACAACTGATGCTCCAAGGCCGTAGGCCATGTTAAATAATTTTTTTGTGGATTTTGACTGTGCCATGATTTTAATTTAATTTAAGGTTTAATAAAAAAGATTTGGTTAAAAAATGAATTTGAATTTATTATAAAACTGTTAATATTATTATTTATTGTGTTGAGTCTTCCTCACCCATATAATCTTGTACCGTTCTGAAACCTATGTAACTACGAGCTGAATCTGCATACTCAAAGTCTCTTGTACTTACTTGTAAAAAGTATGCTACATCTTTCCAAGAACCTCCTCTAATAACTTTTCTTGTGTTAGATTGATCACCTCCGTTAGGGTTCATTGTTGAAACATAATCGTAAGCACTTGGATCGTAGCTAGAGTTTGTCCACTCAGATACATTACCGGCCATATTATACATGTTATAATCATTTGGCTCGTAAGATTTAGCTTCTACCGTATATAAAGCGGCATCTGCTGCATAATCTCCACGTTGTGGTTTAAAGTTTGCCATAAAACAACCTGTATCACTAATAACGTATGGTCCACCCCAAGGATAAGTACCACCTTCGATACCACCTCTTGCCGCATATTCCCATTCTGCCTCTGTTGGAAGTCTAAATTGGTTTACGAACTGCTTTCCACGACTCTTATTATCATCATTCTTGAACTTGGTTCTCCAATTACAGAATGCTTTTGCCTGTTGCCAGCTAATACCTACTACAGGATATTCGCTATACGCATCATGCCAGAAATAATCATTGTGCATAGGCTCATTGTACGAGTATGAGAAATCTCTGATCCATACCGTAGTATCCGGATAAATTTCCACCTCTTCTGTTCTGATAAAGTCTTTACGGCTAGTATTTCCTTTTACAGATGCTCTTGCCGCAGCTTCAATATCCATCCAGCTGTACTTATATTTTAATTGCTTAACGTCAATAGTACGTTGACCATTATAAGATTCTTCTTCAGATAAATAGATAGAATCCATAATTTCGGTATAATACTCATCTGGATAGTCCGATGTATCCCACACTAGGTCTTCATCTTTGCTCAACGCTCTACCTTCGTATCCTGTTTCGCCCATACCGGAGTAATTATCCAACATATATTTATCATATACAGATGCTCTTGTTGTATCTGCATCTTTAAATGCATAATCACCAATACCACCTTCTTCTGGACCAATACCTAATTCATCTGCTAAAATGGCCAACTTGGTTCTAACAATAGAATCTTTTACCCATTCTACAAACTGACGATACTCACTATTGGTAATTTCAGTATCATCCATGTAAAAAGAACGTACCGTAACTGTCTTAGTTGGTGCATTCAATAATTTTCCTTGGTCTTCCTCACTCTTACCCATGATAAAAGAACCCCTTGGGATAAGTTCCATTCCATATGGTTTTTCTGGATACCACTTTTTTCCCTGGACTCCGGTTAGCTCACCTTTCTGTTTAGACCCACAACTTGTGAGTAAAAAAACAAACGCTATAGAGGATAACAATAGCTTCTTCATACTTTAGGTTAAATTTCGATTATGGTTTAAACTCAGAATACAATAATTTATTCTAACAACTAAAACTAGGTTTTATATAAAATATTGTATTAAAGTCTTTTAATGCTTTAAAAAAAATTATGTTAATTAAAGCCTTTCTTATAGGCCTTGAACCACCTTTCAGGAATCTGTTGATTACATGCGTCTACATAATCCTTCTCGGTGCAAGGTAATAACGCAGGTGTATTGGCTTTAGTATGTGAAGTAAAAATAGATGGCACTTCTGTCCACCATCTTTCTGTTAATAAGCTTTTGTAGAACACCAATTCTTCATCTTCGCTAGGTACGTTATACTTAACAAAATCATCTGTTTTGGTGTATGGAGATTCTTTAATCCTAAAATTGATACCTTCTATAAAGTACCATATTATTTGTGCTATTAGCTGTTGTGATTGTACGGTATTCTCCATTTCGTACAATCCAAAAACAGACACTTTATCACTGATACCGGCATATCTGGATATTGCACATATTTCTCTACCATTAAATCCGTTAGGAGAGAAATTTGCCGACATAGAAATTTCACTTGCTTTTACAGATCGCAAGTCTAAACTTACCATGTGCGCATTTCTTAGCACAGGCTCTGCCAAAGAAATATCATTTGCAACCTCACCAAGTCTATAGGCATCAAAAAATAAACGCTCCATAAGATCTATTTCTTCCTGGGCATTAAAATAACTTTGATAACCAATATTTGAAAAATTGAAAAGGTTATTAGGTTTGTCTGTAATGATTTTACTCATGTAGGAATGCGAAGATATAAGCTCATCTTCTATACCAAAATCGAACCTGCTATCAATAGCTACCAGGTTGATCATATCCCTAATACCATCAAAAGCCCTGTATGCAGGATATGTAATATCTTGTGTAGCTCCTAAAATGATAGGAATGATATCTTCTTCAAGTAAACCGGCAACTACTTCTTTTACCACAAAATAAGTATCCTCTACAGTTGCGCCTTCTTCTATATCCCCCAGATCTACAATAGTTGCGTTCCAATTTCCTATTAAAAGTTTGTAGAACTGTAATCGTATAGCGGAAACATCTAGCTTTTCGTGTTTTTTCTCATATGCATTTCTAGACTCCCTTACCCCTAAAATGGCTACTGTGGCATTTGCCAATACCGGCAAACCATCCTTTTCAGTATGTATATAGGTGTTTTTACCAATAGATTGACTTGGCAATAACTCATTATGGGCTAAAACTTTGTCCGATACCGGAACTAAAAAATCAAAGGCCATTATTGAATAGGTTTAGAAATCATAAAAATACTACACTCTTATAAAGACTTAAAAATAGATTACTTTTTTTTCTTAGCCTTGGCTTTTGTCTTTTTCTTTGGTGTTTTTTGTTCAATTAATTTCTGAGCTTCTTCCAACGACATTTTTGTAACATCTACCGTTTTAGCCAATTCAACCTTAATCTTGCCCTTAATAACATTATGGCGCCCCCATCTGGCCTTTTCTATGCGAATACCTTCTTCTTCCCAGTTTTGAACGACCTTATCTATTTCTTTTTGTTTTTTAACTTCAATAAGCTCAACAATATCGTCATTTGATAAGTTGTCAAAATCATACTTCTTATTAACGTTGATGAACATACCGTTCCATTTTATGAACGGACCAAACCTACCTACGCCTTTGGTAACCTCTTTTTCTTCATACATCGCAATTGGCGCGTCCGCTTTTTGCTTGGCAACTATTAATTCTATTGCTCTATCCATCTCTATTTCAAAGGCACTTTCCCCTTTATCCATAGAAATAAATTTATCGCCGAATTTTACATAAGGTCCAAATCTACCCACGTTGGCCAATACCTCTTCTCCTTCATAAACCCCTAATTTTCTAGGAAGCTTAAACAGATCCATTGCTTCTTCATAAGTAATGGTATTCAAAGATTGCTCTGGCAATAAACTGGCGAATGTTGGCTTCTCTTCATCATCTACGGTACCAATTTGAACCATTGGCCCGAATCTACCCAAACGTACAGAAACTTGTTTACCACTCTTAGGATCTTTACCTAAAATTCTTTCGCCACTTGCGCGATCCGCATTTTCTTCAACATCTACCACATTTGGATGAAAATCTTTATAAAAGTCTTTCATCATTTTCTTCCAATCTTCATCACCAGAAGCTATTTCATCGAAATCTTCTTCTACCTGTGCGGTAAAGTTGTAGTCTAATATATTGGCAAAATTACTTACCAAGAAATCGGTAACGATCATACCTATATCCGTAGGTACCATTTTTCCTTTGTCCGAACCTACATTTTCACTAAGGTTCTTTTCTTCTATTTTATTTGATGCTAATATCAATTGTTGATACTTACGTTCTGTACCCTCAATTGTACCTTTTTCCACATAACCTCTATTAAGGATCGTAGAAATTGTTGGGGCGTATGTAGATGGTCTACCAATGCCCAGCTCTTCTAGCTTTTTAACCAAAGAGGCTTCTGTAAATCTATATGGCGGTCTTGTAAAGCGTTCCGTCGCAGAGATAAAATTATTCAGCAAACGCTCACCTTCTTTCATGGCGGGCAACATACCTTCTTGTTCTTCGGCAACATCTTCATCATCCACGCCTTCCATATACACCTTTAAGAATCCGTCGAACTTTATCACCTCACCGTTCGCCGTGAATTCTTCTGAATGTTTATTGGTCTTGATCTTTACATTGGTACGCTCTAACTGTGCATCGCTCATTTGAGATGCAACCGTACGTTTCCATATTAAATCATATAACTTAGATTGATCACGTTCTAATGATGGGGACTGATTGCCCATATCAGTAGGCCTAATGGCCTCATGGGCTTCTTGCGCCCCTTTAGATTTACCGGTAAAATTTCTAGTCTCGCTATAAGATTCACCATAGTTCTTTATGATAGCTTCTTTTGCCGAGGCCAATGCTTCATTGGACAAGTTTACACTATCCGTTCTCATATAGGTAATTAAACCTGCTTCATATAAACGTTGTGCCACCTGCATGGTTCTACCCACAGAAAAATACAATTTCCTTGATGCCTCTTGCTGTAATGTTGATGTTGTAAACGGCGCTGAAGGCGATTTCTTTGCTGGTTTCTTATCTAATTTGCTTACCGAGAAATCTGCAGAAATATTCTTTTCTAAAAATGCCTTGGCCTCTTTTTCAGAAGCAAAGGTTTTATTCAGCTTGGCAGAAAACACACTACCTTCCTCAGTCTTAAATTCTGCAGCGATCTTAAATGATGCTTGTGGCTCAAACGCCTCAATATCCCTTTCTCGTTCTACGATCAACCTTACGGCTACAGATTGTACACGACCGGCAGAAAGACCTGGTTTAATTTTTTTCCAAAGTACCGGAGATAATTGATAACCTACCAAACGATCCAAAACTCGCCTAGCTTGTTGTGCATTTACAAGATTAAAGTTGATTTCTCGCGGATTCTCTATTGCCTTCTGAATTGCAGCCTTGGTTACAGAGTTAAAAACAATTCTTTTTGTTTTTTTCTTATCTAGCCCCAATTCTTCTGCCAAGTGCCACGAAATGGCTTCTCCCTCACGGTCCTCATCACTCGCAAGCCATATAGTTTCTGCTTTATCCGCAAGACCTTTTAGCTTTTTAACCAAAGCCTTCTTTTCTTTATCTACTATATATTTAGGGGTGAAATCATTCTCTACATCTACTCCCAACTCCTTAGAAGGTAAATCTGCAATGTGACCAAAGCTCGATTCTACCTTAAAATCCTTTCCCAAAAACTTCTCTATAGTCTTGGCCTTTGCAGGAGACTCAACAATTACTAAATTTTTCGCCATCAACCTTGTTTATACTTACAAATGTATACTAAAAATTATACTTTGAAATTTCAGGAATTTATTTTTTCCCATATTCCAACAGAGATACGCTCGTAATTTCATGAAATTCACAGCTATAAACAAACCAATTGCTCGCCTTCAACAGCTAAAGCTTACGAAATAAAAAGGGGAGGCTATAAATGCCTCCCCTTTTTTTTAACCATTTCATAATTTTACAGCTGTAATGTACTTAACAGCCTAATATCATTATTTACATATTCGTATTGATACAAGGTACCTTCTCCAATCATCAAAAGAGATGATGATAATGGTATAACATCATAAGCAACAATATCTTCAAAAGTGTTGATTAAAGATATATTAGGAGCATTGCTCTTGTCATACACTTTTAAACCAGCAGTACCGTCACAAACAAACAAGGTATCTCCTTTTATTCCCAAACCGTTTGGACCGACCATTGGATAAATCACTTTTAATTCTGGATTTTCCAAGTTGGACACATCTACAACGTAAAGGCCACTCTCCGCAGTGCCACAAAAATTACCGCCTTTTAACGTTACATATGCATAATCACCATCAACGACTACGGGATCACAGGCAGTACCGTGCCTAAATTCTGAAATAAACTCTGGCTTTTGAGGGTTTTCAATACTATAAATATACATGCCCTGTGAACCTCCGATAAATAGTATATCACCTTGATTATAAATAGTCTCAATATCCCAAGCTACTTGCACATCATCCAACACCTTTACATTTTCTACATCGGTAATATCAAATATGTTAATATCACTGTAATCTACCACGTATAGATAATTGCCAATAATCTTAAAACGAGCCAAAGAACCGCCCTGCCCTGTTGTTGGCGATTGATTATTAAAATTTTCGGCTACATCTGCAAAAACACAATCGTCGCAATCAAACCTGGCCTCATACTCCTTTATAGGGCGCCTTTCCACATTCACTTCCCACCCAACTACAATATCTTTATCATAGTCAATATCTCCGTATTCATAAAAATCGGCTTGTGGAAATTCTGTATTGAACATCCAAACATCATTATTATATATGGCATTGACAATACGACTGGTTAAGGTGATATCATTTATATCCGAAATATCGAAAATCACCAAATCACCATAGCTATCCGCATATATCTTATCGTTTTTAATAGATATATCATTATTGCCTTCCAATTTAATAAATGCGATAGGCTCTGGGTTTGAAGGATTTTGGTTATTTATGACATGAAAACCTTGATTTACATCATTCACAAAAATATAATCTCCGTAAGCGTATATCTTGCCTGAAGTCACAATGGGCACAGGTTCCGTAACGGCTACGGCTTCTGCCTTAAAAGAAACTGCATCTTGTAAAATTGGTCTAGCTACAAGGTAATCTTCATACGGTCCGTCATCATCACATGACACCAATACTGATGTGGCAATTACACACAAAACAAAAAAGAAATTTCTCATGGTCTTTAAATTTAAACGGTTGTACCCTATAGATTAAAGTTACCGCTAATAGTTGCGTTATCAACTAGTTAAATTTACGACACCTCATTAAAACCTACACCATCCTTATACATATAGTATGCAGGTACTTTACTCAACATTACAGTAAACAATACACCAATACAACATAAAACAAAACCCAATTGTGCCACAAACGACATCACCAATACCAGACCAAAAATGACCAGCCAATTTTTGTTGCCTAACGTAAAACTTGCCTTAACCATATCTAATGCTGACAGATTATTTGAGAACGCTAAAAAAGCGGGTAGTAATGACATAGGCACTATCAAATAGAACACACCTAACCCACAAGCAAGCCCACCTAAAAGTGAGAGTCCTAAAAGATATAAGGACAAAATGAATACTTTACCCAATCTACCTTCCTTAAAAAAATAAAAGTAGTCATCATTAGCAACCTCATCCATATCCTTTTGCTTACAAATCTTTAGAAAAGCCGCATTCAACGCCAACGCCATAGTGGTAATAGCCAACAGCAAAACAGGAAGCAAAATTACCATTGCAATGACCATCATTGGCGGAAGTTCATTCTGTTCCAGCGCTTCACGATCCGTAATTCCGGCAGCTATCATTGGCACGTAAAACAAAATATAAAATGGCAGTATTACTACAAATGTCAACAATAATGTAATGAAGCCTTGTAGCCACACTTTTTTAAAAAGTTCTATTGATCTGCTAAAAATGGTACCAAAGTCTAGATCTGGTCTACTTTGTATGTGCTGTGCAAGGTTTTCTAAATTCATAGGAGTAGTGGTTATTTTTAAAGTTAAATCTAAATAATTTATAAGCGCAAAGCTTAAACTATACCTAAATAATCATGTCATCTTGTCATATTTTTGATTATAATAGTATCTTTGCCATCCAAATTATTTTATACGCAACGTATTACAAAAATGGAGAAAACCATAGACGAAAATGTGCAGGGCACAACTTTGGTAGTAGAAGGAAAAGAGACGAACAAACGTAATCTTTATATTGAGAGTTACGGTTGTGCCATGAACTTTTCGGACAGTGAAATTGTAGCTTCTATACTAGCGACCGAAGGTTTTAACACCACCCAAACGTTAGAAGAAGCAGATTTAGTACTTGTAAATACATGTTCTATTAGAGATAAAGCTGAACAGACTATACGTAAAAGACTTACGGAATACAATAAAGTAAAAAAATCTAGACCCCATTTAAAAGTTGGTGTTCTTGGCTGTATGGCAGAAAGATTAAAAGACAAGCTTTTAGATGAAGAAAAAATAGTGGACATGGTCGTTGGACCAGATGCCTACAAAGATCTACCCAACTTGATTAAAGAAGTAGATTCTGGCAGAGATGCCGTTAACGTCATTCTTTCTAAAGATGAAACTTATGGTGATATTGCACCGGTTAGATTAAACACCAACGGCGTAACGGCTTTTGTATCTATCACCAGAGGATGCGATAATATGTGCACCTTTTGCGTAGTCCCTTTTACCAGAGGTAGGGAAAGAAGTAGAGACCCACAGTCCATTCTTGCCGAAATACAAGAGCTTTCGCAAAAGGGCTTTAAAGAAATTACATTACTTGGTCAAAATGTAGATAGTTATTTATGGTATGGCGGCGGACTTAAGAAAAATTTTGAAAATGCATCTGAAATGCAAAAAGCCACCGCTACCAATTTCTCTAAACTTTTAGATATGGTAGCACTTGCCTACCCTAAAATGCGTATACGTTTTTCAACATCCAACCCTCAAGATATGACCTTGGATGTTATAAAGACTATGGCGGCACATAAGAATATTTGCAACCATATTCACCTACCCGTTCAAAGTGGAAGCAATCGTATTCTAAAGGAAATGAACCGCTTACACACTATTGAAGAGTATTTTGAACTCATAGACAACATTAGAAAAATAATACCTGACTGCGCTATTTCCCAAGATATCATTAGCGGTTTTCCAACAGAAACAGAGGAAGACCATGCCGATACCTTAAAAGCGCTTGAATATGTAAAATATGACTTTGGTTATATGTACGCCTACTCTGAAAGACCGGGTACTTTAGCAGGTAGAAAAATGGAAGATGATGTTCCTGAACCTATAAAAAAGAGACGTCTTTCTGAAATTATAGCCCTACAAAGAAGCCACTGTCAATTTAGAACGGAAAAGCACGTAGGTAAAATTCAAGAAGTCCTGATCGAAGGAACCTCTAAAAAATCCGAAAATGAGTGGATGGGCAGAAACTTTCAAAGCACCGTGGTTGTTTTTCCTAAGGAAAACTACAAAATAGGGGATTTTGTAAATGTTCAAATCAATGATTGCACTTCAGCAACCTTAAAAGGTCTTGCTGTTGGGTATTCTGACAATAATTAACTTTTAGTAGCCATTTTATATGGAAAGCATACAAAGTATAAAACAACGTTTTGAAATTATTGGGCAAGACCCAAAATTGAATCGTGCTCTAGAAAAAGCAATGCAGGTTGCCGCAACAGACATTTCTGTTTTGGTTACCGGTGAAAGCGGTGTAGGTAAAGAATCGATCCCAAAAATTATTCATTCGCTTTCTCACAGAAAGCATGCTAAATATATTGCGGTCAACTGTGGAGCCATACCGGAAGGCACTATAGACAGTGAACTTTTTGGCCATGAAAAAGGTGCTTTTACAGGTGCAACACAAACCAGAAGTGGTTATTTTGAAGTTGCCGATGGCGGCACCATATTTTTAGATGAGGTTGGTGAGCTACCTTTAACCACACAGGTTCGTTTATTACGTGTATTGGAGAACGGAGAATTTTTAAAAGTTGGCTCCTCCCAAGTTCAAAAAACAGATGTACGCATTGTTGCCGCCACAAATGTTAATATGTTCGAGGCGATTAAAAAAGAACGCTTTCGCGAAGATCTTTATTACCGACTAAGTACCGTTGAAATCAACATACCACCTTTACGTGAACGCCAAGAAGATATTCATTTATTGTTCAGAAAATTTGCATCTGATTTTAGTCAGAAATACAAGATGCCCACGATCAGACTAGATGACCATGCCGTTTCCTTACTTACCAAATATAGGTGGCCGGGTAACATACGTCAGTTAAGAAATATTGCTGAACAAGTGTCTGTCCTTGAAGAAAACAGAGCCATTACAGCATCTACCCTGCACGGATATTTACCTAACAACAATACAAGTAATTTACCTGCGGTAGTTTCCAATTCTAAATCTGAAAGTGATTTCAGCAACGAAAGAGAAATCCTATACAAGGTTTTGTTCGATATGAAAGGTGACCTTAACGATCTTAAGAAGTTGACCATGGAGCTACTTAAGAACAATGATTCTCAAAAAGTTCAAAAAGAGAATGAAAACCTTATACGTAAAATCTATGGTAATGAAGATGATGAGGATGTTGATTTTGATCATGACACCCAAGATGACACTTCTTTAAACGTTCTGCACTTACCCGAACCCAAAAACGAAGAAGCATCTATTATTCAAGATTCTTACGAAGACAAATATCATTTTGCCGAAGAAATTCAAGAAGAAGAAACCCTATCTTTACAGGAGAAAGAGGTAGAATTGATTAAAAAGTCATTAGAAAGAAACAGAGGAAAAAGAAAGGCTGCCGCAACTGAGTTAGGTATTTCTGAGCGCACACTTTACCGCAAAATAAAACAATACGACCTTTAACATTAAATGAATCGCATTTCAATGAGATATCTTAAACAATCCATACTATACCTACTTCCTGTATTTTTATTTTTAAGTTGTGGTGTATACAATTTCACTGGCGGAAATGTGGGTGAAGCAAAAACCTTTAAGGTCAATTATTTTCAAAATTATGCCACTCAAAGTCCTGGTTCTACTTTTGAACCTGGTATGGATAGAGACTTCACACTTGCATTGCAAGATAGAATTCAAAACCAAACCAGTTTAGAATTGATAAGTACGGGCAATCCAGATTTACTATACGAGGGTGAAATTACAGAATATAAAATTTCACCAATGTCTGCAACTGCAGCGCAAACAGCAGCGCAAAACAGACTTTCTATACGGGTTAAAGTCAGGTTTTATAATCAGTTGAAAGAAGATGCCGCGTTTGACCAAAGCTTTTCTTTCTTTTACGACTACCCTGCAGACACACAGTTAGCAACTATAAAAAGTGAAGCCCACGAGGTAATTTTTGAAAGACTAACCCAAGATATTTTCAACGCCTCTTTGGCAGACTGGTAATTACATGAACGTTAAGGACTTTACATATTTTCTAGAAAACCCTACCAAAGTGGTAGAACCCATTCATACCAAACATTTAGAAGATATTATAGCCGAGTATCCTTATTTTCAAGCTGCACGGGCACTTCACTTAAAAGGACTCAAAAACTTAAACAGCTACAAATACAACAAGGCTCTAAAAGCAACGGCTGCTTTTACGACAGATAGAGATGTGCTTTTTGATTTCATTACATCTAGAGACTTTTTACAATATGATACAGCTACGGCAACTATTGCCGAAATTGAGGTCAATAACGCCATTGAAGTTCAAGAAGAAAATAAAGACCTAACAATAGTTCATTCAACTGAAACTAAAGAAAACACAGATTCTCTTGACATTTCTGATGAAGTTATAACCACAAATGAAAGTAGCCTTACCGAAGAAACTGCAGAACTGAATGCCACCATTGAAGAAGCACCCACCCCTTCTTTAATTACACCATCTCAAGACAACCCCCTACCACAAGACGAAAAAGATGCAGAGCAAATTTTGGACCCGGAGTTGTTTCAATCTAAAAACCCAAATAATACCGAAGAAGAAAATGCGCTTGATATTGGTAAACCTTTAACTTTTGATGCCAAAGAGAAGTATTCTTTCTCAGAATGGTTAAACCTTGCCTCCAAAAAACCTTTAGAAAAATCAGTTGAAGAAGATTCCACTCCTACAAAAGAGGACCGCACCAAAAAGCAACAAACGGTTATTGCAGAAAACAAGGTAGAGACAGGAAGCCAAAATACAGACAGTGTCAAAGAAAAAAAGACAACAGATAAACCTGTAAAAAAACCAAGGGTAAAAAACGAGTCCATCAAAAAGAAATATGACCGTATTGACAAGTTCATAGCTTCCAACCCTAAAATTGTACCTACGGAACAAAGTACAACCATAGACATTTCACAGTCATCTACCATTAACCAGAACGAGCTAATGACAGAGACTTTAGCAAGGGTTTACCTGGAACAAAAAAAGTATAAAAACGCTATTCAGGCCTACAAAATTTTAAGTTTGAAATATCCAGAAAAAAGTAGTTTCTTTGCAGACCGAATTAAGGCGGTAGAAAAATTACGAAAAGATAATAAATAATTTAGAATGAGTACATTTTCAATTTTCCTAATACTTATCATAGTCGTTTGCTTGTTGTTGGTATTAGTGATCATGGTACAGAACCCAAAAGGTGGCGGACTTTCCTCTTCTTTTGGCGGAGGTGGAAACCAAGTAGTTGGCGGAGTAAAAAAAACAGGTGACTTTTTAGATAAGAGTACGTGGACGCTAGCTGGTTTATTAATAGTTTTAATTTTAGCATCTAACATTGCACTTAAAGGCAATTTTGGCGATGCAGATTCTAAATTATTACAAGGTGACGACATTGAAACCGTAGTTCCTGAAACATTACCTGAAGAGGTAACACCACCAGTAACAAATGAAGCTACGCCTTCAGATAGTTTATAGACTACACACTACAATATATTTAAAATGCCAGCTTATGACAAGCTGGCATTTTTTGTTTACAATTTGTCAGTAAAAAGGCAATGGCATAATTTCTGCCTTTACATATGCACAAAACTAAAAATCAATTTAAAAATTAATAATTATGGCTAAAGTTAATATCAAACCATTGGCAGACCGAGTTCTTATTGAGCCAATGGCAGCTGAGACTAAAACTGCATCTGGACTTTACATTCCTGATACCGCAAAAGAAAAACCACAGAAAGGTAAAGTTGTTGCTGTGGGTCCTGGTACAAAAGATGACAGTGTTACCGTTAAAGTTGGAGATACAGTTCTTTACGGAAAGTACGCCGGTACCGAATTAAAATTAGAAGGTACGGACTACTTGATGATGAGAGAGAGTGATATTCTAGCTATTATCTAAAAATAGCATTTGGCTTGGGCATAAAACCTAAGACCTTTTAATTTTCACGAAATAGATAATTAATAATTTTAATGACCTAAGACATATCATTGGGTCAAAATTTAAACAACAAATAAAAATGGCAAAAGATATTAAGTTTGATATAGATGCTAGAGACGGCCTTAAAAGAGGTGTTGATGCATTGGCAAACGCAGTAAAAGTAACATTAGGACCAAAAGGTAGAAACGTTATTATCAGCAAATCATTCGGAGCTCCACAAGTAACCAAAGATGGTGTTACCGTAGCAAAAGAAATTGAATTAGAGAATCCATTAGAAAACATGGGTGCTCAAATGGTAAAAGAAGTTGCTTCTAAAACCAATGATTTAGCAGGTGACGGTACTACTACCGCTACCGTTCTTGCTCAAGCTATCGTAAAAGAAGGCTTAAAGAACGTTGCTGCAGGTGCAAACCCTATGGATTTAAAGAGAGGTATTGATAAGGCTGTTGAAGCTATCGTTGCCGATTTAGCCAAACAATCTAAAAAAGTAGGTGATTCTTCCGAGAAAATTAAACAAGTTGCTTCTATTTCTGCCAACAACGATGAAACTATTGGTGATTTGATCGCTCAAGCTTTCGGTAAAGTTGGTAAAGAAGGTGTAATTACCGTTGAAGAAGCCAAAGGAACAGATACTTACGTTGATGTTGTTGAAGGTATGCAGTTTGACAGAGGATATCTTTCTCCTTACTTTGTTACCGATTCAGAAAAAATGGTATCTGAATTAGACAGCCCATACATCTTGTTGTTCGACAAGAAAATTTCTTCAATGAAAGACTTATTACCAGTATTGGAGCCAGTAGCTCAATCTGGTAAGCCATTATTGATAATAGCTGAAGATGTCGATGGTGAAGCATTGGCTACATTGGTAGTGAACAAATTAAGAGGTTCTTTAAAAATTGCTGCCGTTAAAGCTCCAGGTTTTGGTGACAGAAGAAAGGCAATGTTAGAAGATATCGCAATTTTAACAGGTGGTACGGTTATTTCTGAAGAAAGAGGTTTCTCTTTAGACAACACTACTTTAGACATGCTAGGTACTTGCGAAAAAGTGCAGATAGACAAAGACAACACTACGATTGTTAATGGTGGCGGTGTTGCAAAAGATATCAAAACTAGAGTTAACCAGATCAAATCTCAAATAGAGACAACTACCTCTGATTATGATAAGGAAAAACTTCAAGAGCGTTTGGCTAAATTAGCCGGTGGTGTTGCCGTACTTTATGTTGGTGCTGCTTCTGAAGTTGAAATGAAAGAGAAAAAAGATAGAGTTGATGATGCTTTACACGCTACAAGAGCAGCCGTTGAAGAAGGTATTGTTGCCGGTGGTGGTGTTGCATTGGTAAGAGCAAAATCTGTTCTTTCTAAAGTGTCAACCGATAATGAAGATGAGGCTACAGGTCTACAAATTGTAGCTCGTGCCATTGAAGCTCCTTTAAGAACTATCGTTTCTAACGCAGGTGGTGAAGGTTCAGTAGTTATCGCCAAAATACTTGAAGGTAAAGGTGATTATGGATACGATGCCAAGTCTGAAAAGTATGTTGAAATGATGAAAGCAGGTATTATCGATCCTAAGAAAGTAACTAGAGTAGCATTAGAAAATGCAGCTTCTGTTTCTGGAATGATCCTTACTACTGAATGTGCTTTAACAGATATTAAAGAAGATGCTCCAGCTATGCCTCCAATGGGTGGCGGTGGCGGAATGCCAGGCATGATGTAAAAGCCCCTAAATCCCCAAAGGGGACTTTAAAATTTAAACCGCTCTTGAAATATCAAGAGCGGTTTTTTTCATTTTAAATATGAGCAACAAAAAAACCACCTTCTTTATTTACAGAAGGTGGTTTTCATGTCCAAAACAGTATGCCTTCTAAAGGCAATAACTAGACTACTTCTTTCTAGGAGCAGCTTTTGGAGCAGCCTTTTTACCAGCTTTTGCCGGTGCAGGCTTTGCAGCTGGTTTCCCTGCTGATTTTGCTTGTGCCATTGGTATAGAATTTAAAAATAAATCTATAGCTAATGTATTTCAGATTTTGATCGGTGATTATTTTGTTGGCAAAAGATTAACTAAAATTTCACCCATTTTTTTCTTTTCAAAACCTCACTCTAAACCAAGCAATTATCTAGTTACCATCATGATGTTGACCATCATCAGAATTGTCTTCCCTATATCTACAACAAGGATGCACACTATTATAAGCTTCTTCTGTTGCTTTTAATTCTTTGGTATCATGACCAACGGCAACGATAGCCGTTTTTATTTTCATTGCATCGGTTTTGCGCTCATCCATTATAATATCTAACTGGTGCGTTGGTATGCTCCAATTTGCATACTTTACCCCTTTCACATTCAGCGCAGCTTCTTCAATACGCTCTTTACACATGGCGCATTTACCATTGACATCAAATGTCATTTTCTTATTCTTCTCTTGTGCATAGGTTATCACGGCAATTAGCATCATTGCAATTGATAAAATAGTTGTTTTCATAGTATGTATATTAATTGATAAATTAAATTTTAAATCTAAAGCCTGCATAGAACATTCTACCCATAATTGGCGCAAACACTATTGTAGTATCAAAATTTGGACCAAACGGATCATCTGCCCCTAAAACAGGGTTGTCTTGCTGTACATCAGAAAGGTTTTCACCTCCTACATATACCTCAACACTTTTTGAGAACACCTTGGTAATTTGAGCATTCATATGGTTATAAGGCGATGAATACTCAGCCAACTGGTACGCTACTGGGTTGCTACTTGTATCTGGTAGTCTTTTCTTACCCATACTATGCAAGGTATAATCAAATTTCCACTGAGATTCGTTCTCCTTGGCTTCGGTTTCATACCCTAAATTAACAAAAAATCGATGTTGCGCCAGTAAGGGTTTTTGAAGGTTTCCGCTCCTATAGTCTGTTGATACATCATAGAATTTATATGATGTTCTTAAGTCTAAACGTGGCAATAGTTCATAATTCACCTCAACCTGAAAACTCTTGGCACTACTATCACCATCCAAATTGTAGAAAGAAACTTCCTGAGGGTTCTCCCAATCTACTACTACCTGATTCTTAAAATCAGTGATGTAATAATCTAAAGTAATATCACCTTTTTTGTTCAAGAAATTAAATCCTTGTAAAAAACTTATTCCATAATTCCATGCATCTTCCGGCTCCAAACCATAAACTTCACCATCTGTACTGGCAATATTGACGGTTCTTGCAGAGCCAAATAGCTGCTGATTCTCGGCAAAAATATTGGCAGCCCTTTTACCTCTACCAAAAGACCCCCGTAAACTTCCTTTTTCCCATGGTGTATATCTAATGTGAAATCTAGGTGTCACAAATGTTCCCAATCTATTATGATTATCTACACGTAAACCTGCGGTTAAACTCACTTTTTCTAAATTCTCATAACTGTACTCCATAAATGCACCTACAGAATTATCTACTCTAGAGTAATCTGTTGCCGACACCAATTCATCATAGCCATCGTAGGCGAAAGTAATACCAGTTTTGAACTTATTTCTAGTATCACCTATAATGGAATTGAATATGAGGTTGCTATACAAACTTTCATGGTTAATATCATAGGTTCTAAATCCAAAGTAGGAATCTTGTTTATGCAAACTGTAAGAAGTTTGAAAACCCAGACTTTGAAAAGGCAATTCCGGAAAAACATAACCTAACTTAATTGACGTATCAAACCGGCGGGTATTGATTTCACTTCCCCACACTTCGGCTTCGCTCAGTGCAGAAACTTCAGCTACGCTCAGTGACCTATTTCCACCATCTACTCTATCCGTATCTGGCTCAAAATCCACTTGCCCTACTTGTTTTTCATCATTCAAAAAACGAATATTGAAGAAACTAACCCATCCTTTTTCGGCATCTTGATATTGCCATCTGTTCATTACATTTATTTGCTTACCCAAGGGTGCATCTAAAAATCCGTCATTATTGTCATCCTCTTTTTGCGTTCTGGTATTACCATGAACAAAAAGCCCTGTGCTCAACTTTTCCGTTAGCTTTCTATTGAAATGGGTATTCAATTCATAACGCCCATTTTGATTTACATATCCATTTACAAATACGGCATTATCGGTTAACGGCTTTACGAGCTCTGTATTTATTTGCCCTGAAATACTTTCATAGCCATTAACAACACTACCAGCCCCTTTGGATATTTGAATACTTTCTATCCACGTACCTGGTGTAAACGTTAAGCCATAAGCCTGCGATGCACCGCGCACCATTGGAATATTTTCTTGGGTTATCAATAAATACGGACTGGTTAAACCCAACATTTCAATTTGCTTAGTTCCCGTTAGCCCATCGGACAGGTTTACGTCTATAGCCGGATTGGTTTCAAAACTTTCCGCTAAATTACAACAGGCCGCTTTTAACAGCTCATCGCTGTTTACCGTAATCACATTCTGCGGACTAAAATAGGTTTTCTGAATAGCATCACGCTCTTGTTGCACCACCACCTCATCTAGCTCATTTGAAGGCTTTAAACCAATACGAATTGTCTTAAGTTCATTTATAACCAACGTATCACTTTCAAAACCTACATAACTAATAATTAATTTATTATGCCCTCTTAAATAAGGTATGGAAAATTCACCATCAAAATTAGTTACCACTCCCGTTTGGGAATCTTGCCAATACACATTGGCACCAGAAAGACCAAGCGCATTTGAGCCTTCTGAATCTAAGACCACACCGTCCACCTTTTCTTGTTCTTGCGAAAATATAAAAGCAGGCAGCATAGCCGTTATTAGTATTACTATATATTTATTCATTATTTTTTATTCGAAGTATTTCATTTCATTTATTCCCTAATCTGTGCATCCTGTACACTAAGACATAAAATTTAAATATTGAGACCATGCCACCTACATGAGTTCCAGCAAGGAATATTTAACTTTTAACGGGTATCTACCATTTATGACATGGCATTAAATACCATTATCTCTTGGAATCATATTAAAAAAACTTCGTGAAGAATATGTAAATCCTCTGTGAGTATAGGAGGAGGATTTACATTACAAAGAATATCATATTCCGTTTCTACAAACAAGCCTACATAGGTACTTGCATAAGAATATAAAAATATCTTTATGGGAAAATCTAAATCTGTTTCATGATAAGTCAAATCATCTTGCCCTTGCATGGTAAACACTTCATTATCACAACAAGGCTTTTTATCTTCAATTGGCTCATCACTTGTTGACATAGCATCTAATCCCAAACAACAATCATCTGCATGTGTAAATACACCAACATCCATAACACGCCCCATACAAAGATGCTTCTCTACTGTCCACGAAATAGTGGATAACAACAACAGAAATACCATTGTCAAGGAAAACAGCTTATGAAACAAATTTTTCATGACTACAAAGTTACAGATTATAAAAAATTAAAAATCACATATTTAATGAAATTTAGTACAAGACATTAAATCCCTAGTAATTTCATTAAGAAATATTGCAAAACATATACGATAAAATCTTTTTTCAAGTTAAAAGCACTGAACACATTAACGTAATAACCAATAACTAAATTTTTAACAATTATGAAAAAACAATTAAAAACCACTTTTCTTATTTGCACTATTGCGCTTTTTATAGGTAGTTGTAGTTCAGACGACGGATCTGTTTTTGACACCCCAATACCAGATAACACTGGCGGTGATGATGGCGATGACACTAATGAACCGGAGGTAGCAACAATAGTTTTCAATGAGGCCGTACCTTCATCTAACATAACTTCTGCCTCTGCTAGCGGAGAAGCGGGCACGAATGTAACCGGTAGGGTTATTTTTACCTCAGATGCCACTACTCAACGTAGAATGTATATTACACAAAATTACTTAGGTCAAGGTGAAATGCCTTTTAGTTCTTTTGATTTGGAAAGTGATGATCTTGACAAAGCACTGAAAGCAGACGGCTCTATAGATTTAGATGGCGCCACCAAGAAAGAAATAGATTTTTCATTTCCACTTCCTGTACCAGATATTGAAAACGGTGAAATTGTTTATTCATTTTGGACCACTACAGGCAAAGGAGATTTTCGAGATAGCTCAAAAAGATTGGCATTAGGAGTAGGTCAAATTACAGTTACCGTAGGTACAGGCGCAAACCCTGTAGCTGCAGTTAGGGAATTTACGGATATTAAACTATTTGCCCCTGCACAAGATGGATCAACGGAATCTTTCTTTTCCCTATTAAATGAAACTGTATATAGAATTGATGTGGGACCTGAGTTTAGAGCTTTCTGGGATTTTGGATATTACTACGGTGCTTCCGGTGCCTCTGCAGAAGACAACGCTTCTTTTGCTTCAACGGAACAATATGATGCTTCATTTGGATTTGATGTTGAAGGACTTAAACCTGGCGCAGAGGAAGAGAATGCCGCTACCGAAACATTGAACCAAATGTTTTTTGCAACTTCTACAACAATAGATGTCGCAGCATTTGACGCAATAGCCTTAAACAGTGAATTAAATTTTATCACAAGTTCTAGCGCCCAAAAAATCACGAACTTAAGTGTAGGCGATATTATTGAATTTGTAGATAACTACGGTAAAAAAGGTTTAATTAAAATTACAGCCATAGAACCTGGCTTCAACAATAACGACTTTATTGAATTCGATGTAAAGATTCAACCATAATCTTAAATCATAATCAAATAGTTAAAAAGAGGATGTTTAAATACATCCTCTTTTTTTGTTTTAGAGTCTATTGTTACACAATAACAATATGTATTTTTGTCAAAAAAAGGTATGTTCAATTTATTGCGCCCTCAAGTAAGCTCCATTATAGACTCAAACAAAACTCCAGATGCAAAAATGCTAGCCATTTGTGAACTTCTAAAAGCCGAAGTACCACATTATGATTGGGTAGGGTTTTATTTTAAAAACGGGGACAAGCGCGAGCTAAAACTAGGCCAATACGCCGGTGCACCAACAGACCATACCATTATTCCTTTTGGCAAAGGCATTTGCGGGCAGGTTGCAGAAAGTAATGAAAATTTTGTGGTACCTGACGTTCAAGCACAAGACAACTATATAGCCTGCAGTATTACCGTGAAATCAGAAATAGTTATACCCTTATTTTTAAATGGCGAAAACATTGGGCAAATAGACATAGATTCTAACACTCCAGACCCATTTACAAAGGCAGATGAGACCTTTTTGGAATTCGTTAATTTTGAAGTAGCCAAAATTCTTTAAAACTTTAGGGTTTTTGTTGATAAACTACGCCATTTTGTAACCGCAAAAAAATTACTTTTGCTTGCTTATTAAAAACATTTAAGCATCATACAATGAGCAGTGTAAAAAAAGCGTCTTCAGCCTTAATTTCAGTTTTTCATAAAGACGGATTAGAGCCGATAGTAAGAAAATTTCAAGAATTAGGAATCACTATTTACTCCACTGGAGGAACCGAAAAATTCATCACTGATTTAGGAATAGACGTTGTTCCCGTAGAGGATGTAACAAGCTACCCTTCTATTTTAGGAGGAAGAGTTAAAACTTTACACCCAAAAGTATTTGGCGGTATTTTAAACAGACAGGATAACGAAAGTGATGTTGCACAGTTGGCAGAGTTCGAAATTCCGCAAATAGACATTGTTATTGTGGATCTGTATCCGTTTGAAAAAACGGTTGCCAGTGGTGCTTCTGAGCAAGATATCATTGAGAAGATAGATATAGGTGGTATTTCGCTTATACGTGCCGCAGCCAAGAACTTTAAAGATGTTACTTGCGTTTCCTCTATGGAGGATTATGCTGATTTTCTTGAAGTGATTTCTGCGGATAACGGAAACATTAGCCTAGAGGATAGAAAGCGTTTTGCCGCTAAATCTTTCAATGTTTCCTCCCACTACGATACTGCTATTTTCAATTATTTCAACCAAAACCATGATTTAGCCGCGCTTAAAGTCAGTGAAACTTCCGGTAAGGTTTTACGCTACGGAGAAAACCCTCACCAAAAAGGATTCTTCTTTGGTGATTTTGATGCAATGTTCTCCAAGCTTCACGGTAAAGAATTATCATATAACAATCTATTGGATGTTGATGCAGCTGTAAACTTAATGCTAGAGTTTAAAAATGACGCACCAACCTTTGCTATTTTAAAACATAACAATGCTTGCGGACTAGCACAAAGAGACACTTTGCACCAAGCTTATGTAGACGCTTTAGCCGGTGACCCCGTATCTGCTTTTGGCGGTGTTTTAATCAGTAACAAAGAAATTGATAAGGCTACAGCAGAGGAAATACATAAATTATTCTGCGAGGTAGTTATAGCTCCAAGCTACAATGCTGAGGCATTGGAAATTTTAAAAGGAAAGAAAAACAGAATCATCTTGATCCAAAATGAAGTTGACATGCCAGAAATGCAAGTAAGAACTTGTTTAAACGGTATGCTTCTTCAAGAAAAAGATCATAAAACAGATGCTATTGCTGACCTTACGAATGCAACTACCACTAAACCTACCGATCAAGAGTTAGAAGATCTAATTTTTGCATCAAAACTTTGTAAGCATACAAAATCCAATACCATTGTTTTAGCCAAAAACAAACAACTTTGCGCAAGTGGTACCGGTCAAACCAGTAGAGTAGATGCCTTAAACCAAGCAATACACAAAGCAGAGTCTTTTAATTTTGACCTTAAAGGTGCGGTTATGGCAAGTGATGCATTCTTCCCGTTCCCAGACTGTGTTGAAATTGCCGATAAAGCAGGAATCACCAGTGTAATACAACCAGGTGGATCCATAAAAGACCAATTAAGCATAGATTATTGCAACGAACACAAAATTTCAATGGTGATGACAGGCACACGTCATTTCAAGCATTAATTTCATTACTTTTGTCGATGAAATACACCCTTTTATCTAAAATTTAAACATCACATATGGGATTTTTTGATTTCTTGACCGAGGAAATAGCTATAGATTTAGGTACAGCGAACACCCTTATAATTCATAATGACAAGGTAGTTGTTGACAGTCCGTCAATAGTTGCTAGAGATAGAATTAGCGGTAAAATCATTGCAGTTGGTAAAGAAGCCAACATGATGCAAGGAAAGACCCATGAAAATATCAAAACTATTAGACCATTGAAAGATGGTGTAATAGCTGATTTTGACGCTTCTGAGAAAATGTTGATGATGTTTATTAAGAACATTCCGGCATTAAAGAAAAAATGGTTTCCACCAGCATTGCGTTTAGTTATTTGTATTCCTAGTGGAATTACAGAAGTAGAAATGCGTGCCGTAAAAGAATCTGCAGAACGTGTTAACGGTAAAGAGGTGTATTTGATCCACGAACCAATGGCAGCAGCTATTGGTATAGGTTTAGACATTATGCAACCAAAAGGTAACATGATTGTTGATATAGGGGGTGGTACTACTGAAATTGCCGTAATTGCACTTGGTGGTATTGTTTGTGATAAGTCTGTTAAAATTGCAGGTGATGTATTTACCAACGACATTATTTATTACATGCGCACCCAACACAACCTTTATGTAGGTGAAAGTACTGCAGAAGCCATTAAAATAGAAATAGGTTCGGCAACCGAAGACCTACAATCTCCGCCAGATGAGAAGTCGGTTCAGGGACGCGATCTTTTAACAGGAAAGCCAAAACAAGTTCAAATTTCATATAGAGAAATAGCTAAAGCTCTTGACAAATCTATTTTGCGTGTAGAAGATGCGGTAATGGAAACATTATCCCAAACTCCACCAGAATTAGCTGCCGATATTTACAATACAGGTATTTATCTTGCCGGTGGTGGCTCTATGCTACGTGGTCTGGATAGAAGGCTATCACAAAAAACCGATCTACCTGTGTATATCGCGGAAGATCCTTTACGTGCAGTTGTTCGTGGTACCGGTATTGCATTAAAAAATCTAGAACGCTATAAGAGTATATTGATCAAGTAAGAAGTTCTTTTTTTAAGAATAACTTTTTAACTTCACGATAAACAACCTTTAGTAAAGTTTAAAAATCATTTAATAGTGGTTATGATGATGTTTTACAAGTTAATACTTGTTAGAACTTAACTAACGAGAGTTAATTTCAAATCTCAATTATTGAGTAAAAATTTAGAGGTGAATGCAGCAGATCATAAATTTTTTAATTAGGAATAAGATTTTCTTACTATACCTTTTTTTGCTCTTTATTTCATTCATTTTCACATTTCAATCGCATTCGTACCATCAATCTAAATTTTTAAATTCCTCCAACTATATTACTGGAAGTATATATACATTCTCAGATAATATAACTTCCTATTTTGGATTAAGGGAAGAAAACAACAGGCTGGTAGAGGAAAACAAACGACTTAGGGATAGGCTATTCAACAACGTATTACTATCGCCTTCAAGAATAGATTCTACTTCTGTTAATTATGAAATAATTAGGGGTAGGGCAATTAATAACAGCTATGCCGATCAACGCAATTATATAACTATCAACAAAGGTGAAAACGATAGTATTGCACAAGATATGGGTGTTATAACTGATAAAGGTATTCTTGGCATCGTGGAAAACACGTCAAATAATTTTTCTACCGTGCAGAGTATTTTAAGTGACAAATCTACCATAAACGCTAAAATCAAAAACTCTAACCACTTTGGATCTTTAGTTTGGGAAAACACGACCGATTATAATGTTGTTCAACTAATTGACATTCCAAGATTGGTGCCGTTAACCATTGGCGATACCATTGTAACGGGAGCCATGAGTAGCATTTTCCCGGAGAATATACCTATAGGAACCATTAAAAGTTTTGATTTGGACAATTCTAAAAGTTTCTACTTTATTAATGTAGAACTGTTCAATGATATGACCAATATTGGGACTATATATATCATTAAAAATTTAAATCGCAAAGAAGTTTTAGAACTAGAAGCAGAAACAGAGGCCAATGATCAATAGTACGACATTTTTAATTGTACTCCGATTTATTTTATTGGTATTGGTACAAGTACTAGTATTCAATAAATTGAATTTTTTTGGGTATATAAACCCACTGGTTTACATTCTCTTTCTTTACTGGTATCCTATTAAACAAAATAGAACTACCTTTATACTTCTATGTTTTTTCTTAGGTCTTTGCGTAGATATTTTCTCTGACACACTTGCCATTAACGCAGCAGCCACAGTAACCATAGCCTATTTAAGACCAACCATAATGCGTTTTGTCTTTGGTGTCAATTATGAATTTCAAAGTTTTAAGTTAAACAATAGCACTAAGGCACAACAATTTACGTTTTTAGCGTTATTGATTATAATACATCACTTGGTATACTTCACTTTAGAAATTTTCAGCTTTGCAAATAGCTTGTTAATTTTACAAAAAACAGTCGTAGTGGGTATTTCCACGTTGATATTAGGTATTTTGTTCAGTACGTTATTCAGCACTAAAAAAGAATGAGAAAAATTCTTTTATCATCTATTATCATTGTAATCGCAATTACCTTTTTGGGAAGGCTATCCTATTTGCAAATTTTTAGTTTTTCTGCAGAACAGGTTTTAGAAGACCCCGCAATTAAAGCTATTTATGATTATCCAGAACGTGGCTACATATACGATCGTAATGGTCATCTATTGGTAGGTAATGACCCTGCTTATGACGTCATGGTCATACCAAGAGAAGTAAAGGCTCTGGACACTTTAGAGTTTTGTGGGCTTTTAGGCATAGAAAAAGAGAAATTCGTTGAAAAATTAAGAAAAGCGAGAGTATACTCCCCTAGACTTCCTTCTGTACTTGTACCTCAACTATCAAAACAAGATTATGCTAAGCTCCAAGAGAAAATGCGTAAATACAAAGGTTTCTATATTCAAAAAAGATCTTTACGTTATTACGACACGCCCAGTGCAGCCAATGTTCTTGGGTATATTAGCGAGGTAAACGAAGGAGATCTTGCCGTTAACAAGTATTATGTACAAGGTGAATTAAAAGGCAGAACTGGAGTAGAACGTTATTACGAAGACCTTTTAAGAGGAAGAAAGGGTGTGCAATACATACAAAAAGACAGATTCAATAGAGATATTGGTCCATATAAAAATGGGGAATTAGATACTTTACCTGAACAAGGAAAACAAATTAGTATTACCATTGATAAAACCTTACAAGAGTATGGTGAAACCCTAATGAACGGAAAAAGAGGTGGTATTGTAGCTATAGAACCTGCTACAGGAGAAATTCTCTCCATGATTTCCGGGCCAACATACGACCCTGCTTTATTGGTTGGTAGAGAACGTTCAAAAAACTATACTAAACTTTATAACGACACCATAGCGAACCCTACCTGGGACCGATCCATTCATGCACAGCAACCCCCTGGATCACCATTTAAAACGCTGAACGCACTCATCGCCCTTCAAGAAGGGGTTTTGGATGAGTCTACCACCATTCAGTGTTATCACGGTTTTTATGTGGGCAAGAAAAAAAGAGGCTGTCACTGTGGTGGAGGTTTAAGAAAACTAAATAACGGAATATCTCAATCATGCAACGCTTATTTTGCAGGTGCCTTCAGAAAAATATTCGAAAAATTCGAAACTACGGATGAAGCCATGGATGTGTGGGAAAAACACATGCGAAGCTTTGGTCTAGGCGATTATTTAGGTTACGATTTGCCATTTGGACAAAGAGGTCGTATTCCTAGTAAAGAATATTATGACAAGTGGTATGGGGATAATAGATGGAGTTCGTCTTATATTATCTCAAATTCTATTGGGCAAGGTGAAATATTGGCAACTCCTGTACAATTAGCGAACATGACAGCGGCCATTGCCAACAGAGGGCACTATTTTACACCGCACATTTTAAAGAAAATTGAAGGCAAGGAAATTACAGAACCAAAATTTACCGAAGCAAAGCACACAACGATAGACCCAAAATATTTTGAGCCGGTAGTTCAAGGTATGGCAGATGTTTATGTAAGCGGTACTGCTAGATGGTTACAGATACCAGGAATAGAAGTTGCAGGAAAAACTGGTACGGCGGAAAATTTTACAAAAATAGATGGTGTACGTACCCAATTGACGGACCATTCCGTTTTTGTGGCATTTGCACCTGTAGACGACCCTAAAATTGCCATCGCCGTTTATATTGAAAATGGATACTTTGGCTCTAGATATGCTGGCCACATTGCCACGCTTATGATAGAAAAATACCTTAAAGGGGAAATTTCCAGAAAGGATTTGGAAAAAAGAATGTTGGAAAAAACATTGGAAGCCGAATACGCGAAACCCTACAGTGGGGAGGAGTTCAAAATAAACGAGCGTGTCTGGTAGAAGTATACTCAAAAGAATAGACTGGCTAAGTGTTTTCATCTATTTTGCACTGGTGCTCATTGGCTGGATCAATATATATTCCAGCACCTTTACAGATGACAGTAGTTCTATATTCGACATTGGTACCAGATATGGAAAGCAACTATTTTTCATAGGGGTAAGCCTAGTGACCATTGTTATTATCTTAGCATTGGAGGTCAATTTTTACGAAAGATTTTCTAGTCTCTTCTACCTTATTTCAATGGTTTCCCTACTTGGCTTGTTCGTATTTGGTAAAACCATTGCCGGAGCAACTTCTTGGTATGATCTTGGTTTTTTCAATTTGCAACCCTCTGAGTTGGCTAAAGTGGCCACTGCTTTAGCATTAGCAAAATACTTAAGTGATATACAAACAGATATCAAAAGAAGAAAAGATCAATTTTATGCGTTACTAATTATTATAGTACCCGCATTATTGATTATACCACAACCTGACCCTGGTAGCGCATTGGTATTCTTTGCCTTAATATTTGTCATCTTTAGAGAAGGCTTACCACTCTATTATTTAGTAGTGCTAGTAAGTTTAATTCTCGTATTTGTTATTACCCTAATGTATGGTACGGTTTGGCTTGTAATCGGTATGGTATTATTTACCATAATTTTATTTGCACTAAAAAAGAAAACTTTCAAAATTCCCGTTATACCACTTAGCCTAACGTATGCTGCAGTTATACTTTTCTCTCTTTCGGTAAACTTTGTATTCAACAATGTTTTTGAACAACGCCATAGAGATCGTTTTGGACTATGGTTAAGATTGGAGAAGGATCCAAAAAAATTAGAGCAAATTAGAAAGTCTATCGGATACAATACCTACCAATCTGAAAAAGCAATTGAGTCTGGAGGATTTTTTGGTAAAGGCTTTTTAGAAGGCACAAGAACAAAAGGCGACTTTGTACCTGAACAGGATACAGATTATATTTTTAGTACCGTAGGGGAAGAATGGGGCTTTTTGGGTACAGCTACAGTAATAATTCTGTTCTCGGTGTTGTTCCTAAGATTGATTTCGTTGGCGGAACGTCAAAAAAATGCCTTTGCCCGTATGTACGGTTACGGTGTAATATCTATCCTTTTAATTCATTATTTCATCAACATTGGAATGGTAATAGGTATTTTACCTACTATAGGTATACCCTTGCCTTTCTTTAGTTATGGGGGATCCGGTCTTTTATTCTTTACAATTTTACTTTTTATATTCTTAAGACTGGATACCAATAGATTAAAAGAAGGTTTTTAAAATTTCCAGCCCACCGTACTTTTACTCCCCTCAAAAGCACTTTGTTGATTTTTTGATATTTGGTTAAAAAAATCAATACCCGTAGCTTTTTCAACTTCATCCACAGATACCACAAAATTTCTGAGTGATGTGAATTGGGGTTTATTGGGGATTAAAAAAGAAAGCGTGTATATCTTATCATCTTTTTTTCTGGCAATAATTTTATAAAAATGATCAGGAACATCAATATCCTCTTCCCCTATTTCTTCTAAACCTTTTTCCAATACGCCACCAGTAAATATATACAACGTGCCATATTGTTTTGCCCAACGTCTTGTCTGTTGCTCTAAATCGTTCCAAATACCAGCATTGAACTCCCTATTTTGCGGACTTATATTACTGGTATAAAAGGTTTCATTATAAGCTTGTAGGGAAAACCTACGGTCACCAGCCGGCACCAAATGCCCGCGATCATAGCCAGACCCTTTATAATTACGCCAATCGGCAGATTTTGATGATACAAACGGGTCTTCAATAAAATATGGTCGCTTTCTATCATCATACGTCAAATGACTTTTATCCAACACATAGGCTACCCACTCTGCTTGCTCATATGGTTCATTATAAGACAGGGTAAAAAATGAATGATTTACAATTTCTCCTGTGGTGGACTCGGGTAATAACTCTTTTGGAAAATCATTGGGACCATTATCTGTATCTGTTTTCGAATACGTAGCCGGGGTATAAAAATTATCAAACAACCAAAAACCAACTACGCAAACAAGAATTAGAACGCTATAAATAGTTCTATTTTTATTACGGTATGCCATGCACCAAAATTACCGTAATTTTGTAAGAATCAAAGCAATTTGCCGACCAATAAAGCCAGTATAATAAGTCTAAAACGAAAGGAAATATTATGATGTTAACTTGGAAAGATGTTATTCATTTTTCAGTAAATGGTAATCCTGAACCAGACCAAAGAGTTGAAAAAACCGAACTGGAATGGAAAGATGTACTTACGCCCCAACAATTTAAAATTACTCGTAAAAAAGGAACCGAAGCCCCGCATTCAGGTGCCTTATGTTCTGCGCATGAAGCAGGCAAATATGAATGTATTTGTTGTGCCACACCTTTATTCGATTCAACTATTAAGTTTGAATCCGGTACAGGATGGCCAAGCTTTACGCAACCTATTAAAGAAAACGCCATAAAATATCACAAAGACACCTCTTTTGGAATGATACGGGTAGAGGTTATGTGCAATACTTGCGATGCCCATTTGGGACATGTTTTTCCTGATGGACCTGAACCAAGCGGATTACGGTACTGCATTAATTCTGAATCTATGCAATTAGAAAAGGAGGAAGCTAATGGATAATACTAATTTTGAAGTTGCTACGGTTGGTGGTGGATGTTTTTGGTGTACAGAAGCCGTTTTTCAAGAAGTAAAAGGTGTTCATAAAGTAGTTTCAGGATATACCGGTGGCAAAGCCCCCGGAAGACCTACGTATAGAGAAATCTGTTCCGGTCTTACCGGACATGCAGAGGTTGTACAGATTACTTTTGATCCAGCTGTAATAACATATGAAGATATACTGATTATCTTCATGACCATGCATGACCCCACGACCTTGAATAGACAAGGGGCAGATACCGGAACGCAATATAGATCGGTAATTTACTATCACAATGCCAATCAACAGCAAAAAGCAAATATGGTCTTAAGTGAAATGCAGAAGGTGTATGAAAAGCCCATTGTTACCGAGTTAAGTTCGCTTGGCATATTCTATGATGCAGAAGATTATCATCAAGATTATTATAAAAATAATTCTGAACAAGGATATTGCCAAGTGGTCATTAACCCTAAATTGGCAAAATTAAGGCAGCTACATGCAGATAAGCTGCTGAAATAATACTGTTTTCTGCCTAACGATCATAAATTTCTATTTATCTATAGAAATTTTCCGCTCACCTATGAATGTCAATATTACTTCATAGGTGAGTTTATTTTTGAGATATAGTAACCCTAAAATCTTACTTATTATGAAATCTCAAAAAACATTCTACTATATTGCCCTAGGGCTTTTTGCTATAGCGGTAATTGGCTCTATAATTAACTCCGTCATAAATTTTGATACGGTTTCAGAAACCTTCACTAAACTAGGTTATCCTATATATCTTATTTACATTTTAGGTGTTTGTCAGTTTATTGGTTTAACCATGATTTTGTTGAACAAATCTCACTGGACCTTAGAGTGGGTATACGCAGGTTTTTTCATGAACTACACCTTAGGTGCCTTAGCCCATTTAGCCGTGAAAGATGGTAACGGTGCATCTGCAGTAGTATGTATAGTGCTACTTTTTGTGACCTATATTCAAAGCAGAAAAATTCGAAATAGTAATAATGAATTAGCTGAATTTGGAAAACCACAATTCGCAAAATATATCTAACTCAAAAAAAAAGCCGCTGCATAAATATGTAGCGGCTTTAATAGCTTATTTAACTCTTTAATTCTTAACACTTGCCAATTTGCCTTGCTTAATGTTATTCATTTTTAAATCTTCTAAAACATTTACCGCTTCTTCAACGTAAACGTCTTTGGCTAGATTTTTATGCCATCTATTACGTTTTTCACGTAAAACTGAATCTTTTGTAAATAATTGTTCCTCATATCCTAAAGATTGAAAGGTAAGTTGTGAATCGTAATCCGTTAGCTTTTTAAAATAATCAGATTGTTCTTTATCCTTGTCTTTTTCTTCTTTATAGGTATCATAATTCAATGAAATTTCCGTCTCGTCTTGTTCAGCCTTTAACCATTTGGCATTTTCTTCGATCAATTTAATTTGAGGACTGTTGGCCATACGTTTTTTACTATCGGCAATGGTTTTTTCGTAATCTATATAACCATCCCAAGCTTTATAATCCGCAGGAGTAATCTTATCCCACCCTAATGGATTGGATTGATCTCTTTCGCCTAAATCAATATAACTATATCTATCTGGAACAATGATATCACTTTTTACACCCTCTAATTGTGTAGAACCGCCGTTAATTCTGTAGAACTTTTGGGTCGTAATTTTAATAGCTCCCAAATCTCCATGTTCATTACTACGCAACATATTGTTCAGCGGTATTACATTTTGTACCGTGCCTTTACCAAATGTTTGCTTACTACCAATTACAATTGCTCTTTTGTAATCTTGCATTGCTGCAGCTAAAATTTCAGAGGCCGATGCAGACAATTCATTTACAAGAATAACCAAAGGACCATCCCATTGTATTCTTTCGTCTTTATCATCATAAACATCTTTACCCTTATCTTTAGAACGAACCTGAACAATTGGTCCATCTTTTATAAATAGACCTGCCATTTCAACAACGGTCTTAAGAGATCCACCACCATTATCACGTAAATCCAAAATAAGACCTTCCATGCCTTCTTCCTTTAAACGCTCTACTTCTTTGGCTACATCTGTAGCTGCGTTTCTTTCGCTATAATCATTAAAATCAACATAGAACTTTGGTAAATTAATAATCCCAAATTTCTCTTGTCCCTTAATGATATTAGCAGATTTCGCATATGACTCTTCCAATTCTACAACATCTCTTGTCAATGAAACCACATCTAATGACCCATCTACTTTTCTTACCGTTAAATCTACAACGGTACCTTGTGCACCTTTAATTAATTTGATGGCATCATCTAAACGCATACCAACAATATTAATAGGTTCTTCACCATTTTGACCGACTTTGATAATTTCGTCACCAACTTCTAATCGTTGATCTCTCCAAACTGGTCCGCCAGAAATGATCTCTACAATCTTTGCACCTTCCGGCTTTTTCTGAAGTCTTGCTCCAATACCCTCAAATTTACCAGACATGCTGGTATCAAACTTTTCTTTTTCCTCTGGAGCGAAGTAGAAAGTATGTGGATCAAACTCATCTACTATGGTATTGATGTATTGTACAAACCAATCTTTGCGCTCCAAATCACCAACAAAATCAAAAAACTCATCTAATGTAGTTTCCGTAGATTTTCTAGATTGTTCTTCAGCTTCTTTTGGTGAATGAGCGGTATGATCATGTTCATCGGTACTTTCGATTTCCTTGTTCTCCATGTGAGAAATCTTAGAGTCATAAGTACCCAAAGTAGCATATTTCAACTGCTTTCTCCAACGTTCTTTAAGCTCTTCCCTATTTGCCGCAAAAGGCTCTTCATCATATTTTATACTGATGCTTTCATTTTCGGAATAATCAAAAGGAGTTTCCAAAACCTCTTTATAAATACCCTTTGCATCATTCATACGTTGCATTAATCTTTCATAAACTATATTAAAGAAAGTGATGTCGGTATTTTTAATTTCATCATCAATTTGAAACTTATATTTTTCGAACTCGGCAATATCCGAAGCTAAAAAATATCTTTTGGTAGGATCTATGACATCTATGAAGTCTTCAAATACATGAACGGAAAAATCGTCGTTCAATGCTTTTGGCTCATAGTGCCCCTTTTCAAGTACGTAAGTGATGAGATCCAACAATAATTTATCCTTATCGTCATTTTCAAAATTCTTATTGGTAAAACTGCATGATGCAACTGCCGCTAACATCAATAACAGTACGTAGGCTAAATTTCTTTTCATAAAATTATCTTTTACTTTCCTTTTCAATATCTCCGAATTTGAGGGTTTACAGTAGTGGTAAAAGCCACTTAAACCTCTAAGGTAAAGAAAAAACCATGCCATTTAATGGGCTTGCGATTAATTTTTTGTTAAACGGCCATCGGAACATATCATATTTAAAAACGTATTTTTACTACAGAAAGTATACGCTATGGAAAAACCATTGATTTTAGTTACCAACGATGATGGTATTACCGCACCCGGATTACGCATGCTGATCTCCATCATGAAAAAAATAGGAGATGTCGTGGTCGTTGCACCGGATAGTCCGCAATCTGGTATGGGGCATGCTATTACCTTGGACACCGCCCTATTTTCAAAAAAAATGAAAATAGACTTGGACAATGATGATATTGAAGAATATAGTTGTAGCGGAACACCTGCGGATTGTGTAAAACTGGCATTGCAAGAGCTATTGCCTAAAAAACCCGACATCTGTGTCAGTGGCATAAACCATGGTGCAAATTCTTCTATCAACGTTATTTATTCCGGTACCATGAGTGCGGCCATTGAAGCTGGTATAGAGGGTATTCCCGCTATTGGCTTCTCTCTTTGTGACTATAATTGGGATGCAGATTTTTCCCATGCACAAGATTTTATTGCCACGATCGTTACCCAAGCTTTAGAAAATGGTATTCCTAAAAGAACGGTTTTGAATGTCAATATACCTAAGCTAGAAAAGAAAAAAATAAAAGGCATTAAAGTATGTAGACAAGCAAAGGCAAATTGGAAAGAAAAATTTGACAAACGAACCAACCCCATGGGTAAAGATTATTATTGGCTAACGGGAGAGTTTGAACTTTTGGACAAAGGTGAAGATACAGATGAATGGGCATTGGCCAATGGTTACATCTCAGTAGTACCCACTCAATTTGATTTAACCGCACACCATGTTATTCAGGAATTGAATACTTGGAATTTTTAATTGATAATATTATTTAGAAGCAACACTTTAATGAACATTAAAAAAGAAATTATAATCGGTTTTATTGTAGGTATCATTGCTAATACCATTGGCACTTTATTATACATTCTTTTATTTTCTGATTTGAGTATTACCGAAACATTTCAGGCTGCCGTTACTCAAGAGCATATTGGCAGTCTTTTAGCATTGGGCGCCATTTTAAACTTAATTGCTTTTTTTGGTTTTTTAAAAATCAAAAGAGATCATAGAGCAAAAGGGGTTTTGATCGCTACCATTTTAACCGCTTTTATAATTCTCTATTATAAAATCTTTTAAAATGAAATACTACATTATTGCAGGTGAAGCTTCGGGCGACCTACATGGTTCTAATCTGATCAAAGCGATCATGGCACAAGATGGTGATGCCCAGATCAGATGCTGGGGCGGAGATTTAATGCAACATGCTGGTGGAACATTGGTAAAACATTACAAAGAGCTTGCTTTCATGGGGTTTCTTGAGGTACTCATGAACCTGAACGCTATTTTCAAAAACATTAAGTTCTGTAAACAAGATATTGCGGCATTTCAACCGGATGCTATAATTTTCATTGATTATTCCGGATTTAATTTACGTATTGCCAAATGGGCAAAAGAGCATAATTTCTTGACCAATTACTATATATCTCCTCAAATTTGGGCATCAAGAGAGGGGCGTATCGAAAAAATTAAAGCCACGGTAGACCACATGTATGTAATACTGCCTTTTGAAAAAGAATTTTATGAAAAGAAACATAATTTTCCTGTCAATTTTGTGGGACATCCTTTATTGGACGCCATTGCCAATAGACCAATATTAAATGAAAGTGAGTTCAGGGCACAAAATAGTCTCGCCCTTGAAAAACCAATTATTGCATTACTTCCCGGAAGCAGAAAACAAGAGGTTCAAAAAATGCTCAGTGTAATGCTCTCACTTACTTCTGAATTTGCAGATTATGAATTTGTTATTGCCGGCGCCCCTAGTCTTGATAAAGATTTTTATGCTTCGTTTTTAAAAGATTCCAATGTAAAGTTCATTCAAAATAAAACGTATGATTTACTTACGGTTTCTAAAGCCGCCCTTGTTACCAGCGGTACGGCCACATTGGAAACTGCTTTGTTCAAAGTACCACAAGTAGTCTGCTATAAGGCAAATTGGATCTCTTACCAAATTGCCAAACGCATTATTACTTTAGAGTATATTTCTCTGGTCAATCTTATCATGCAAAAAGAAGTTGTTAAAGAACTTATACAAGATAACCTTACTAAGCAGAATTTAAAAAAAGAGCTCTCCCTTATTTTAAATGGTGAAGCAAGGGCAAAACAACTATCATCTTACAATGAACTTATTAAAAAATTAGGTGGTGCCGGGGCAAGTTTCAATGCTGCTTCTTTGATCATTGAAAATGCTAAAACTGCATAGGTAGATCTATTTTAAAAAATAATTCTATAATTTTGAAGTTACACGTATTACAGTGTATTCCCTAATTTATGCGTAAACTACCCTTCTTAATAATTATTTGTTTTTTAGCCAGTTGTGGTGTTAAAAAAAGTTCCAGTTCTGACAAGGAACGAAGAATCTCTGTTGCCGCCGCAAATAATGAGCGAACGGGTAATACTGAAAAACCTTCTTATCATAAAGAACACAACATAAACCCACCCGCACCGACCAATACAAAAGCAGACGATATTATCAATACCGCTCTTTCATTTGCGGGTACACGATATAAATTTGGTGGCACTACCAAAAAAGGGATGGATTGTTCAGGATTATTATATGTATCTTTTGGAGAGCATGATGTGCAATTGCCACGCACTTCTTTTCATATGGCGGAAGAAGGTCATAGAATAGCCGTAAAGAATATTGAAAAAGGAGATTTACTATTTTTTAAGACCACCCGTGGATCAAAACGAATTAACCACGTAGGTATGGTGGTGGGTACTGATAATGATGAAATAACCTTTATACACGCATCTACTTCAAGAGGTGTTACCGTTTCTTCTTTAAGAGACGGTTTTTGGAACCAAGCCTTTGTAAAAGCCACAAGAATATTATAAAATGAAGCTCTTAGCGTTTATTCCCATTAGATTAACGCTATTACTTATTCTTGGAATTTTAATTGGGAAATTTTCCTCCTTTGATCTGCTCTACTTAGGTATATTTATTGGTGCTCTTTTTGTTCTATTATCCGCCATTTTTTTATTTGAAAAAAACACTAAATCTGTATTTTTTGGAATTGTCTCTGCCTTAATTTTTGTGTTTTTAGGCACATATTGTTACACTAATGCCCAACCTATAAACCACAATAACCATTACACGAAGATCACTTATACCAACAGTGATTTATGGTCTTTGAAAATTAAGGACGTATTAAAGCCCAATCCATTTTCATATCGGTACTATGCAACGGTAAAAGGTATTGGTCAACACCCTACCACTGGAACTATATTAATAAGCATTCCTAAAGATTCTTCTGGACAACGGTTTCATATTGATGATGAATTTGTGACCCGTACGAAGTTAACCGACATATACCCTACCTTAAACCCGCACCAATTTGATTATAAAAACTATCTCAAAAATATTGGTATTTATCATCAAATGCAGATTGAACAACATCATTTTACAATTACCTCTAGGTCAAAGACCACTTTACAAGGCATAGCTTCAAGTCTTCGAAACCATATTATTTCAAAACTTGAAAAAGAAAGTTTTGGTGAAGATGAATTCGGGGTAATTCAAGCGTTGCTATTAGGACAACGATCAGATATTTCCGAAGAGACCTACACCAACTACCAAAAAGCCGGTGCCGTACATATTTTAGCCGTATCTGGACTGCATATAGGTATTTTACTTTTATTAATTCAATTTCTATTGAATCCGCTAAAACAAATTCCTAAAGGCAGAACTATTATCCTATTGTTATCAGTCATATTTTTATGGGCATTTGCCTTTATAGCCGGACTTTCAGCCAGCATAATACGCGCCACCACTATGTATACGTTTGTAGCCTATGCACTGTATTTAAACAGACCTAGCAACACCTTTAACATTTTAGCATTATCCATTCTATTTATCTTATTGTTCATTGATCCCAACCTACTATTTCAAGTAGGGTTTCAAATGAGCTATGCAGTGGTTTTTGCCATCCTCTGGATTTTTCCTATTCTTAGGGATTTGTGGTTTCCAAAAAATAAAGTGGTGCGTTATTTTTGGCAATTACTATGTGTAAGTATAGCCGCTCAACTAGGTGTTCTACCAATTAGTCTGTTCTATTTTCACCAATTTCCCGGTTTGTTCTTTGTTTCCAACTTAATTATCGTACCTGCATTAGGTGTTATTTTAGGCATGGGGATTTTGGTTGTTTTCCTATCTATATTCAACTGGCTTCCCGCTCAATTCGTCTGGCTATACAATAAAATAATTGGGTTTATGAATAACCTTATAGCCTGGGTCGCTCGGCAAGAAAGCTTTATATTCGGTGATATTCCTTTTGATGTGGTGCAGCTGATACTCTCCTTCATAGTTCTAGTCATGGGAGTTCAATTATTTACAAGATTTAATTCTAAAAGAATACTATTGTGTCTTGGCAGTGTACTTTGTTTTCAAGGTTATACGATATATCAAGAAATCAACACAAATGAAAAGGTTGAAGCTATGGTATTGCACAAAACCAAGGAGCGCATAATTTTTAATAGAAATGGAAAAGAATTGACCGTTTTAACAGATAACAATAACCAACCAGACTATTTAATTTCAAGATATAGAACTGCTGAACGCATACATAGCGTTAGTTTTGACACCTTAAAAAACGGTTACCATATTAAAAATAATTCGTTGCTGATTATTGACAGCACCGGTGTTTATCCCCTTTCAACATCCGATAAAATTCTTTTAACACAATCACCAAAAATTAATCTGGACCGATTAATAGATAGCATACGACCTAAAGAAATCATTGCAGATGGCAGTAACTACAAAAGTTATGTTGACCGTTGGAAATTCACTTGTATTAAAAATAAAATCCCTTTCCACTACACAGGTGAAAAGGGAGCTTATTATTTCAAGTAAGGAATACTAATGTACCTTACCCATTAACTTTTTAATGATCGGTGATGCTACCAGTACAATTAACCCTGCACCTATAGCATACTTGGCTATTAATAAAAAGCCATCTGTATATACCGTTAAGGTTTCAAAACCATTTACATCACCATCTGAACTTTCTATAGCCAATTGTTTACCGATGAAGCCAACAATTTGGAATGCAAAGGCAGATGATAAGAACCATACCCCCATAATAAAAGCTATTAACCTTGCAGGAGCTAGATCGGTCATTTTAGACAACCCAACAGGTGACATAAAAAGTTCACCCACAGAAAGCAAGAAATACATTAGCAACAAGTATGTGAACGGTACAAAACCATTTTCATTGGCACTACCGCCACTAATAGCAAGAACGTAAAAACTGATTCCCGCAAAAAGTAATCCCAATCCAAATTTATAAGGTGTTCTAGGGTTCCAATTCTTTTTACTTAACCATGTCCACATCATTGAAATAGGAATAGCCAAAATGATAATAAACATAGAGTTCAACGAATTGGTCTGTGCAGCCGACATAATACCGTCAAGATCAATATTTCTTGCTGCGAACAACGTAATTACACTTCCGGATAGTTCATGGAAACCCCAGAAAATGGTCATAAAAAAGGTAAGTAACACCGCGACAAACAATTCTTTTCTTTCTTTAATATTCGCTTTGAACATTTCGTAAGCCAAGTATGCCAAAACCGCTATACCAATACCTGTAAATATAATATTGACAATATTCTGATCGGCAAACATACCTTCTGTAGCAATTGCCTTATAAGAAGATAATAACAACGCAATCAACGGTGCAGACAACACAGCTAAAACCGGCACAAGAATTCCTTGTTTTACACCAAGTACCTTTTTTTCCAAGACTTGCTCATTTGGAGGTAAACCTCTATCGCCAAATACATTTTTTTGAATTCCGCTCCAAAAAACGATCAACCCGGTCAACATACCTATTCCTGCCAGACCAAAACCATAGTGCCAGCCATATGTTGCGGCCAGCCATCCACATAATAATGGAGCTACCCAGCCCCCAATATTAATACCCATATAAAATATGGTGAACCCAGAATCTTTTTTAGGATCTCCTTTTTCATATAGCGTACCCACAAAAGTAGAAATGTTAGGTTTAAAGAACCCGTTACCCACAATAATGAGAGACAAGGCTAAAAAGAAGGCCATATTGTTTTCTATAGCCAATACAAAATGCCCTATGGACATAAGAATACCGCCCAAAAAAATTGAGTTTCGCATTCCTAAAATCTTATCTGATAATTTGCCACCAATTACGGTAGAGGCGTATACCAATGAACCATAGGAAGAATAAACTGCCGCCGTAGCATAATCTCTTTCTGCCAAGGCTTTGAATATTACGTCTATCATGTAGAGCGTGAGCAGTGCTCGCATTCCGTAAAAGCTAAAACGCTCCCATAATTCTGCAAAGAATAAGTAAAATAAACCCTGTGGGTGCCCAAAAACCTGCTTTTGGTCTGAAAATTCGGTACTTTCAGTCATATTGATGTTAGTTTGATTATAGTTTTTCTTTAATAAAATTGGTCATTTTGTTATAGAGGTGAATTCTTGTATTTCCACCATAAATACCGTGGTTTTTATCCGGATAAATTCCCCAATCGAATTGCTTATCTGCCTGTATCAAAGCCTCGATCATACGCATTGAATTCTGCACATGAACATTATCATCACCAGTACCATGAATAAGTAAGTAATCGCCTTCCAACAAGTGAGGATAGTTAAACGGCGAGTTATCATCATATCCACTTGGATTTTCCTGTGGCGTTTGCATATAACGCTCTGTATATATTGTATCATAAAAAGCCCATGAGGTAACAGGTGCTACCGCAATTGCCATTTCAAAAGTGTCGTTACCCTTTAAAATACAATTTGTGGACATAAAACCACCATAGCTCCAGCCCCATATACCTGTTCTACTTTCGTCAATGTATGGCAACTCGCTTAATTTCTTAGCAGCGGCTATTTGATCTTCTACTTCATATTTACCCAACTCTTTTTGAGTAACCTTCTTGAAATCCCTTCCTTTAAAACCCGTACCACGGCCATCTACACAGGCAACAATATAACCTTCCGCCACCAAACTCTGGTGCCAGTAGTCGTTCGCCCCCATCCAACTGTTAGATACATTTTGAGATCCAGGACCACTATATTGATACATAAACAATGGATATTTCTTAGTTGAATCAAAATCTTTTGGCTTGATCATATACATGTTCAAATCATTGCCATTAATTGAAATTGTAGAAAATTCTTTAGGACTCACAGCATAACTTTCCAGTCTTTGCAACAATTGACCATTATCTTTTATATCCTTTACCTTTTTACCGTTTATTGCCTTATGCAGTGTGTATACAGGTGGTATTTCAGCACTAGAATACGTATTTATAAAATACGTGAAATCTGTACTAAATGAAGCATTGTTGGTTCCTTGGGTAACAGCTAATGCCTTTTTATCATCTCCGCCGCTACTAATATTATATACCCCACGGTTTATTGATCCGTTCTCGGTAGACTGATAGTAAATTTTATCTTCGTTTTGATCGTAACCATAGTATTTGGTAACCTCCCAATCTCCCTTGGTGATCTGACTCATAAGATTACCGTCTTCCCCGTATAGATATATATGATTAAAACCGTCTTTCTCACTGGTCCAAATAAAACTATCATCTTCTAAAAAAGTAAGATTATCGGTGATATCAACATAAGCATCATCTTTCTCTTCCAGTAAAACAGATACTTCATTCTTTTTAGCATTTACGGCATACATTGTTAAATGATCTTGATGCCTGTTCAAGGTTTGAACACTCAACATATCTTTATGGTTCATCCATTTAATTCTTGGTATGTAGTATGCGCTATTTAAATCTACCGCAGCAATATTACCACTAGCCACATCTAAAAGATGTAAGGTAACTTTAGAATTGTTCTCTCCGGCCTTTGGGTATTTAAATACGTGTGGTTGTTGATATAGCTCAGTACCGTAAACATCCATAGAAAATTCGGGCACACTTGTTTCATCAAAACGTAAAAAAGCTATCTTACTTCCATCGGCATTCCATTCGAAAGCTCGTACAAAAGAAAATTCTTCTTCATATACCCAATCTGTTACACCATTTATTATTTGATTCTTAACTCCGTCTTGGGTTATTTGTTTGGTTTCACCACTTTCAATGGTAAAAATATAGAGGTTATTATCCTTCACATAGGCTACTTGGCTACCATCTGGAGAAAACAATGGTTCTTGAATTTTTGATTCACTAACCTTTACTACCTTCTTAGATGCAATTTCATATACATAAAAAACACCCAACCTTGACCTTCTAAAAATGGGTTCTATTTCAGTTGAGAGCAATAATTTTTTTTCATCATCGCTAAAGGTATAAGCTGAAAAGGAAGGTATTTCGGCTAAATCTGCAGAAGATACTACGGTACCTACTTCTTCCAAGGTCTTATAATCATATTTATCTACCGTTGTAGATTGGCTGAACCTGTTTGTATGAAGTACGGTGTATTGAGTACCGTTATTCATGGAACGTAGCGCTTCAAGACCTTCGGTTCTAAAAGCACCTTGATAAATTTCGGAAACTGATATCTTTTTTTCCTGTGCCCAAATAATTACGCTGAAAGAAAGTAAAATCAACGTAAATAAGTGTGTTTTTCGCATAAAAATTTGAATTTTGTTAAATCTCTCAAGTTTACCACTATTTCCTTAAAAAAACACGCTTTACTGAAAAAAAGAAGCTGGTTTTAACGCTTTGCTTAGATAAATTAGATTCAGGTCAATATGCTTATCTTTACCAGCGTAAAATTGGAATCTATTGGAGGTGTCCAATTCTTTACAAAACATGAACCATTAGTAGAAAGTTATACCTAAATGACCGAGCCAATAAGTGGTTTTTCCAAACTTTCCAAAGAAGAGAAAATAGATTGGATCACCACAAATTACACCCAGAATGCAGCACAATCAAGAAAAATTCTGCAAACGTATTGGAATCTAGACCAAAGCGTTCAACAGTTGCACGATGAATTTATAGAAAATACCATTACCAACCTCTACGTACCCCAGGGCATAGCTCCCAACTTTTTAATAAACGATACGCTTTATGCCATACCCATGGCCATTGAAGAGAGTTCGGTTATAGCGGCAGCGAGCAAAGCCGCAAAGTTTTGGTTAAAAAAAGGAGGATTTAAAACAACCATATTAGGAACCGAAAAAGTAGGTCAAGTTCACTTTATATACAAGGGCGATACCAATAGGTTAAATTCTTTTTTTACTTATTTAAAGCCTATTTTATTAGCCGAAAGTGCCTCCTTAACTTCCAGTATGGAAAAAAGGGGCGGTGGTATTACAGATATTGTTTTAAAAGATAAAACCAAGCAACTAGAAAACTATTACCAACTACATGCCACCTTTGAAACTAAGGACGCCATGGGTGCCAATTTTATTAACAGCTGTTTAGAGCAATTTGCAGCTACTTTAAAAAAAGAGGCCGGTAATTACGATGATTTTTCCACACAGGAAAAAGATGTTGAAGTAGTAATGAGCATTCTGTCCAATTACGTACCCAATTGTAGCGTACGTGCAGAAGTTAGTTGCCCGGTGGAAGATTTAAAACTTACAGAAGAATTAACACCACAGCATACCGCCGAAAAAATAGTACAGGCCATTAAAATTGCACACATAGAACCCTATAGAGCGGTTACGCATAACAAAGGCATCATGAACGGTATAGATGCGGTTGTTTTGGCCACTGGTAACGACTTTAGGGCCATAGAGGCAGGCGTACATGCTTATGCTTGTAGAAATGGTCAATACAGCAGCCTGACCCATGCATCCATTGAAGATGGCATCTTTACATTTTGGATAGAACTTCCCTTGGCTTTAGGTACTGTTGGCGGACTCACAAATTTACATCCGCTGGTAAAACTAAATCTTGAAATACTACAACGCCCTTCTGCTGAAGAACTCATGCAAATTATAGCGGTAGCGGGTCTAGCACAAAACTTTGCAGCAGTGAGTTCATTGGTTACTACCGGAATTCAAAAAGGACATATGAAAATGCACCTTTTGAACATTCTTAACCAGCTGGGCGCCAATGAAAACGAAAAAGCTAAATTAGTTACATATTTTAAGACCAACCCCGTAACGCACCACGGCGTGGAACTACAACTTAACGAGATAAGAAAATAAGCCTTTACCATATGCCCACATCCTTTTACAGCAACGGTAAATTATTGCTCACTGGAGAATATGCTATTCTTGACGGAGCCAAAGGTTTGGCTTTACCTACAAAATTTGGACAGTACCTGAGCTTATCCCACTCAGAGTCAGAGAATTTTATTTGGAACAGTTTAGATGAAAATGACGCAGTTTGGTTCAGTTCAGAATTTTCCAAGAATAGGCTTGAAACCATTCACACTTCTGACCCGGAAGTAGCTCACAGGCTATCTCAAATTTTAGTAGCGGCTAAAAAACTTAACCCTTTATTTTTACCAAATACGGATGAAGTAAATGCTGTAGAAACAAAAGTAACCTTCCCTAGAGATTGGGGCCTTGGCACTTCTTCTACCTTAATAGTAAATATAGCATCTTGGGCAGAAATAAACCCCTATGAATTACTGGAGGCTACCTTTGGCGGTAGTGGTTACGATATTGCTTGTGCTACACATAAAACGCCAATTACTTATCAAAGAAATGGCTATAGTCCAAACATACAGGAAGTCAGTTTTAAACCTAATTTTGAAGACCGACTTTTCTTTGTTTACCTGAACGAAAAGAAAAATAGTAGAGATGCCATTACCAGTTATCGCAACTTGAATTTCAATAAAACCGAACTGCTTAGCGCAATCAACAATATCACCGATAAAATTTTGAGCTGCACTTCTTTGAAGGAGTTTGAACACCTACTCAACCAACACGAAAAGATCTTATCTAAAACACTTCAGGTACCAACTATTAAAAGCACTCTTTTTGCAGACTATCCGCATACAATAAAAAGTCTAGGTGCCTGGGGCGGAGATTTTGTCCTTGCTATTGGAACAGAGGAGGATATGGTATATTTTAAAAATAAAGGCTACCATACCATTCTGCCTTATCAAAAAATGATATTATAAAAAAAGAGCATCTAATTTAGATGCTCTTTTTTTTTTAATTTGACAAACTAACTTTTTAGTAAAAAGTAGCTCTTTTATCTTCTATTTCCGCACCTTCTTTAAGAGCATTATACACTGCTGTATTCACACGAGCAGCAGCTCCTGTTTTTAATGCATTTGCATATACACTATAATTATCAAGCTTAGGTGCTTCGGTTTTCTTTACAATTTCAATTTTAAAGATTCCGGTGTTACCTTCTATTAAACCAGAAGTTGCACCTTCAGCCATACCATAAGCAGTTCCTACCACTACAGGCTCGCTACCTGCACCAGGAATTGTAGGGGACTTTACTGTAAGAGCAGAAGCATTTGATACACTTACACCATTATCAGATGCAATAGTACTCATGTCTTTACCTTTATTGGCCGCAATAATCTTTGCGGCTTTACGCTCTTTTCTAATTTTAGGCAACACAAGTACGGAAGCATCTTCAGCACTCATAACACCTTCTGCGTAAGAACCTGTAAGTTGAACTACTGCATAACCGTTATTAATATTGAATCTCTTAATGTCACCAACCTCAGTATCTCCATTGAAGGCCCATTGTACAATATTTCTTTGATTTGGCAAACCAGGAAGGTTTTCATCCAAAGCTTTTATTTTGTTTACCGGACGAACAACATAGTTACTCTCCTTAGCCAATGTTGAAAAAGCACTTTCATCATCCGTAGTTTCCATTTCAAATTTGGTCGCATTGGTAAACAACGTATTTATTGTTTCTTCTGAAGCTACTATCTCTCTTGAAACAGTTGCAATCTGAACCACATCTTCCTTATCATCAATTTTAATTACATGAAATCCAAAATCTGTTTCGACCATACCGATCGAACCTTCTGAGTTTCCAAATGCAAAGTCATTAAAAGCAGGAACCATTACCCCTCTTTGAAAGTACCCTAAATCTCCACCATTAGGAGCAGATGGACCATCTGAATTATCTCTAGCCAAGGTTGAAAAAACAACACCAGATTTTTTTGCTTCCCTTAATAGTTCTTTTGCCTTTGCCTCAGCTTCTTCTTTTGTTCTCTTTACTTCCGGGTTTGCTCTTGTAGCACCTTCATAAGCTAAAAGAATATGACTTGCTTTCACCGAACCGTTTGGTTTTCTAGCAATCATTTTAGAAATCTTATAAGAATCCCCATCTTTATATGGCCCGTAAATTTGACCTATGTTCAAACTCATTAAGGTGTCCGCAACACTAGATGGTAAATTTTTCTTAGCCTTAAAAATAGTATCGAACTTGGTGTCTGAATATCTATCTAAAAATGCCGCAACATCTTTTGTATTTCTAAAACCTCTAATAGTATCGTTACGGTCTGTTTGAGAATTATACTCGATCGTATCGTCTAAAAGTTTTGTGATTTCTTCTTTGATAGCGGTTTCATCAGCTTCAGAAGGCTTTTCCTGAAAAAATACATACTGTAAATCTCTTGCAGGATCCTGCTTGTACTCTTCTTTATGCTTGCTAACGTAATCTGCAATTTCGCTTTTAGTTACTGTAATTGTACTATCTGGAATAGAAGTATAAGGTACTCTTACATACTTAATATCCATTTTCTCGTTAGCCAATTTATAATCTAACTCACCTTCTTTTAAGGTAGCACCAACGCCTGCCTTAACCATGTTAAAGTAAGTTTGCTCTTTTGCCAATTGTACGATCTCAGCTTCTGTTTGCAACCAGGCTTCATATTGCGCAGGGTTGTTCACTTTCCAATCTGCAACGGTCTGCTTAAACATATTTGCATCAAACTGACCATTCTGATCTTGAAATTGAGGATTTTGAGCATAACCTGTTGTTCTTAAAAAGTCAACGATCTGATCTTGCTCTATACCAATTCCTAAATCTTCAAACTGCTCACCTAAGATGGTCTTTCTTATTTTATTTTCCCAAACCTGATTTACCACTTGCATATTAGATGCAGTAGGACCAATTCTATTAGAAGCCACCTCTACCTCTTGTCTAAATTCATCAATAGAAATATCTTCTCCATTAATTTCGGCTACGGACGAACCTACTTTATCTCCTCCAAAATTGCTACTGGTAAATACCCCAGAAATAACAAATGCAAAAAGTGCCAAACCTATGATCAAGATCAACACTGTTGTACGTTTCCTAATATTTTCTAATACTGCCATTCTTATTAACGTTTAAAATAATCGTTTGTGGTTATTGGGTGGCAAAACTACCATTTTTAATTGAAATAATAAAAACTAAAAAGCCACCTAATTTATTGATTGATGCACTGTTATTCCTCTTCCAAAACTTCTATGGAAATCAAATCTATTTTTGTGTTGGAAACTTCCAACACGGTAAACTTATATTGCTCTATAGTAAGCTCTACCTCTTTTTCAGGTATTTCACCCAAAGTATGCACTAAAAGCCCACCAAGGGTCTCATATTCATCTGATACAGGAAGACTTAATTTATAATTTTCATTGATATCATCTACTTCTAACCTTGCAGAGAACAAATAATGACGCTCATCTACCCGCTCTTCCCTTAAATCCGTAGTATCATGCTCATCTTCGATCTCACCAAAAAGTTCTTCAACAATATCTTCTACCGTTACCAAACCAGAGGTACCGCCATATTCATCTAAAACAACAGCTATACTTTTTCGTTTTTTGATGAGAACATTCAATATATCTTGAATAAGCATGGTCTCCGGCACAAACTCAACCGGCAGTAAAATACTTTTAATTGTCTTAGGTTTTTTAAAAAGCTCATAAGAGTGTACATAGCCTATAACATTATCTACGGTATCATTATATACCAGTATTTTAGAATAGCCCGTTTCCGTAAACAATTTCGCCAAGTTTTTTGGAGTTTCGTGCATTTCTACCGCAACTATTTCAGTTCTAGGCACCATAACTTCCCTAGCCTTTACAGCTGCAAACTCCAATGCATTCTGAAAGATCTGTATTTCAGTATCTACTTCATCTTCCTCCTCTACCGTTTCCATTTGCTCGGTAATGTAATCTCCCAACTCTAACTTGCTAAATGCCAATTGGACCTCATCACCTGATGTACCAAATACGTACTTCAAAATAATATCGGACACCCAAATAATAAAGTCGGATATAAATGAAAAAAGTATATAAAATAAAAATGCAGGTATCGCCAATAATTTCAAAAGGTTATTGGCATAAATCTGAAATAGCACTTTAGGTAAAAATTCAGCGGTAATCAAAATGATGAACGTAGAAATCAAAGTTTGGGTCAACAAACTAAAATCTGTAATCAACAACTGCAAAATTGCATTATCGGGCACTATTTCAGTGAACCAGTTCATGAGCAATTCTCCCATGAAAAGTCCATAAATTACCAATGCTATATTGTTACCAATAAGCATGGTAGCTATAAATTTTGATGGTTTTTTAGTTAACCTTGTCAGTACAGTTGCTAAAAAGCCCTCTTGTTTTTTCTCAATTTCAATATGAATTTTGTTCGCAGAAATAAAGGCAATTTCCATTCCTGAGAAAAATGCTGAAAAAATCAAGGAAAGTATAATGATAATACCGGCTGTACCCACTATTTATTTTGATTATCACGCTTACGCTGTTCAAACTTCTTTCTATAATTTCGTCTAAACAAGAACATACCTATTGAAATTACGGCAAAAAATATAAAGAAATACGCCATACTTCGATCGGTATTCCAATCCGTTATTATTCTATAGACAGAAAAGCCCGCGACTATAACGTACAAATACTCTGTATATCTTAAAATATTAATCATTTTTTTCTTCTTTATCTTCTTCTTTGATCAACATTAAACCATAGGTTTTATGTGCATTTAAAAACTTCAGGTCTTTTTGTATATCCATACCTTCACCATCCATTACAGTACCGTCATCTGGATTGGTAAACGTAAATTTTTCTTGGGTAAAAGCCCACTCATTACCACGATCATAATATAGCTGTGATGTAGCTAGCTTTTTACCGTCATCTCCTTTTATAAGCACATTACCACGCAAATCTACAATAGAAGTCTTAGAGTACAATACTCCATAATCTGCCTCTATCGTTGTTTTTTCATTTTTCTCGTTAAAAATTTCCACTAGTAGACCTTCTGGGAAAGTTTGATACGGAAATGAAAGCTGCTCAAAATCGTTTCTGATCGGTCCGGATAATACTGCCATTACCCTAGACGAACCGTCATCTTCAGATCCTAATTTTTCAGGTGTTTCAGTATAGGTAAGTACAAAATCCTCTACTACACCCCTGGGGTAAATTTTCTTTACCGCTTCTTCACCCACTCTCTTGTAATTATCTTGACAAGATAAAAAAAGCATTGCCATGGTACATACCACGGCAATGCCTCTAAAATTATAAATCTGTTTCATTTTCTCTATAAAGAAGGTACTTTCACGCTACCACCAACCCAACAGTTGAACGTAACGGTCTTACCGGCCATACCTGAACTAAAGATCATTTCTTTAGTTGGAGCTTTAGCACTGTAACTGTTTGCCGCTTGACTAGCTGAACCCCCTAATGAAGGATCCACTCTTCCTGCTTGTCTAGCCATATCTGCAGCTTTCCAGTAAATTGCTCTCTTTTCAAACGCTGAGCTACCACAATCGTTAGCACTTGTTGCGTACAAGTTAGCAATTAAAAGATATGCACGACCATTTGACGGGTTAGCATCAATAGCTTTTTGAGCGTATTTACGTGCAGTAGACTTACTACCTTTTCTTTTATTGATCACCGCAACTTTGTAAGCGATCTTAGATTTCTTATCGTTATCTGTTTCTAGAGATAATGCCTTATCAAAATCCGCAAGGGCACCAGAACTATCTCCGTTCTTCATTTTTAAAGTACCACCGTAAACATAAGCATCTGCAGAAGGATCTAGAGACAATTGTGCTTCAAATAACTTTTGGAACATTGGATCATCTGTACACTCTTTGTTGAACATAAGACCTACCGCTCTTTTTACCCAAACAACATCACCCTTTTTCTCTTCAAAACTCTTTTCATATAAAGGAATAAGGTTACTACAATCTGCCAATGGACCTAATTTAGAATCAATACTACCAGCAATCTTACCATAAACCTCAGAGTAAGAGTTATAAGACTTTAAACGAGACTTTTCTTTTGAAGTTAAAGTACCAGCTTCTTCTTTTGGTAAAAGCTTAGCTATTTTACCTGTAAGCTTTTCATTTTCAGTTTCTATTTTTTCGGTAACTGCATCATATACATCAAAAACTTCTTGTAGATCTTTTCTACCTGCTTTGTGCTCATCAACCAAACTAGAGAAATAGATATATAAAGCCTTTGGGTTTGTAAAATTAGCTTCATCTTTTGTAAATGCCTCGCTTAACATACTGTACATCTTAGCATCATCTGCCATTTTGTTATCGTACATTACCAATGCCTTATCTACCATTGTTTCACCCGGACTAGTTTTAGATGAGAAATGTTTAAGCTTATTATCATAAAGCCCCATAAGATCATTGGCAAACTTTTCTTTGTCTGCACCTGTAGCCTTATCTACCTTATCTTTTAGGATACGCTCACCATAAACATATATAGCATTGTTTAATTGAGGACATGTTTCATAAACCATTTTCCATGGCTCATAGGCCGCTTCGTAATTTTTAACTTTTGCATGCTCGGAAAATATTGACAGGTTGGTCATACATTCAGGGTTTTGCGCCTGCGCATTGCTCACTCCCATCATCCCAAGGAACATAATTGCCGTGAAGTAAAGTTTCGATTTCATTTTTTCTCTTTTTAAAATGGTTAATGTACTAAATTTTTATTAATTGATTTTTCTTTTCTGGAACCAACGATCGTTCAATGAGAGACCTACATTAAATTTAAAATAGCTTTCTTCAATCAAATCGGCCTTAGTAGTCCCTCTTCTACCAAACTCAAAACCTAAGTTAAGGTTAGAGAAACTTCTGCCCAGTGGTAAGCCTAATCCAAAAGTTATGCCAAAGTTATTTATATCAACATCGTTCACCAACATACCCGTCTTATCTAAACGTAAACCTGCGCGGTAGGTAACCCTTTTTAAATAACTTGTAAATGAATCATGATCAGGGGTTAGAAAGGCACCAAAGGCAAATGAACTTGCATCTTCATACGCCACATTAGCAGAACCCAAGAAAGCATTTTCAAAAGAACTCATTTCTTGAAAACTATATTCTGCACCCACAAACCATTTATAATCTTCACCATAACCAATACCCAAAGTAGTAGTGGTCGGTATCTTTAATTCCGTATTCTCTAAATTCTGAGCAGCCAAATTCACCTCTAGCTCTTCTATGGTTACACCACTGGCCACTGAAAAAGAACCCAATTGCCTATCATTCTTGGAAACCAAATTACCTTGGGTGTTCACACGAACCGATGTATGAAGTCTTTGCCTACCCTTAATTAAAGGCGTATAATTTAAAGCATAGTTGAAATCAAAACCATTTACTCTAGATGAACGCCTATCAAATGTACCAAACTGCACATCTTCTATTTGCTGCAACCTTTCACTTTCAAGTGTACCAAAATTGAAATTAACGGTTGCACCAATACTTAAGTCTTTTACAATTTCATACCCAATTGAATAAAAAGCGCGGGTTAAACCACCCTCACCCGTATAAACATTAGTCAACGACCCGCCTGTTTCGGTACGATCATCAACCAAATTATATCCTACCGAAGAATATGGCATTATACCAAACCCTATACCCAAACCTTTACCTACACTAAAACCAAGTGCCAAGTAATCTAAAGTTGTAATAGAGCTTTCCTCTTCTGCTGTGAAACTTTTAAGCGTAAATTGTTTATTGGAGACTCCTGCTGTATAGGTCACCAATCCTTCCCTGTCCATAACTTCTAGACCTAACTTACCAAAAGCTGCTGGGTTTTTTAAATTGATATGAATACTATCGGCATATACACCAATACCTCCCATCATTTGATTTTCTACCGTACTGTTATTTTTTAAGTCACCTATTCCGTAAAAAGAATAAGGAGAAACAGTACCATCTTGAGCGTACAAACCAATAGTGGTTATGTATACAATTGTAATTACAATTTTTCTGATCATTTAGTGCTTGTTGTATTCCAGCAAATAATTAAGCCCTTTCAGGAGAAATTTGGAATCCGCAAATATGGTATTTTTTAATCGTTTAGACAAAAATAGTGTGTCTCCACCGGTTAAAATAACTGTTAAATTTTTAAATCTTGCTTTGTAAAGATCAATGACACCGTCTATTTCCAGTGTAATTCCATTTACCGCCCCACTGTGTAGACAGTTTTCTGTGGTGTTGCCAATGTAGTCTAACAGCTCCTTTTTTTCGAGTAACGGCAATTTAGATGTTTGGTAATGCATAGCATTGTACCGCATTTGCAAGCCTGGGGAAATTGCGCCGCCTAGGTACTCATCAAAATCATTGATCATATCAAACGTAACACAGGTTCCGGCATCAATAACCAAATTATTTTGATGTGGATTATAATAATAGGCAGCCGTAGCCAAGGCCAAACGATCTACACCCAAAGTTTGTGGAGAGGCATAAGAGTTCTTAAACGGCACTTTTGACGCATGACTAAGCTCATGAAGTTCACTAAAAATAGCCAAAACCTTAATCTGGTCCTTTGAAATTGACCCTACACTAGAAATTATTGAAAATTCTATTTTAGGAAATTCCTTGAAAATTCTTTTTACTGCCTCAACAAACAAATCTACAACAACAGTCTCTAAATGAATTATTTCCGACTTTTTAAAGATCGCTAATTTGACATTTGTATTACCCGCATCAACAATTAAATTCATGTTGCAAAGATTAAAAATTAAAAAAACATTTTTCTTTTTTTACGATTTAGTTTGGAAATCATAAAATTGAAATTATATTTGCACCCGCTTACAGCAAGCATGGTGCCTTAGCTCAGTTGGTAGAGCAATGGACTGAAAATCCATGTGTCCCTGGTTCGATTCCTGGAGGCACCACAATAAATCCTTACTTAACGGTAAGGATTTTTTTGTTTACATCCCTTTCTTTTCTACACCAAAAATATACAAGGATAGCCAACCTACATACCATTACAGCTGTATTTTTCACTTTATAAGTTGTAAGTAGACAAATTGTAGAGCTTCCAGTGAAAATTTGCAAATCAAATTAGTTGCGGTACTGTTAACATCTACTAAAGACTACTTTAGCCGATATCACCACAGTATACAGTATAGTGAAGCAAATTTCTACCAATAGATAGGAAGTAAATAAAGATTAAAATTTAAGCGTAAATTAAATAGGCGCAATTCATACAATGATTTTACAACATGTTAATCCCAAACCCGTTCTACCTTATGTTCAGTAAAATCTTCAATTTTTAATTCATTTTCTGAATTGTTCACAATGGTCAAAGCCCTAAAAAACTCATTGGGGAAAATTTGATTGGTCATCACATACTGACCCTCATTGATGAATAGCTCTAACGAAGAATGGTCTATAAGCATCATTATTTCTATAGGTCCGTCCGGTATATTCGGAATCTTCATTTGTTGAACACCAGGAGCAAATTTTTCACTAAAGTCTACCTTACCCGATTTTCTTCGGTCAAAAGTGACAACTTTCTTGTCCCTATCAACATCTATACTCACGCTATCGCCATTTTTATTTCTAAAGTACATTTGCGCATTGGGCACGGAAAGCGTAAACTGTATTTTACTCTGGTTCCCATATTTAAGAGGCATAATTCTTTTTCTCGTAGGCAAGATTTCCAAAACACTTTCCGGATAAGCCATTGCTACGTGCCTCTCAAAACTTTTTAACGGATAGTTGTACAACAACACGTCATCATTTACTTTCCGCAAGGTCAATTCTCTAGGCACTGTCATTGCACTTCGCCATTTATCGGTAGGTGTATCTCTTGCATAGTCCCAATTGCTCATCCATCCAATAAAAACACGTTCATCATTAGGTGCATCGTTATAGGTTACTCCTGCATAATTATCCCTACCTAAATCTATCCACTTATGCTCCACTTGGTCCGAGGTAAATGTTTCTCCATCAAAATCTCCTATAAAATATTGCGTACCACTACCCCCATTTGGCGCACCCGGATTTATACTGATCAACAATACCCATTTTACCTCTTCGGTACCTTCAATCTTCAACGGAAACAAATCCGGACATTCCCAAACACCTCCATGAGCACCTTGCTCTTTACCAAACTCACTAACTTTTTCCCACTCTTTTAAATCAGGAGAGTTCCATATTTGCAAATGATCACCTGCCACTAGTAGCATTGTCCAAGTTTCTGCCTTATCGTTCCAAAACACTTTGGGATCCCTAAAATCTTTAATGCCGGTATTACCGATTACAGGGTTGCCTTCATACTTGATCCAACTATCACCATTATCCAAGCTATAGGCAATGCCCTGAGTTTGAAAATCTTTTTTACCTGCCTGCTCGCCCGCCATGTCATGATAGGTAAAAATAGCCACCATTGCCGTCTGATCTTCCGTGCCAAAACCCGAAGTGTTATTATGATCCATAACGGCACTACCAGAAAATATCAATCCATGTTCATCTGGAAAAAGTGCAACTGGTTTATGCTTCCATTTCATCATATCTTTACTTACCGCATGACCCCAATGCATAGGCCCCCAAACGGTACTATCCGGGTAATATTGATAGAACAAATGATATACCCCATCATTATAGACAAGTCCGTTTGGATCGTTCATCCATTTTGCTTCTGGTGTAAAATGATATTGAGATCTATAGGGTTCTACATAATATCCCGTAGGCTCCAATTCTTCATTAACAATATCCTTTTTCACCTCTTGCTTACAACTTGCCATTGAAATAACAGATAATAGTATAAACAACTGTAAGCCTTTACTTTGCATAATTTTAACCATAAATTCACTCTTATATCGGTACTTCTTAAAACCTAATTATAGTACCTTTGTAAGGATGAAAATACTAATTTTTAAATTAATATTCAGTTTTGTAGTTCTCTTACCTTTGTCCAGTAAAAGCTTAGCACAAGACAAAATTACAAAGGCTTTGAACTCTTGGAACCAAGGCACTATACCCTATGTATATTTTGATAATCTACCGATTACCGATTCTATTGCATACCTAGATACAAGGGAAAAAGAGGAATTTGAGGTAAGTCACCTAAAAAATGCCATTTGGGTAGGATACAAAACATTTGACAAGCAAAAAGTTTTAGAATCTTTACCTGACAAAACACAACCTATTATAGTATACTGCTCTATTGGTGTTCGATCTGAAGATATTGGCGAACAGTTAAAAGATTTAGGGTATACCAAAATTCTAAACCTTTATGGCGGAATTTTTGATTGGAAAAATAAAGGTGGACAAGTTTTTAACGACAAAGAAATACCTACCGATAGCGTTCATGCGTTTAGCAAGCATTGGGGCAAACTTTTACAAGAAGGAATTAAGGTGTACTAGTTAGGAGTTAGGAGTTAGGAGTTAGGAGTTAGGAGTTAGGAAAATTTAAAGAATCAGATTGGGAATATTACAAAACAATAAGACGGAAAAAGACGAGAAAATTATAGATTTCACTCTCGCAAACTCAAACAACCTTTTGCTTATTTTCACCAGAAACCCAGAACTTGGTAAAGGCAAAAGGCGTTTAGCTGCAACTGTAGGTGACCAAGCCGCATTTGATATTTACAAATTCTTATTAGCGCACACGGTAGCCATTACCAAAAATCTTTATGCCGAAAAACAGGTGTATTACTCTGAAGAAATTTGGAATAACGATGTTTGGGACAATTCTAAGTTTGATAAAAAAATACAAATAGGCGATGACCTTGGCATTCGCATGGCAAATGCCTTTCAAGAAGGATTTAGAAACGAATATCAAAAAATCATTATCATTGGCAGTGATATGCTAGACCTTTCTCAAGATGATTTAGAAGATGCATTTAAGGCTTTAGAGAAAAACGATTTTGTAGTAGGTCCTGCAGAAGATGGAGGATATTATTTATTGGGCATGAAAAAATTTATGCCCGAACTTTTTAAAAACAAATCATGGGGAACGGAAACCGTTTTAAAGGACACCTTAGCAGACCTGAAAAATGAAACAACCGCCCTTTTAGAAATAAAAAACGACGTTGATTTTTATGAGGACATAAAGGATATTGAAGCCTTTGCCCCTTTTTTAAAACATATGAAAAAATGATGAAAGAAGAACTTTTAGAGTCTGTAGCTTACCTTAAGAACAAAGGTTTTGACAACCCAGAAATTGGTATTGTACTGGGCACAGGATTGGGAAAATTAGTAGATAGTATTGAAGACCCCATAGATGCCCATTATAACCACATTCCATTTTTCCCATTGGCCACCGTGGAATTTCATACCGGAAAATTAGTCTATGGCACCATATCCGGAAAGAAAGTTGTGGTCATGCAAGGTCGTTTTCACCTTTATGAGGGGTATGACTTTCTTGACATTACCTACCCAATTCGCGTAATGCATATGTTAGGTATTTCAAAACTGTTCATCTCTAACGCCGCTGGTGCGGTAAATTTAGATTTTAAGAAAGGAGATATGATGTTGATAGAAGATCATATTAACCTTCAAGGAGGCTCTCCATTGGCATTTAAAGGTGTAAGTGAATTTGGCGAACGTTTTGCAGATATGTCCGAACCTTACGATTTAGATATGCGCAACAAACTTACCGCCATTGCAAAAGAGCATGACATTTCATTGAAAAGCGGTGTGTATGCATCTGTTGTAGGACCTCAATTGGAAACTAGGGCAGAATACAGAATGATCAAATTGATAGGAGCAGATGCAGTAGGTATGAGTACCGTACCAGAGGTCATAGTTGCCAATCACTTATCATTACCCATAGTGGCCGTTTCTGTTTTGACCGATGAGTGCGACCCAGATAACCTAAAACCTGTTGATATAGGTGAAATTATTTCCATTGCCGAAAAAACAGAACCAAAAATGGTGAAATTATTCAAGGAATTGATCAAGCAACTGTAAGGTACTCCAGTATTTGACTACAATAAGTTAGCAAGTATTGATTTATGAGTACCCCACAGCCAACCATTAGCATTATTATACCGGTATTAAATGAAGAAAAGTACATTAAAGATGTGCTTTTCTCCATTTCTGCCAATGCACGAACCAAGTGTATTAAAGAAATATTAGTCATTGATGGCGGTAGCACGGACCAAACAATTACTAATGCTGAAGCATACGGAGCCACAGTATTAAAAAGCAAAAAAGGGCGTGCTGCACAAATGAACTTTGGTGCTACAAATGCCAACGGTGAAATTCTCTATTTTTTACATGTTGATACTTTACCCCCAGAGGGTTTTGACAAAGAGATCATTCAAGAATTCAAAAAAGGATTTGAAGTAGGATGCTTTCAAATGCGCTTTAACAGCAACAGTAGATTTTTAAAATTCTTTTCTTGGTGCACCCGTATAAACCACCACATTTGTAGAGGTGGTGATCAATCACTTTTCATTACCCGTAAACTTTTTCACCAACTGGATGGTTTTAATGAAAGCTATATTGTGTATGAAGACAATGAATTCATTCAGAGAGTCTATAAACTAAAACCATTTAAGGTAATTTCTTCTGCTGTAACCACTTCTGCCAGAAGGTACGAAGAACGCGGCATGATTAGACTACAGTATCATTTTGGCATGATTCATTTAAAATACCATTTGGGCGCCAAACCAACAGAACTTCATCAATATTACTTGAAATATATAGCTGCTTAATCTACTCACTTTCATAATCCAGCAACACCCCTTCACTGATCCATTTTGCCAATGCCTGCCTATTATCTGGATCTACGATCCTTACTTGATCTTTGGCATTTCTAATATTACCAATTTCGATAAAGGTCATAGCAGGGTGAGTCTTTTTCACCAAATAAAGAGAGGTTCTATCCTCAAAAGTACCAGAGTAGCTTCGGTTTGGTTGGTATTTCTTATACTTGGCTTCAAAGGTCTTATGAATACTTTGCGCCAACCTTTTACCATTTTTACTATGCTCATGATGATAAAAAAACACATCTATGTTCTGCCCCTCACTTCTACTATCTACATGTGTAACTATCAATCTTTGATAGTTGCCTTTATTAGATTTATATAAATCATTTACAATTTCTACACGCTGCTTTAATCTCGCAACTTGATTTAAAGGTATTGTTTTGTCTAAATAAGCCACCTCATCATGGTCGATCTCTAAAATAAAATCATCTCTAATACCGTCATTGGGATCTTGTATAATAATATAGACTTTTGCGCCATGGGAAAGCAATTCTTTTGCCAAACGCAAAGTTATGTCATATGCGTATTCATCTTCTGCAATGGCCTTACCGGCATATATGCCCATTGCCCCGGGATCAGGACCGCCATGACCGCTCACCAAATAATATATAGTACCTTTTAGTCGCTCACTTTTCTCAATGACATTTTTATGCTTCTCACCAAATATATCGTAAGAAACACTTTCCAATTCCTTAATTTCCTTAGACTGTATCTGCAAGGAATCTACAATTGCCACAGTATCTAATTTTACAGCTGGCATAATATATGTTCTACCCGCAATAAGATGTACACTATCGCGTAAATTATCATTGTTCAACAACACAAATTCATCAAACACTTCATAAGGGTCAACACCTTGCTTTCTTAACAGTGACAATATACCGTCACCAGGTTCTGCAACAATAGTTTTTAATGAATCTTGCCCAAAGCAAAAAACACTTAAAAACATACATACTACTATGGTAAAATTATTGTAATTCATCTTGGTACCAAACGCAAGGTCTATGCCATAATTTGCGGAAGACCTCTCATAAAGACACAAAGATTGCTAAAAATATTGACCAATACCAAAGACAATACCATTGTCTCCGTCTTTTGTGATTCCGTAGCCGTAATCTATTCTAAATATTGCATTGAAAATGCGCTTGTGCATAAACCTGAGCCCTAAACCTGGGTAAATTCTAAGGTTTTCACTTTTCCATAAGTCATCAAACCCACCAGCCGGGTTTCTCCATGTACCACCATCAATAAAGAAATTTCCTTGTAGCACAAATTTATTTTTTTCGATGATGGTTTGTCTGTATTCCGTATTCAGCACAATCATAGCGGTACCCCTATCTATAGTGTTGCCTACACCTCTTATATTTAAGTTATTATCTACGGTAAAAGGAGCGAACGGACTGTCCACGTTACTTGCCAAACCTAAACGCAATCTATTGGCCCAATTTCCCCGATCTCCAATTCTTTTAAAAAAGGTGAAATCGTTAAAACCAATTAAAAACTCAGGTAAATTATCATCGGTACTACCTACGTACTGAAAATTTAGTTGACTTCTAAATCCGTCTAAATAATGATAGTAATAGTCCAACCCGTTATAATCATAAATAAATTTGAACAAATGCTTATCAACATTTAAGTTCAATGGAACATCTGCACTGGTAGCACCGTCAACATACGCATAATCCTCAGTAAAAAAACTGAAACCAAATTCCATTCTGTTGAATAAATTGAACTCATACAACGCCAACAGCTCAAATCCTGTATTGCTATACCTATAATCTGCGGTATCGTTTTCAAAAAACACCGGCTCAAGTGTTGTAAAATTATTATAGTTCAATGCTAGACCCAACTTACTGGTAACCAAGTAAGGTGCCCTTACACTTACCCCAAAAGAACTATAATTATCATACTGATAAAACGCTCCTAAAGTAATATTTTGCCCAAAGGAATTAAATTCTTGCAGCCCTACCCTAAATGCGAAATTATCATTGGAAGAACTAAACAGATTGGCAAATGGTATTAAAGTAAAATTTTCCTCTACAACATATTGCACAGTACATTGGTCACTAGGTAATAAATTCACCTTATAATATGCGTGAGATATTGAGGGCAGCTTTTTTAAACGGAGAATATCTTGATCCATTACTACAGTATCCAACTCCATACCTTTCTTTAAGGTAACCAGCTTTTCAATAAAAGAAATCTTAGTCCGCTTTGTTCCTGAAATCTGCAGTTGACTTACCTCATTGGTTTGCCCATACGCAGATGAGCATACTAAAAACAGTACTGCAACAACCAACAGCATACCTTTACATTTGCAGGTATTTAAGTCATAAACCATAAGGACATTTCATCTTGACTCTCAATATAGAACAAATTAAGTACGGAATCAATTTTAGTTAAAAACAACATGACTTAAACCAAAAAAGAGTCTAATTGCCTTACAACAATAGACTCTTTTAAGAAACACTCAAATAAAAATTAAAAAATACCTCTTAACCCTAGATTAAATGTTTGTCCTAAACCGGTATTACTACCGCGTACAAAATTAGTATACAGCAATTCTAGGTTCAAGGCACTTGTCAACTGATATTTTGCACCACCACCAATGGCAGTGAAATCTTGTGCAAAATTGTTACCTAAATCCAATCGTTGAGAATGTTGCGCCAAAGCTAAAACTGTGAATTTACTCGAAGGAAAATAGCTCAAGAACAAACCTGGGGTTAGGTTTAAACTATTATTGGCAAAGCTCTCTTCTTTATCACCAAAACTCAACTCTGAGTTTATTTCACTAAAAAGTTGCCATTTGTCTCCCGGAAAAGTATAGTCATAGAAAAATCTATTCTGCCATATGTAACCTTTTTGATCTAGGAAAACCCCGTTTTCAGTTTCATTATCCACTAACGGAATAAAGAAAGAACTCTGAATGGAAAAATTACTTACCGATGCTATTGGCACAAACTTTATAGATGGTGCAATAGAGGTAAGTCCAGATCTAGCCGTGTTGTTTTCGCCATCAAATTTAAAAACATCAGTAGCACTTCTATCACCGATCACGTTAGATCTAAATTCTAAAATAGCACCTATATTCCATCGTTTATTGGTTCCTACACCTGTATATCCTTCTAACGTAGAGGTAAAAAAGGTTTGTCTAGGTTCAGTACCGTCTGTAAAAGTACTTTTGGTCTGTGTGTATAAATTGTTGAACCATTTTACATCATACTGACCCTTACCTACCAATTTTGAAGGTGTATACTGTTGAATATTACTTTTCTGCTGCAAACTATCTTGAGCAAAGCCCGATATTATTGAGCAAAAGAAAACTATTGAAAATATCGTTTTTGTTGAAACTCTCATCTTTGGTTTTTTTTAAAAATTCTAAATTGATTATTTGGTTTCGTTCAAAGACCAGTCATAAGGATAGTAAGATACCTTTGCCTTTTCTGGTAATTGTTCTTTTCTGTAGGTATTAATAAAATCTACAGTACTTCCTTTTTGTTCAAAATCTCCCTTATACCACTCGAATAATTGTGAAATTTGCACCTTATTCTTATTCACTTTTATAAAATTGGGGTTGTTCAACGCCAAAACCGTTTGTTTTTGTAGCTGACTGTTCAATGTAGCCGGTTTATATGCCGTATTTATAATAGGAGGACAACCCAAACCTGCACATACCAATACAAAATGAAATCTTGCTTCAGAAGGAAATTCCGCTCTCAGCAAATTATTCTCTATACCGTTCAAGGTTATGGATTTACCGCCAACCTCATGTTTAGCTTTATCAAAAAATCCAGGAACATCCAATGGTGACTTTAATGGGTAATTGTTTACAATACCATCTATGACCAATAAATTATAAGCATTGATCCAGAAGGCTTGGTATTGTGTAGCATCAGATTTAGAAACCGAAATACCCTTTGCTATTTCCAAAACGGCATTTAAACTTTTTGGGTCATTTTTAATTGCGGCATACTTCACTTTGCCGTTCACAACATTGGCTTTAAAAAAGCTATCGCTTTTGCTAAAAAAAGTAGTTAAATCTTGTGCCGTTATACTGTTTACAGCAAAAAAGATAAACAAAAAAGGTATAATAGTTTTTTTCATGGTAATCTTAATTTAAAATTGCTTTTGAGATTGTTTAAGTCGGTCATTTTTTAAAAACCATACAAACAAAAAAATATTTTTCAACGATTTTTTCAATACTTACGTCTCAATTAATCACTGATTTTCTGGATGTTACAAAGACGTTTTAATTTCATTAAAACGCAAACTACGATTAAAAGTATCACAGAGTTATAACAAGTTTATAATCTTTCTAAATTAAAATGTAGCTGTTAAGTTATTACCTTTAATACCGACACAACCACCAACAAAATCATTTTATGGATCATATTGTAATTATAGGTAATGGCATTTCTGGGGTCACTTTAGCTAGACATATTCGTAAACTATCGGACAAAAGAATTACTATTATTTCTGCAGAAAGCGATTATTTCTTTTCGCGAACAGCCCTAATGTATGTTTACATGGGCCACATGAAATTTGAACATACACAACCTTATGAGAACTGGTTCTGGAAAAAGAACAGAATTAATCTTATGAAAGGTTTTGTTGAAAAAGTAGACACCGATTCTAAAAAATTGCTTTTAAAAGGAGGTTCTACTGTTTCTTATGACAAATTGGTAATTGCAACCGGCTCAAAACCCAACAAGTTTGGCTGGCCCGGTCAAGATTTAAAAGGTGTACAAGGACTGTATTCCAAACAAGATCTTGAAATGTTAGAAAAAAATGCCCCTAACAACAAGGTGTGTAATAGAGCGGTAATTGTTGGCGGCGGACTTATAGGTATAGAAATGGCAGAAATGTTACGTTCTAGAGAAATACCGGTCACCTTTTTAGTTCGTGAAAAAAGTTTTTGGAACGGTGTGCTACCCGAAGGAGAATCCGCAATGATCAACGAACATATCATAGAGCACCATATAGATTTACAGTTAGACACAAATCTTGAAAAAATTATTGCTGATGATAACGGTCATGCCAAAGCTGTTGTTACAGATAAAGGTGAAACCATTGAATGTAACGTTGTTGGCCTAACTGCCGGTGTTGCCCCTAATATAGATTTTCTAAAAGATTCTGGCATAGAAATAGGCAGAGGTGTTAAAGTAAATAGATTTTTAGAAACCAACATAAAAGATGTATACGCTATTGGCGATTGTGCAGAGCAACATGAAGGCATAGGTAGCAGAAGACCTATAGAGGCCGTATGGTATACCGGTAGAATGATGGGCGAAACCCTAGCACAGACTATTTGTGGAAACCCAAGAAAGTATAATCCCGGTCATTGGTTCAACTCTGCTAAATTTTTAGATGTGGAGTACCAAACTTACGGATGGGTGTTTAGTGAACGAGGCAAAAAAGAAACTGAACAGCATTTTCATTGGAGACACCCCGAAGAAAAAATATGTATTACCGTAGCGTTCGACAAAGACACTAATCAATTTTTAGGTATCAACACTTTTGGCATACGCATGAGACATGAGATCTTTGACCAATGGTTAACGGAGAACAAAGATATTGACCATGTAATGACTTACTTAAAAGATGCCAATTTTGATCCGGAATTCTACAAACTACACGAGGACGCAATTGTTGCCAAATACAATAGCGATTACAACAAGAACATTAATCCGAAGAAAAAAAGTTGGAAACGAATTTTCAGCATCGCCTAACTCAATTATTAAAATAAAAACACACCTACCATGGGTAATTTAAATAGAAGTATGTCACTTGCGGGAGAACCGCCAAAAGCTTTGAACACTGGCCAAAAATTGGCTGTAATAACAGGTATGACCGGTATGGGCATTCTTATTTTACAATTGTTCAATTTAAATTTAGGCAATAGTGCACTATGGCTTTCAATAGCTATTCTTGCCATTTTTGCCGGAATCATTTGGTTTTCACAAGCTGCATATGCACATAAACATAAAGGGATAAAAAATGATGGGGTTTGGTTTAAATCAATGTCCAGCAGAGGTGTACTAGCCTGGATGGCAGGTATCGCCTTAACAGGATTCTACATTGTTCTTTATTTTTATCCGCAATATTTAGGGCTAGTAAAAGATGGTGACAACACTGGTTTAATTGCATTATTTGACCCCTTGAGCAAAGCTTTAAGTGGCAACCCAGCCAGCCAATGGTTTGTTTATGGTACGCTATATACCGTAGCTATTTTAGCTTTTGGAGCTAAATTTATTTGGAAATACCGTCATAATAAATACGAACAGTTAAGAACGGTAAGTGTTATGTTCTTTCAAACGGCATTTGCTTTTTTTATTCCAGAAATAATGGCGCGTTTAAATGGAGATTTACCGTATTACGATTTAAAAAATATGTGGCCTTTAAACTATTATAATTTTGAACGTTACCGTATTAATGGCTTTATAGATTCTGGTAGTGTGGGGATGACCATGTTATTCTTTGGGATCATATCCATATTTGTTATATCTCCTTTCTTGACCTATAAATATGGTAAACGTTGGTACTGCTCTTGGGTTTGTGGTTGTGGTGGCCTGGCAGAAACTGCTGGAGATTCTTTTCGTCAATTAAGTGATAAATCTAAATTCGCCTGGAAAGTTGAGCGATGGGTAGTACACAGTGTAGTAGTATTCGTAACCTTAATGACTACTGCGGTAATCTACTCCTATTTAGGTAACGACACCAGTAAATACTGGCTAACAAAAACCATGTTTATTTCTGGCGTTGCCATTATTTTAACCGCTGTATTTGCGTGGGTAATGATTTACAAAAGAGACGAACTTGAGAAAGATGCCAAATATGGCGCTATTGGATATTTTACCATAATAGCGGTATTAATAGGCATGCACTTTTTTAGTGGCTCTGGAAACATATTCATTTTTAAAGCAGAAACCCTACGTTCTACCTATAGCTTTTTGATCGGTAGTATTTTCTCCGGGGTAATAGGAACAGGTTTCTACCCCATTTTAGGAAACCGTGTATGGTGTAGATTTGGATGCCCAATGGCCGCAATATTAGGATTTCAGCAACGTATGTTCTCTAAATTTAGAATTACTACCAATGGTGGTCAATGTATTTCCTGCGGTAACTGTTCTACCTACTGTGAAATGGGTATAGATGTACGTGCTTACGCTCAAAAAGGCGCAAATATTGTAAGATCTAGTTGTGTTGGCTGTGGTATTTGTTCCGCTGTTTGCCCTAGAGGTGTATTAAAATTAGAGAACGGACCAGAAAAAGGACGTATAGACTCTAAAGAAGTTTTGTTGGGCAATGATGTTGATTTAATGGATCTTGTAAACAAAAACTAGTTGTATTCAGTAGGGTCATTTAGAAAATGCCCAAAATTATCATCTAGGAAAAAGAACATGAAAGATTGGTTTTAGCTAATCTTTCATGACCTTTACAACGTAATAACCACCATAGAAAACTAAAAATGAATCGCTTTCTTTTTATCATAATTCTTTTCTCTTTGCATTTGCAGGGGCAAAAAGAAATCAATTATCCTGAGGTAATTTATGGTAAGGAAAATATAAGCGCCAGCTGGGTTAGCCACCCAGATATTAAAGGAGGAGAGGACACTGCAGTGTTATTTAGAAACACTTTCAATATCACCGATTCCAAAGAGGATTTCATCATTAATATTTCTGCAGACAATCATTACTTTTTATATGTAAATGGGCATTTTATTACCCACGGTCCGCAATTAAGCGACATTCAGCACTATAAATTTGAAACCTTAAACTTAAAAGACTATCTAAACCAGGGCAAAAACGTTATCGCCGTTAAGGTCATCAATTTTGGAAAAAGGAGATTCTTAGGCATGCAGTCCATATTTACTAGTGTTATGGTAAATGGCGTTACCAACAATGCAAAATTTATCAATACCACTGGAAACAATGATAATTGGCTAAGCACCATAGACCAATCATATAAAGCCAATGAAGTGGTTTGGAGAGGTATTGGAGAAAAGGCGATCGTTGGCGGATTCTATGCAAACAATCCAACCGATATTGTTGATATGAACCACTACCCAACAAATTGGGAAACGTTGGATTATGATGATTCCAGGTGGAAAAAGGTTGATTTTTTTGAGAATGCCAGTAGCATGGGCGGTTCCATTGCCTATTTATTAGAACCTCGTAATTTGCCTTTGCTTTCGTGGGATCAAGAACGTGTAGGTAGTATTGTAAGGTCAAGTAACCCTATTGACACCGCTTTCCCAAAATCAGGTGAACTTATAGTTGCTCCAAACAAGAATATTACTTTTTTAATCGATCGACAATATGTTACCAACGGTTTTCCTGAACTGATTTTCAGCAAAGGAAAATCAGCCAAAATCACTATTAAATATGCCGAGAATCTTTTTGGTGAAAACAATGAAAAAGGCGATCGAAACAATATTGAAAACAAACAGCTTTTAGGGTATTTCGATGAAGTTATTTCTAACGGTAATGTGGCTCAAAAATTTATTCCTAATTGGATGCGCACTTTTCGTTTTATAGCATTTGAAATAGCTACCAAAGACCAAGAACTTATTTTAGAAAAGTTTGTAAATCATAGATCACGAACAACCATACCATCCATCGCAAAGTTTACATCTGACAATACCTTGTACAATGATATTTTTGATATCTGCAAACGTACTATAGATATCTGCACACAAGATTATTTTTTGAGCGATGCCTATTATGAGACCATGCAATATGTTGGCGATACCAAAATACAGGCTTTAATTTGGCAGGCATTGAGCGGGAATACGGCACATACTAAAAATGCCATTCGCCAATTTGATCATTCCAGGGATTCTGATGGCAATATATTGGGCGCCTATCCTCTGCGCTCCACATTTATTTACCCTACCTATTCTTTGGTGTGGGTAGATATGATTGCCGATTATTATAAAACCTCTGGTGACAAAGCATTTATACATACTTACAAAGACGGCATCACCAATACTTTAGCTGGTTTTGAAAAGAACATGAATGAGCTTAATTTGGTAAACAAAACACCCTATCGGTATTTCGTTGATTGGTATACAGGACCCAATAATGGCAGTGGTACGGCAACAAAAAATGATGGTCTTAATTCTGCCGTTGTAAGCCTACATTATGTTCATGCACTACAGAACGCCGCACTACTTTTTAAAGAAATAGGAGATGATCATACCTATAACAGCTATAAAAATAGAGCGCAAGAAATTATAGCATCGGTCAACAAACATTGTTACGATGCCAAAAGAAAGCTCTTTGCTGAAAGACCAGACAAGACCATTTATGATCAACATACCAATATCATGGCCATATTGACCAATGTCATACCATTGTCAGGGCAAAAAGCATTATTATCAAAAATTTTAACCGAAAAAGATTTATTACAGGCTACCTATTACTATCGCTTTTATCTTTTTGAAGCGATAAAAAAAGTAGGTGCACCAGAGCTATTCGACCTTGCACAAAAACCTTGGGAGCAAATGATCGACGATCATATGACCACTACACTAGAACGTTTTGAAAGTACAGAAAAACCAACACGTTCAGAGGTTCATCCGTGGAGTGCATCACCAGCCTATTTTTATTTTAATTATTTGGCGGGCATCCGGTCCGTAAAAAATGATTTTGAAGAAGTTGAGATCGTTCCCGCTTTTGGTGAGCTAAATGAAATTAAAGGTTTACTCCCCACATCAAAAGGGAATATTGAATTTGAACTAGAAAAAAATAAAGAAACGTTATCCGCTGTAATAACCATTCCAAGCAATATGATCGGAAATCTGGTTTGGGGCGGCAAAAATATTGCACTAAACAAGGGAAAAAACCACTACACCATACAAAGGGACAAATAGCAAGTAAAATTGCATACCGTATGAAACCAGTGAATTAAATGAAATAATATGAAGCTATTAAAACCCACATACGCCGTATTGATCTGTTTAGGATTGTTAGCTTTTATAAAGCCCGAAGACAAACATTATAAGCGTAACTTTTATGATGACGGCACCATAGAAAGTGAAGGATGGATGCGGTATAATACAAGAACAGATTACTGGACTTTTTACCACCCTAACGGAAACAAATCTCAACAAGGATTTTATTCTTACGGTAAAAAAGACAAATATTGGTTTTTCTTTGATGAACACAGAGTTAGAACTAAAGAAGGACGGTTTAAAGATAATAGTGAAATTGGTTGGTGGCTCTTTTACGACCCACAAGGGCGTATTAACCATAAATGTCAATTAACAAATGGAATAAAGGACGGATATTGTTTAAAATATAAAGATGCAAAACTCATATCTGCCGAAAAATATAGTAAAGGAGAAAAAATTAAAGAATGGACATCTTTTAGGGCCTTTACACATGAAAATAGTTTATCTGATTTAAAATAATGACAGACATAAAGGTAATTATACCAGCTTTTAACGAAGCAGATTCTATAGCACATGTCATCAACGAACTGCCCAAAACGGTATCTGAAATAATCGTTGTAAACAATAACTCTACAGATGACACAGTAAAAAATGCAAAAGCCGCGGGTGCAACGGTACTCACAGAAAACAAAAAAGGCTATGGCTTTGCATGCTTGCACGGGTTAGATTATGTAGCAAAAAAATCTGAACAACCAGATATTATCGTATTTATTGATGGAGACTATTCTGATTATCCGGAAGAGCTGGATAAGGTAGTTGCCCCAATTTTGGAAAATGACATTGATTTTGTAGTAGGTGCCAGAGAAAAAAGTTTAAGAGAAGAGGGTTCCATGACCCCACAACAGGTTTTTGGCAACTGGTTGGCCACATTTTTAATGCGTTTGTTTTTTGGCGCAAAATTTACGGATTTAGGTCCATTTAGGGCAATTAAATACGAAAAGCTCAAAGAATTGAACATGGAAGACAAAACTTATGGGTGGACAGTTGAAATGCAACTAAAAGTTCTTAAGAAAAAAATGACATATACCGAAGTACCAGTACGTTACAAACGAAGAATTGGTATCTCAAAAGTATCAGGAACCGTAAAAGGTAGTATATTTGCTGGCATAAAAATTTTGGGGTGGATCTTCAAATACAGTATTAAATAATATGGAACTAGCTTTAGCATATTTCATCATCGTAATTTATAGTATTTCTTTACTATTAATTTTCTTTTACAGCTTGGCACAGCTAAATCTGTTGATCAATTATTTATCACAAAAGAGACAGAACCAAACAGCACCAAAATTTAACCTGTTAGACCCAAAAGAAATTCCGTTCGTAACCATACAACTTCCGGTCTTTAACGAAGAGTATGTAATGGACAGGCTTTTAGAGAACATCGCAAAAATTGAATACCCAAAAAGTAAATTGGAAATTCAGGTTTTAGATGATTCTACGGATGATACCGTAATAGCTACCGCTGCAAGCATAGCTAAATTACAGGAGACCGGTCTAGACATACAACATATTACAAGAACAGACCGATCTGGTTTTAAGGCAGGTGCCTTAAAAGAAGGATTAAAAATAGCTAAAGGTGAATTCATCGCTATTTTTGATGCAGACTTTTTACCGGCTGCAGACTGGCTTAAAAAAACCGTTATCTATTTTAAAGATGAAGAAATAGGTGTGGTGCAGACCCGTTGGGGCCACCTAAACCGAGACTATTCCACTTTAACTAAAATACAGGCGTTTGCTCTTGATGCCCATTTCACTTTAGAGCAGGTAGGGCGTAACAGTAAAGGTCACTTCATCAACTTTAACGGTACCGCAGGTATTTGGCGTAAAGAGTGTATTCTTGATGCCGGTAACTGGGAAGGAGATACCCTCACAGAAGATTTGGACCTAAGCTACCGCGCACAGTTAAAAAACTGGAAATTCAAGTATTTAGAAGATGTAGAAACCCCGGCAGAACTACCTGTAGTTATCAGTGCCGCTCGTTCACAGCAATTTCGTTGGAACAAAGGTGGGGCAGAGAACTTTAGAAAAACGGTTTGGAGCGTTATTACCGCAAAGAACATTCCATTTAAAACCAAGTTCCATGGTGTTATGCACTTGTTGAACAGTTCCATGTTCTTATGTGTGTTTTTGGTAGCTATATTAAGCATACCATCGCTTTATATTAAAAATACCTATGGTCATTTGGATTGGGTATTCTCTTTGTTAAGCTTGTTCACGATAAGCACCATTATATTGTTTGTCTGTTATTGGTTTACCTACAAGAGTATACAAGGTAGCGGCTTTGATAATTTTGTAGATTATATACGAATTTTCTTTACTTTTTTCTCGGTTGCGCTTGGGTTCTCTTTACATAACACCATTGCCGTACTTGAAGGTCATATGGGTAAAAGAAGTGAATTTGTACGTACTCCAAAATTCAACATTAGCTCATTAAAGCAAAGTTGGAAGGGAAACAAATACCTAGCTAAAAAATTATCGCCCAATATGATATTGGAATTTGCATTAATGCTCTACTTCATGTTCGGTATGTACAGCGCCATACCATTAAATGATTTTGGACTGTTTCCATTCCATTTTATGTTATTTCTAGGGTTTGGGTTTGTATTCTTTAAATCTTTGACCTCAAGGGCTTAAAAGCACTATAATTGCAATATTTTAAAAAGATAACTCAACTGGGTTATCTTTTTTTTTCAAGACATCCTAATATAACCTGAACGCCAGAAAGACCATTTACACATTTATTTTTTATACAATAGAGGGTAAAAAAGATTTTCACTTTATATTGTGATTGCTATAGAGAATAGCATCAAAATTTAAAACATGGATCCTAAAGAAAATCTCAAAAATCTAGGACTTGAACTTCCTACAATATCAACACCAGGTGGCAATTATGTTTCTGTAAATATTAGAGATAACATAGCTTACATCGCCATTCAATTTCCTATTTTAAATGAAAAGTTCTTATACCAAGGTAGATTAGGGAATGAGATTTCAACCGAACAAGGGTATAAAGCTATGGAACTATGCGCCTTAAATGTATTGGCTCAAGTAGAAAGTAAAATTGGTTTTCATAAAATTATAGGTTTAAATCATTTTGATGCCTACTTTCAGTCAGCAGAAAACTGGGACGAATCGCCAAATGTTGTCAATGGAGCATCTAATTTGTTCGTAAAGGTTTTAAATGAAAAAGGCCAACACTCAAGAGCAATATTTGGAGTACATAAATTACCCAGAAATTTCTGCGTTGGACTAACAGCTACCTTTACCATTAAAACCGAATAAAGACCATGGAGCATAGCGTGATAAAAATACATTAACTCAACTTATACGCTGTGGTTACAATGACACCGTGTTGATCAACAACCCTTAACAGCTCTTTTGACTTCACTGTTTTTAAGTTAAAAGGTGACTCCTGTAACTTTATACCGCTTTTCATTTTAAGCCTTGTACCTTGACCCGAAACAATGTCTATGTTGGCAACAAACTTTTTGTTTGGCAAGTGCTCCGTAACAATAACATAGGTGTACTGCATTAACTTACGGGTAATCTGAAGAACTTCGGTATTGGATAAATGTTGTAGTACTTGTCTTAAGATAGCGCAATCTGCAACAGGAAGGTCATCTACCGCAATATCCAAACATTGAAACTCAACGTTCTTTGATTTAAACTTTTTCTTGTTGTACGTAATTAATTCGGGTACTATATCAACGGCAACATAATTCTTGGTATAACTTACCAGTTCTTTACCTATATTAAAATCTCCACATCCTAAATCACACACGGAAATAGGGTTTTCAAATGAAGTTAAAAAAGTAGTTAATGTCTCTATATAAGGTTTTACAATTTCCGGCTTATGAGAACCTTCACCCGAATAAAAATCTTCAGTACCACTACCCCACAGATTCATTTCATACACTTGTTGCATAGCCTTTTTGGTTGGCCAAGGAATCTTATTTGGTTTAATACCCTTTTTATCAGTATTCATAAGCAACAGTGCAAAATTTCGACTTCAAAATAAGGTATAAAAATTTAAAAATCACCACCTAACCTGAGAACATAAAATTAGTTTGCGTACAAATTCCCCTATTCATGGCTTTCAGCAGGTAGTTACCCCAAACTATCAGTGGTGATTATTTAATACTTATAATCGTTTATTTAAAGAAGGCTATTTTAATACCCATAGAAATAAATGCCAAGCCTCCTATTTTATTTAACAGTTTACTTGAACTAGGGTTTTCTTTGATCTGGTTAGAAAAAACACTTGCGAACAAGGTTAAAATAATATACCAAACCACCCCTATAAACGCATAAGTTACACCTAACATTACATACGGCATTGGGTTATGTATTTGGTTGGCGGATATAAACTGCGGAAAAAAAGCAACAAAGAATAATGCAACTTTTGGATTTAATGAATTAGTCAAAAAACCTGACCAAAAATCACTTTTCACCTTTTGACCATTAGTTGACAATTGCTCTAAACCATCAAAATTTGTTCTTTTTCCATAAGTTGCCACCCCTAAATAAATGAGGTAGGCAGCACCTAAATATTTAACTGCGGCAAAGGCAAAGGCTGATTTGGCCAATAATACGGACACTCCCATTGCCGCACACAAAGTATGCGTCAATATACCCACATTTACTCCTAATGCCGCTTGTATTCCCGATTTTCTTCCTTGTCCCAAAGACTTGTTCAGCACAAAAAAAGTGTCTAAACCAGGTGTCATTATAAACAATAATGCCGACACCATAAAGGTTACAAAATTTTCTATACCCATAGCTCTATAATTTTAAAAATCCACAAGGCAAAGAAATGACTCTAAAGGTTTATGAAAAATACATATTTGTAGCTTTTTAATGCATAAATTGCATTAATTATGACTACACAGCAAATAAAATATTTTTTAAGCCTTGCCACGGAACTTCATTTTTGGAAAGCTGCAGAAAAATTGTTCATATCTCAATCTACCTTAAGTAGACAAATTCAATCATTGGAAGAAGAAATTGGTTATCAACTATTTAAACGAGATAAACGCAATGTAAAACTCACAGATGCGGGTATTTTCCTTAAGGACAAATGGGCAACTACCATCAATGACCTTGATCATTTTCAAAAACAGGCAAAGAAGATAGACCAAGGCACTTCTGGCCATATTTCCCTTTCTTACCCAGGTTCTATTGCCTTTAGTTATCTACCGCTTTTCTTAAGTAAAATCAACGCTAGCATACCAGATTTAAAACTAGAATTAACTGAGCCTATAGATGAAAACCATGAAAAATTGCTACTTAATTATGATACCGATATTGCTTTTAATAGAGATGCTATAAATAACACTCATATAATGTCGTATAAATTACATACTGAACCTATCTGCCTTGTTGTTTCAGAGAAACATTGGTTGACCAATACAACCTTAAAGGATCTAAAGGTGTTGCAAGATGAAAAATTCATTATTTCTGGCTTACATAGAAACACTTACTTTCCTTCACTATTAAGAAGTCTTTTTCAAAAAAACGGTTTTGAGCCAAAAACTGTTATTGAATCTGATTTTGGAGGTATGATCATTAATCTAGTAGCACAAGGCCTAGGCATATCTATACTACCGTTATCCTATAAATTCTCAAATGCAATTGGCGTTAGGTTTATAGAGCTAGATGAGACTATTAGCTTATTTATGAACTGGAGAAAAAATGATCCTAATAGAATAACAGAAAGAGTAGTTAAACTTGCCAAAGAAATGACAAACCCTACTTAAATCAATATTTTAAAGTTTGTAGAATAAATGGATCCAAATAGATCTTGATAGCCTAAAATTAAAAGTGCTCAACAATATAGTTACCAAAGCAATAATAGTAAATACCCGCAACGGAGACAGATCCACAAAATACCAAAACAACACAAGGCTTATTATCATTTGTGCCACAGCCAAGGCATAACTAACGAACATAGCTCCAAAAAAGAAGCCCGTTTCTTTTTCAAATTTAAAATTGCATTCAGAACACCTTTCATTCATTGTCGGCATTTTAAACAAAAAAACATTTCCTTGCCCACTAAAGACCTTACCCTCATTACAATTAGGACATTTGCATTTTAAAACATTCAACACTTTACTCATGACCCCCATTTTTATACTGCAAAATTAAGACATAAAGTAAAGGTTTCGGTCGTATCATAAGCGCATATATTTGTACTTTTAAGACATTTTATATGAAAATACCCGTTTTACATATTAGTCAGTTTTTAAAAAACAAGCCGTTACACAGTCTTTATGTAAACTCTTTTGCAGACCATATTCAAATCAATAAGAATCTTATAAATAAACCTCATAGCCATAATTTTTACTTGTGCGTTATTTTTACCAAAGGCACCGGCACACATGAAATAGATTTTGACACCTACCCAATAGAACCCGGAAAGGTCTTCTTCTTAAAACCAGGGCAGACTCATTTTTGGAAATTTGAATCGCAACCAGAAGGTTATATTTTCTTTCACTCTCAAGAATTCTATGAACTTAAATTTTTGGATCATTCCCTAAATTCTTTTCCTTTTTACTATTCCAACCAAAACCCGCCTTTGCTTCAATTATACAAAGAGAAATTGAAACACCTAACCACTGTTTTTCAAGAACTTTTTACAGAGTACAGAGAAGAAAATTTACTAAGAGAAGCTAAAATCATTAGTCTTATACACTATATATACATAGAACTAACGCGTGAATATACTGCCGACACTATTATAGAAAAATTAGGATCTAACAGCTATGCGAATATACTTGAGCGACTGGAAAAATTAATTAACGCACACTTTTACACCGAAAAATTACCTAAATTCTATGCTGAAAAACTAAGTATTACAACCAAACACTTAAACAGAGTGGTTCAAAAGACCATCAGCAAAACTACAACTACCTTGATCTCTGAGCGTATCATGTTAGAAGCTAAACGTTTGATCGTTCATTCTAATGACAACCTAGCCAATGTTGCAGACACCTTGGGGTATTCTGACTATGCCTATTTTTCAAAATTCTTTAAATCAAATACAGGGATGACCCCAATGGAATTCAGAAAAATATATTTTCATTAAACCACTACAAGATATCATGATGAATTTAGAAACAAACAAAAGGAACGCCATCGCTTTTTACAGAACGGCATATTTAGGAAACCCAAAACTGGCCATAGAAATGTATGTTGGCAAAGAATACCTTCAGCATAATCCCGCAGTTGCCAATGGTACGCAAGGTTTTATAGATTATTTTGAAGGCATGCAAAAAGAATACCCTGAAAAATCTATTGAATTTGTACGTTGCATTGCAGAAGGAGATTTGGTTGCATTACACACGCACCAAGTATGGCCAGGAAATGACCAATATGTTACAATGGATTTTTTCAGGTTTGATACAAATGGAAAAATATGCGAACATTGGGATGCTATACAGCAAATACCAGAGAAATCTGAAAATCCAAATACTATGTATTAATCCATCAACTTAAAGTATTATGAATAAAATTAATATTCAAGGCATTAATTGGGATGCAAAATCATCTTTTCAAAGAGGTCCTGCAAAAGCACCTGCCCTAATCAGAAAAGCACTGTACAGTGATTCTATGAACTTATGTACGGAGCTTGGAACAACAATAGAAAATGACCTAATAACGGATAATGGTGATTTCAATATTGAAGACTATTTTGATATCGCCACTATTACCCAAAAGAATATTGAAAACGGTGAAAAGTTACTGACCTTGGGTGGCGACCACTCTATAACTTTCCCGATTATTAAGGCGTTTCATGACCATTATCCAAAACTTGACATTCTACATATTGATGCCCATGCAGATCTATACCATGACTATGAAGGCGATCCTTACTCCCACGCTTGTCCTTTTGCCAGAATTATGGAAAACGGCTATGCCGTAAAACTTGTTCAAATAGGCATTCGTACCTTAAATCCACATCAGGCAGATCAAGCAAAAAAATACAATGTTGACGTGCATGAAATGCGTAACCTAGATTTGAACGCCATACCTAAATTTAAAAATCCGCTTTATGTTTCCTTGGATATGGATGGTTTTGACCCTGCCTTTGCACCAGGGGTTTCTCATCATGAACCGGGCGGACTCTCTTCTCGTCAAGTTATAGATTTAATTCAGGGTATAGACGCCCAAATTGTGGGTGCCGATATTGTAGAATATAACCCTGACCGAGACTTTCATGACATGACCGCATATTTGGCAGCTAAAATGATGAAAGAGCTTTTAGGAAAATTGATGGTCCATTAAATTAAAAATCAATAAAAAACCATTAAATTGACCTGTTACTAAATTGAAAACCCCTAATGCCAACTAGCTTTAAAAACTTTTTGAAACTCCATAAAGTTTCCCTCACCTTAGCGGTATTAAGTTTTGTATTCTACTATACGTTTGCCTATCTTTTACCTAGAACAGATTTCATAAAACTGCTTACCCTATTTGTTGCCCTATTCTTTTTCTGTTTTAAGCTGATACAATTTGAAAAACACAACTTTAGGTTTTTACTGGGTATAGGCATCATATTTAGACTGGTATTTTTATTTGCAGAACCTAATCTTTCACAAGATTTTTATAGATTCATTTGGGACGGACATTTAGTAGCCAATGGCAATAACCCCTATCTACACACTCCAGATGAGTTAATACAAAACATAGTATCAATAATACCGAATGCCAAAGAGCTGTACGACGGTATGGGTAGTTTAAGCGCAAGGCACTACAGTAATTACCCCCCTTTAAATCAACTTATTTTTGCCTTGGCCACAATTCTTGGCGGCAAGAGTCTTTTTGGATCATTATTCGCTATGCGTTCAATTATTATTCTGGCAGATATAGGTATTTTCTATTTTGGCAGAAGGTTATTAAAAAACCTTAATCGATCTCCGCATTTAATATTCTGGTATTTCATTAATCCGCTTGTAATAGTTGAACTCACCGGAAATCTTCATTTTGAAGGGGTTATGTTATTTTTCTTTATTCTATCGATGTTTTTATTGTCAATCGATAAATGGAAAACCGCCGCAATGGTTATTGCCTGCTCTATTTCCATAAAATTAGTACCTCTTTTATTCCTTCCTATTTTTCTAAAATATTTGGGTTGGAAAAAAAGTATTGTTTTCTATAGCATTATCGGCATCACTTCCATAGCTCTTTTTCTGCCTTTTAACACGCCAGAATTTATAGACAACTATAGTAGAACCATTAAACTTTGGTTCTCTAATTTTGAATTTAACTCTAGCCTCTATAACCTTGCCAAAAAAACAGCCGTTCATTTTGATGCAAAACCTTGGGAGTTCATTAAAGAATACGGTAAAATTACCCCACTAATAACTGTTATTACCGTAGGGTTATTTACATTTCTCCCAAAAAAATACGACTTAAACAGGGTACTTTGGTCAATGATGTGGGTTTTGACCATTTATTATTTCATATCTACCACAATACACCCTTGGTATATTATATTTTTAGTGCTACTATCTATTTTCACTTCATATAGATATGCCATTATTTGGTCTGCCGCCGTAGTACTTAGTTATTATGCATATTCCCAAGCAGATTTCAAAGAAAGCCTTTGGCTTTTAGGCATTGAATATATTTCAGTATTTGCCTATTTGACTTTTGAATTTGTTGCACATCGTAACAAAAAGTAAACTTTTTGTAAAAATTATGTCATGCGGGATGTCAAATAAATATAATTTGTACATTTACCCCGTAATGAACGAAATAAACTACTTTTTATATAGCACCGTGAGCCCAGTGGCTCTAGCGCGCCCGTTCACATCTCGCCGTCGTCGCCCGTAAGGGTAAGATATATTTATGGAATTAGGTGAGTCCATTTCCGCACAACAAATCAAATTTATTTTTTACACTTTTAAATCTAACTGGCAATGAACTTAATTGTTGCTAACGAATCACATTTTAAATACGCTCAGGATATCTGCGATACCATAGCTGAATCTGCCAAAGTACGCGGTACCGGCATAGCAAAACGAACCCCAGAGTATATTCAAAGAAAACTTTCTAACGGTAATGCCATACTTGCATTGGACGGAGATAAATTTGCGGGTTTCTGCTATATAGAAGTATGGGGACACGAGAAATTTGTAGCAAATTCCGGACTTATAGTACACCCAGATTATAGAGGGCAAGGTCTAGCTAAAAGTATTAAAGCCAAAATCTTTGAATTAAGCAGGGAGAAATTTCCCGATGCTAAAATATTTGGAATCACCACAGGTTTAGCAGTGATGAAAATCAACTACGAACTAGGCTATAAACCAGTTACATTTTCTGAACTTACAGATGACCCTGAGTTTTGGAAAGGCTGCCAAACTTGTAAAAATTTTGACATCCTTACGAGAACTGAACAAAAAATGTGTCTCTGTACCGGTATGTTATATGACCCTACCACAAAGAAAAAAACTGAGAACACTAAAGAAATGAACGGGAAGGCATTTACAAGATTAAAAAGTATAAAAGAGAGTTTGTTTCTGAAAAAGAAATAAGAGAATAGAAGTTATGGAGCTTAAAATGACTTTTACCAATTACAGATTTAATGATCAAAGTCTTATTTTTTTCTTCTAGCCTCTCAACTCAAAACCTATAGAACCAAAATAAATAATTATCCGGCTTGCCGGAATTGAACATCATACAATGAAAAAATTAGTACTAGCATACAGCGGCGGATTGGATACTTCTTATTGCGCCAAGCATTTATCAAAAGACAAAGGATTTGAAGTTCATGCAGTAAGCGTGAACACAGGAGGTTTCTCTGTTGCGGAAATAAAGGAAATTGAGAAGAAAGCTATTGAACTGGGTGCTTCTTCTTATACCTCTATAGATGCCGTACAGACCTTTTATGATAAAGTAGTAAAGTATCTTATTTTTGGTAATGTACTTAAAAACAATACCTACCCACTTTCCGTAAGTGCAGAAAGAATTGTACAGGCAATAGAAATTGTAAACTACGCTAAAAAGATAGGCGCTGGTTATATTGCCCACGGTAGCACAGGCGCGGGTAACGACCAAGTACGTTTTGATATGATTTTCCAGATCATTGCCCCAGAAATTGAAATCATCACGCCTATTAGAGATAACAAATTAGCTAGGGAAGAAGAGATCGCATACTTAAAAGAAAACGGTGTAGATTATCCTTGGGAAAAAGCAAAATACTCTATTAATAGAGGACTTTGGGGTACTTCTGTTGGTGGCGAAGAGACATTAACTTCAGAAAAGCCCTTACCAGATAGCGCCTACCCAAGCCAATTACAGGAAAAGAACCCTACAGAGGTAAAACTTACTTTTGAAAATGGCGAATTGGTTGCTATTGATGGTGCAAAAGACAACCCAGTTGCAAATATTGAAAAACTAGAGGATTTGGCATCTAAATATGCCATTGGAAGGGATATTCACGTTGGCGATACTATTATAGGTACCAAAGGCAGAGTTGGGTTTGAGGCTCCTGCTTCTTTAATTATCATAAAAGCACACCACTTATTAGAGAAACATACACTTACAAAGTGGCAACAATATCAAAAGGAACAACAAGGCAATTTCTATGGTATGTTATTGCATGAAGGCAATTACTTAGATGCCGTAATGCGTAACATAGAAACCTTCTTGACGGATACTCAAAAAACGGTTTCCGGAGATGTATTTGTAGGCTTATATCCATTTCAGTTCAGGTTACACGGTATTTCATCTAAACATGATTTAATGACCGATGCTTTTGGTAAATATGGCGAGGTCAATAAAGGATGGACAGCAGATGACGCTAAAGGATTTATTAAGATCCTTTCAAATTCCGGAAAAATCTACAACCATGTAAATGGGGATAAATAGTTAGGAAAAAATAGTATTAAGTAATGAGTACAAAGTATTAAGTAAAGAATTAAAAGTGTTGTTTAAGTACTTCGTACTTAATACTTAATACTTAATACTTAATACTTCGCACTAATTACACAAAAGAAAATTATGATTAAAGCAGGTATTATTGGTGGTTCTGGGTATACGGGAGGTGAGCTAATTCGCATCTTATTACATCACCCAGCAACTGAAATCGATTTTGTATTCAGTACTACTAGAGCTGGAAAAAAGGTGACAACGGCTCATCCAGATCTATTGGGGGTTACTGATATAGCGTTTACGGGTAATGTAAATCTAGATGTAAACGTTGTTTTTCTATGTTTAGGCCATGGTAATTCTACCGCATTTTTAAGGGAGCATCATTTTTCAAAAGATACCGTTATTATAGATCTGAGCAATGATTTTAGATTGCACACCGACGCCAATTTCAATGGTAAGGAGTTTGTTTATGGTTTACCGGAATTATTCAAATCCGAAATTGAAAATGCAAAATATATAGCTAATCCAGGTTGTTTTGCAACTGCTATCCAATTGGCATTGCTACCCTTGGCAAAAGCCGGGTTGTTGGACAATGAGGTACATATAAATGCTGTAACCGGTAGTACCGGTGCGGGTGTTAGTCCGTCTTCCACATCGCACTTTTCATGGAGAAATAATAACGTTAGCTGGTACAAACCTTTTACACATCAGCATTTAGGGGAAATCAACGAGAGCTTACATTCATTTCAAAAAGATACTGGCAATCTGTATTTTATGCCCAATAGAGGGAATTTTACCCGTGGTATTTTGGCAACTTCTTATACCAAATTTGAGGGTAGTTTAGAGGATGCTAAAAAAATCTTTCAGGAATTTTATAATGATGCGGTGTTCACCCAAATATCAGATGAGCCCATCAATTTAAAACAAGTGGTAAATACAAATCAATGTCACATCCATTTACATAAACATGAAGATGTGCTGTTGATCACCTCTGCCATAGATAACTTATTAAAAGGTGCGTCTGGGCAAGCAGTGCAGAACATGAACTTAATTTTCGGTTTGGAAGAAAACCTAGGACTTAATTTAAAAGCCGGGGTCTTCTAAATGATTTGTTGGACTATTGAAATAACATAAGATTGAAATAAAATTAATGGGGACTAATTTTAAGTAGTGATATGAAATTTACGGTTTACTTCATACTTTTTACTTAGCACCTTTTACTTAATACTACACCAAACATGAAAACAGCCATTATAGGTACAGGTAATTTAGGACTTTCTATTGCTAAAGGCATATTGAACAGTAATGGTGCTACCAGTATGTACCTTACCAAAAGAGATACCACAGCTATAGCAGAATTTGAGAAATATGATAAGGTTACCGTTACAAATGACAATAGAATAGCCGTTGAAAATTCAGATATTTTAATTTTTGCAGTACAGCCTATTCATTTTGCCGCCATTCTAGAAAGTATAAAAGATCTATTGACGGATAAGCATGTAATCATCTCAACTATTACCGGATTTAGCATCGAAAAAATAGAAGCGGTAATTGGTAAAGACAACTTTATCATAAGAAGTATGCCCAATACGGCTATTTCCGTGGGTAAATCCATGACCTGTATCTGTAGCAACGAAAAAGGCAAAAAAAGGGTTGAATTGGCAAAAGCCATTTTTAATAGAATGGGACATTCTATGGAAATCCCCGAAGGTCAAATGCAGGCTGCAACCGTAATCTGTGCAAGTGGTGTAGCTTTTTGGATGCGCTTAATACGTGCCACCACCCAAGGAGCCATACAACTTGGTTTTGATGCCAAAGAGGCGCAAGAGCTTGCCATGCATACGTGTAACGGTGCCGCAAGTCTTTTAATAGAATCCGGCAATCATCCTGAAGAAGAAATTGACCGTGTTACCACGCCTATGGGTTGTACCATAACCGGTTTAAATGAAATGGAACACCAAGGTTTAAGCTCATCATTGATACGCGGAATTATTTCCTCTTACGACAAGATCACCGAATTCAAAAACAAGTAAACACGCTACCCAACCCGTTCATTATTTTGAACTTGAAACTTTTCAACTATGAAATTATTTGACGTTTACCCTTTGTATAATGTAACCCCGGTTTCCGCAAAAGGCATTGTAGTAACTGATGACCAAGGACAGGATTATTTGGATTTCTACGGCGGGCATGCCGTTATTTCCATTGGCCATTCGCACCCACATTATGTAAAGCGTTTAAAAGACCAATTGGATAATATTGGGTTTTATAGCAATGCGGTACAAAACCCTTTACAGGTAGAATTGGCCAACAAATTGGGTGAAGCATCCAATTGTGAAGATTACAATCTATTCATGTGCAACTCTGGCGCAGAGGCAAATGAAAACGCATTGAAAATGGCTTCTTTTGTAACCGGAAAATCAAAGGTAATTGCCTTTAACAACGGTTTTCATGGACGTACTTCTGCTGCGGTAGCAACAACGGACAATCCATCTATCAATGCTGAAATTAACCTGCAACATGAAGTTGTTTTTCTTGACCTAAACGACAGTAAGGGTTTTGAAAGGGAAATATCAAAGAATGTTTGTGCCGTTATCATTGAATCTATTCAAGGCGTTGGTGGTTTAGATGAACCTACGACCGAATTCTTACAAAAGGTTGCTTTGTTATGTAAAGAGAATGATGCATTGTTAATTGCAGATGAAGTACAATGCGGATTTGGCAGAAGCGGAAAATTCTTTGCATTTCAACATCATAATATTCAACCGGACATCATTAGTATTGCTAAGGGAATGGGAAACGGTTTTCCGGTAGGTGGTATTCTTATTCACGAAAGTATAAAGGCAAAATACGGAATGTTGGGCACCACTTTCGGTGGCAATCATTTGGCTTGCGCAGCCACCATGGCGGTTTTAGAAGTAATTGAAAAAGAAAATCTAATTCAAAATGCTAAAGCATTAGGCGAATATTTCAACGAAAAGGCAAAAGAAATTCCGCAAGTAACGCGGGTAAAAGGAAAAGGCTTAATGTTAGGGCTTGAATTTGATTTTCAGGTTGCCGATCTCCGTAAAAAATTAATTCACGAACATTTTCTTTTTACAGGTGGCGCAAAAGATAAAACAGTGCTAAGAATTTTACCTGCCCTGAATATTACAAAACAAGATTTAGACGTGTTTTTTACAGCTCTTAAAAAAGCCCTATCATGAAGACAACCCTAAGCATATCTAAAAGGAATGCCGTACTTAAGCGTATGGCCGAATTGGTACAGCAAGAAGAATCAATTCTAATATCTGCCAATGAAAAAGATTTAAATTCTTTTGAATCAGGCGATATCGCAATGGTAGATCGCTTAAAGGTAAACAAGACCAAGGTAGCAGAAATGATTTCTTCCTTAAAAAAATTAGCTGCCTTGCCAGACCCTTTGCATGTAGAACGTTTTCAATTTACCCATGAAAATGGTTTAGAGATCAGTAATAAAACTGCACCTTTCGGTACGATCATGATTATTTATGAATCTAGGCCAGATGTTACCATTGAAGCTGCGGGCATCGCATTTAAATCGGGCAACAAAATATTGCTAAAGGGGGGCAAAGAGTCTTTGAACTCCAATTTGGTTTTAGTAAACCTATGGCACAAAGCTTTGGAGTCTTGCGATTGTGCTACGGATTGGGTGACTTACCTTAATTATTCTAGAACAGAAACTCAGCAGTTTTTAGAAAAACCAACACAAAAACTAGACCTAATTGTACCTAGAGGCGGCGAAAAGCTGATCGCTTTTGTTAAGCAACATGCACAGTGCCCGGTAATAGTAAGCGGTAGAGGAAATAACTTTGTATATGTTTCGCACGAGGCAGATTTGCAAATGGCACTGGATGTTATCATCAATGCAAAGACCACAAAAATTTCCGCTTGTAATGCCGTTGACAAAGTCATCATTTCAAGAGATTTACCACGCAAGGCAGAATTTTTAAGTCATTTGGTCAAGACCCTTAAAAAACACAATGTTGAAATTTTGACCGATGCCAAATTAGCCGGATTAGATGGCACCTCTCAAATGGAAAATGAATCTGTTTGGTTTGAAGAGTTTTTGGATTATAAAATTGTTCTAGGGCAAGTGCCAGATGTAGATGAAGCCGTACAGCTCATCAATACCTATGGAGGCGGCCACTCCGCTTCTATCATTACTAAAAATGAAGAGGAAGCAGACGTTTTCATGCAATCTGTGGACACCGCTGCGGTATACCATAATGCATCTACCCGCTTTACGGATGGCGGACAATTTGGACTTGGAGGAGAACTAGCTATTAGTACAGATAAATTACATCAACGCGGCCCTATAGGTTTACAGCATCTAGTAACCAATAAGTGGTACGTAAAAGGAAATGGACAGGTAAGGTAGTTAGGAGTTAGGAGTTAGGAGTTAGGAGTTAGGAGTTAGGAGTTAGGAGTTAGGAAAATAAGATTTCACCTAACATAAACGATATTAAAATGTTGAAAAAGAGAATTTTATTGAAATTAGGTTCCAATACCTTAACCAAAGACACTGATCATATTTCCCGAGGAAAAATTGAGGATATTGGTCGGCAAATTGCCGCTCTAAAAGATAAGTTCGAATTTATTATTGTGAGTTCCGGTGCCATTGCCGCTGCAAGGCAGTTTGTTAAGTTGGAACATAATGGAGAAGAAATTAATGTAAAGCAGGCATTGGCATCTATTGGTCAGCCTCATCTAATGCGCATTTTTCAAGAAAATTTTAGGGAGCTTGGGCTCTTTACATCACAATGTTTGTTATCCTATTCCGATTTTGAAAATGAGCAAACTAGAGCGAATATTAAAAACACCATTAATGTTCTTGTTGCCAACAACTTCATTCCTATCATTAATGAAAATGATACCGTTGCTACTGATGAGATCAAATTTGGTGATAACGATAAATTGGCCGGTTTAACTGCATCGCTTTTATCTGCTGACATTCTTATCATTGCTACAAATACAGATGGTATTTACACAAAATCGTCTTTAACGACTTCCACACCAAAAACAATAGAAGCCGTTTCAGACCTGACCAAATTGCTAAAAGAAATAGGGGAATCCAAATCTACCCACGGCACCGGTGGCATGCAGTCAAAAATTGATGCAGCCACCATTGCACAAAAAGCAGGTATTGAAACCTGGATCACCAATGGGCTGAACGATAACTTTATTGTTGATGCCATTGAAAATAAAAGCACATTTACAAAAATAACATCATCATGAATTACCTTTCAATAAACGATATAGACGTTTTATCCAACTGGGTAAAAGAAGCCATAACACTTAAAAAACAACCTAAAAAATTTAAGGAATTAGGTAAAGATAAAACTATTGGGTTGTTATTCTTTAACAACTCGCTTCGTACACGTTTAAGTACCCAAAAAGCAGCAATGAATTTGGGTATGGAAGTTATTGTGATGAATTTTGGTAGCGAAGGTTGGGCTTTGGAATATGCCGATGGTACCATTATGGACCAAGGAACTTCTGAACATATTAAAGAGGCCGCCCAAGTAATTTCGCAGTATTGCGATATCATTGCCATCCGTGCCTTTGCCGGTTTAGTAGATAAGGAACTAGATGAAGCGGAAGAGGTGCTCAACGGTTTTAAAACATATGCTACGGTACCTATCGTAAATATGGAAAGCTCTGTGGGGCACCCATTACAAGCATTAACCGATGCCATTACTTTAGAGGAACACAATTTTAAAAACAACCCTAAGGTTGTTCTTTCTTGGGCGCCGCACCCAAGGGCTCTACCACATGCCGTTGCCAATTCATTTGTACAAATGATGCAAAAGCAACATGCCGATTTTGTGATTACGCATCCTGAAGGTTATGAACTGGACCCTAACATTACAAAAGATTGTACTATTGAGCACAACCAAGAGAAGGCTTTAGAAAATGCCGATTTTGTTTATGTAAAGAACTGGAGTAGTTATACCGATTATGGTCAAATAAAATCGCAGGACCCAAACTGGCAAATGACACTTAAGAAATTAGGCAAGGCAAAATTTATGCACTGTCTTCCTGTTCGTAGAAATGTTGTTGTTGCCGATGAAGTTTTGGATAGTGACCAGTCTTTGGTTATAGAACAGGCAAATAACAGAACCTACGCAGCACAATTGGTGTTAAAGAAAATACTGGAGAGCAATGAAAATTAATAAGTGGATTTATATTGGTATTGCGCTATTCGCCCTCATCCTTTTTGTAATGAATATGATAGATATTGACCATAGCACCGCTCATTGGAAAGCCTATATGGGTCCGGTCAGTAATATTATTCTAATAATCGCCATGGTACTCATGTTCAAATTTGCAGATTATGAAAAATAAATTAAGTGTTGTAAAAATTGGTGGTAATGTCATAGAAGACGAAAACGCCTTAGACGTTTTTCTCACTGCCTTTTCTAAACTTGAAGGCTTAAAAATTTTGGTCCATGGTGGTGGAAAATTAGCCACTCAATTAGCAACCAAACTTGGCATTGAGTCTAAAATGATAGATGGCAGGCGTATTACCGATGCCGAAACCGTTGATATTATAACCATGGTGTATGGCGGTTTGGCAAACAAGAAAATAGTTGCGCAACTACAAGCTAAAAACACCAACGCAATTGGATTAAGCGGTGCAGATGGTGATAGCATACAGGCTCATAAACGTCCTGTCAAAGAAATTGATTACGGATTTGTAGGCGATATAGATGGTGTAAATGCTGCATTATTATCCAAGCTTTTAGCGGCAGATTTAACTCCCATTTTCTGTGCCTTATCGCACGATGGTGCCGGACAGTTATTGAACACCAATGCAGATACGATTGCCTCTGAAATTGCAATAGGCATGGCACTTACCTTTGAAACAACGTTGTATTATTGTTTTGAGAAAAAAGGGGTTTTAATGGAAATTGCCGATGAAAACAGCGTAGTTAAACAAATTGACACCAATACCTATAAATCACTTTTATCCGATGGTATCATTGCTGACGGAATGTTGCCAAAACTTCATAATTGCTTTCATGCCCTGAACCACAACGTAGCAAAAGTATGCCTGGGCGATGTTACCATGTTAGATAAAAATATAGAACTGTTCACGACAATAAAACTTTAAGATGAACCAAACAGAACTTACAGAAAGTGCAATTGCATTACTGAAACAACTCATATCAATAGAATCTTTTTCTAAAGAAGAAGATAAAACAGCGAATGCAATACAGGCTTGGCTGGCAAAATATGATATACCTACGGAAAGAGACCTCAACAATATTATTGCTAAAAATAAATATTGGGACGACTCAAAACCTACATTATTACTGAATTCGCACCACGATACGGTAAAACCAAATACGGCATACACCAAAGATCCTTTTTTGCCCCACATTGAAGATGGCAAGTTGTTTGGTCTTGGTAGCAATGATGCTGGCGGTCCGTTGGTGTCTCTTTTAGCAACATTTGTAAATTATTACCATGATGAAAACCTCAACCATAATATTCTTATGGTCGCTTCTGCAGAAGAAGAAAATGCAGGTGAAAATAGCTTGCGCGGTTTATTGCCAAAACTTCCACATATAGATGTAGCCATTGTTGGTGAACCTACTTTGATGCAACTTGCTATTGCTGAAAAAGGATTGGTGGTTTTTGATGCTGTTGTTAAAGGTACTCCATCGCACGCCGCACATCCAAACAATGATAATTCCATATACAACACCATTAAAGTTCTGGAATGGTTCAAGAATTATTCTTTCGAAAAATCTTCTGAAGCCTTGGGCGATGTGAAAATGACGGTTACCCAAATAAATGCTGGCAAACAACATAATGTGGTACCGGCACAAGTAGATTTAGTAGTAGATGTACGTGTAAACGATGCATATAGCAATAAAGAAATTGCAGATTTATTGAAGAAGGATGCGCCATGCGAATTAAAGGAGCGATCTTTGCGTTTAAATTCATCGAAAATAGATAAAGACCATCCGTTGGTGCAATCTGGTATTGCCTTGGGCAGAACAACATATGGATCACCTACATTATCCGATCAAGCAGCGTTAAGTTGCCAATCGTTAAAATTAGGACCTGGGGACAGCACACGCTCCCACTCTGCCAACGAATTCATCTATGTACATGAAATTGAAGAAGGTATAGATTTATATATTAAATTATTAAAAGGCTTCCTTTCAATCAACAATTAACAATAACCAATTACCAATAAGCATTGTTCATTGCTTAATTGATAATTGATAACTGACAACATATGAAACTCTGGGATAAAGGATTTAGCACCGATAAAAAAATTGATCACTTTACAGTTGGCAACGATAGAGAATTGGATTTACACTTAGCAAAATACGACGTTATTGCCTCTAAGGCACATGCAAAAATGCTGGGTAAAATAGGATTGATTTCCCCCAAGGAAACCGCTGAACTTGTAAAAGAACTTGATAATATTGCCGCGCGAATAGAAAAAGGCACATTTTCTATAGAAAATTCTTTTGAAGACATGCATTCTAAAATTGAATACATGCTGACACTAAGTCTAGGAGATACCGGTAAAAAAATACATACTGCACGTTCTAGAAACGACCAAGTTCTTGTAGCCATGCATTTATACCTAAAAGATGAATTGACAGAAATAAAGGCGATGACCAAATCGCTTTTCAACCTTCTTTTGGTAAAAGCACAAGAGCATAAAGATGTTATGCTACCAGGTTACACACACTTACAGATTGCCATGCCATCTTCTTTTGGGCTATGGTTTTCCGCCTATGCAGAAAGCTTAATAGATGACCTTTATTTTATTGAAGCGGCCTACAAAGTTGCAAATCAAAATCCGTTAGGTAGTGCTGCCGGTTACGGTAGTTCATTTGCTATAGACCGTAGTTTTACCACCAAAGAAATGGGTTTTGAAACCATGAAATATAATGTGGTTGCAGCACAAATGAGTAGAGGAAAAGCTGAAAAAGCTACCGCTTTTGGCATTGCCAACATTGCAGCTACCCTATCTAAAATGGCCATGGATATTTGCTTGTATATGAGTCAGAATTTCGATTTTATTTCTTTTCCAGATGAGTTGACCACGGGTTCCAGTATTATGCCACACAAGAAAAATCCCGATGTGTTTGAGTTGGTACGTGGCAAATGCAACAAACTACAGTCTATTCCTAATCAATTGACATTGGTCATCAATAATCTACCTAGTGGTTACCACAGAGATTTGCAATTGGTGAAAGAAATTATTGTTCCGGCTATTCAGGATATGAAGGCTTGTTTAGAGATTTTAACTTTTAGCCTAAAGGAAATCAGAGTGAACGATAGTATTCTAGACGACCCAAAATATGATTATTTGTTTAGTGTAGATACATTAAATGAGTTGGTACAAAGCGGTATGCCGTTTAGAGATGCTTACAAGAAAATGGGTATGGAAATCAACGCAGGTACTTTTACACCTAAAAGAGATATTCATCATACACATGAAGGAAGTTTAGGTAATTTATGCTTGAAAGAGATTCATGACAAAATGAAAAAACTTAATTAATTTTCACATACTTATCAGAATAAATCTTGGTAAACTGCGCTCCAAAAGTGACTATTAAACTAGAGTAGGACACCCAAAGCATGACCAAAATTATACTCCCGGCCGCCCCATAGGTAGAGCCGGGTTCCGCTTTTCCAAAATAGAATGCCAAAGCATATTTACCAAGTAAAAATAATACTGCAGTAAGCGCGGCACCTACTTTAACTGCTTTCCAACGAACATGAGTACTGGGCAAATACTTGAACATAGCCCCAAATAATAAGTAAATAAAACCTAGTGATAATATTAGATCCAGTACGAATCCAAGTTCTAACATACCATCTGGCAAAAGTCTGGAGAGCTGCGTTGAAAATGCCGATAATAGAGAAGTCAACACAAAACTAACCAATAATAAAAAGCCAATAATAATTATAAAACCAAAACCTTTTAATCGCATAAACAATGTAGAAATAAACTCATTTGTGTATTTAGGTTTTGCCTCCCAAATTTCATTCAATGCGTTTTGTAGCTGATAAAATACTCCCGTAGCACCATAAATTAACACACCGATTCCTAAAAGGGTAGCAATCAATGAAGTTTGCTGACTACCTTGATCCTTGATCATCTCTTGAATAGATTGTGCGGTTTCTGGTCCCATGGCAGAAGAAATTTCAGCGAACAATTCTCCCTGAACTATTTCCTTACCCCAAATACCACCAACTAATTCCAATATTAAAATAAGCAGACCTGGCAATGACAATATTGCATAATATGCTATAATAGCACTAATCTGAAATGGCTCCTTTTCCATCCAAGCATGATACGTTTTCAGTAATAACTTAGGGAGATGGGTTAGTTTAAATTTGGAATTCTGTCTATTAATCTTTTCTACCTGTGCCATACGTACTGAAATGAATTCAAATAAATTTACCCGTATAACCTTTAATGCAATAATGCTATAGCATAAATTACTAACTCTTATTCCTTCAGAAAATTAATTAATTCAGAAAATCCCTTTTAACAATTTATGAATGAACTCTAATTTTTTCTCAACAGGTTTTGAGATTATAAACGGGTAGGGATCGTCTTCTCCTAAAGAACGGTTCATACTATTAAGTGTAAATAAAAGGGGAATACCTGTTTCCATTATTCTACTAAAATCAGTAACGGTATAAGGATCAAAAGCCGCATTCATTTTCAGTCTTTTCTTAGCAATTATTTTAGAGTTAGTTTTGAGACCGAAATTATAGGCGGTTTCCAATACATCAGTCAAGTGTAAGTAATGGGACCACGTTTCTGCCCAATCTTCCCAAGGGTGGGATGATGCATATTTACTTATAAAACTTTGTTGCCAATTTGCCTTTGGACCATTATTATAATGGGTGGTCAATGCATCTGCATACGATTGAGATTCATCACCAAAAATGCTCCTAAAATCCGCTAATACCTCCGGATTATCACGAATTAGCAAATCCCAATAATAATGTCCCACCTCATGCCTAAAATGACCGAGTAAAGTTCTATATCGCTCTGCCATTTGCTGTTTTACCTGCTCGCGAACAACAGGATCGGCTTCCGCTATCATAAGGGTAATTACACCATTTGCATGACCCGTTTTTAATCCTTTTGATTCTTCTGGAAGCTCATCTTTCTCTAAAAAATCAAAGCAAAAACCTTTGTCATCATCTACAGTTTTACTAACTACCGGTAGTCTAAAACGTAATAATTGATATACCAATCTGTGCTTGGCAACCTCTATATGTTTCCATTTTTTAAGATTATCATCATCTAAAAGATGCGGAATTGTTCTGTTCAGGGTACAGGCAAGACAGAATTTGCGACCTCTAGAAACGTCAACCAACCAGTTACAGACCGTGTGCTTATAGTTCTCACAATACTCATAGGTCTTTCCATCCAGTTCTTTAACCTGCCATGTAGCAGCGCTTGGATCTAAAGAAACAATTTTATTATAATATGACGAATAGCCCAGTTTAAAACCGCAGTTTAAACATGTATTGTTTTCAAAAACAACTGTACTCTTACAATTGGTACACTGAAATAATTTCATATCCTATAGCCTTTATTAAGACAAGGAGCATGTACTATTTGATCATTTTGAAATTAATGATTTCTTGTTCTGTCAAATATCTCCAGTGCCCTCTTGGTAAATCTTTTTTGGTAAGACCACCATAAACTACCCTATCCAATTTTTGGATCTTATATCCTAAGGTTTCAAACAAACGCTCTACAATTTTATTTCTAGAACTATAAATTTCAATACCAACTTCCCTTTTGGGAGCATCCGCAATGAAACTAATATCCTGTACACGAACTACTTTTTCATCTACAACGACCCCTTCTTGAATTTTCTTTAAATCGGCACTTCGTAATTCTTGCTCAAGTACTAAATGATATATTTTACGTAGACCGTTGATAGGGCTTTTTAACGTCTTGGTCATATTACCATCATTGGTAAACAAAAGTAAACCTGTATGTTCTTTTTCCAATTTATCTACAGGAAGTAATTTTGACTTAGAAGCACTTGATATTAATCCAGAAACGTGTCTTTTACCTCTTTCATCGCGAATGGTGGTAACAAAGTCTTTTGGTTTGTTAAGTAGTACGTATTCTCTTTTGACCGGATTCAATAATTGACCATCGAATTTTACCTCATCGCTTAACTTTACCTTGTAACCCATTTCGGTTACAGGCTTACCATTTACTGTTACACTACCGGCGGCAATGTATATATCGGCATCTCTCCTAGAACATACACCAGAATTGGCCACGTATTTATTCAATCGAATTGAATTAGGATCTTGCGGCTTGCTTGGAGTTACATTTTTTTTAATGGGCGAATTACCACGGGCGTAGCTCTTTTTTTTAAAATTACCACCTTGCCTACCCGACGGTTTCTTACCTCTACTAGAATCATCCCTGCTCATAATTGTACCAATTTTGCACAAAGGTAGCAAATTGCATTGCGGTTCAAATAGTTATATGAAACATATTACCAACAACTACAATATTCTATTTAAAACTAAGTCTATGTCAATAAGAAGAATACTGAACACCCCCATTACTATGATCAATTTGAGAATATTATGCAACCAAACATAATCTTTACGTGCCTTGGCCCTAAACAATAAGACTATAAACAACAGTAATAGAAGAACACATAATATAAAATAGATATTCATGTGGCCAACATCAAATCTAAAAATCAATAATAACGACGGTACTAAAGTCAAAAGAATTAAAAATGAGATTACTAATTTAGATGTTCTTGCGCCATATATAATAGGAATGGTCCTATAATTCTGTGCTAAGTCACCAGAGATATTTTCCAAATCCTTAATTATCTCTCGAGCAAGAATAAGTAAAAAGAGAAATACGGCATGCACAAATATTACCGTCTGTATATTCTTATAATAAATAAACACCACAAAGAAAGGAGTAATAGCTAATGTGGCGGAAATAAAATTACCTAAAAACGGAATTCTTTTTAGCTTATGGGAGTAGATCCAGATACCAAAAATATAAGAGGAAAAAAAGAATACAGCTTTAAATGAAACATAACTGGCCGCAATTACCGCTATAAAATTCAACACAAAATAAGTAGTTAGCTTAAACCGTTGGCTTACCAAACGATCCAGCATACTTTTTCTTGGTTTATTTATGAGGTCTTTTTCGGCATCATAAAAGTTATTAATGATATAACCACCCGCAATAACCAAAGCAGATGCCAATACGATAACAAAGAGATTAATATCCAATACTACTCTACGTACCGGAAGTTCTGGAGCAAGTATATAAATGGATGCCAAATATTGCGCTAGAGCTATAACTAAGATATTATACCCCCTAACTACTGAAAACAGACTCAATACTTTTAACAGTAAGAGTTTATTTTTTCTATTAAGCATTATGGAAATTACCTAAAAATTATAAACTACTTCCAGTTTATAATCTTTTAACGCAGTTTTAGCTTTTTCCAAATCCTCTGTAAACCCTAATATGTAGCCACCACCACCTGAACCACACAATTTTAGGTAATAGTCATTGGTGTCTATACCTTTTTTCCATAAATCATGGAACTTTGCCGGTATCATTGGCTTAAAGTTATCCAATACTACGTGCGATAGCTGTTTTAAATTACCGAACAGGGATTTTATATTACCATTTACAAAGTCTTCTACACATGCATCCGTATGCTTTATAAATTGGTTTTTCAACATACTTCTAAATCCATCATTCTTCATTTGCTCCATGAAAATCTGAATCATAGGAGCGGTCTCACCAATAATACCGCTATCCAATAAAAATACAGCTCCTTTACCTTCTGCATTCTGTGATGGAATACTTGTTGATTCAATATTATCCTTAGAATTAATGAGAATGGGCAAACTTAAATAACTGTTCAAAGGATCAAGGCCAGAGGACTTGCCATGGAAAAACGACTCCATTTTACCGAATATCGTTTTTAGTTTCAACAATTTCTCTCTGGTTAAATTTTCAAGAACGGTAATTTTATGTTGAGCATATTTATCATAGATTGCTGCTACCAAAGCACCACTACTACCTACGCCATACCCCTGTGGTATTGAACTATCAAAATACATACCCGCTGCAACATCTGACTTTAAAGTATCCAAATCAAATGACACCAATTTAGGCTCATCTATGGTCAACTTTTCCAAATACAGGGCAAAAGCCTCTAAACTCTTGTTAGATTTTGTTGCTTCTTTAGAAACACTTGCGTCAGATTTTAAGGCCCCTTTATAAAAATTATAAGGAATGGATAAGCCTTTGGAATCTTTAATAATGCCATACTCCCCGAAGAGAAGAATTTTTGAATAAAATAAAGGTCCTTTCATTTTTAATAACTAAGCAAGCATTGAACTTATATAAATATAGTCAAAGAAACACATAAAGTTGAACGTTTTACCCAAAAAGGTTAAACAAAATAGTAAAACCGTTCTTTTTACAAACGTAGGTTGCACACAAATAGTGTGCAAATCATTTACAACTTCTTAGCACCCAGACCAATTCGATCACAAATATACTGCCCATTTTGACAAAAAGAAATTAACTTCTCTTTAATAAACGGAAAAACGATATCTTTTTCATTTTCAGGGTATAGCACATGTACATTTGCCCCTGCATCTAATGTAAAACAAACATGGGTATTGGATGTTTGTCTAAACTTCCAAATTTCATTTATAATAGAAAGTGTATTGGGTTTCATTAAAATAAAATAAGGATCACTAGTCATCATCATAGCATGCAAAGTAAGTGCCTCACTTTCTACTATACCAATAAAATCATTTAAGTTACCCTCTGCCAAGATTGTACGCAGCTTATCTAAATTCTCATGAGCTTGTTCAAATCTTTGCGATGCAAACGGATGACCATGCATAAGCTCATGACCAACTGTACTACTTACTTGTTTCTCCCCTTTGTCTACCAACAAAATGGTATCATGAAAATTATTGAAAATATCATGTACTTTGTTGGGATATTTAACCCCAAACAAATTTGAACTACCTTCAACCGAAGAGGTTTCTCCCCACTGCACCAAAGGACCTTCAATACTTCGGCATGCACTACCAGACCCTAAGCGCGATATAAAGGATACCTTATTGTTGAAAAAATCATCAGTAATTGGTGCCGAAAAAGTCCTTTCCATTTCCATAAAACATAAAGCTAAAGCAGACATTCCACTGGCAGATGAAGCAATACCACTACTATGCGGAAATGTATTTGATGTTTTTATGACCAAATGATATTCTTTTAAGAAAGGTAGATATTTTTCTATCCTTTTTAAGAATGTTTTAATCTTTGGTTTAAACTCTTCTTTTGGCTGATCTTCAAAAAATAGATCAAACGAGAATTCGTCATCCTTTCTTATTTTTTTCTTGTATTCTACACTGGTTTTGGTCATACAAGCGGCCAGTGTAAAACTTATAGACGGATTGGCAGGTATTTGATTCTCCCTTTTTCCCCAATATTTAACCAATGCAATATTGCTAGGTGATGTATACCCAACAATACCTTCTTCTTTCAATGTAATGTATGATGATGGAATAAAATCTTTTTCTGACATTGAATTTTCAATTTGTGCAAATATAGTTTTTAGGGCTATCAATTAAAATAAATCCTTATTTTAGAGCTAAACACCAGCCAATTGAAAAGAAAGCTTACCTACATATTAATCGGCATAGTAATATGCTCTACTATAGGTTTCTTGAGTAGTGTAGTTACACAGAGCTCTGTAAATAGCTGGTATTTAACACTGAACAAGCCAAGTTTTAATCCACCTAATTGGATTTTTGCCCCCGTTTGGAGTGTACTCTACATTATGATGGGTATTTCTGCTGGTTGGGTCTGGGCAAAAGGTTTTCACCATAAATGGGTTAAGACCGGACTTTATCATTTTGGATTTCAATTACTCTTAAACGGTTTATGGAGTATTGTTTTTTTTGGACTTAAACAGCCCTTATTGGCCCTATTGATCATTGTAGCGCTATTAATTGTTCTGGCACTTACTATAAAATGGTTTAAGGTAGTCAGTAAATTTGCAGCATATCTATTGACTCCATATTTCTTATGGGTATGCTTTGCTACGGCCCTAAATTTTAAAATATGGGAATTGAACTAATTGGACAGTTCTAACAGCTTACTCATTGTCCTGTAATTTCTAGTGGTTGCCTCAACTTTCAACTTACGCTCAACATAATTATTATTCAATTTTGCTTTACCATAACCCGCTGTACATTTTAGATACATACAGTCATTGGCAACTAAAAAATCTTCAGTTTTAAATGTCTCTTTGCTTAACTTATCTACAGCTTCTACGTTTGGTATCTCATTCAGCAGAACAAAGTAATTTTGTTTTTGCAAATTCTCATCATCTGTTTTAAACGGATTCCGATCTAATATTTCTTTTAATTTAGAAATGGTCATCACTATGACAGGAACGTTAAAATTAAAATGGCTGAGAATTGCCTTAGATATCAGATTTTCTAATTCTTTGGAATTTTCCAATCCACTTTTAAATACCACGTTACCACTTTGTATATACGTTTTAACATCTTCCAATTTTTGCTTGGAGAGCAATTCTTTTAGCTCCGCCATTTGAATCTTATGCTTGCCACTTACATTAATGCCTCTTAAAAATGCAATATAGGTGTTCATATTATTCAATATTTGTATTCAGATCGTTAACTACACCTTGGGCCGCAATATAACCTCCGGTCCACGCATTCTGGAAATTGAATCCGCCAGTAATAGCGTCCACATTTATAATTTCACCAGCAAAATAAAGATTAGTTAGTATTTTACTTTCGTAAGTCTTAAAGTTGATTTCCTTTAAATCTACACCACCTGCCGTTACAAATTCTTCTTTAAAAGTGCTTTTTCCATTTACTTGAAATATACCCGCTGTTAATTGTGCCGCCAAATTTGACAACTGTTGTTTTGAAACTTCGGGCCATGTTAAGGTATCATCTATATTAGAGGCTTTCACTAAATTAACCCACAGGCGCTTAGGTATATCCAATACCTTGGTTCTTATAACGGTTTTCTTTTCTACCTGCTTTACCTTAAGAAATAATTCCAATAACCCATCATGATGATACTCCGGGGCCCAATTTACCTGTATTTTAAACTGATAATTGTACTGCTCTAAAATTCTTGCTCCCCAAGCGGATAATTTTAAAATAGCGGGTCCGCTCATACCCCAATGTGTTATTAACAAAGGTCCTTCTGAAGTTAAAACTGCAGTATCTGGTTTTAGTTTTACTTTCTTTTTGCTAATATTCTTTTTAGGTATCACTTTGACCTCTGCATGTGTAGCCACACCAGGAATATCCGAAATACGCTCATCTTTAATATTAAAAGTGAATAACGAAGGAACCGGCTGAACAATACTATGCCCTAACGCTTGTACATAATTCCACATTTTTGGATTGCTGCCAGTAGCTAAAATGAGCTTTTTACAATACATATGACCATCACCAATGGCAACCTTCCATATTACCCCTTCCTCCTCTTTAATTTGCTCTATACCGGTTACAGAACAAAGCGTTTTCACCTGAATACCTAATCTATCCGCCTCTGAAAGAAAACAATCAATAATGGTTTGTGAAGAATTGGTTACGGGGAACATTCTACCATCTTCCTCAATTTTTAAGGCAACGCCACGTTCCTCAAAAAATCCGACAGTATCTCCACTTGCGTAGGTATGAAAAGGACCCAATAACTCTTTTTGGCCCCGTGGATAGTTTTTGCTTAGATCTACAGGATTAAATTCAGCATGGGTTACATTACAACGCCCACCACCAGAAACTTTTACCTTTGTGAGTACTTCCTTACCTCGTTCTAAAATTGCAATTTTGGTTTGCGGTCTACTCTCAGCTATATGAATGGCTGCATAGAAACCGGCTGCACCGCCACCAATGACCAGAACATCATGCATTAATTTACTCGTTCAGGAAAGTTGGTAATTATGCCATCTACACCTACATTTTTCATTGCTTCAATATCTGCAGGTTCATTTACCGTCCATGTATAAATTTTAAAACCGGCATCATGTATTGCTTCGGCTTTTTCCTCATCTAATTTCTTGAAATACGGATTAATGGCCACTGCATTCAACTCTTTTGCCATTGGTATTGCTTCTAAAGGGTCTTCTTCCGTTAATACAGCAATGGCAACATTAGAATTATATTTGCGCATCTCCTTCAACTCATCCCAATTAAAGCTGGAAATAATAAAATTATCGGGCGACCAATTTTTCTGCTCAATGTAATATTTCATAATATGATTTACCCTATCTGCCGTACCAGCACCTTTTAGCTCTATGTTTAAGGCTACCTTATTATCAATGAGTTTTAATACTTCTTGCAACATGGGTATTTTATGCCCCCCATCAACAATTACCTGCATTAAATCTACTATATAATAATCTTCAATGTCGCCAGGTGCATTAGTAATTCGATCAAGCTTATCATCATGAAAAACTACTACTTCCCCACTTTTTATTTTAAAAACATCGATCTCTATCATATCAACCCCAAGATCCAATGCCTTTTGAATGGATGGCAAGGTATTTTCAGTTTCGTGGCCCATGGCTCCTCTATGACCAATGACTAAAGGTTCTTTTTTCATATGACATGATGCTAAGGTTAAACAAATAAAAGCAAGGATAATTCTATAAAGCATGGGTTTATGATTTTAATTCAAAAATAAAGGATTCTAAAGGATTTAGGTTAATTGAAATATGACCTTCACCATTTTCTATACGTAAAGAATTCACATGACCGTAAAGAGCATCGTGCAGTGGATAAATTCCTTCTTTTAATTTCCACAGATTCACCAAATCTACAGGTATTTTTAAGTCGAACGAAAAATGTTCATTAACATCAAAATTTGAGACTATTATTAATTTTTGATTTTCCGACCAACGGACATAGGACAATACACGGTGATTATAATTTTCGGTAATTTCTTTATTGTAGAAATGAATCTCCCTATATGCACCCATTAAAGCCTCACTATTGATGGTGAAGTTCAACAAACGTTTGTAAAAATCTCGCAAAGCCGCTTCTTTGGGGCTAGATTGGCCCCCATCGAATTTTTTATCATTGACCCACCTTTGGTGATGCGGCACACCTATATAATCAAAAATAGAAGTTCTTGACGGACTACCAAAACCTGCATGTTCTGCTGCCGGCTCACCTACTTCTTGCCCAAAATAAATCATAGTGGGCGATGTACTTATGGTAGCGGAAACAACCATTGCCGGTCTCCCAATTTCTGCATTACCAACAAATTCTGGACTAGCAATACGTTGCTCATCATGGTTTTCTAAAAAGTGGAGCATATGATGCTCTATATCTCGTAAACCATTTTGTACAACCGGTAAGTGATCAGACCAACCATAGCCTTTCATAATATGTTTAAGTCCATCATAAAAATCCACTTTATCATATAGATAGTCCATTTTTCCCTTATGAATATATGTTCTATACAAATCTGGATTATAGACTTCTGCCATTAAAAAAGCATCGGGATTTTTCATTTTAATAGATGAATTCATATAACTCCAGAATTCTACAGGGACCATTTCTGCCATATCATACCTAAAACCGTCAACACCCATATTTAACCAATACAAAGCAATATCCTTAAATTTTCTCCAAGAACTCGGTACTACTTTTTTCTTCCAATACTCAAAATGTTCTTTATGGTCTTTTTCTCCATAATCGTTTGGCAGCATATCAAAATCCAGTCCGCCATCTGGTCTTACCCCATAATTGATGCGTACAGTTTCATACCAATCGTTCATATCCGGTTGCGGACTACGAGAACCATTACCGGTCCACTTTGCAGGAATCTCTTCTAATTTTGGATAGGAAAAATTTGGAGCATCACCACCTAAGGGAACATAACCATCTTGCCATTGCGGGGTTTTAAATTCCGTCCCTGGGATGTAATAAAAGTTATTGTCCTTTTGATACTCTACGGATGTATCATCTCCAAACCCAAAATCAGAAACACCCTTTGGATTAGTTTTCCCCTCATACTTTCTAGCTACATGATTAGGCACAATATCTATAATCACCTTTATGCCGGCCTTATGTGTACGCTCAATAAGCGATTTGAACTCTTTTAATCTATTTGATGGATTTTTAGCCAAATCTGGGTTAACATTGTAATAGTCCTTAACAGCATAAGGAGAACCAGCCCTGCCCTTGACTACATCTGGATCATCATTTGATATTCCTATTTCAGTATAATCATTTATTACGGCATGATGCGGCACCCCGGTATACCAAATGTGGGTAACACCCAAATTCTTAATTTCCGTTAGTGCCTTTTTATTAAAATCAGCAAACTTGCCTACCCCATTCTCCTCAATAGTGCCCCAAGGCTTATTATTGGTATTCGTATTTCCGAACAACCTGGTAAATACATGGTAAATAACAATTTTATGATTCATGGGGCATTTTAATTTTTAGTACTAACTACAACAAGAAACTATACAGTGATCAACTCATCTGGAAACAACTCTACTTTTTTACCATTGACACGAATAGAAACTTCTTTTGTTCCAATTAATTGAAAAGTGGTACAATCAGCGGATACGTTCACTTTTATGATCCGATTTCTAAAATTAACCTTAAATGAATATGCATTCCACTGATTTGGAATCTGAGGTTTAAACGATAATTTATCGTTTAACACACGCATACCACCAAAACCTTCAACAATACTCATCCAAGTACCGGCCATAGACGTAATGTGCAAGCCTTCTTCTACCTCCTTATTATAATCATCTAAATCTAATCTAGATGTTCTTAAATAAAAATTATATGCTTGCTCCATTCTACCCAATTTAGCTGCCTGAATACTGTGCACACAAGGGGACAAGGAAGATTCATGAACGGTAAAAGGTTCGTAGAAATCAAAATGTCTCTCAAGGTCTTCTGTAGAGAAATCCTCTTCAAAGAAATAAAAACCTTGCAGTACATCTGCCTGTTTTATATAAGGTGATCTTAAAATACGATCCCAACTCCATTTTTGGTTAATAGGTCTTTCAGATTTTGGCAAATCATCCACTTTAACCAATTCTTTATCCAAAAAGCCATCTTGCTGCAAGAAAACACCATATTCCTTTGAATAAGGGAAATACATTTTATTTGCAACCTTCTTCCACTTTTCACATTCCCTATCGGTAAGTTTGGTTTTGCCCACAACCCTATGGTAATCATCCGGATAACCGCTCTTAACCTTATCTAATTGGGTCAGCGTATAGTTTATACACCATTTTGCCAAATAGTTGGTATACCAGTTATTATTGACATTATTCTCATATTCATTAGGACCCGTAACCCCTAACATTACATATTTATTCTTGTCTTTTGACAAATTAACACGCTGATGCCAAAACCTTGAAATGCCTATTAAAACCTCTAAGCCCATTTCTGGTATATAGCTATAATCACCGGTATATCTAAAATAGTTGTGAATTGCAAAGGCTATGGCTCCATTTCTATGTATTTCTTCAAAGGTAATTTCCCATTCATTATGGCATTCCTCTCCATTCATAGTCACCATTGGATATAATGCCGCACCATTTGAAAAGCCTAATTTCTTAGCATTTTCAATAGCCTTTTCTAAATGATTGTAGCGATACTTTAATAATTTTCTAGCCACTTTATCATCTTTTGTAGCCATATAGAAAGGAATACAATATGCCTCTGTATCCCAATACGTACTACCACCATATTTTTCACCGGTAAAACCTTTAGGTCCTATATTTAAGGTAGAATCGGTCCCCAAGTACGTTTGATTCAATTGAAAAATATTAAAACGAATTCCTTGCTGAGCTTTTACATCACCTTCAATGACAATATCGCTCATTTCCCAAATTGCCGCCCAAGCCTCTTTCTGTTTTTGTAAAAGCCCTATAAAGCCAATTTCACTTACTTCTCTGAGTTTATTATGAGCAACTTGCTTCAACGCGTCTTTTGGGTGATTTCGTGTAACGGTATAACCACCAAATTTTGTTAAAGTTACAGTTGTGTTAGGCTCTACCTCCTGTTCAAATTTCAATGAAACGAAATTATCCGTCTTTTCCGATGCAACACCTACAACTGTGGCACCATCATAATCTAAAGAAGCCTGCATAAAGGTGCAGGTCTTAAATTCCGTTTTCATAGTGTGCGCTTCAATAAACGCACGATTTTCTTCGATACTAACATTTGTGGTATTCCAAAATTTGTCGTCCCAATTACTGTCCTCATTGGTAATACCACTGTCAAGATATGGCTCAAACACCAAGGAAGCTTTGGTATTCAACACTTTGATTTGATATAAAATAGCACCTACTTCATCTATCTCCAAACTCAAAAATCGCTTTACCACAACTTCAATTTCCACATTATTTGAAGTTACCGCCAAAAAGCTACGTGTATACACGCCTTCTTTCATATTTAACTCCCGTCTAAAGTTCGAAACTTTTTTGCAAGTGGCTAAATCTAATTCTTCACCATTTATTTTAATATTGATGCCAATCCAATTGGGTGCATTTAAAACCTTGGCAAAATACTCCGGGTAACCATTTTTCCACCAACCTACCCTGGTCTTATCTGGATAATATACCCCGGCAATATAACTACCCTGAAAAGTATCTCCTGAATAGGTTTCCTCAAAATTGGCACGTTGCCCCATGGCGCCGTTACCGATGCTAAAAATACTTTCAGAGGATTTGACATTTTCCTTATCAAATCCTTCTTCAATAATGCACCATTTATCTGGTTTTATATAATCTTGATTCATTAGTTTCTTGTTGTGTTACGATCAAAAATAAAGCAACTAGCTATAGCTATCTTTATTTATTTTTATTTAATAATAATTCCAAAAACTGATTATCTATTTCTGTGAAATCCTTAAATTTATACTGCGCTTCATTAAGAATATCTGGATCCCCAATTCCAATGCTGACCATATCTGCCGCATTAGCTGCTTGAATACCCGCTACGGCATCTTCAAAAACCACACATAATTCCGGTTTAACTTTTAGGTTGTCCGCGGCAATTAAAAACACTTCTGGGTCTGGTTTTGCTTTGGTAACATTGTTACCATCTACAATGCTATCAAAATATGGTAACAGACCCACTTTTTCCAATATAGGTTGCGCATTTTTACTGGCAGAACCCAAGGCAATAGGAATATTTCTTTCCTTTAAAAAATTTAATACCCTTGGTACGTCTGGTAGAATTTCGCTAGCGTCCATCTTTTCAATATAGGCCAGGTAATCTACATTCTTCTCTATCATCCAAGTATCAAATTGTTTTTGTGTAGCCTTGACATTGCCTATATCCAAAAGAATTTCCAAACACCTTTTTCTACTTACGCCCTTAAAAAGTTCATTTTGTTCTTTGGTAAATTCAAAACCCAATTCGTTTGCCAGCTTACGCCATGCCAAATAATGATATTTAGCGGTATCCACAATAACACCGTCCAAATCAAATATAAAACCTACTTTACCCATTGTATTATAACTATTAATTAATTGTTGAACCCCGTTTTACCAAAGTTGCATTAATAACTTCTGTCTTAAATGGCTCCTCTACTAATTCTACAGATTCCATTCTTTGGATCAATAGTTTGGCCGCTAGTTCTCCCATTTTCTCACCATGCTGCGCCACAGTACTTAATTGGGGCGATGAATACCTAGAGAGTATACCGTCGGTAAAACCGATTATCGAAATATCATCTGGAACGGTGTATCCTAAATGCTGAATTACACTCATGCATTGAATGGCGAATATCTCATTAACACATAATACTGCATCAACGTCATTATTCTGAAAAAATTCGGTTATTAAATTTGTATTATCCCGATCATGGGGTAGTGTTAAAATTAAACGATCATCTAATGCTATATTATTTAATTTCAAAGCTGCTAAATAACCTTCCTTTCTACTTTCACTTACGTTAAAATACTTTTCTGTGGTTATTAAAGCTATTTTTACTGCACCAGCCTTAACAAAATGTGTTACGGAATCACCGGCAGCTTCAAAATCGTTTAAAATAACTTTATCACAATCTATTTCAGTAGTTATACGATCGAAAAGTACTATAGGGATTCCTTGATCAAGCAATTCTTTTAAATGGGTGAAATCGTTCTTTTTTTGTGTTTCAGCGCTTAATGAAAGAATAAAACCATCAATACTTCCATTTGCCAACATTTCCATATTTATGACCTCTTTATCATAAGACTCATCAGAAATGCATACTATGACATTATACCCCATAGCATTCGCATATTTCTCAATACCCCTAAAAACCGTAGTAAAAAAATGATGTACTATATCTGGAATAACAACACCAATATTTTTTGTTCTTTTATTCTTTAAACTAAGAGCAATATTATTTGGCCTATAATTATAGAATTTTGCAAAAGCCTTTATTTTATCCTTAGTTTCCTTACTGATTTCCTTGCTATTCTTTAGTGCTTTGGAAACGGTAGAGATTGATACATCTAGCTCTCTTGCAATGTCTTTTAAAGTAATTTTTGGTTTCAAAATAGAAGGTTTAAAAATTTAAGATAAGAACTTAATCTTTTCTAAAAGCTAAAGTTTACTATGGAGATGAAAACGGTAAATATATTCAAAAATCTATTTTTCATATATTTGCAGAATAATCATATTTTCATATTAATACAGATATATAATTATGAATATAACAAAAACCTCCTTTAACATTCATTATACTCGCAAAAAATAAAAGTTATTAACACGAAACCGTTTTCGTAATTTTTTAACTTTGCACTTTCTATCATTCACACACCTTTTTGCATATTTTTAACAATTGAAATTAAATTAACTCAACTTAAATTAACAATTTATGAAGATTACATTCCTAAAAAGTCTGTTGGTTCTTGGAGCATTTTTATGCTTCGGATTCTTGCAGGCACAAGAAGTATCTGGAACTGTTTCAGATGCAAGTGGACCTTTACCAGGAGCTAGTGTTCTTGTAAAGGGGACTACGAACGGTACACAAACCGATTTTGACGGTAATTATACTTTGACCGCTGAAGAAGGTGCAGTACTTATTGTAAGTTACATTGGCTACAAGACTCAAGAAGTAGCGGTAAATGGTAGAACTTCAATCAATTTTACTTTAGAAGAAGATGCTGAAGCATTGGAAGAGGTTGTAATTATTGGTTATGGTACAACTACCGTAAAAGATGCAACCGGATCCGTAACAGCGGTTACTGCGGAAGATTTTAACGGTGGTAACATTGCTTCGCCAGAACAACTGATTCAAGGTAAAACTGCAGGTGTCAACATTCAAGAAACAAGTGGTGAACCTGGTGCCGGTATTCAAATTAACATTAGAGGTTCTAACTCCGTACGTGCCAATAACAATCCATTATTCGTGGTAGATGGTGTTCCATTGGGTGGAGGAGATACATCTCCACAAGGTGAGACCGGTTTTGGTCAAAGTGCCGTTAAAAACCCATTGAACTTTATTAACCCAAATGACATTGAAAGCATCAGTATTTTAAAAGATGCATCGGCAACGGCAATCTACGGTTCGCGTGGTGCTAACGGTGTTGTTATTATTACTACTAAGAGTGGTAAAGGAAGTAGCCAAGGCGTGTGGGACTTTTCTAGCTCTTTAAGTATATCTAAGGCTGCCAATACTTTTGACCTTTTAGATGCATCTGAATTTTTATCTGGTGTAACTTCTGTAGGTGGTGATGCAAGTGCGGTAAATTTTGGAGCTAATACAGATTGGCAACAAGTGGTATTGAGATCAACTGCTTCTCAAAACCAAAACCTTTCTTATTCTAAAAACTACGGTAGTGGTAACGTAAGAGCTACTTTTGGATATGGCAAACAATTTGGTATCGTTGAAAATTCCGATTTAGAAAGAATTACAGGTAGATTAAATCTTAACCAAAGATTCTTAGAAGATAAATTAGTTTTAGGACTACAAATGTCCATTGCACGTATTAATGATTCTCAAGCACCAATTAGTGCACAAGCAGGTGCTGCAGGTGATGTTTTAGGTGGAGCTTATGCCGCTAACCCAACATGGCCAGCTAGCTCAAGCTTTAATGCAGGTGGTTTAAATGTTAACCCGCAAAATGCACTTGACAATACACAGAACATCACCAATACAAATAGATACCTTTTAAACGGTTCTGTTCAATACAACTTTACCCCTGAAATTTCTGCCAAATTAAATGCAGGTATAGACATTTCCGAAGCTTCTAACACATCTGTTATCTCAAGAGACATCAACAACATTAATGGTGTTTCAGATATAGGTCGTGGAAATTATGGTGTTTTAGAAAGAGACAATAAAACTTTAGAGGCTACTGTGAACTACAACAAAGAATTTGAAAATTCTAGTTTAGAGGCATTAGTTGGTTTTGGTTACCAAGATTTCCAAACTTTTGGTTTCAATTCTGGCGGTAGAGGTTATTCTACTAGTGATTTAAATGCTATGGGAAGAGACTTAAGAAGTGCGGTTAACGACTTACAGAATGCAGTAACCGGATCTTATCAGCAAGCGTATTATGCACCCAACACTAATGGAGTTTTAATCAATAGATTATTACCAACAGTTGTAGCTCAAGAAGAATTAGGAAGAAGCCTTAACAGCGCTGTAACTTCTGTTTTTACAGATTCTTTTGACAATACAGATGAACTACAGTCTTTCTTTGCAAGATTGAATTACACATTGAACGACAAATATTTATTTACGGCAACAATGAGAGCTGATGGTTCTTCCAGATTTGGTCCTGAAAATCAATACGGATATTTCCCTTCCGGTGCATTTGCTTGGAAAATGAACGAAGAAGATTTTGTTGGCGAAAACGTTTCTACCCTTAAATTACGTTTAAGTGCGGGTATCACCGGTAACCAAGATGGTTTAGGTTACGGTAACTTCGTAGCAAGACAACGTTTTTCAGGATTAACAGTTCAACAAAATCTTGAAATTAACGCAAATGGTACAGCAATTGTTGCTACAGATAGACCGGACTTAAAATGGGAATCTTCTTTTAACTTAAATGCAGGTTTGGATTTCGGGTTCAACAATGATCGTTTAAGTGGTAGTATTGATATCTATAGAACTGAAACTACAGATGTTCTTTTACAGACTCCACCAGCTGCACCTGCAGTTGACCCGTTCCAGTTCCAGAATGTTGATGCCAGTATCATTAACCAAGGTATTGAATTTGCATTGGCTTACGATTTCGTAAGAACTGATGACGCTACTTTTTCCGCAGATTTTAATATTGCCTATAACGACAATGAGGTTCAAAATTTTGATGGCCTTATTGACACGGGTGAGGTTAATGGTCCAGGTCTTTCTGGCGCCTTTGCTCAACGTTTTGCATCAGGACAATCTTTATATTCATACTTCTTACCAATTTTCACAGGTTTTGATAGTGCCGGAACTCCAACATACCAAGATGTAGATGGGAATGGTGTCGGTGATCCTTTCCAAGACAAAACCTTTGTTGGTGAAGATGCTTTACCAGATATTACAACAGGTTTAAGCTTAAACTTAAAAGTTAAGGATTTTGATGCTTCTGTATTCTTCCAAGGTCAGTTTGGATTCTCAGTATATAACAACACTGAAAATGCATACTTTACAGCAGGTGCTCTTTCTAACTCTAGAAACGTTACACAAAGTGTTTTAACAAGCGGTGAAGACCCTGGAGCTTCTGCCGATGCTTCTACACGTTTCTTGGAAAAAGGAGATTTTGTACGTTTCCAAAATGCTAGTATAGGTTATAACGTACCATTATCTGGCGAAGGAGCATTAAATTCTTTACGTTTTTCAATTACCGGGCAAAACCTTTTCTTAATCACTGATTATAGTGGATTAGACCCAGAGGTTACAGCTAATACTGGTGATTTAGGTTCTGGTGTACCATCAAGAGGAATTGATTATGGTTCTTATCCAAGACCAAGAACATTCACTTTTGGTATTAATGCATCATTTTAATTAAAAAAAATTGTATATCATGAAAAATAATTTTAAAATCTTAACACTTTCTATTCTATCGTTGGTAGGGGTTTCTTCCTGTACCGACCTAGAAATAGAAGAAACAGATTCGATCATTTCTGACGGATTTCAAGGCTTGGCCGATCCCTCATCAACAGTAACGAATTTATATGGATCACTAGCGGGGCAATATGCCGATCAAGGTAATTTCTTCGCTCTACAAGAAGTTACATCAGATGAACATTTGATCCCTACTCGTGGGGGTGACTGGGGCGATAATGGTCTCTGGAGAGTCTTACATACGCACGATTGGGACGGACAGCATGCATTCATCACAAATGTTTTCCAGCAATGGAACGGAAACCAATTACAAGCTTCTCAGGTTTTAGATTCAAGAAGTAACCCATCTACCACCAACATTGGAGACGCTAGCTTCATAAGAGCGTATAGCATGTGGGTTATATTGGACAACTTTGGTCAAGTTCCTTATAGAGATACCGAATTACCATCTTCTTCTGTACCTGAAGTACTTACGGGTCAAGCAGCATTGGATTTCATTCTTGCCGATATAGATATGGCTATTGCTAATGCCCCTGCAACATCTGCAGGTAGTGGCGAAGCTAACTTAAGAGCAAGTAAAGCCGCTGCAAGATACTTAAAAGCTAAAGTTCTTTTGAACAAGCATATTTATCTTGGCACAGCTCCAGAAGCTTCAGATATGGCAGAAGTAATCTCTTTAGTTGATGAAATTACAGCTGAAGGTTATGCACTGCAAGAAGGCTACTTTGACCTTTTCTTACCAGATGCAGACACTGAAACTATTTGGGCTTTAGAAGCAAATACCATTAACAAAATTGTTATGGGACTTCACTACAACAGTACAAGTATACAAGGTGGTGGCTGGAACGGTTTTAGCACACTTGCTGAATTTTACGACTTATTTGAAGGTGATGCCGAATCAAATGAATTAGATGCAGATCAAAATCCTGTTGACGGACAAGAAGAACGTAGAGGTGGTGTACCAACAATAGGTACTGCTTTTGCAGGTCAGCCATACGCATCTGATAACAACGGATTTGTAGATGGGTCAAATGTTGGTTATGGTTTTCTTATCAACCAACAATATGACCTAGACGGAACTCCATTACTGGATAGACAAGGAGCTCCTCTTACTTTCAAAAGAGAATTTAAAGATGGTGCGGGTAACGTAAACTTCATTAACAATGATGAAACTACGGGTATACGTATTCAGAAGTATGCTGCTAGAAATGGAGAAGCTTCTATTAGTCACCAAATCGTATTTAGATATGCTGATGCTCATTTGATGAAAGCGGAAGCTATGTTTAGAAGTGGTGGTGACCCTACGGCAATGATCAATGAGTTAAGAACTATACGTAATACTCAAGAATTATTAGGTACCGTATCTGAGCAAGATATTTTAGATGAAAGAGGAAGAGAGTTATACCAAGAAGCTTGGAGACGTAATGACTTAATTCGCTTTGGTCAATTTGGTAGAGATTGGTTATTTAAAGCAGAAGGAACCATCAATAATGATGATTACAATGTGTTCCCAATACCACAAGCTCAATTGCTTGCAAATCCTAACTTAGTACAGAACCCAGGATACTAAGCAAACATAATTTTTAGTTTAAGTTGAAAAGGCCTCCAATTTCATATTGGAGGCTTTTTTTTATTTATATAATACGCTATTTGAACAAATTGAGCTGTAAGATTTCTTTAGCTAATGTCTAATTACAAACCAGATTGGCTAAATTCAATGGAAATATTACACACTACACCAAAAAAAAATTTCTTTCCCTATTATTGCCTACAGTTATATTTGCTATTACATAGCATTCTATCTCGACAAATTACTTCTTTCTCATACCGATAACAATGGTTCACAAGAACTTAACACTGAGAGGACTTGAATTTAGCACCAGCCATTTGCCACAAAATATGATACGGATTTCAAAGTATTTTCGCGTTATACAACCTATCAATTCATTTACAAGAATACTTTCTATTCTACACTAATCAAGAAATAGAATGAAACATAGCTCAGCTACCAAATAAATCAAAATAGCCACATCAAAAATTTGATGTGGCTATTTAAATCATGACTTGTAAAATTTCTTACTTTGCAAAGAACACGTAAATGCCGATTACAATACAACAAATCGCTATACCTGCCTGATTCACATACTTATATGGTGTAATGGATACCTGATCTGTATACTCTAAAACAAAAGGTTCTTTTCTTGGTTTAATAGCACCAATAATTAACATAATAACAATATTGGTTACAAACAATATCGCCATTATGTGTAAGAAATGAGGATAGGCATCAGCCTCAATCAATTTCAATTGCATAGGGTCTGTAATACCTTTTGCATTAGCATCTGCCAATGCTGCATCTACAAATTTATTCTTCAACCAAAATTGACTAATTATATATAATGCAGAACCTGATAGAATACCTACTTTGGCAGCAATAGCCGGAACTCTTTTAGTCAAATATCCTACAACTATTATGGTGAAAATAGGAATGCTATAAATACCGTTGATTTCTTGCAAATAATTGAACAAGCTTCCTGCATTTGCTATAAGCGGAGCTATGAACATAGCCGCTAACGCCAAACATATCCCGAAAATCTTACCGTATTTTACCACCGTAGTTTCTGGTGCCTCCGGGTTAATATGTTGTTTGTAGATGTCAATACCAAATAGGGTTACAGAACTATTAAGTACACTATTAAAAGAACTTAAAATTGCACCGAACAATACAGCTGCAAAGAAGCCAACTAATGGCTTAGGTAAAACCGCTCTTACCAATTCCGGGTAAGCCAGATCACTTGAAGCTAAACCACCATCAAAATAATGATATGCGATCATGCCCGGTAAAACCAAAATTAATGGTCCTAATATTTTTAAAAATGAAGCCAACAATAATCCTTTTTGACCTTCGGCCAAGTTTTTTGCCCCTAATGCCCTTTGTATAATTTGTTGGTTGGTACCCCAATAAAACAACTGTACCAACATCATTCCCGTAAAAATAGTTGCAAAAGGTACTTCTTGACCTCGGTTTCCCGTAGAATCAAATCTTTCAGGATTCGCACTTACCAAAATATCAAGTCCGCCGAAAACACTTCCATCCCCAATAGCCATTAATCCGAATATCGGAATCAATAATCCACCTATCAATAAACCAACTGCGTTTATAGAATCTGAAACAGCCACAGCCTTCAATCCGCCAAAAACCGCATATACGGATCCTATTAATCCAATTCCCCAAATACAAATTACCAATGCCGTACTATCAGAAACCCCCAATAATGTGGGCACATCAAACATACCGCTAATCGCCACCGATCCCGAGTACAGTATTACAGGCAACAACACTACGACATACCCCGTTAAAAACAGACCAGAGGTGATGGTCTTTGTTGTAACATCAAACCTTTTGGCCAAGAATTGCGGTATGGTTGTCAACCCACCTTTTAAATATCTTGGTAACAGAAAAATTGCTGTTACTACAATTGCGATCGCCGCTAAGGTTTCCCATGCCATTACAGATAAACCATCTGTATATGCACTACCGTTTAGCCCTACAATTTGCTCTGTAGAAAGATTGGTCAGCAATAATGAACCAGCTATTACGCCTGCCGTTAAACTTCGACCCCCTAGAAAATAACCATCTGAGGTTTGTTCATCTGTTGTTCTAGTTGCTAAATATGAAATTACGGCTACCAATATGGTGAAGCCTAAGAAAGAAAATATGCCTATCATCTGTTGAGTTGTTTGTTACTTAGTCAAGGTTAAATATATTGGATTATTTTCATTACTTCTAAAAAGATGCAGCAAAATCTCATTATTCGCATTTTACTACGAACACTATAACGATTTCTTTAAATTTTAACGTCTACTTTTGGCAAATAAACCTAACAAATATTAGGTATTTGGCTATATTGCAAATCATTTTTGAATAACCTATTACACAGGTGACTAACTCAATTTTTACAACGCATATTATTACTCAAAAATCCATTTCAAACATAAAAAGAATGAACTTCAATTTTCTTAAGCTATGCTTGCTTGGCTTATTTTTTTTACTAATACAATCCTGCGGTTCAAAAGAAGACGGTAACACTCTTGAAAATAATAGTGAACCTACACTTTTTACACTTTTACAACCTGAAGAAACGGGTATATCTTTTGTAAATAAAGTTGCGAACTCAAAAGAATTCAACATTTTCAAATACCGCAATTTTTATAACGGAGGCGGTGTTGCCATTGGAGACATTAATAATGATGGGCTATCCGATGTTTTTTTAACAGGTAATATGGAACCCAATAAACTCTTTTTAAATAAAGGAGATTTAAAATTTGAAGACATATCGGAAAAAGCAGGTGTAAAAGGAAACAAACCTTGGTCAACGGGTGTTGTTATGGCAGATATCAATAATGATGGTTACCTAGACATTTATGTTAGTAACGCTGGTAATATGGAGGGGAACAATCATGACAATGATCTTTATATCAACAACGGTGATGGCACTTTTACAGAAAAAGCCCATGAGTATAATTTGGCGGAAACAGGTTTTTCAACCCATGCTTCTTTCTTTGATTATGATAAAGATGGTGATTTAGATGCCTATATTCTAAACAACAGTAATATACCAGTAAGTAGCTTAGGGTATGCCGAACAAAGAGAAGTAAGAGCCCAAGATTGGGAAGGTGTTCCAAAAATTTTTAGAGGTGTTGGCGATATGCTTTTAAGAAATGACAACGGTAAATTTGTAGATGTCAGTGAAGACGCCGGTATTTATGGTAGTCTAATTGGTTTCGGATTAGGGGTAATGGTAGTGGACATCAATAATGACCTATACCCAGATATTTACGTTTCCAACGATTTTTACGAAAGGGATTATTTATACATTAACAACCAAGACGGGACCTTTAGTGAGGAGATTCAAAAATGGACCAATCACCTAAGTTTATCCGCCATGGGGATTGATATGGCAGATATTAACAATGATGGTCTTACCGATATCTTTATTACAGATATGCTACCTGAACCGGATCAACGTGTAAAATCGGTGATGGAATTTGAAGGTTATAATATTTTTAAGTTAAAACAGAGCAAAGACTTCCATCAGCAATATATTCAGAACACGCTGCAGCTCAATAACGGTAATGGCTCTTTTTCTGAAATTGCATATTATAGTGGTGTAGAAGCTACAGATTGGAGCTGGTCTGGACTCATGTTCGATATGGATAATGACGGACTAAAAGATATTTACGTCACTAACGGCATTAACCATGATTTGACAGACCTTGATTTCGTGGATTTCTTTGCCAATGAAATCATTCAAAAAATGGCATTGACCGGCAGAAAGGAGTCTATTGATTCCATTATAAACAAAATGCCGGTTACCCCATTACCAAATTACGCGTACAGAAATAATGGTGATATCACGTTCAGTAATTATAATAAACAATGGGGTTTTGAACTGCCAAGTAGATCAAACGGTTCTGCTTATGGTGACCTAGATAATGATGGCGATTTAGACTTGGTAGTCAACAACGTAAACATGGAAGCCTTTGTATACCGTAACAATTCTGAAACGCAGTCTAACAACAACCATATCACTTTAAAATTTAGAGGTGGAGAAGGTAATAAGTTTGGAATAGGCACAGTGGCCCGCTTGTATTACACAGATAACATTATAGAGCAAACATTAATGCCTTCTAGGGGTTTTCAATCTTCTGTAGATTACCCTATGACCATTGGTTTGGGCACTACTGAAACTATAGATTCTGTCCGTATCATATGGCCAAATGACACTACAATAAAACTTGAAAACGTAAAGGCAAACCAGACCATTACCTTTAACCAAGAAGAAGCTACAGATATATACAAAGTCAAAAATACCAAAGCCTCTACCCTGTTGAAATCTATAGAAAACAATACTTTCTTGACCCATAAAGAAAACAATTATATGGACTTTGATAATGAAGGATTAATATCAAAATCATTGGCAGAAGAAGGTCCTGGTTTAGCGGTTGGCGATGTAAACGGAGACGGCAATGATGATATTTTTATTGGTGGTGCAAAAAACCAAACTGGCGCACTATATCTTCATAATGGCAATGGTTCACTTTCTAAACCCATAACAAAATTCTTTGTTGAAGAAGCTCAATTAGAAGATACAACAGCATCATTTTTTGATGCCGACCAAGATGGTGATCTTGACCTTATGGTTGGTACCGGTGGCAATGAAATAGGCAATCAAGGTTCTTACGGAATTAGACTTTACATAAATGACGGCAAAGGAAATTTCTCTTTAAGCACCAACAAACTTCCAAGCATCAATAAAAATGTTGCGGTAATTTCTCCCTCAGATTTTGATGGCGATGGCGATGTAGATGTCTTTGTAGGTTCAAGAAGTATTGTAGGAACTTATGGTGTAAACCCAGACCACTTATTCTTATCAAATAACGGTGATGGAACTTTTACCGATATTACTGAACGTTCCGCATACGACCTTAAAGATGCCGGTATGGTTACGGATGCCAGCTGGGCAGATATGGATGGTGACGGTAAAGATGACCTGATTACAGTATCCGATTGGGGAAGCCCAAAAATTTATAAAAACTCTGGCAGAAGGCTTAGTAAATTTACAAGTTCGTTAGATAGTTTAAATGGATGGTGGGGAGCTGTTGAGGCCTATGATTTAGACAATGATGGCGATCAAGATTTAATTCTTGGTAATATGGGTAGTAATATCCATTACAAACCAGCTCCTGGCAAACCTATGAAAATGTGGGTGAACGATTTTGACAATGATGGTACCATTGAGCAAATTACCACCCAAAACTATGACAATGGCGATTACCCGTTACACCAGAAAAAAGAATTGACCACACAAATATTAGCGCTGAAGAAAAAGAATATTAAAGCTTCAGAATATGCAACGAAGACTATTCAAGAACTATTTTCAAAAGATATTCTAGATAATACCATACAAAAGCAGGTAAACATATCAGAATCTGTTATTGCTATTAACGAAGGTAATGGTAATTTCACCATTAAAATTTTACCACCACAAGTACAGTTCTCATGTATTTGTGGCATTCAATGTTTAGATGTAAATAAAGATGGAAACCTAGACCTTGTCATGGCAGGTAATAATTTTGAATTTAAGCCTCAATACTCTAGACTAGATGCCAACTATGGAAATGTCCTACTTGGTGACGGTAAATTAAATTTTAAATGGCAAAATTATTCTGACAGTGGTTTCTTTATACGTAATGAAGTAAAGCAATTAAAAACCATAAAGGATAAAAACGGAAACGAATTTATTATTGCCGCAATTAATGACGATACTCCAAAACTGTATAGATTAAATGAGGAATAAGTTATTGTACATATCTGTTTTGGTTTTTGCGTTAGGATGCAAGCAAAATTCCGGTGAATTATTTACAAAACTCCCTGCTAAAGATACAGGCATCACCTTTGAAAATAAACTTACCGAAACCAAAGACCTAAGCATATTAGATTACCTCTACTTTTATAACGGTGGTGGTGTTGCCATTGGTGACATCAATAATGACAGTTTACCTGACATCTATTTTTCCGGAAATCAGGTAAAGAATAAGTTATACCTCAACAAAGGCAATTTACAGTTTAAAGATATTACTGAAAAGGCAGGCGTTGAGGGTAATAGTTCTTGGAATACCGGAGCCATAATGGGAGATGTAAACGGTGATGGTCTTTTGGACATTTATGTTTGTGCAGTTGTTGGTTTAAACGGATTCAATGGATATAATGAGCTGTTCATAAATCAAGGAGATGCTACTTTTAAAGAAAGCGCAGCTGAATTTGATCTTGATTTTGAATCTTATAGCTCATCTGCCGCATTTTTGGATTATGATTTAGATGGTGATTTAGATATATATCTCCTTAACCATGCCATACACACTCAAGATTCTTACGGTAATGCGCAAATAAGACATAATCGTATTTACGAAACTGGCGACAAATTGCTACGTAATGACAATGGTAAATTCGTTGACGTCAGCGAAGAAGCCGGTATTTATGGTGGAGTAAATGGATACGGATTAGGAATAGCCGTTTCTGATTTTAATCAGGATGGTTACCCTGATCTTTATATTGGGAACGATTTTCATGAGGACGACTATTACTACCTAAATAATGGTGATGGAACTTTTAAAGAGAGTATTAAAGAGGCTTTTGGACATACCACACGATTTTCTATGGGAAGTGATGTGGCAGACATTAACCATGACGGTTTACCAGATTTAATTTCTTTGGATATGTTGGGCAGAGATGAAGTTGTTCTCAAATCATCCGAGGGTGATGATGATATCCAAATTCAAAAAATGAAAACCGAAACTTTTGGATACCATAATCAGTATACAAGAAATATGCTTTCTGTAAATCAACCCGATGGTAAATTCATAGAAACCGCATTACAAAGTGGCGTTGCGGCAACAGATTGGAGCTGGAGCGCGTTATTCGGGGATTTTAACCAAGACGGTGAGCAAGATCTTTATATTAGTAACGGCATACCTAAACGTCCTAATGATCTAGATTATATTAACTATATTTCTAATGATAACATTAGATCAAAAATCAACAATACCAACCTTGTAGATCAAAAGGCACTTAAAATGATGCCATCGGGTTTTATAGGGAATATGATTTTTAAGGGCTCAAAAGACCTTCAATTTATCGATGAATCAAAAAACTGGATTGCCCAAGACACTATAATAACCGGTGCTACAGCCTATAGTGACCTAGATAATGATGGCGACTTAGATTTAGTCACCAACAATCTTTATAGCCCTGCGGAAATACAAGAGAACACTACTAATGACAAAGCCCACTGGCTTAAGATTAAATTAGATTATACCCCAAAAAACAAATTTGGTATAGGTACTAAAATTTTCTCTTACGCAAACGGTGTTCAGCAATTTAAAGAAATGTATACGGTTCGTGGGTTCCAGGCTTCCTCAGAACCTATTATTCATTTTGGGTACGGTGACCTTACTACTATTGACTCCTTAAAAATCATATGGCCGGACAAAAGCTATCAGACTTTAAAAAATATAGCAGTAAATCAATCATTGAATATTAGTCCAAGTCAAAACAAACCTTTTAATTATAATAGCCTACACCTTCAAAAGCAATTACTGTTCAAAAAAACATTGAACAACCTAGGCATTGACTATATTCATAATGAAGATGCTTATAGCGATTATTTACGTCAAAAATTGATTCCTTATCAAATGTCAGACAGAGGTCCGGCAGTAAGTGTAGGCGATTTAAACGCAGATGGCAAAGAAGATATTTTCTTTGGTGGCTCAAAATACATTCCTTCTCAAGTTTATATTCAAGGTGACACTGTATTTCAAAAAACGGATTATCCAGAGATAAACAAGGATAGTATTAAAGAGGATGTTACTTCAATTATTGCAGATTTTAACAATGATGGAAAGAACGATTTGATTGTAGGGACAGGTGGTGCAGATTTCTACAACGAAATGAAGCCCCTTACAAATTCCTACTACGTATCAAATAATCAAACTTATTCTAAAAAAGAATTTCCCGAAATGTTCGAGAACACATCCGTGCTCTTAAAACTTGATTACGACCATGACGACGACTTGGACCTTTTAGTCTGCAACCAATCTATAAGTGCAGATTATGGAAATAAACCTAACAGTTATTTATTAAAAAATGAAAACGGCAACTTTAGCTTAGCCGACAATACATTTGAGAATCTAGGTATGGTTACCGATGCTTTGGTCACAGATTTCAATAATGATGGATGGGAAGATCTTTTATTTGTAGGTGAATGGATGTCCCCTAAATTTTTTGAAAATAATGAAGGTACTTTCAAAGAAATACATCCTTTAGAAAACGATAAGTTAAACGGTTTATGGCAGACTGTCACTAGTTTTGATATTGATGGTGATGGCGACCAAGATTTTCTTTTAGGCAATTGGGGCTTAAATACGAAGTTCTCCACATCAGAAGAACATCCTATGAAAATGTATTATGGAGACCTTGATAAAAATGGTGCAACAGAAACCATTGTAAGTACATACAAAGACGGTAAAGATTACCCTGTAGACGGATTAAAAGAATTAGCCAGCCAAATGGTTTCGCTTCGTAAAAAATTCAACAACTACCATTCTTTCGCTGGCAAACCCATAGATGAAATTCTAGGTGAGAATATGCTAGCAAATGCGGAAATTTTAGAAGTGCATACTTTAAATTCTGGCTATCTTAAAAATAACAATGGTAAATTCTCTTTTATTCCTTTTAGTTATGAACTGCAATTGGCACCTATAATGTCTTTCTTGGAGTTTGACTTTAACGGAGATCTTAAAACAGAGGTACTCGCAGCCGGAAATTATTTTGGAGTTAAACCATACCATGGGCGTTTTGATTCTTTTCCCGGGGCGTTGATAAGCAGCGACAGCAATATTACCTTAGCAAATAAAATTGGTCTCGATTTAACTGGAAAATCGATTCGTAATATGAACATAATCAATTTCAATAACAACAATTATATATTGCTCACCTTTAATGACAAAGCAGCAGAGGTGTACCAAATACTCAAACCTTAGTACAATGAAAAAATATGTATTTATACTTTTAGCAGTTGTCTTATTTGCAAACTGTACAGAGAAAAAACAAGAACCAATTAAGATTTCTCCAGACGATCTACATAATTCTATTGACCATGTTATAGATATCATGATCCATGATATTTTCTCTCCGCCAGTAGCCAGTAGAATATTTGCATACCCAAACATTGCGGCATATGAGATCGTTGCTCAAACAAACCCTGACTACCAATCTTTATCTGGTCAACTAAAAGACTTAAAACCAATACCGGCGATAGATACCGCATCTGCTATTAATCCACAATTATCCGCACTAATTGCCCATATGAACATCAGTAGACAGCTCATCTTTTCTGAAGATAAGTTTGATGTACTGCAAGATAGTTTGTTCACAAAATGGAAAAATATGAACGAACCGGAATTTGAAGCCTCTAAAATCTACGGCTTAAAAGTGGCAGAACATATTAAAGAATGGATGAACAAGGACAATTACAGTCAAACCAGAACAATGCCTAAATTTACGGTCAACACAGACGACCCAGCGAGATGGCAACCTACCCCACCTGCTTATATGGATGGTATAGAACCACACTGGAATAAAATTCGCCCATTTATTATTGATTCGGCATCGCAGTTTAAACCAGTACCACCACCGCCATTCTCATTAGAAAAAGACTCCGACTTCTACAAAGAACTTATTGAGGTTTATAATATCAGTAATGATATCACCAAAACCGGAGATGAATCTGAAGAAGTGGCCATTGCCAAATTCTGGGATTGCAACCCTTATGTTTCGGTAACTAGAGGTCATTTGATGTTCGCTACCAAAAAAATTACTCCAGGGGCACATTGGATCGGTATTACAAAAATAGCGGCAAAAAAGACCAATAGTAATTTTGATGATACCGTATTTGCATACACCAAGACATCTATGGCCATTGCTGACGGTTTCATTAGCTGTTGGGATGAAAAATACCGAAGCAACCTGATTAGACCCGAAACATTGATCAACCAACATATAGATGAAAACTGGAAACCTATTTTACAAACTCCTCCATTTCCGGAATATACCAGCGGACACAGTGTAGTTTCCGGTGCAGCCTCTACAGCATTGACCAGTATTTTTGGCGATAATTTTAGCTTTGAAGATGATACCGAAACTCCTTATGGTCTACCTATAAGAAAATTTAATTCTTTTAACGAAGCTGCCGATGAAGCTGCCATTAGTAGAATGTACGGCGGAATTCACTACCGAGCTGCGGTAGAAGTAGGTGTTGGCCAAGGTAGAAAAATTGGTGATCTTTTAAACTCTAAAATTAAAATGAAGAAAAATTCAAGTTTAGCACATAATTAATTCGCATGAAAAAAGGCTTAACTATAACCATTGCCATATTAATGGTTGCATTACTTTGGTATTTTCTTATTAAACCACAAGATTATCAAATAAGGGTTGTAGCCAAATCTAATACTGGTACTATAAATCAAGCTTTAAAAGCTTGGAACAATACCTTACCAAATGCTACTGTAAGACAGCTTAATAACTTGGGTAATTTAGAACAAAGAATTGTTTCCGGGGATTCTACCCATATCTATAATTGGAACATAACCCCCATTACGGATTCTACTTCACAATTAATCGTGAATGTAAAGGATGAAGACCATAGTATGGGAAATAAACTTGCGGTCCCATTTTACGATACCGATTTTGAAAAACAATCAAGAAAAACCGTGACCGATTTCATTGAGAACCTCAATGCCCATAGAAAGGAATTTAAAGTTACATTTATGGGAGAAGATAACCTACCTTCTACCTACTGTGCCTGCGTTGAACACAAAACCACACAGATAACCAAGGCTTTTGGCATGATGGAGAGTTATCCTTTTCTCAATTCCGTAATAGCAAGTAATGGCATTCAGGTAAACGGTATTCCATTTATTGAAACTACAGATTGGAATATGCAAAATGATAGCATAAGCTTTAATTTTTGCTACCCCATTATTAAAAGCGATACCTTGCCACAAATAAAAGATATTATTTATAAAGAGTTCATTGGCAAAAAATCACTTAAGGCTGTTTATAATGGTAACTACATGACCTCTGATAGAGCTTGGTACACTTTATTGGACTACGCTGAAGAAAAGAACATTGCCATAGAAAAAAAGCCAATAGAATTCTTTTTTAACAACCCAAATATGGGTGGCGATGCTTTGCGTTGGAAAGCTGAAGTATTTATGCCATTAGCTGATCAAGATGAATAAAATAGTATTAAGCACATTTTTAGTTTTATCTGTATTCACCTCGTGCTCTAATTACGGTCAATTAAAAGTAATTGCAGATTTGCCAGGCAGTTTGGATGAAAACTCTGGATTGGCCACTTATGGCGATTCTACAGTTTGGGTCATTGAAGATGGTGGCAATAAAGATGAAATATATCAAATAAACCTTACGGGAGATATTCTTAAAAGTCTTAAAGTTAAAAATGGTGACAATCAAGATTGGGAAGACCTAACCACTGATAAAGCCGGCAATCTCTATATTGGTGATATCGGTAACAATGCGAACAAAAGAAAAGATTTGGTCATCTATAAACTACCCAACCCTACTATTGAACCAGGAGACAAAATTGACGCTGAAAAAATTAAGCTCCACTATCCGGACCAAAAAGATTTCCCCCCTAAAAAAGAGGGTTTATTTTACGATTCAGAAGCTATTTTTCACCACGATGGTAAAATATTCATAGTAACCAAAAACAGGTCTAAAGCATTTACAGGAGAAGCCCATATTTACTCAGTACCAGATACCAAGGGTACTTATGAGGCAACCCTTGTAGGTTCATTTACGCCTTGCAAAGATTGGAAAATATGCCAAATCACATCAATTGACATATCTCCAAAAGGGGACAGAATCGTTGCGCTTAGCTATGGTAAGCTGTTCATTTTTACAGATTTTACCTGGGATGATTTTACAACGGGCAACATGCAAGAAATTGATCTAGGTGCCCGTTCTCAATTAGAATCGGTTTGTTTTCTCAATGATGACACCCTACTCATTTCCGATGAAAAAGCACATAGTGAAGGTGGTAACCTATACACCTATTCTATAAAATAATTTACTTTTCTAAAAACCGAAACCTAGTCCAAAAGTAAACCTTGGTCCGTCTTCACTGGCAAATATTGCCGTATTCACCGAGATAATATCCGATGCATTTAAGAAAAAACCTCCACCGTAAGAGGTATGCCAACGACCAGAACTCATTTCAGGCATCCACACCCTTCCATAATCAAAACCACCAAAAAGCCCCATTGCAGTAGGTAGTAGTCTTGTGCGTTTTTTAGCAAGGCTAAATCTAATATCCGTATTTTGATAGTAGGAGGTTTTACCTGTAAAACGCTGATTTCTAAAACCACGAAGACCATCAATACCACCTATACTGGCAGCTTGGTAAAATTCGTATTCATCACCTAAGTTAAAATGTGCTTTCCATTTTGTAGCAAGCACCAGCCTTCCGCTTGGTATTAATTTATAATCAAAACTTAAGCTTGGTATTATGTACCCAAAACTACCTCCTTCTTTAGAAAGATTTTCTTTATACCCTGCTTCTAACGAAGTTCCCATTCCTAAGGTTGGGAATGCTTCATTATCCCTGTTTTCGTAAGTATAAGTGGCATGAGCTCCAACAAAATCACTATTGGTTTCTTCTCCATTTTGTTGATAAAAAGTGTTTATGAACCTATCATTGGTTTCTTCTACACTAATATTCTCATAGGACAACCCCAGTTTCACCTTAGCGCCCAACTGTCCTCTCCAAACCAATGATGGTGAAAAGTCTATTTGCCTAAGTTTTACCCTATTAAAATCCAACCCTAAGTCATCATCAAAATTTTCTGTATCGTTACCAAAACCAAAGAAATTCACCGCAAAATTAGGACTTGTAAAACGGGCTTTCAATTCTGCGTTCCAATTCTCAAAAACATGGGCAAATTCTCCCTGATATTTTACGTCAAAACCGCTTGTGGCAAAATAATAAGATGCACCTATGGTATGTTGTTGCGTAAAAGGATTTTGTCTAAACCCATTATAGGTGTATGTATTTAAGAAACCTATTCTAACCCCATCATCTGGATTAAAACCAATAGTAGGTATAATTTGATTGAAACTATTTCTCAATTTAAGTGGCTGATAGGTATTTAGTTCATAGTCATCTGATAATTTAACTTTTGCCCCACTTGTCTTTTCAAACGTGTTTTTCTTGCTCTTAAAATCATACAATGCCACGTTCTTACCATTATCCACTCGATATATATCATTGTTGTGCCCCCCAATAATTCTCACCTTTACTCCCGTAAAATTGGAAGGATTCTTAACCTCAAAAATATCATCATCATCCAAACCAAAAACCCAAAGTTCTTTGGTATCATCACTTGAAAAAATCTTATAATAAAAAAGACGTTTTTTCTTATCTCCTATATTTCTAAAAACCTTTACCTCAGTTTCTGTATCATTAAGTCTATTGATTTCAAACCAATCATCTTTGTCGGTACCCGCTACAACAGCATACTTATTTAAAATCTTGTAGTATTCATTTGCCGTTTCCTGAATGTGGCTTAGGCGTGCCAAAAGTGTTTGCTTAATTTCATTGACCGTTTCATCCCTTACCTCCTCAGGAAAAGCTTTAAACGCCTCATCAATATCACTTTCCTTTAAATTCTCTTGCAAGTATTTTGCCTGAGCCAACCATTGACTTTTTTCTGTTTCTCCTAACAAGGTAAGATCCAAAACATAGGTCATAGGAGAAGAGTTAAAGCCCTTTACGCTTCTAATTTCTTCATTAAAACCTTCCATTAACCTTAAACCTGGTATTATACGCGTGGCAATATTCATTAAAGCACCATCTCCCATTTTGGAGTATACTTGGTCACGATCCCTAGGTACAGGTCTATATACTACCTTATTCTTTTTCTCGTCTTTAAACTCTGCCCATCTCCACTGATCAACATGCCTGTCCCAATCACCTAATACCATATCAAAAAGCCGAGCTCTTAAATAAAGATCCTTGTCCACTTCATACTTTTCATCATCACGCAAGTCTTCTAGCATGCCATCAGTACTCTTTAAATCATTTGAATATCCAAAGCTTGCCAAATCACCATGACCATCTCCAGTGTGTTCCTCAATCATATACAATTCATCTCCAAAAGAATCATTATACTCTTTTAAAGCCGGCTGTTTTGGCACATAATACAATACAGGATTTGTATGGTAAATACCAACAGCATCTGATAATCGCGCTGTGGTAAAAGGAGCATACGGGTGTGAGCCTGTATAAAAATCCTGCAAAAGTTCTTGGGTATAGGTCTCCTTTAAATCATCCAATACATACTGATCCTGAAAAGCCATGGACTGCAAGTATAGCTCGGCGCTCTTTTTTAAAGCTCGCATGACATATTCCCTACCATCCTTTGCGCGAAGACGAAGTGATTTAGATTGATGACCTCCGCCTTTCTTAACAGGTTCAAGACCACCCATAAGGGAATCTAAACGTACCGTAGGCACCTTTACCTTTGTCCCATAATACTTACGATAGCGTTCACCCCAAATTCCTTTATAAAACCTACTTTTTTCAATCTCATTATCTGTGTATACGGACGCCTCTACAGAATCTGGGAAACTGACTGTAAGTTCAGCTTCAAACGTTACTTGCGTAGGTGGCAACACTTCATTTGTAAACAAAAATTCTTCATTATTGTTTTCGCCAACACCATAAAATCTAACTCTTGACGACCCATCTTTATATACTTCTAAAGTAGCATAACCCATTTTTCCCGTACTGAACTGAGAACCGTTCAGCAACTTTGTAAAACCTTCTTTTGCACCTGAACCACTAACAATTTGCGGCGTATTATTTTCAAGGATATACTGTAATGTGTGTTCATGTCCTGATGCGAATATTACCCGATCGGAATATTGTGCCAAGGTCGTTACCCTTTTCATCAATTCTCTATATCGCTTGTTATTTACATCTTCAATGGATGCACCAGATGTAGTTCTTAATACATTAATAAAAGTGCCTAAAACAGGTACCGGCACTGCCATTTTTTTTGGGTAGAATTGTTTTCTTAACGAATACTGCCCTCCATGCTCGCCATAACTGTTTGATGGATGGTGCATGGCTATTACCGTGGTGCGATCTCTATAATCTTTTATGGCATCTTCCAATTCCAGAAAAAACTTGTCCCTACTCTTGATCTCGCATTTGTCATTAATATCGGGGCGTTTGTCCCAATTAGTCAAGTACCATTCTGTATCTATTGTAATGATGGCAACATCTTCCCCAATTTCTATGACATCTATTGGGCAACCGTTCTCAGGTAAAAAAGGGTCTTTTTCCTTCTCTTTTAAAGCTCTTTTTATATAATTTTCTTCCCGTTCCAGACCAATTAAACCTTCAGTGTACCAATCATGATTACCAGGTATAAAAAGTGGTCTGCCCTTAAAATTCTCCAAAGTTTTTATTTGGGCATCTAAATGATTTTTTGCCTCTATATAGGCTTGTGTAGAATCTTTTGGATCCGGTAGCCCAGCAGGATAAATATTATCACCCAAAAATATGGCAGTACTGTTCTTACCTGCCTTATCCAACTTATTTTTGAAAATTTTGAGTGCAGGATTCATACCCCCAATAGGAGACAAACCTGCATCACCAATTAAATAAAATGTATGTGAAACTTCTTTAGAACTATCAACATCTACAGCATATTTATCATCTACATATTTTGTACTATAGGTTGCACAACTTGTAATAAATATAAAAATCGATAGATATGCATAAATCTTTTTCATAGTAGCCTTGCCCTCTTTAAATTTTCGTAATTTGGGTTATTATTATTCAATTTCCATGTCAGACATCTTAGATAACACACAACAATTTGTAACAGACTTACTAACCAATCAATTGGATCATAAGTTTTTATATCATAATCTAAGACATACACAAAGAGTCGTTAAAAGTACTAAACAATTACTTGAATCTTGTTCTCTATCGGATCAGGATCAGGAAATTTTGCTGTTAGTAGCTTGGCTACACGATACTGGTTATACAAAAGGCACGAAAAACCACGAAGAAAGTAGTTGTGAAATTGCCGAAGAGTTTCTATCAAAAGAAGGTTATGCAAAAGAATTAATAGCAAAAGTGAAGTCCTGTATTCTTGCTACTAAATGGAATGCAACCCCAAGTAATGAAATGGACATGATTATTCGCGATGCGGATTCTTCTCATTTTGCACAAAGCAGTTATCTTGAAACGTCTGACCTTTTGCGCGAAGAACTTAAATTACTTGGCTTAAAAAATTACTCTCAAAAAGAATGGTTAGACCTAAATATTCAAGTATTTAGAACTGACCATCAATTCTATACGGATTACGCCAAGGAGAATTGGCTGGAAAAAAAAGACAAGAATTTAAGAAAGCTAGTTAAGGACAAAAAGTCACAGAAAAAACTAGCAAAAAAAGAACGACTAAAAGCGCAATTTAAGAGCGAAAGTCCTGATCGTGGTATTCAAACACTTTATAGGGTTACCTTAAAAAACCATATTACCCTTAGTGATATTGCAGATACCAAAGCCAATATTTTATTATCGGTCAATGCAATAATAATTTCTTTGGCGCTCTCCAATCTAATTCCAAAATTGGATAACCCATCTAACGATTACTTAATCTACCCTACCGTAATATTTGTATTCTTTAGTGTGGTATCTATGATTTTGGCAGTATTGGCAACAAGACCTAACGTTACTAGTGGCGAATTCACTAAAGACGATGTAAAAAACAAAAATGTAAACCTGTTATTTTTCGGTAATTTTCATAAAATGGCACTGAGCGAATATGAATGGGCCATACAAGAAATGCTAAAGGACAAAGATTACATTTATACCTCTTTGACCAAAGATCTTTACTTTCTTGGAATTGTATTAAATAGAAAATACGCTCTTTTACGATGGACATATACCATATTCATGATCGGCATGATCCTTTCGGTCATAGCATTTGCCGTTTCATTTAAATTCTTTGGTCCGGATCGTAAACTTGAATTATTAAGCCAGGTACTATTCTTTTAATGCATCCATTAAATCCTGGTAAGTATAGGTTTTTTCTGGTTCTTGCTCTCTTTTATATAAAATTTGAGCACGTATTGCCTTTAAACCAGACACGCCTTGAAGACCTTCTAACTCAACAATTTCTATTTGATTGGTAAAGTATCCTTTAGATTTCAAGAATTTGATATACCTTAAATATTCTAGCTCATCTTTTTTCTGTGAATACACAATTGACAATACTCCTTTTTGGGTCAATCTTTGCTCTGTACCCTTAATGTAAGATTTATCTATTCTCTTTTTAATTACCTCATAACGGGCATTGTACGTGCCATCTACATCAAATTGTTTTTCATCCATTCTAAAACGAATAGATAAAGATGTGTTATATACCAATATTAATGATGCCGCATCCAACGGTACAGGTAATTTGGGTTTTAACGAGTAATGTGCATTTTCCATTTCGCACATTACCTGTAATTGCCATAATCTTAAATTATTTAGGTATAACGGATTGTACTCTTTACTCTCTGAAATAGAAGAACCAATGTACATATTATGCTCCACACCATCTGTCTTATAACGCTCATAGTAATGTGGAAACATATTTTGGGCACTTTCCTGTCTTTTATCAATAACCGACGATAAGGTTTTATTGACCAAGGTTACGCTTTCATCGTAATTTTTTCTATGATCATAATAAGACCCGGTACCCATATCTATTTTGGACTCATATGCCAGTATATGATTTTCTATCTCCTTATCCGCTTTTTTAAGATGTTCAAAAACCGGTGAAATTTCATCTTGAACAAAATCGAAAATAGCTTGTTCACTATTGGTGTAGAGCATTTCCTTAATACTATCCAAGTGATTGTTTACCCTATAGATCAACTCTTCATAGATAGGTAAATTCCATTTTTTCAAAGCAATATTCAATACACTATCTATTTCAGAAAGCTGTATCATCAAATCTCTTTGTATTGCCAAATTCCTTGCTTGGGAAGAATCCTTTATATCTATTTGCCCAAATAATGGGTATACATCTTTAAAAACAATTTCCTTAAAAGAAGGTGATCTACCTTCTATTTCATCTTGCATAAACCTTTTGGCCTCTTCCTGAAACCTCCAATACACGGAAGAATGAACAGAAGTACATTCATTTTGAATAATGGCATCTATTCTATTGTTCTCTTCGTTCTTGGTACGTACTACGGCAGAAACAATGAACGGCATTACATCATCTAACTTTTGTGCGTTAACGCCATTGAGCACTCCTTTTTTCTGAGAAACTATTTCTAAAATACCCAATAACTTACCTTCATATGCTATTGGAGCAAATATAGCACTTTGCACTCCTTGATCCTGTAGCCCTTTATATGGCTGCATTTCACCAGATTGCCCCACCATACGATCCATATCCGTAATGGTAAAATAAGAGTTGAAATCTATTAGTTTATGATAAGATTCCTCACACAATGCTACCTTACAGTCAATTGCATGTCTACCCCTTAAAAGAAAGCTATCAAAACCAATACCTGCAACTTCTTCAAACTGATCTTTTTTGGCATCAAAAGAAGCAAAACCTACTTTAATATTAGGTAAACGAAAGAATGATTTAAAGGTCTCTTGCAAATCATTCATAAACTTTACAGGTTGCAAAGTGTCCTTTGAGATTAATTTCGACTTAATATTTGAAATTGCCTGCTCCATGGTAACATCGAACAAATTGGCAATTACAAATCCTTTAGAAATAAAACTTTCTGGCGGAATCTTCTCCTTCCAAAGCTTAATATCAGTTGGGTTTGCCAATAACTCGTCTACATCTTCTTGGGTTACTTCCTTTGCCTTGTCCGTTGGGATAACATCAATAAAATCTGCATTATATAAAATACGATAGTGACGCATTACGCCATTGGCATCTGGAATATCATAAAAATATGGTCTACTAAAATCTAGCTTATAACCATAATAATAATTTAATACTACCACACAGCTCATGATATAATCCATATCATCCCCAACGTTTCTTATTTCGGGTTCATAACCGTCACCGGCTTCATGAATTATACTTTGAAAACGTTTGGATGATTTTATAATAACACCTTGGTAGGGCAAAGTAGCTACCTTTATTTCGTTACTGCTCAAAGCCTCTGTAAACGTATCTTGTAAAATACGATCGATTAAGTCTTTATTTTTCTCCAATAAAGAAAAATCAGAAAAACCATTCCGCAATTCAGGAAATCCTTTTTCCACAGCCAAAATACGCTCGGCGGTAGCTGCCAAAAAAGGGTCGTCACCTTTCAAATGTTCATCGTACTTCGTAAGAAGTTTTTCAAAACTTATGAGGTGCTTAAACGGCATTTTCATTCTATCGTGCTTTCCCATGTTCTGGTTAGTCTACTAATTTTGTGTAAAGTTACAAAACCAACCCTATTTTTTGACCAACTATAGCATTATGGTTAACGGGATTTTCGGATATTTAGCGAAAATTACAGTATGTCATCGGAAAACAGACTTAATAGAGCTTATGAAAACGCTAAAACTATTCCGTTTGACGACACTTCAAAATTTATTCTATTTAGCGACTGTCATAGAGGCGATAACAGTTTTGCAGACGATTTTGCAAACAATAGAAACATTTACTACCACGCCTTAAAATTCTATTATTCAGAAGGTTTTGATTACTGTGAACTAGGCGATGGAGATGAGCTTTGGGAGAACATTCATTTTGAATCTATTTTTGAAGCCCATAAAAATGTTTTTAAATTATTGAAGCAATTTCATTTAGAACAAAGACTTCACATGATTTGGGGAAACCATGATATGGTCTACAAGGATGAAGCTTATGTAAAAAAGCATTTATCTAGCTATTTTGAACCTATAGATGATAAGGATAAATCACTATTTGAAGGCATAAAGTACCATGAAGCACTTATACTAAAACATAAAGAAACCCAACAAGAAGTTTTTCTTACCCATGGTCACCAAGCAGATTGGTGGAATTACACTTTTTGGCGCTGGGGCAGATTTTTGGTGAGGGTACTGTGGAAACCCCTACAAGTATGGGGTATAGCAGACCCTACTTCACCCGCAAAAAACTACACTGAACTCATAAAAGTAGAGCGCCGTATTAAAAAATGGATATTAAAGAAAAGATTAAAAGTTACTGTAGTAGGTCATACCCACAGACCTCGTTTTCCAGAGCCTGGAGATATACCTCTCTTTAACGATGGTAGCTGCGTTCACCCAAGAAGTATTACCGGAATAGAAATTGAAAAAGGATCTATTTCCCTAATCAAATGGCAAATTAATACCACGGATGACGGAACATTACGCGTGGTTCGCATTTTATTGGAAGGTCCACAGAAGTTGAAAGATTATTTAGATAATAAATAAGATGGATACGCTTCAAGACCTCATAGCGCAAATTCCTATTAGACATAACTTTACTTCTACCATAATGCTATTAGGAGTGGCGCAAAATCTATTTTTAAGTATCGTACTTTTTGTAAAAAGCATGAATAATAGATTACTACTCTATTTTGCATTTTTATTATTATTTGGAACACTGGTTTTTTTGGATACTTATTTGTGTTACACCGGACTCATAAAACACCTTCTTGAATGGAATGATTCTTCTGAAGTTTTTGTTTTGCTTATAGGTCCTTTTCTATACTTTACTATTTATGCATTTTTGAAAAGAAAACCTATTTCTATACGTAAAGGTTGGTGGCACTTAATTTTACCGCTAGGTTATCTTTTATCACAGATTCCGTTTTACACAGCTCCAGTTTCGGTTAAACTAAACGCTTATTTAGGTGCGTATTATAGTAATTTAGGTACCGCCTCGGTTCCAGACACATTTAACTATTCATACCATCACATTAAAGATATATTTGATTGGTTAATTTTATTTAGTTTACTGTTATATACGCTATTATCACTAAAACTAGTTAAAGAAGAACGCTATAGAAATGACACAGATAAAGCAAACCTTAAGTCTGCCAAATACATTTTTACACGTAATTCTGCCATTATACTCTGTACTTTTTTCATTCTTCTATTTGTAGTTTTCTACATATATGACGACGATGGCGGAGACCATTTTATTGCCATTTTCCAAACTTTAGTAGCATTTGCCACCACATACATTATTATTTCCAAATCTAAGTTCTTTGAAAAATCATGGGTTGCAGATAAGTATGAAACGCTTTCGAATGCAGCAGATGAAGTTACATTTAAAGAAATTGAAACATTCGTGGACAATAACTTGTTTTATACAAATAGCCAAGCCAGTTTAAAAAATCTTGCCACCCAGTTAGCTATTCATCCAAATCAAATTTCAAAAACTATAAATTCAGATTTTGGTTCTAATTTTAATCACTATATCAATAGCAAAAGAATTGATCTAGCTAAAGAGAGATTAGTAGACCCTCAATTTAGTCATCTAACCATTGAAGCTATTGGCGAGACGGTAGGATTTAAGTCAAAGTCTGCATTTTACAATGCTTTCAAGAAGATTTCGGGTATATCTCCCTCTAAATTTGCAAAGTCAATTTCTCCAAAATTGTAATTCAGGACATATGGTAATGTCCAAAATTTATCATTCCTGATTTTAAAATTCAACTTTGATGAAAATCACTAGATTATGGAAAAAAAGTTTAGAAGGTATGATATCGATTGGTTGCGAGTATTCGTTTTTTCACTCTTAATCATTTATCATTCAGGTATGTTCTTTGTGCCTTGGGGTTGGCATATAAAAAATAACAACATCTATGATTGGTTGAAGTGGCCCATGCTTTTTTTAAATCAATGGAGACTGCCAATATTATTTCTAATTTCTGGTATGGGTACGTTCTATGCCTTATCAAAAAGAAATATATGGCAATTTAATAAGGAGCGATTTTTGCGTTTAGGGATCCCCCTTGTTTTCGGTATGCTCGTTATTGTTCCTCCACAGGTATATTTTGAAAGAATGGCACAAGGTCAATTTCAAGGTTCGTATTGGAGCTACTTGAGCACTATAGCCTATGACGGCATTTACCCAGAAGGCAATTTAAGTTGGCACCACTTGTGGTTTCTTCCGTATCTACTAGTTTTTTCCGTATTGCTTTCTCCTTTTTTCCTTTATATGAAAAATAATAAAAACAGTTATATACGTTGGATTAGCAAGGTAATTCAAAAACCATACGGACTATACATTTTTACGATTCCTTTATATTTATTGGAGTCTTTGTTAGAACCTTTTTATGACATAACCCATGACCTAATTAATGATTGGTTTAATTTTTTCTCTTCCATGACTTTATTCTTCTTCGGATTTGTCATGGTCGCTTGCGGACCTATTCTTTGGAATGCAATCGAAAGGATACGCACAAAAGCTTTTTACTTAGGAATTATATGTTTCATAGGAATGCTTATTACTTGGCAATTTGAAGACGGATACACCCGTCACTTTACCGAAGCTTTTCTGAAAATCGTAAATCTTTGGTCATGGATATTAGTGCTATTAGGATATGCCGCTAAGTATCAGAACAAACCTAGTCCACTTTTGAGCTATGCCAATCGAGCTGTTTACCCATTCTACATTCTTCATCAAACCGTAACCGTAGGAATTGCATATTACATAAAAGATTTGCAATGGAGTTTGCTTTTAAAAGCTACAATTTTAATCGTAGGTACATTTTTAATATGTTGGTTAATTTATCATTTAATCATATTAAAAATAAAACCTCTGCACCCTCTATTCGGATTAAAAAAAGGTATTTAACTATATTTTATGTAAAAAATTAAATATCTAACCATTAACAGTATCAATAAAACTCATAAAAAATTGTGACTTCATTAAACTTTTGGTTTCTAAATACATACAATCAATTAAACCTTAAGAAAATGAAAAAGTTTATTGCAGAATTTATAGGCACTTTATGGTTAGTTTTAGGTGGGTGTGGTAGTGCCGTACTTGCCGCAGGATATCCAGAATTAGGAATCGGTTTTGTTGGGGTCTCCTTGGCCTTCGGTTTAACCGTGGTAACTATGGCCTACGCCATTGGTCATATTTCCGGTTGTCATTTAAACCCCGCCGTAACTATCGGTGTTTGGGTAGGTGGTCGTTTTGAGGGTAAAGACGTTTTTCCTTACATCGTAGCTCAAGTAATGGGCGGTATTGCCGGAGCAGCCATTCTATTTCTAATTGCTTCCGGCAAAGCTGGTTTTGAACTTGGTGGATTTGCTTCTAACGGGTATAATGAACATTCACCTGGAGGGTATGATTTAACATCAGCTTTTACTATAGAACTTGTGATGACCTTTATTTTCTTATTCGTCATACTGGGATCTACTTACACCAAGGCACCACGAGGTTTTGCCGGGTTAGCTATAGGGCTTTGTCTAACCTTAATTCACCTAATTAGTATTCCTGTTACCAATACATCTGTAAATCCTGCAAGAAGTACCAGTCAGGCATTATTTGTTGGTGACTGGGCGCTAGATCAACTTTGGCTATTTTGGTTGGCGCCAATGATCGGAGCCATTTTAGCGGGATTGATCTATAAGACCATCTCACCCGAGATGACTGATAAATTATAGAATTACAATGTTTAAGCTCATCATAATTAGATAATATATGATGAGCTTTTTTTTTATGGTATATTTAGATGATCAACTTAACTAACTCATTTTTAATATGCCATTATTCATTGTTATTTTAGGAATTTTACTCCTATTCATTCTCATTGCAAAATTTAAACTCAATGCTTTTATCACATTTATTATCGTATCGCTTTTTGTGGGTATTGCCGAAGGAATGGAACCTATCAGTGTCGTAGATTCCATTCAAAAAGGTATTGGTAATATTTTAGGATTTCTCGTTATTATCTTAGGACTTGGTGCCATGTTGGGCAAATTAGTTGCCGATAGTGGTGCCGCTCAACGAATCACCACCCATTTAGTAGAAAAATTTGGTAAAAAGAACATTCAATGGGCCGTTGTCTTAACCGGCTTCATTGTAGGTATACCCATGTTTTATTCCGTAGGTTTCGTAATCCTAGTTCCATTGGTATTCACTATTGCAGCAGCCACCGGCTTACCACTACTTTATGTAGGTCTACCCATGCTGGCATCGCTGTCTGTCACCCATGGATATTTACCTCCGCATCCTGCTCCAACTGCACTGGCGTCCATGTTCAATGCTGATATTGGCAAAACACTGTTATACGGTATTATAGTTGCAATACCTGCAATTATTGTTGCCGGTCCTATCTTTTCAAGAACTTTAAAAAACATTAATGCAACACCCTTAAAGGAATTTCTAAACCCCATCATCCTAAAAGAGGAAGAAATGCCAAGCATGGCAAACAGTATTATCAGCGCACTTTTACCAGTAATTCTTATTGCCATTGCCGCACTAGCCCAACTTTTGCTACCGGCGGATTTCTTTCTCACCAAGATTTTGGTTTTTATGGGCAACCCTGCCATTGCCATGCTTATTGCAGTTTTAGTAGCTATCTATACTTTAGGTTTGGGTCGCGGTAAAAGTATGAAAGAAGTTATGGATTCTGTTGGTAGTGCCATTACGGGCATAACTATGGTACTACTAATTATTGCTGGCTCTGGCGCACTAAAGCAAGTTTTGATCGATAGCGGTGTAAGTGAATATATTGGCGGAATATTAGAGCAATCTTCCATTTCTCCATTAATTTTAGCTTGGCTGATCGCTACCGTAATTCGCGTTTGCGTGGGTTCTGCCACTGTCGCCGGTTTAACAGCTGCAGGTATTGTACTGCCATTGGTGCAAGGTACCGGTGTTAGCCCAGAATTAATGGTGCTTGCCATTGGATCTGGCAGTTTAATGTTGTCCCATGTAAACGATAGTGGTTTTTGGTTATTCAAAGAATACTTCAACCTATCCGTAAACGACACCCTAAAAAGCTGGACAGTTATGGAAACCACCGTAGGTGTTATGGGACTAGTAGGTGTTCTAATAATAAATATGTTCATTTAAACAAGTAAATATGCAAAAGAAACCTTCAGAAAGGATTAAGGAATTAGGACTCATTTTACCCCCTGCCCCACCTCCGGCAGGTTTATACAAGCCCGTTTTGGTGGTGGATCATTTTCTTTACATTTCAGGGCAAGGACCAATGCAAAATGACGGCTCATTAATAGTAGGCAGAGCCGGTCATGATATGACAATGGAAGAGGCTAAAATTGCTGCAAGGCAAGTTGCATTGACCATGCTATCTACCATACAGACCCATTTTGGCGACATTGACAAAATAAAAAGAATCGTAAAAACCTTGGGTATGGTCAACTCTACTCCAGATTTTGGGCAACAACCTTTGGTCATTAATGGTTTTAGCGAGCTTATGGCAGATATTTTTGGACCAGATAACGGTGTGGGTGTTCGTAGTGCGGTTGGTATGATTTTACCTGGCGGTATTCCTGTAGAGATAGAGGCACATTTTGAACTACATCATTAAAAGATATGGAAGACAACAATTGGTATTCATTGACCCATCCGGAAGACGTAATTTCTCCGTCTTTATTGATCTATCCCAATAGAATTCAACATAATATTGAATTAATGATTTCTATGAGGGGCGATGTAAATTTCTTGCGTCCGCATGTAAAAACATACAAAAACGCCAATATAATTGCTATGCAAATGGATGCCGGTATTCAAAAATTTAAATGCGCTACCATTGCAGAAGCCGAATTACTTGGTAATTGCAAGGCCAAGGATGTTCTGTTGGCCATGCAACCGATAGGCCCTAATACCAAACGCTTTGTTGAACTTATAAAAGCATACGGCAATACCAAGTTTTCCACTCTTGTTGACAACTCTAAATCTTTGCAACTTTTAGGTGACCTTGCTAAAGCCAACAACATTAAAATTCCGCTGTGGATAGATATTAATAACGGCATGAACAGAACGGGTATAGCTCCTGATCAAAAGGCATTGGCCCTATATCTAGAGTTAAGCGAACATGAGCATTTAATTGCTGAAGGCTTACATGTGTATGATGGTCATTTACGCCATACAGATCCTACTATTCGTGAGGCAGAATGCAATACTGCATTTGAACCTGTATTGAGCTTAAAAGCCAACATTGAGAAACTTGACATACCAAGTCCTAAAATAGTGGCCGGTGGCTCACCGACTTTTCCCTTTCACTGTAAACGAGATGGCGTGGAGGCCAGCCCGGGCACTACTTTACTTTGGGATGCCGGTTATGGCAATCTCTTTCCTGAGATGCATTTTTTATCGGCAGCTGTACTAATGACACGTATTCTAAGTAAACCAACTACGGGAATTCTTTGTTTTGACCTTGGTCATAAATCCTTAGCACCTGAAATGCCTTTCCCCAGAATAGCATTTTTAGACCTAAAGCACAGTAAGCAAATTAGTCAGTCAGAAGAGCATCTGGTCGTTGAGTACGACGACCTTACCATACCTGAGGTAGGGGATGTGCATTACGCAGTTCCTAAACATATTTGCCCTACCGTAGCCAAATACGATACTCTAACGGTTGTTAAGGATAATAAAGTTATAGATCATTGGCCGGTAACTGCAAGAACCCAAAAATCTACGATATAAATATGTTCATTTTCGATGCCCATTTAGACTTGTCCATGAACGCCATGGAATGGAACCGTGACCTTACCTGGTCTGTTGAAGATATCAGAAAAGGTGAGCAAGGCATGACCGATAAACCAGATAGAGGTAACAATACAGTATCATTAGATGCTATGCGAAAAGGTAATATCGGGCTCTGCATGGCAACGCAAATTGCCCGTTATGTCCATAAAGACAATGCATTACCGGGATGGAAGTCACCTCAACAGGCTTGGGCACAAACACAAGGGCAGTTGGCATGGTACAAAAGCATGGAAGATGCTAAAGAAATGGTTCAAATCACCAACAAAACTCAACTTGATGCGCACCTAGAACTTTGGAAAACCGATAAAGAAAAGAAACCTATTGGGTATTTATTAAGTTTAGAAGGTGCAGATTCTATCATAGACGTTTCATACCTACAACGTTCATATGATCAGGGGTTACGTGCCATTGGCCCTGCACATTACGGTCCTGGCACATACGCACATGGTACCAACTCAACTGGTGGTATTGGTGCCAAGGGAAGAAATTTATTAAAGGAAATTCAACGTTTAGGAATAATCTTAGATGTAACCCATTTATGTGATATCAGTTTTTGGGAAACCATGGTGAATTATGACGGTCCTCTTTGGGCCAGCCATAATAATTGCAGGGCCCTAGTTAACCACCATAGGCAGTTTACAGATGAACAAATCAAGGAAATAATAGCGCGTAAAGGTATTATAGGTGTTGTGCTTGATGCTTGGATGATGGTTCCAAATTGGGAAAAAGGGGTTTCTACACCGAAATCTGCAGGCGTAAGTCTACAGCAAATGCTCGATAATATTGACCATATTTGTCAACTTGCAGGTAATGCCAATCATGTAGGTATAGGTTCTGACCTAGATGGCGGATTTGGAAAAGAACAAGGTCCTGCCGATGTAGATACCATTGCAGATTTGCAAAAATGTGTTCATTTATTGGAAAACAGAGGTTATTCACCTCAAGACATTGAGAAAATAATGAACGGAAATTTTATTTCGTTCTTAAGGGAAAATTTGAAATAGAATAGTTCGTTTATCGAAAAAACACTATCCTATACTTATTTTAACGTCGCCTTAAGTGCCCATGGCAGGGTATTTGTTATCTTTATTTCACCCAATGTAAAGATTAGATGAGAAACCTTTATTATCTTTTTATTGTTTTGTTCTCCCTTTCCATGGCACAGGTTTCTGCTCAAACAGATTTACCTACTGCCAAACCATTGAAAATTGAGAGAGCAAACCCTATCAATTCTAGTGGAACCGCTAGCCCCGTTCTTAAAATGCCCTCATTGATCAAAGAACAGCCAAGTCTAGACATGAACAGCAAGAACCCTGTAAAAATGTTACCCGATGAAGAATTGGTACAAGCAGGCACTGGCATGAAAATAGATCCCAAAGTTGGTCCAGGAGAACGCTTAAATGGATCAGGACAGTATTTTCCAGATCAATATCTTGGGGATGTAAAAAGTAGCGGAAAGTTTATTGGCATAGTTTGCAGGGACCATGAATATGTAGATGGAGACCGTGTTAAGATTTATATGAACGATATGGTCGTAGAACAAAACATGCTATTGACCGGAGCGTTCAAAGGAATCAATGTCGATTTACAAGATGGTTTTAACCGTTTGGATTTTGAAGCACTTAACCATGGATCATCTGCCCCAAATACTGCTCAAGTAGATGTGTATAACGATAAAGGGGAATTGATCTACTCTAACAAATGGTTGTTATCAGCAGGTTCCAAGGCTACTTTGATCGTTACCAAAGAATCAATGTAAACAATTACATTACCTTACTTGCCAAGTACCGCTGTACTTCATAAACATCTATACTCTTATTGAACTTTTTGCTTACACTTGGGACGTTTTCACTAGATATCCAGATTTTTAATTCAGCATCTAAATCAAAAGTACCCGAAGTTTCAAGAGAAAACCTTGATATATTCTTATAAGGGAGCGATTTGTATTCAATTTTACTTCCCGTAATTCCCTGTATATCTATTAAAATTAAACGCTTGTTAGTAAACATGAACACATCTCGCAATAAGGAAAATCCCAACTCAATTTCCTCTCCCTCTATCAATAAGCGACCATATTTTTTTAATAGCTGTTCTACTGATACCTCACTGGCATTACCTAATATTTTATTCAACAATCCCATAATCTAGCTTCTTTATCAATTTATCTTTTTCCAGGGGCATATGTTTCCCTTGCTCTTTTTAAAACATCTTTCTTATAAAAAGGTACTTCTTTCCAATCTACATTTCTATACCTCTCAATTTGGTCATTAAAATATGGAGAATCAGGATCACCACTTTGCCCGCCTGCCAAAATACTTTTGGCTTTAACGGTTTCACCAAATTCAACTACTGCTGCAAAACTGTTGCCCCTTGTACCGTATATCTTTTTTGCGCCTTCGGTGGTGTATCGCGCACCGTATGCAGCCAAGGCTCCCCACCTACCGGAAGCAAACCCTATTGGAATACTTGGTTTAGCATCATCAAAATGCTGCACGATATCTCCTGTAGTTCGCTGATATCTATTTACTTCTCCCCATGGCATTTTCCATGTACCAAAATCTGACTCAATTTGGTTGATCACTTCTTCAAAAATGGGCAATACGGCTTCTGTGTTGTTCCCAAAATAAATCATGCGCTCCATATCACTTATTCCTTTTGGTTGGTTTGCATGTTTGCCTATTGCGGTACCATAAAAATGTGCCAATGTCATGGCTACTTGATCTTCTCCCGTTGTATAGTCCCATTCCTCAAGCATCTTAATCGGCTCTTTTAATTTCGGATTCTTATCGTTATGAGAATTATAAGCTTTTACCAAGCCAGGTATTAAAGCTTTGAATGCCGGTAAATACGGATCATGCGCTAACCGGATAAGACTATCAATGGTGTACCCTTTTCTGTCTTTCAATAATTCTATGGCATGAACGCCTCTAAAGTTCTCTTGATCTCTAGACATGTAATACGGGTAGTCTTCTTTCTTTGGACTAAATTCTAGAGCTGATGTAAACGGAGTAGAATTACAATTCTGGATCCATCCGTTTTCTGGGTTTACTACTAAAATATTTTCATCTACCGTATGCAAACCTTGCCAATCTGTTTTCGGGTTGCTACCATCTACCGGTTTTGTATAATTAAATTGAACATCTCTTTTTGGCACGTAATTACCATGAAAATAAGCGATGTTCCCTTCCGCATCTGCATACACCGTATTGTTACTTGAATTGGTACGAATATCCATCATTTCACGGAAACCTTTGTACCCGTTTTGTTTTGTGCGGATAAATGACTGCTCTAATGCTTTCACCGGTTCCCACATCATGGCAGATGCTGTCCATTGCCCATCGGCAACATGGGTTATAGGTCCGTGATGGGTTCTGTATGCTGGATACTTTTTCTCTTTCAATTCCTCTCCATCCAAATATTTCAATAGTATTTCAGATGATTGCACCGGTAGTAGTTCTTCTCCGTATTGATAGAATAAATTATCATCGTTCTTAACTATTGTCTCCTTGAATTCATCCATAACATCGGTATAAGTAGATGTATGCATCCATCCGGTTTTTTCATTGAAACCTTGATATACGAAAAACTGACCCCAAGTTACCGCACCATAGGCATTTAGCCCTTCTTCTGAAACTACATGGACTTCTCCCCTAAAATAAAACGAGGTATGCGGATTGATCAATAACAGCGGATTACCGGACTGTGTCAACTTTCCTGAAATAGCAATACCGTTAGAACCTTGTGGCTCCTCGGCTTCTTTTTCCTTCTCTAATTGCAACAATTCCATTTCTGGTAATGCCATATCGCTTTCATAGAAGGCAGCAATCTTCTTAGTTGAAATTCGCTCAATATCCCCACCAATTGATCCTTCACTAAAATACATGGGCATCCATGGCTCAAAATGCGTCAACAATCTAGGTTTTACATCTGGGTGCGTATGTAGGTAGTAATTAATTCCGTTAGCAAAGGCATTACACAACTCTTGTAACCAAGCGGGACTGTTTTCGTAATTCGCTTTAGCCTCTTCTTCTGTCATGAAGAGTTTTGCACGTAAATCGCTATACAAAGCCTTTTCGCCATCTACTTCTGCCAGCCTACCTGTTGCCCAAATATAGTTTTGCTCCACACGGTTAAAATCATCTTCGCATTGGGCATACAATAACCCAAACACTGCATCGGCATCTGTCTTACCATAAATATGGGGCACTCCAAAGTCATCTCTTATTATTTCAACATTCGCAGCTTGTGCTTCCCATTTTTCAACTTCAGGGCTTTTTGTTTTTTTGATTTTACATGATAAAACCAAGACAAATGCCAATAAATAAATTACTCTGTTCATGGAAACTATTTTTATGATTTTTTGAGGTATATAAAAGTACTTGAATTTTACCAACTTCCGCTTGCTCCACCACCACCTGAGCTGCCACCACCGCCAGAAAATGAACTACCACCACCTGAAGAGCTACTGCCCGAACCAAAAGAGTGGGAACCTGATGAAGAAAATGTTTTTCTATAATATGTTTTATCGTTCTTTAGCCACGAAATACTGAAATCTTCGTTATCGGATAGTTTAAGTTTAATAAGAGCGATTATGGCAGCTATGCCAAAAAACGGTAATAATAACCACAACAGAATTTTAGGATGATCAAAAATTCGCATGGCAAGATTTTGGTCTGCGGTATAAATACTATACCCCACAAATAGAGGCACCACCATAAATACCATACCAAAAATAGTAGAAATAGAGCCTCCTAAAAGCATAAAAATTCCAGGTAATACGCCTAATTTACCCATAAATATTCCTCTAAAAACCTCTATAATATTTCTATAGCTTTTAAGAAAGAAAAAACCACCTACCCCAATAAATATTGATAGAAATACACCAAGAAAAATGTTCATATAAAGCCTTTCCTTCCGTTTTTTATCTTCAATTTCTTGTTTAAACTCATCCAAGGCTTCTGGGTTTTTGAGAAACGCTATAAGTTGATCAGTAGCCTCATCAACACCATCAAAATATGCCTCCTCCTTAAATTTGGGAATCATCGTATTTCTAATAATTCTTGAAGCAACGGCATCTGTAATGTACGGTTCCAACCCATAACCTACCTCTATTCTTACTTCTCGGTCCAATTCTGAAAACAGAATCAGTAGTCCGTTATCCTTTCCTTCTTGACCAATATTATTTTGATTGAACAGTCCGTTCGCATAAGACTCAATGGTATCAAAACCCAACTCTTCTATCGTGACTATTACTAGTTGATTGGTAGTATTCTCCTCAAACGCTACCAAACGCTGATTTAAATCTGCTGTTTGACTTGCTGTGAAAATGCCTGCACTATCGGTTACGAAATCACGCAATTCATAGTATTGCTGTTGTGCATTCGTATAAAAAGTAACTAATAAAAAAAGGAAAATGGTTTTTTTAAGCATCGGTCGGCAATCAGGATACTCAAATATAAAAACCTTTATCGATACCGAACAGCAATATCAAAATCTATTCTAGATTCGGTTAAAGTTTAGAATTGAAGTAACTTGCGCATCATTATCGGTCGGTCTGGACTACGCTCGACCAGACATTAAAAACCAAACAATTCATCTCAATGGCAGAAAAAAAAGTAAGCATACTAACAGCTTTTAAAACAATTATATGGCCACGCAGAAAACTGGTTTTGTTGGGCTTATTGCTTATCGTAATCAGTAAAGCTGCTAGTTTTGTGGCACCGGTTTCTTTACGATACTTTTTAGATGATATCATCCCTAATAAAAACTATGACCTATTAAAAATATTGGTTGCCGTTGTTATTTTTGCATTTTTGGTACAAGCGGTCATGTCTTTCCTACTTACCAAAGTGCTTAGCATTCAGGCACAATACATGATTTCCGAGCTTCGTGCACAGGTACAAAAGCAAGTACTTTCATTACCTATTCGATTTTTTGACAACACCAAATCCGGCTCATTAGTTTCTAGAATCATGAGCGATGTGGAAGGAGTTAGAAATTTAATTGGCACCGGACTCGTACAACTTGTTGGTGGTACCATTACCGCTGTAGTATCTCTTGTATTGTTATTGAGAATTAGCCCAATAATGACCTTATTGACTTTTGTACCCTTAATATTATTTGCATTCATTGCTCTAAAGGCATTTAAGATTATAAGACCTGTTTTTAGGGAGCGTGGTAAAATTAATGCAGAAGTAAAAGGAAGACTAACGGAAACCCTTGGTGGAATTCGCGTTATTAAAGGCTTTAACGCAGAGGTGCAAGAAAGTAAGGTTTTTGAAGAAGGGGTTGACAAACTATACCAAAATGTAAAAAAGAGTTTAACGGCTACCGCTTTTATGACCAGTGCTTCTACCTTTTTATTGGGATTGGCCACTACAGGAATTATGATGGGGTATGGTGGATACCAAATGATGCAGGGCGAATTGACTACGGGCGAGTATTTTGAGTTTACTTTTCTTCTTGCCCTAATGGTAGCGCCCATTGTACAAATGAGCAATATTGGAAGCCAGCTGACCGAAGCTTTGGCCGGTTTAGATCGTACCGAAGAATTGATGAACAAGGTTTCAGAGTCTGACGAAAAAGACCGAACTATTGTGCTTTCCCAATTAAAAGGAGATATGGCTTTTAAGGACGTAAGCTTTGCATACGAGGAAGATAAAGATGTCTTGCACAACATTAGCTTTGAAGCTAAATCTGGTGATGTTATTGCGCTAGTGGGTAGTTCTGGATCTGGGAAGTCTACCATTGCTGGTTTGGCGGCTAGTTTTTTAAACCCTGACTCCGGTGAAATTACCATTGATGGCACGGACCTTTCAAAAGTTGACCTAACCAGTTTTAGACAATTTTTAGGCGTGGTTTTACAGGATGATTTTCTATTTGAAGGCACTATTAGAGAGAATATTCTTTTCCCTAGACCAAATGCTTCTGAAGAGGAATTACAAGCAGCGATCAAAGCAGCGTACGTAGATGAATTTACAGATAGATTTGAAGAGGGATTGAATACCGTTATAGGGGAACGTGGCGTAAAATTATCTGGTGGTCAACGCCAGCGTATTGCCATTGCCAGAGCTGTGTTGGCAAATCCAAGAATCTTGATTTTAGATGAAGCTACCTCTAACCTCGATACGGAAAGTGAAGCTTTAATTCAAAAGAGTTTGGCTGAACTAACGAAAGGAAGAACCACTTTTGTCATTGCGCACCGTTTAAGCACTATCAGAAAAGCAAATCAGATTTTAGTGATTGAAAACGGACGTATTGCTGAGCAGGGAACCCATGAAGAGCTGATTGCCAAAGAAGGCAGATACCATAATCTGTTTACATATCAGGCTAGGATATAAGTTGGTTGTTGGTTGTTGGTTGTTGGAAAATTAAAATAACAGTTATTTTTGCACAGTGCAAAAACTTAGGAACACGAATTCAGCAGATTGCTTCGTCAATCTCGATTACATCTCGTTTTCTCGCAATGACATTTATAGATCTTCTGGAGCCAACTCTACTTTGAGTCCGTCCATGTCCTCAGAGATATGCAATTGACAGCCTAAACGTGAATTATCCTTAACATTAAAAGCTTCGGACAACATAGCTTCTTCGTCATCGCTCATTTCCGGCAATTCGTGGTCAGATTCCACATAACACTGACAAGATGCACACATTGCCATACCTCCACAAATACCTATGGTTCCTTCTGGCGCCAGTTCATACGAACGTACGACTTCCATAAGGTTCATATTCATGTCTGTTGGGGCATCAATTTCATGAGATACTCCGTCACGGTCTATTATTGTAATTTTTATATCGGTCATAAATCAGTGGGTTAGTGGGTTAGTGGGTTAGTGAAAAATATTACTTTATTGATTTAATAAAGGCATATAACATTTTTGATACTTGATTAGTTTCATTTATCAATTCTAGTGCCATTTCTTTTTCTACATATGCTAATCTTTGCGCAAGATAAAGCATGGATCTCAGTTCACTGTTGGAAGCTAAAGAAAAATATAAAAAGCGTTTAAAATCCGCATTAGAACTTCTTTCAAAACCTTCAGCTATGTTATTAGAAATAGATACTGAAGCCCTAGTAATCTGATCCCGAAAACCAAAGTCTTTTAAATCCCTAAATTGTTTATAGATAAGAACCGCTAAATCCTGAGATTTCTGCCAAACCTTTAGGTCTTCAAATCGTTGTATAGTCATCTTTACTAATTCACTATTTCACTATTTCACTAATGAACTTACTTTATTCAATCTTCTTCACCACTGCTTTAGGCGCTTCTTTTTTTGTTCCATCAAAACCGCTTACTCCACCTACGGTAGTGTATTTCATTACATACTTCTTATCTGGATGAATTTTTTGAAAGGCGCTTTGGCACATTAGCGTTGCTTCATGAAAACCACATAGAATCAGTTTTAGTTTACCAGGATAGGTATTGACATCTCCAATGGCGTATATACCCGGAATATTGGTTTGGTAATCAAAGGTATCCACCTTTATGGCATTTTTTTCAATCTCCAATCCCCAATCTCCAATAGGTCCTAATTTGGGTGATAGCCCGAATAAAGGAATAAAATCATCGACCTCCAAAACAAGCTCTTCCTTAGCATCGGATATTTTTCTGATTAGAACAGATTCTAATTTATCATCCCCATTTAAGGCAATAATTTCAGCGGGAGTAATCAGATTAAGCTTGCCTTGATTCTTCAATTCTTGAACCTTCTCTACAGAATCCAAAGCACCCCTAAACTCATTTCTTCTGTGCACCAATGTGACCTGAGCAGCTACATCTGCCAAAAAGATACTCCAGTCCAATGCCGAGTCTCCACCACCTGCAATAACCACTTTCTTATCACGATACACTTCTGGATCCTTAATCATGTAAGCAACACCGTTATCTTCAAATTTTGCTAAATTATCCAACAAAGGTTTTCTAGGTTCAAAACTTCCTAACCCACCTGCAATGGCTATAACCGGGGCATTATGCTTTGTTCCCTTATTGGTAGTGACCACAAAACTACCATCTTCTAACTTTTCAATAGTTTCGGCTCGTTCGCCCAAAGTAAAACCAGGTTGAAAAGATTTGATCTGCTCCATAAGATTGTCCACCAAATCGCCCGCCAAAACTTCTGGAAAGCCCGGAATATCATAAATGGGTTTTTTTGGATAAATCTCTGCACACTGACCACCAGCCTGTGGCAAGGCATCTATCAAATGGCATTTAAGTTTAAGGAGTCCGGCTTCAAAAACGGCAAAAAGACCCGTAGGTCCCGCGCCAATTATTAATATATCGGTCTTAATCATTACTGAGATGGTTTGTAATATTTCTCAAAATTATCATTCTATTGTTTTAAATATCATGACAATTATCAAGATCTAAGCTTCTATATTAATTACATTTTGAATTTGTGGTGCGTATTTCTTAATGGTCATTTCTACACCGCTCTTTAAGGTCATTTGATTGACACTGCAACCAACACAAGCACCTTCTAAACGCACTGTAACCGTTTCTTCTTCAATAGAAATAAGACTAATGTCCCCACCATCGCTCTGTAAGAAAGGTCTAATTTCTTCCAATGCTTTTTCCACATTCACTTTTAGCTCTGTTGCAGTCATATCTATTTTTTATTAACCGGCGAACAACCCGCCATTGTAGTAATTTTTATTGCTTCTGTAGGTGGCATTGTCTTGTTTCTAGCAACCACCTCACTAACCACCTGCTTTGTCAATTCTTCAAATGCTTTTTCTACAGGTGTAGCGGTTTGCAAAGCCGCAGGCCTACCAACATCACCAGCTTCACGTATGCTCTGTACCAATGGCATTTCACCTAAGAAAGGTACATTTAAATCTTCTGCCAGGTTCTTAGCGCCTTCTTTACCAAAAATATAATATTTATTTTCTGGCAGCTCTGCAGGTGTAAAATATGCCATATTCTCCACGATTCCTAAAACAGGAACATTTATAGAATCTTGCTGAAACATGGCCACACCTTTTCTAGCATCTGCCAAGGCAACCTCTTGTGGTGTACTTACTACAACAGCGCCTGTAACTGGCAAAGATTGCATGATACTCAAATGAATATCACCGGTACCCGGTGGCAAATCGATCAGCATAAAATCCAACTCGCCCCAATGTGCATCAAAAATCATTTGGTTCAATGCTTTTGACGCCATAGGCCCTCTCCATATAACAGCTTGGTCACGTTGGGTAAAAAACCCAATGGACAATAATTTTACTCCGTAATTCTCTACAGGCTTCATTTTAGATTTACCCTCTACGTTTACCGCCAATGGTTTCTCATTGGCAACGTCGAACATAATAGGCATTGAAGGCCCATATATATCAGCATCTAAAAGACCTACTTTAAAGCCCATTTTTGCCAAGGTAACCGCAAGGTTGGCCGTTACCGTAGATTTACCCACACCCCCTTTACCAGAGGCTACAGCGATAATATTATTAATACCCGGTATAGGCTTACCTTTAATTTCGTTCACCTTTGGTTTTGCCGCAGGTGCTTCAACCTTAATATTGATCTTAATCTTAGCTTTTTCATACACCTCTCTATGGATGACTTTTAAAATCTCCACTTCGGTCTTTTTGCGTGCTTGTAAACTTGGATTGGCAATGGTAATATCTACCTCTACCTCATCACCAAAAATTTGAATATTGGTTACCGCACCACTTTCTACCATGTTTTTGCCTTCCCCGGGAACCGTAATATGCTCCAAAGCCTTTAAAACATCCTTCTTATCTATCTTCATTGTATAAATTCATTCAAAACCTGCCCATTGACAAGTAGGTTACAAAGATAATCCTTAGTTATCAGATTAGGAAGCTAGCGTATTGAAAATGAAGATGCCATTATAAACAGATCCTCTTATTCATAGATATTCAATTCACATTTTTTTATGATTTGGCAATTCACATAAATTTTTCAAAAGACGTACATTAGAATCTTCTTAAAAAACCAACATACATGTACCAACCTATCAAAAGATTATCCCAACTCTTATTTTTTAGTCTACTTACCACTTTATTAATTACATCTTGTTCCAGCTCTAAGAACGATTTCTCCAAAAAAGACGTTAAGCGCTCTCAAAAACTAATAGGGCTTGATTTTGACAAGAAATACATAGACACCTTATACCCCTATTTACAGCGGAATAAAGAAGGATTTGATTCTCTTAGAAAATACACTCTGGATTACGATGTAGTTCCTGCGGTTAGATTTGACCCATTACCAATGAATTTTACGCCAAAACCACAATCTGGGTTTCCAGAATGGGAAATTCCAAATAACATTGACGTACCTGAAAATAAAGCTGATCTAGCTTTTTATTCAATACCTCAACTAGCATCCCTAATTAAAAACAAAAAAATTAGCTCGCTAGAATTGACCCAATTTTTTATTGAACGCTTAAAAAAATATAACGACATCTTACAGTGTACCATAACCATAACCGAAGAGATGGCACTGGAACAAGCTAAAACCATGGATGCCGAACTTGCCAACGGAAAATATCGTGGAATTCTTCATGGCATTCCTTATGGCGTTAAAGATTTAATGGCAGTAGAAGGTTACAAAACTACGTGGGGAGCAGCACCCTACCGCGACCAGCAAATTGATATGACCGCCACGGTGGTGCAAAAGTTACAGGATGCAGGTGGCATTTTAGTAGCCAAATTAGTTTCTGGTTCATTGGCACGTGGTGATGTTTGGTTCAACGGTAAAACAAAAAATCCCTGGGATATAACACAAGGAGCATCAGGTTCTTCCGCGGGCTCAGGATCGGCAACCTCAGCGGGACTAGTACCTTATTCTTTAGGAACTGAAACCCTTGGCTCTATATTATCACCAAGTACCAGAAACGGAATTACCGGATTACGCCCTACTTACGGTAGAGTAAGCAGACACGGGGTGATGAGTTTAAGCTGGTCTATGGACAAGGTTGGCCCTATGACCAGAAGTGCTGAGGACTGCGCAATTGTTTACAGCGTAATTACAGGCAAAGATCCTAAAGATGGTATGACGACGGATTTTCCTGACGGATTTGACCCCAACAAAGACTATAAGTCTCTTAAGGTTGCTTATTTAAAAAATGACATTGAAAAAGACTCTTCACTTAGTAAAGAAAATTTAGATAATGCCGTGAAGAAATTTGAAGATATGGGCATTTCCTTACACGCCGTAGAACTACCTAAAGATGTGCCCTACAATAGTTTTGATATCATTTTAAGAGCAGAAGCGGGTGCATTTTTCGATGATATGGTCAGAGCTGAAGAAGTAGATAAAATGGTTGAACAACACCAACGTTCAAGAGCAAATTCATTACGCCAGGCACGCTTTATTCCCGCAGTGGAATATATACAAGCCAACAGACAAAGACAGGTACTTATTGAAAAAATGCAGGCCGTTATGAAAGATTATGATGTGCTTATTTCACCAAGTTCCGGCAACAGACTTTCAATTATTACAAACCTTACCGGTCATCCGGCAATTTCCATTCCTACTGGGTTAGATAAAAAAAAGCACCCAACCAGTATCACGCTAATTAGCAACTTGTATGATGAAGCCAGTATTCTTTTATTAGCAAAAGCATTTCAAGACCAAACGGATTTTGATGAAATGCATCCTGAAGGATATACGGATTAGTGGTTGTTGGTTGTTGGTTGTTAGTTGTTAGTTGTTAGTTGTTAGTTGTTAGTTGTTAGTTGTTAGAAAGCTATAATTTTAATTAACTCGGAAAGCTATTTACTTGTGATGATTTATCCTAATTTTTTAAAAATTAGGATAAATCATCATTTCAAGACTAAATCTGTCTGCCGTCTAAAAGATTGATAATTCTTGAACCATACTCCGCGTTCTTTTCCGAATGCGTTACTTGAATAATGGTGACGCCTTCTTCTTCATTAAGCTTCTTAAAAAGCTGCATGATCTCTTCGCTTTGTTGAGAGTTTAGGTTGCCTGTTGGCTCATCTGCCAATATCAGTTTTGGGTTTGCAATTAATGCTCTTGCCACACCAACCAATTGTTGCTGACCACCACTTAACTGTGTTGGGAACAAATCTTTTTTACCAACAATGTTGAATCTATCCAACATATCGGCTACCAAAGCTTTACGTTCAGAGCCCTTTATTTTCTTATATAATAAGGGCATTTCTAAATTTTCCTCTACCGTAAGATCATCTAACAAATGGTATGACTGAAACACAAAACCTATATATTCTTTATACAGATTAGAACGGTATTTTTCTTTTAATGTATGTACAGATTCGTTCAAGAAATCATACTCTCCTTCATCAAACGTATCTAGCATACCTATAACGTTCAATAATGTGGACTTCCCTGAACCGGACGGACCCATAATTGAAATGAATTCGCCTTCCTGTACTTCTAAATTAATATCCTTTAGCAAAAACACGCGTTGACCGCCTTGTTGTACCCATTTGAAAATATTTCTTAATTGTAATAACATCTTTATGTAGTGAATTAGTTGATTAGTGAAATAGTCAGTTAGTGGTTAATGGTTAAATCTTATTTATTATTCCGTTCTCAGGCTTTTTATGGGATTGTTATTCGCTGAATTCAGAGTTTTAATTGTCATAATCAATAATGATATTACCACCATAAGAATACCGCTTAAAGCAAATACCCACCAGCTCAATTCGGTTTTGTTAGCAAATTCCTCCAACCAACTATGTAATCCATACCATGCAATTGGCGCAGCAATAACAAAAGCGATCAATACCAGTTTTAAAAAGTCTTTGGACAAAAGTATATTAAGTTGAAAAATATTGGCTCCAAGAATTTTTCGAATCCCTATTTCTTTTGTCCTACGCTCAGTGGTGTGAACAACCAACCCAAATAATCCCAAACAACTTATTAAAATTGCCAAGCCTGTTGCCCACTTTAAAAGTGTCGCTGTTTTTTGTTCGCTTTCATAAAATTGTTTTACAGTATCATCCATAAAAGCGTATTTAAAATCGGACTCAGGATAAGTTTCTTTCCATATACTTTCTATTGATGATATAGTTTCTGACCAATTAGAAACTTCATTAGTATTTAATTTAAAATGAATTGTTTTAAATTGTGTCCACTTGCCTGTATATGAACTTCCAGTAAATGCCATTGGAGATACTCCATATTTTAGCGAATGCTGATTAAAGTCATCCATTACACCAACTATAGGCAAATTATCCCCATCAACTACTAAATTCTTGCCTATTATATCTACAGCATTTTCTACACCTACGACTTTCAGATACGATGTATTCACTACAAACTCATTAATAGAATCATTTAAAGGCATTCTACCGGCTAATAATTTTAAATTATATAAATCAAAATAGTTAGCAGTACCATACATGAGCTGCAAATCTGAATTAACTTCCTTGCTGTCACCTATAAATTTTACCCCCATACTCATGGTAGTAAATGAAGCCGGAGGATTACCTGCTAATACAGCACTTGATATACCCGGCAAATCTTGCACTCTATTAACAAACCTTGTTCTTTTTACTGCTGATGTATCTTGCCATGGAGTTTTAAAATATGCGATTGCATCTGTATTAAAACCCATATCTTTTTTCATAATATAGTTCAACTGTTTACCTACCATTAATGTAGCTATGATAAATATCTGTGCAATTACAAATTGAAATACGGTTAAATACTTTCTTAACAACCCCTTATCTGAACTGGGTGTTATTTGTTGTTTTAAAACCGAAACTGGTTTATATTTTGACAACACAAGGGCGGGATAAAATCCGGACAAAATAGTCACTGCACCAAGTAAAAGGAAGACACCCAATACTAACCAAGGACTTAAAAAAATATCAAAGCTCAACCCGGCAGGAATAAAATCTGAAAATAAAAGAAGTAACCATTTTGAAAGAAAGAATGAAACTACGGCTGCAGATAAGGTCAAAAGAAATGTTTCTCCCAAATATTGAGAAATTAATTGAAATCTTGAACTCCCTAAGGTTTTTCTAATACCTATTTCTTTCGCTCTTTTAATTGCTTGAGCCGTATTTAAATTAATGAAGTTTATACAACCTAAAATCAATAAAATTAAAGCCAACAACATTAGACTTTTTAATGCTGACATTGTTGTACGGCTATCATTGAAATCAAAAGTACCGTAGTTAGGATTTAAGTGTAAATCATTTAATGGTTGCAAATTGAACTTACTCGTACTCCCACCTTGGTAGGCATCTTCTGATTCATTATGATCATCTGCAATTTGAGTAAGTGTTTTTTGAACATTATCTGCACTGTTATTCTCAGAAAGTTTTATAAAAAGTTGCGAGGCAGAATTTGTATTGTTCCAATCCGCTTCATTAATCGCATTGGTCATATCTTGTGTATCCGCTGTTTTTAAAGATATAAATTCTTCAAAAACAATATCTGTACGACCATCAAACCCTGCTATAACACCAGAAACCGTAGTGTGTATACTGTCATTATAAACCAGAGTCTTACCTATAATATGCTCTATTTCTTGATTTGGAAAATATTTTCTTGCACGTTCTTGCGATAGCACTACCATATTTGGTTCTTCTAAAGCAGTTTGTGAATTTCCAGCTAACCAATTATATTCAAATGTTTGGAAATATGAAGGTTCTGTATATATTACAAATTCGGGATCTTTAAACCTATTACCGGTTGCCGAATTTTCTACATGTAAAGGATAGATCGTAAAAAATGGAGCAACGGTTTCAATTTCCTCCATTTTTAAATCTTTGAGATCTTGTGCCAATGGAACGGCAACACCTGCGTTATGAAACACTCCAGACGCACCTTCAAACGAAGTAGTGACTCTATAAATCCTTTCACCATCTTGATGAAAATTATCGAATGTGAGGTCATAAAAAACCATTGCCCCAATTACAAATGCAGCGCTAAGACCAATAGAAAGTCCTAAAATGTTCATTATAGAAAACACCTTATTTTTCCAAACATTACGAAAAGCTATCTTTAAATAATTACGAAGCATAATAATTAAATTTTATTCCGTTCTTAAGCTTTTAACAGGGTTTGCCGCCGCTGCTTTCATAGTTCTTGCCCCTACGGTCAATAATGCAATTAAAGCAGCCAGCATTCCTGCACCAATGAAGAACCAAATACTCAAAGGCACCCTAAAAGCATATTCCTGTAGCCACTTATCTAAAGCAAACCATGCTATGGGCGCCCCTATTAGGAATGCCAAGCCTACCAACTTTAAAAAATCTTTGGTCAACAGTATGGTTATGGATGATGTACTTGCCCCTATAACTTTACGAACACCTATTTCTTTTGTACGCTGTGCAACGACTAATAACGACATAGCAAACAATCCTATGCAACTAAGAACAATACCAAGTACCGATCCTGCTGTAATAATAGTTGCCATCGTTTTTTCACGTCTAAAGGTTCTGTCTATATTTTCATCTAAAAACGAGCCTAAAAATTCTGCGTTTGGCTCAACCTTTTGCCAAGCATCTTTAATGGCATCAAAAGAATTTGCCATATCTGCCGGTGCTACTTTTACATAGGCATAATACAAATCAAAATTATCATCAAGAAATAAAGTCAATGGCTCTATACTTCTACTGATATCTTGATGATTATAGTTCTTTAATACCCCTATGACATTATAAGCTACGGAATCTTCATCAAAATATATTCTTGTTGCCAAAGGATTATCCTCTTCGTTCAGCTCTTTTACCATGGCTTCATTAATGACCATGCTTAAGCTATCCGCACTATATTCCTTACTGAACATACGCCCTTGCAACAATTGTAGATCTAAGGTTTTTGCATAATCATAGTCTACATTAAGTACATTACTCTGCACTACCCTACCTTTATGTTCAAACCCGAATTTACTGATGGACATGCTGCCGTCTTTTCCTCGCCCTAGGTTATTGTCCGACCCGGTTACACTTAAAATATTTCTATTTCCACTAAGTTCATTTCTCAACAACTCTACCACTCGGTAACTATCTTTTTTTCCGTTCAACGGTATGGACACTACCTGTTCTTTATTAAAACCAAGATTTTTGCTTCTCATAAACTCTAACTGTCCTTGAAAAACCAAAGTACCGGTAATCAACACAATAGCAATTACGAACTGTACGACGATCAACGCATTTCTTACTCCGTTTTTGCCCAGTTCCCATTTACCTTTTAAAGCCTTCAAGGTATTTAGCTTGCTCAATAGTAATGCCGGGTAACCACCCGTAATCAATGTCACCAATAAAACCCCAAAGAAACAACCCGCTAAAATTGTAGGTGTCATCATATTTGAAAAAGTAGCCTGGGTATTAAATAAGGTCTTAAATGGGTCTATTAACACATTGGCAAGAATTAATGCCAAAACAATAGCAATAGCAAATACCAACAAACTTTCTAACCAAAACTGTCCAAATAGCTGTCCTTTTACCGCACCTAACGTTTTTCTCATGCCTATTTCCTTCAGGCGCTTTTCACCCAAGGCAATGTTCATGTTCACAAAATTGGCACAGGCAATAAAAATGATTAAAAAGGCTATGCCCAATACCAAATACGGAAATGTTCTTTTTACCTGTAAGGTTTCTGCATTGAAATTAGCGAAATGCATATCTGTACTAGGCAATAATTTAAGTTGCGCATAATTGCCGTTGACATCCGGTTGAGCGCCATCACGTTTCATGTTATTGATCTGCTCCTCATTATGCAATAGCGTAAAATCTACCGTACTTTTTTCAAATTGCGAAGTAGTTACCCCTTCCTCTAATTGCACATACACTGGGTGATTTCTAGAATCCCAAGCATCAACATATTCTTTATAGTCCCAATGAGTGGTGAACGGTATAGCTATTTCAAAATTTATACTACTATTGTTTGGTATGTTCTTTAAAATCCCAGAAACTGTAAAAGGCTTTTCCTCTTTTCCTATTTGAAGTCTAATTATTTTACCCAAACCATTGATAGTCCCAAATAATTTCTTAGAAACTTCTTCGGTTATGGCAACCGAATTTTGATCTGGCATAGGCTTGGCACTATCCCCTATAAGGGTTGGAAAACTGAATATGGAGAAATAGTCCGTATCAACAAATTCTGCATCTAAATTATAATCGTTCTCCCCAAAAGAAACCAATACATTTTCACTTAAAGCTCTTGTTATATGCTTTATGCCGGGCACTTCATCCTTTAAAGCCGGAGCAAAGGGAACGGGATTAGCAGTTGAAAGTTCTGACCCTTTTGGAGTTTGAACATTGTAATACACTTGATAGACCGACTCTTTGTTCTCATGAAACTGATCATAAGATAACTCGAACAAAACGGTGATGGTCAATAATAGTACAATAGCAAACGCTAAGGTTAAACCCAAAATATTAGCCGTAGTAAATACTCGGTTCTTCACCAAATTTCGCCAAGCGATTTTAAAATAATTCTTTATCATGATTACATTATTTTGATTGATTGATGATGTATCTATTATTCCGTTCGTAAACTTTTCACTGGGTTTGCCCTTGCTGCCTTAATAGCCTGAGCACCTAATGTAAATGCCGTTATGCACAAGGCAATAAAACCGGCCAAGGCAAACATCCACCATTGAATTGATATACTGTATGCAAAACCGCCCAGCCATGCATTCATCATATACCAGGCAACAGGGAATGCAACAAAAGCCGCAATGCCCACTAAAATCATATAATCCTTGGAAAGCAATACCACAATTTTCAGCACACTTGCACCTAGAACTTTACGAATACCAATTTCTTTTATTCTTCTTTTTGCCATAAAAGAAATAAGACCGAACATACCTAAACATGAAATAAATATGGTCAATAAGGCTACGACATTTACCGTTTTCAGCATTCCGTCCATTAAACGATATTGTCCACTAACTTTTTCGCTAAGATCACTTTGAGAATAGTTTTTTCTAGAATCTATTATGGAGAATGCGGAAGCTATCATATCCTTAACCTCTTTTTCCTTACCGTCTACTACCCTAACCGTTAAATATCGATGTTTATCCAAATCATCTTCACTTCTATAATAATGTACCAAGGGCTCAACAGCATTCTGCAAGTCTTGATAATGAAAATCTTCCATGACACCAACTACAGGATTGCCGATAAAATCGTCGTTTTTAAATTTTAATCGCTTACCCTCTATTGTTGACCAGCCAAAAGCGGCCATAGCAGTTCGATTAATTATTACCGGTCTTTCCTCTACATCATCCATTTCTTTACTGAAATTTCTACCTTTTACTATTGGAATTTTTAATGTGCTTAAATAACCCGCATCAGTAAATGAACGACGCAGACGCACATCTCTATCGGTACTTGCATCATAAAATCGGGTATAATTAAAGTAGTAATCTGATGGTATTGCCTGACTTGTAGCAACATTAGTGACATATGGATTTGCCTCTAGGTCATTTAAAAGCGCCTTGAAACTAGAAGTAGCAGCGTCTAAATTTTTATAATCAAGATCGATATTGCCCACTATTACGTGTTCTCTTTCAAAACCTAAATCAGCCTTTTTCATAAAACTGATCTGACTGTTCAGAATAACGGCAACACAAATAAATAGAATAGCTATGGAAAACTGAATAATTATAAATGTATTTCGCAATATAAAACTGCCTTTTGCGCTATCTATTTTTCCTTTAATGCCTTGAGAAACTGGTAAAGAAATAAATCTTAATGTTGGCAAAACACCAACTATTAAAGTCACCAAAACACCTAATAAAATAGCACCTATTACTACTGGATAATCATTTGCCAGACTAAAATTTATCTCACCAAATTCAGCACCAAAAATATCGTTCAATTTCGGCAATAAAAAGCCAAAGAAAAGTCCGCCGGAAATCAATATAGAGAGTAACACCAAAATTCCGTTTTCCAGGCAAAACTGAGTAATTACTCCCTTTTTACCACCACCTAAAATTTTACGTACAGCAATATCTTTTGTTCTACGGTACATGGTAGAGGTATTTAAATTTAAAAGATTCACAAATACAAGAAGTAGTACAAAAATTGATGTAGCAATATTACCCGCTATAATTATTTCTACTACGGGTATAGAATCAATACGCACATTACTATGTGGTATCACTTCCATTCTTGAAATAACAGTTGGGTCTTCATAATTTTCTTTCACCAATTGACCTACACGGTTCTCAAATTGCTGAATGTTGGCATCTGGACGAAGTTTCATAAACACCGGAGAAAAACTACTATCCCAATTGTTTTGATTTTTAAACACTATGTTATCTTTTAATATCGTATTCGGCATTAAAACATCTAAACGAAATGAAGAATAAGGACTTATGGGTTCTAACACACCAGTTACAGTAAGATTTAAGGTGTCTGCCGCTATTAAACTTTTCCCTACAGGATTCTCTTCCCCAAACAATTGCTTACTTACCTTGTCGGTCAAAACAATAGAATACTTTTCATTTAGGGCTGAATTATGTTTACCATATTTTAATGGCAAGGCAAAAACATTAAAAAATTCAGGATCGGCATAGGTAGTTGTTTTCTGAAACTCATTATCCCCTACCTCTAACCAAATATTGCCCCAACCGTGTAAATGTGTGCCGGCAACTACTTCTGGGGAAGTGCTTTTTATTTTATCCAATAACGGATATACCGCTTCATTATAATCATTGCCGTCTGCCAAATGTGTCTTTAGATAATAAATTTGATCCTGATCCGGTATCATATTATCCGCCACATAATAAGCGTACACTGAAAACATAAGAGTTAACACACCACCAATACCTATACTTAACCCTAAAAGATTTAATGAGGATAGCAATCTATTTTTCCAAAGATTCCTAAAGGATAGTTTTAGATGATTTCTTAACATTTTTTTTAAATTATTCCGTTCGTAAACTTTTCACCGGGTTTGCCCTTGCTGCCTTAATAGCTTGAAAACTTACCGTGGCAATGGTCACTAACATTGCGCCCAACATGGCTACCGCAAAAATCCACCATTTGAGTACTACTCTATACGGATACTCCTGCAACCATCCGTTCATAATGAAATAAGCTATAGGTACGGCAATAAAACAAGAGATAACCACCAGTTTTAAAAAGTCTTTGGACAACATATTCCATACATTAAAAATAGACGCTCCCAATACCTTACGCACCCCTATTTCTTTCTTTCTTTGCTCGGCTACAAATGATGTCAACCCAAATAACCCCAAACAACTAATTAAAATTGCCAATGCCGTAAATACTCCCGAGAGTGTACCAATACGTTCTTCCGATGCAAACTTTTGACCATATTCGCTATCTATAAATTCATATTCAAAAGGAATATCCGGAAAATGCTCCTTAAACACATTCTCTACGGTGGCAATACTCTTAGATGCATTGTTATTAGGATTCAACCTTAGGTTATAGTAACTGGCATTATTGAACCTATCATACACATAAACACCTTGTTTTACCGGTTCGTAAGGTGATTGGGTGATCATGTCTTGAACAACACCTATAATCTTTAATGGCGGATTAGGGTCTTCTTCGTTATCGTCTCGTAATAACTGCCCTACAGGATTCTCCATACCCAGATATTTCTTTGCGGTTTCATTGATCAACACCCCTAATGAATCAGTTGCAAAATCTCTTGAAAAATCGCGCCCTTCTAAAATTTTAAGATTCAATGATTTTGCGTACTCCGGTGAAACTTCTGTCCACGCTAGATCTTCTTGAAAACCTTCTGGTTTGCCTTCCCATGTAAAACCGCCTCTATTAGACCATATTTGGGTAGTTGGACTACTGGAAGTAGACATTTCCACTACCGCTCCGGACCCTATGAATTCGGTTCGCATTAAATCATATTTCCCCACAAAATCTTGACTGAACGTCGGTATTTGGATCAATCCTTCCTTATCATACCCAACAGGTCTATTTTTTGCAAAATTGATTTGCTGCATTACAATCACCGTACCTATAATAAAAGCTACCGAGACCGTAAACTGAACTACAACCAATACCTTTCTTGGCAACCCTGCGTACTTTCCGGTCTTGAACGTACCCTTAAGCACATCTACCGGTCTAAAAGATGATAGGTATAACGCCGGATAGCTACCTGCCAACAAGGAAGTGAACACTATAAACACCAATGACACCATCCAAAACAAACCATTATTCCACGGAAAGGATATTTCTTTTCTAGATAGCTCATTAAATCCGTTCAAGGAAAGTAATACCAGTAATATGGCTACTACAAATGCAAAAACAACCACAAGAAACGATTCGCTCAAAAATTGATAGATCAATTGCCCTCTTTGAGAACCAATAGATTTACGTATGCCAACTTCCTTGCCCCTTTTCTCTGAACGGGCGGTACTCAAATTCATGAAATTGATGCATGCCAACAGTAATACAAAAGCTCCAATGACACCAAATAACCACACGTACTTTATGCGCCCACCTTCTTGTTTTCCATTTTCAAAACTGCTACGCAAATACCAATCTTTCATTGGGAACAAAAAGATCTGCGGATTAAACTGAGCTGTATCTTCGTTTAAATCTTTCTTTACGTTTTTAATATTATTGGTTACCTGCTCAATGGTTGTATTATCTGCCAATTGTACGAACATTTGAAATGAATTGTTGCCCCATTGATCTTCGGCATTTTTTATCCATTCGTTCACTGCCAAATACTTCTCCCAAGGAATAATATAATCGGTATCGTTAAATGAATTATTGACAGGTATATCACTGTACACCGCGCTTACATTCAACTTGTGCTCATTACTTACGGTAACCGTTTTACCTATGGGGTCTTCATTACCGAACAAGGCATCTGCCGTTGATGCTGATAACATAATGGAATTGATCTCCCGTAGCGCATCTTGCTCTCCTTTAATAATTTCCAGACCAAAAAGCTCAGGTCCATTTTGTTGCATGTAATTACCTGGTCTAGATATGCTCTTTTCACCATATTTTAAATAATGGTCATTAGTCCAAGAACACATGACCAAATGCTTAAAATTATCACCGTAACCATCTCTTAAGGCTTTCTCCAAAGGTCTTGGTATAGCAGGTCCTGTTCCTGTTTCGCCATTAAAGGTTTGCGATTGAAAAACTTGGGCTATACTTTCTTTATTCTTAAAGTAGCTATTATAGGACAGCTCATCTTGGATCCAAAGCCCAATAATTAAAGTTACCGCCATACCAAGGGCAAGTCCGCCCACATTTATAACAGTATACCCCTTATTCTTAAGTAGATTTCGCCAAGCAACTTTTAAATAGTTCTTAAACATGATCGTTCGTTTTTTGATTGATGATTAGTTGATGCTAAACATTGATTGATTGATGATATAAAATATGAAACTAATTCCGTGCCACTATAGTAAACACCTAATTATCAATTACTTAAAATGAAAGTACATTTTCGTGTGTAAAATATTTTGACAAAAGATGTACAATATATTTACAATGACTACTTAAAAATTAGAATGTTACACCATTGTCATCAATGCAAAACCAAGTTTTGACCATACATTTCAAAAATTACTCTGAACGCAAGCTTTTTACGGGATTTGCAGCTGCTGATTTTAATGATTGCAGTCCCACGGTCAAAAATGTGATTACCATAACAAGTACACCACTTGCCAAAAACACCCACCACTTAATTTCTATACGATACGTAAAACCCTCTAACCATCTAGAGATAAAGTAATAGGCTATTGGTGATGCCAATACAAAAGCAATGAGTACCAGTTTAATAAAGTCTTTCGTTAGTAATTTAACTACTGACTGTACACTTGCGCCCAACACTTTACGTACACCTATTTCTTTTTTCTTTTGCTCCGCTACATATGAGATAAGTCCAAATAAGCCCAAGCAGCTTATGAATATTGCTAAAATGGTAAATCCTACAGAGATAAACCCTAAACGCTTTTCTTCTTCGTATAACTTTTCTACTTCTTTATCTACAAATCTATAATCAAAAGGGATGTTACTTAACGTAGATTTCCATTGTTGTTCCAAACCTTGTAGCAACTGACCATAATTTTCTGTGTTCGCCTTAATAAACAGCCAATTAGGTTCCGTTTCCTTATGCAAGAACAAAGGCTGAATCTCTTCTTTTAAGGAAGCAAAATGATAGTTTTTTACCACACCTATAATTCGTAATTCGTCAATTTCATCGCCATAACTTTGCATTAAAGTCGCACTTAACGCGTTTTCAATATCAATATTAAAAGCCTTTAACGTAGCCTCGTTCACTATGATCTGGTCTACGGTATCGGCAGCATTGAAATCCCTACCTTTCAACAATTCTATACCCATGGTGTTAAAATAGCCATCGCTAACGCCGTTACGTTTTACCACTGTTTTATTTTCCTTATTTCCGCCAGGCAAGTAAAATCCATTATCTGCCAATATAATTTCCGACGGCGAATAATTTCCACTTGACACTTGTAATACGCCCGGTACTTTTAAAAATGATGCTTTTAAAGATTCAAACTTATTAGATGATTCTTCGGTCCCTACCCGCAATGCCAAAAGGTTATCTTTTTTATAACCTAAGTCTTTGGTTTGGGCATATTTAAACTGTTGGCCTATTATAATTACCGTACTTATTAAACATATAGAAATTACAAATTGAAATACTACTAAAGCCTTTCTAAAGGTACCGCTACCAGATTGTAAAATAGCCGAACTTTTTAATGCTCTCACCGGTTTTATAGAAGACAGGACTATAGCAGGATAAACACCTGAAGCCAAACCTGTAATTACGCCTATAGCCAATAATATTACCAAAATCTGCCATTGGTACAAACTTGTATAGGTCAATGATTCCTGTGTTACTTCATTTACAAATGGCAAAAGCAATATAACTATAGGAATACTGATCAACATGGCGAATATGGACAGTAACAAAGACTCGCCCAAAAATTGTCGCATTAATGCATTTTTACCTGCGCCAACTACTTTTCTAACCCCAATTTCGCGCGCCCTTTTACTAGCCCTAGCCGTACTAAGATTTATAAAATTAATACATGCCACCAATTGTATAAAAAATGCCAAACTCAGTAAAAAATAAAGGTAGGTACTATTGGATACGCGACCCAGCTGATTTTTTCTACCGTTGGAGTACAAGTGAATATCAGTAACCTTTGTAAGCTCTAGCGTTTTACTGCTCATACCGGCATCTTTTAAATCTTGCGCTCCTCTATCTTCCATAAACTGGGGCAATTTCCGTTGAAGACCTAAACCACTACCATTTGAGGTCAATTTTACATAACTGTAGGCAAAATTATTGGTGGCAAAACTCTGGAAGTTCTGCACAAAGGTTCCCATTCCCGGGGTACTCATACTTACAATGTAACTAGGATTAAAATGCGTTTTATAAGCCTTTTCATCATAAACTCCTTTTACGGTAAGGGTTAATGCACTTTCTCCACTGCCCCAAACTACAGTTTTGTCCAAAGGACTGGTGTTGCCAAATAACTTATCGGACAAGTATGATGACAGCATTACGGTATTGGGTTCATCTAAAGCCGTTTTTACATCACCTTCAAGTATTTTAAAATTGAATACTTTGAAAAAAGTTGAATCTGCCAAATAGACCCTTGGTTCATAGTAAGCATCTTTACTATTTGTCGCTCTTATTAGTGGACTGTAAAATGCATCGGTCAATACAACTCTGGTTGCTTCTTCTACCTCGGCAAAATCTTCTTTTAATGCAAATGCTATTGGTGGTGACGAGGTGGCGGAATCAAAAGATTCTTGACCATCACGATCTATAATTGTCTCCACCCTATAAATTGATGACGCCTGGTTATGGTGCTGATCATAACCCAACTGCGCAAATACATATAACAATATTACTAAACAGCTTACGGTACCCAGCGTAAGACCCAATAAGTTGATGATAGTTTGCTGCTTGTTCTTTATTAAATTACGCCAAGCTATTTTGATATAATTCTTTAACATATTGTTCTTTTTGATTGATGAAGTTTGATGCTTTACTTATTCTGACCGTAAACTCTTAACAGGATTTACAATTGCCGCTTTTATACTTTGGTAGCTTACCGTTAGTATTGCTACGATAATGGCAAGCACGGCCGCCAACAGGAATACCCCAACACCAATCTCAATTCTGTATGAGAAATCTTCAAGCCATTTATTCATGACAAACCAGCCTATGGGCAAAGAAATCAATATGGCTACGCCCACTAATTTTAGGAAATCTACCGTAAGTCGGTAAGAAATTTGACTTACAGTAGCTCCCAACACTTTTCTAACACCGATTTCTTTTGTTCGTTTTTCGGCATTAAAGGCAGCTAATCCAAATAATCCCAAACAAGCAATAAAAATGGACAGCATAGTAAAAATGAAAAATATCTGACTCAGTTTTTGTTCGGCTTCGTAAGTGGTGTTAAAGGCTTCATCCATAAACCGATAATCAAAAGGTTGACCAGGCGCCATGGTGTTCCACGTATTTTCTATCGCAGCAATATTATTGGCATAATTTCCACCACTCATTCTTACCGCCATGTTCTGTGCATTTGAATTCAAATGCATTCCCAAAGCGCCTATATTCGTTCTTAACGTTCTATAATGAAAGTCTTTGACCACTCCAATTATGGTATAGTAGGCAGGATTTTCTTGATCCATTTCCTCGGATATACGCATGCCTAAAGCTTCTTCTGCCGTAACATTTAAAATAGGCAGCGTAGCTTCATTGATAATAATTGCTGTAGAGTCTGACGCATAGGCGGAATTAAAATCACGACCGGCAACCAGTTCCATTTCCATAGTTTTTAGATAATCTGTATCTACATCCCACTCTTGCATTTGAATGGCACTTTCTTGATCCCTAGAACCTTCTTCAAAGAACGAAGTATCTGACCGCCAAGATGGCGTTGGATAATAATTGCTCAACGTTGCACTCTCTACAAAACCCATATTAGCAATCTGTTCTTTAAAAGCCTTGGTTTTGGACCCTAATGCACCCAATTCATTTATTAGCAATACTTGGTCCTTGGAGAAGCCCAAATCTTTATTCTGTATGTAATTCAATTGCTGAAATACTACCAAGGTGCTGATAATAAGAAATACCGAAATTGAAAATTGAAAAATTACCAAGGCATTACGTACCCTACCATTGCCCACACTTTCAGAACTGTTACCTTTTAAAGTTTTAACAGGTGTAAACCTCGACATAAAAAACGCCGGATAACTTCCTGACAACAGCCCAAGTAACATAGTTGCCCCCAATAATGCCAACCAGAATAAGGGCTGCGTAAATGGAATTTCAATTGATTTACCTGTAAAGCCATTGAAAAACGGCAAAGCTACCAGTGTAATCAATAGTGCCGCTAACAAAGACACAAATGCAATTAATCCTGATTCGGTTAAAAATTGAAAGACCAAATTCAGTTTATTTGAGCCCAAGGTTTTTCGCACCCCTACTTCCTTAGCTCTCTTTAACGAATGAGCCGTAGACAAATTCATAAAATTAACACTTGCCAATATGATCAAGAACAGCCCAATAAAAGAAAGAATGTAGATATTCTGAATACTACTCGTTGCACTCATTTCCGAGCTTTTATCTGAATGCAAATGAATATCGGTCAAGGGCATGGTGTGGTACCGAATGTAATTACCGGATGCAGCAAACGACTCTGCCGTCATACCTGGAAAATACTTTTGCGCCCATGGCAACATATAACGCTCTAACATACCTTGTAAGGGCTCTTGAAAATCTTCAGCCTTGGCTCCGGGAATTAACTTTATAAATGTAAAATAATTATTACCGCCCCAATTATCTTCTCTTGATGCCACGTTGCCCGCCATTGCCAAAAACACACTGTAATCATTGAAATAAGAATTTTTGGGCATATCTTCTATGACACCGGTTACCGTATAGGTATCGGTATTATCCAACAATAAATTTTGACCTATAACATCAGTAGAACCAAAATGTTTTTCTGCTGCAGTTTTAGTAAGGACTAATGAGTTAGTCCCCGTTAATGCTGTTTTGGCATCACCCGCAAGTAAGTCTATCCCAAAAAATTCAAAGACAGTGGAATCGGCATAGGTGATATGGTTTTCTTTGGCACTTCTGTTTCCCCCAACTTTTTTTACATAAGCACTACCTATGGTCCTAAAACGCACTGAAGCTTCTACCTGTGGATAGTCTCTTTTTAAGGTTTCCGCCATTGGTGCGGCAGATTCCCCCGCCTTAATTTCCGCTCCACCAAATTTAATATCAGAGTCTATACGATAAATCCTATCTGCATTGGCAAACATTTTATCATAACTAAGCTCATCGTAGATATAAAGCGATATAATTAATGCCCCCGCCATTCCTATGGCTAGACCGAAGGTGTTTAGAAAAGTGAAAAAGGCTTGCTTTTTTAGACTCCTCCAGGCGATTTTTAGATAGTTTTTAAACATGGTTCTCGTTTTTTATTGCTTGATTACGGAGTATCAAATTCTATTTCTATGCCAAGAATACAAAGTATTGACTTTCAGTTATTTATATAAACACACAAAATACTAAGTGTCAAATATTTATACAGATTATGTCCAATATATTTACAGTACCCCTACTCCGTTCTTAGACTTTTTACCGGGTTTACCCTTGCTGCATTAATAGCTTGAAAACTAATGGTCAATAACGCTATTACAATGGCTACCGCCCCGGCAATTATGAACGCCCAAGCATTAATTGAAGTTCTGTATGCAAAACCCTCTAACCAATTCTGCATTAACAACCAGGCTATTGGCGTTGCAATTATTATTGCCACACCTACCAATTTCATAAAATCTTTAGATAATAAGCCCACAATACCTGTAATACTTGAACCTAGCACCTTTCGTACGCCAATTTCCTTTCTACGTTGGTCTGCAGTAAAAGCGGACAAACCAAAGAGTCCCAAACAAGATATTAGGATGGCCAGCAGTGCAAAAACCTGGGATAAGTTGCCTATTAATTGCTCACTCTTAAATTTGGCATCGTAAGTGTCATCCACAAATTCATATTCAAAAGGAAACGCCGGGTTAAACTTATGCAACGTTGCTTCCATTGCATTTAGTGCCAATGCCGTTTCTATTCCCGTTTTAGTTTTTACATACATAAAACGTGCTTGACTAGGGTCATTGAAAAAAATGACTGGGTCACTTGAGCCATACATATCTCCGTACACATAATCTTTTACAACCCCTATCACAGGATAATCTTCTTCTATAGATTTACCTACGGCACTACCGCTACCCATAAGTTTTGCAAAAGATTCACTGACAATAATATTGACACTGTCCTGTGCAGGATTGTTACTAAATCCGCGTCCTTCAATAATTTTCATTCCTGTAGTGTTGAAGAAATCTGCTGTAATATCTCTAACCGATACCAGTACATCTTCAGTATCTACACCGCCTTGCCAGCTTAACCCCGATGTATTATTTCCACCGGATAAAATATCAGAGTTAATGAATCCGATGCTTTCTATCATCCCCGAAGCTTTCATATCTTCTTCAATAGGTTTAAAGTTTTTGATCATATCTCCGTTAACGGGAATTTTTACCAGATTTTCTTTATTGTAGCCTAAATCACGTCCTTTTACATGCTGTACTTGTTGATAGACGATAATGGTGCTAATGATAAATACTATGGATACAACAAACTGAGTAGCTACCAGCCCTTTTCTTATCATTGAGGCACTTCCTTTTGACCTTCTTGCTCCTTTTAAAACGTCTACAGGTTTAAAAGATGACAGATAAAAAGCCGGATACCAGCCTGCAACCAAGCCACAGATCAATGTGATACCTAACAGCGTTAACAAATGCGTTGGGGTTACTAGGTTTAACGCTAATTGTTTGCCGATCATGGTATTAAATTGAGGCACCAATAACTTTAACAAAAGCACACTTAACACGGCAGATAACCCAGCTGTGATTATCGCTTCTGCCATAAACTGAGAGATCAGTCCTTTTCTACCAGAGCCTAAAACTTTACGCACCCCTACTTCATTTGCCCTTTTCTCGCTACGTGCCGTAGCCAAGTTCATAAAATTGATACAGGCAATTAATAAAATAATGAGTGCAATAAGACTAAACAGCCGTACATAGGTTATTTGTCCTCCTATATTTTTACCGCCTTCAAATGCCGAACGTAAATGCCAATCTTTCATGGAGAATAAAAAGGCAATGGTTTCATCGTCCTCGGTTTTCATTGGTAGTATTGCCTTTACTTTATTATTGACCACATCAAAATTTGCTTCTGGCGAAAGTTCCACAAAAGTGTCCGCGAAGTTTCTATCATATTCGTTTACCCATTCATTATCCTTTGCAAAGTGATCAAAAGGAACAACCCAATCAAAACTATAGGTTACATTGTGCGGCAAATCTTCGTAAACTCCTGAAACGGTATAACTTTCTTCGTTGTTTATTTTAATTACTTTGTTAATTGCTGAAATATTCTCACCAAATAATTGTGTAGCCGTTTCTTGTGAAATAACAATGGCATCTACATCATCAAAAACAGTTTCTAAATTGCCTTCCACAAATGACAGACTGAACATACTTAAAAAATCAGGATCTGCGTAACGTCCATTTTTATTGATGGCCGTTTCACCTACCTGAAACAAAAAATCTTCTTCTTTTGTTCGGGCTGCACCTAAAATACCTGGCACCTCTTCCTTTAAAACTTCTGCCAACGGACCGGGAGTTGAATGAAATGTTCGCCACTCACCTTCATATTGCTGATTTGTGGGTACATAATATACCACGTCTTGCTTATCAAAATTAGCATCATAACCAACCTCATCTTCTACCCAAAGCAAAATCATGGCTGCACAGGTGATACCTATTGCCAAACCAAAGATATTCAGCATACTATAGCCCTTGTTCTTCCAAAGTTTTCTCCAAGCGATTTTTAAATAGTTTTTGATCATGATTTTTGTTTTTAGCCCCCCTTACTCTTTACCTAGGGGAGTAGATTTGATGAATTCTATAGTGTACCCACTTTTCTTTCAAGAGAACATATGGGATGTATTTTACTCTGTTCGCAAACTCTGAGCGGGGTTTGCAACCGCTGCCTTCACTGCTTGAAATCCCATAGTAAAAAGGGCAATGACCAGGGCCATTCCGCCGGATACTATAAACACCCACCAAGGTATTTCTATTTTATAGGCGAAATCTTGCAGCCATTTATTCATAAAATACCATGCAACCGGTGTCGCTATCAACATGGCTATTACAATTACCATCACAAAATCGCGAGCAAGCATCTGTACAATTTCACTAATGCTTGCACCCAAAACTTTCCTAATCCCAATTTCTTTTGTTTTCTGTTGGGCTATGAACGCTATTAACCCCAACAACCCCATACAGGCAATAAATATGGTCAAGAAAGAAAACACCCCAAACAAATTTGCCTGTCTTTGGTCTGATATATATGCGGTATTTAAATCATCATCCAAAAAAGAATATTCAAAAGGCACATTTGGTTGATAGTCATTCCATTTTTTTTCTATAGAAGACATCAATTTTCCAATATTTTCCGAACTCACCTTTAAAGTGATGTAGGAAACGCCAGTTTCATAACTCCCTGAGGTATTCGAAAACAATGCGAATGGTGTAATATGACTATGCAACGATTCTAAATTAAAGTCCTTTAAAACTCCCACCACTTTGTATGATTCCATTTTACCGCCAGGATACTGAATCATTCTTCCAATAGGGTTTTCCCATCCTATTTGCTTTGCTGCTGCTTCATTGATCACAACTGACAACGAATCATTGAAGTTATTATCAAACGCTCTACCTTTTATTAACTTTAAATCTAGGGTCTTCATAAAATGTTCATCAACCAGGTAAGATTGTAATATAATATCCTTAGCGACCTTTTCGTCAGAATTAGATGCTTCTGGAAAGTAAAAATCACCAAAACTACCTCTGGTAAGCATACCTGAAGAAACGGCAGCATTTTTTACTTCTGATAGCGCCTCTAGTTCCGATCTAAAGGTTTTTTCGCTACCGTCCAATTTTTCTGCATTACGAATTACAAGCAAGTTTTCTTTATCATAACCTAAATCACGGTTTTGTGTATAGTTCAATTGCAGATACACAACACTAGTTGCTATAATCATGATTATGGCAACGGTAAATTGAAAAATCACTAATCCGTTTCTAATAATACCGTCTTTACTGTTAGCTACTTTAGAAACCCCTTTTAAAACATTTGCCGCTTTAAAAGAAGTTAGATAAAACGCTGGATAAATGCCCGCCAGAAGAGCGGTAAATAAACTAAGACAAATAATAAATAACCAAATACCATTATCATATATAGAATTGAAATTAATGGTTTTACCAGCTAACTGATTAAATAACGGCAAAAACACCCATACCAACACTACAGCTAAAAACGTGGATACTACGGTATAAAAAATGGCTTCCGCCAAAAACTGTTTTATAAGTTGAATTCTGGGAGAACCCAGCACTTTTCTAATACCAATTTCCTTACTTCTCTTAGAGGCCTGCGCTGTAGCTAAATTGACAAAATTAACCGAGGCCAGTATTATAATAAAAAGCGCAATTATTGCAAAAATGTATAAATTCTTAACACTGTTCTGTTCAGTAATTGCAGATTCAATATCATTAGAATGTAGATGAATATCGGTTAGTGCCTGCAAGTGTAAATCCCATTTGTTCCCATTTTCCAAAAACTCTTCATACGGCTGCCCTATCCTGTCAAAAGCATTTGCTGCATGTAACCTAATCAATTCTGGAAACTGTGATTCTAAATGATTAATCACTTCTGGGTTTGCCGCCGCTTTTTCAGTCAATTTCACATAAGTAGCCATTTGTAACCATACCCAACTCCAATTAAATCGTTTTACATTTGAAAAATTTGAAACAGGAACTAGTATATCAAATTCTACAGAGGTTTGTAGATTGTCCATATCTTCTAAAACACCCGTAACCTTCAACGGTATTCTTTCCTTTCCATAAAAAAGAATTTTACCAAGCGGATCTGCATCTCCAAAATATTTCTCTGCAATACTATTGGTTATAACTACACTGTTCCCTTCTTGCAAACTTTTTATGGGATCACCCTTTAACATAGGATAGCTTAAAACCTCTAAAAAATTGGCATCTACCGCAAATACGTTTTCTTCGTTGAAAATTTGTTTTTCAGAACCATTGGAATATTCAAGAACATCAACCCCGGGTCTGTATATACGAGTATAACTTTCAATTTCAGGAAAATTGGCAACCAAAGTCTCACCTGCTGGCGGAGGTGTATAACCCGCATAGAACTCATCATCGCCCATTTTACCATTTAAATTGACCCTATACACTTGGTCCGCATCATTAAAAAAACGATCATAGCTTAATTCATCGTTTATAAAAAGGGCTATCAAAATAACACAGGTTAAACCAATTGCAAGTCCAGCTATATTAATGATACTATTGCCCTTATATCTAAATGCATTTCTAAAGGCGATTTTTAAATAGATCTTGAACATGATTTTTGTTTTTTGATGATGAATTATTCTTTACGCAAGCTTTTTAAAGGCTGTATCAGCGCAGCGCCTATAGATTGATAGCTTATGGTCAAAATAGCTATGGTCAGTGCAATGAATCCTGCGATAAAGAATATGCCCCAACCAATAGTGATGTGGTAGGCAAAATCCTCTAACCAACGGCTCATTAAATACCACCCTACAGGTATGGCAATGGCGATAGAAATTATAATCAGTTTCATAAAATCTACGGTAAGCAATTTATAGATGCTTTTAAACGGAGCCCCTAAAACCAAGCGGATGCTGATCTCTTTTTTACGTTGTTCTACCATAAAGGCAGATAGTGCAAACAAACCTAAACAAGCAACTAAAATGGCGAACAGGGCAAAGCTGTTGAATATTTTACCCATACGTTCCACATCATCATGCATATGGCTGAACTCTTGATCTAAAAAACTATAATTAATGGACTGACTGGGCACATTTTTATCCCAAACCGAAGTAATTGAAGTCAAGGCTTCATTCACATTTCCTTTTTCCAACTTTAGCGATATAGACCCTAAATCTTTACCGATTACGAGCGATAGCGAAGAAATATCTTCTTTTAAGGACTTAAAATGAAAATCATCTATTACACCTATGACCTTAAACTGTTGACCGTTATTGTTTAGTTCTTTGCCAATAGCGTTTTCCAAGCCCAATTCACGTTGCATATTGGCGTTTATAATAATTGAGTTCAAAGCATCAGACGCAAATTGCTTAGAAAAATCTCTTCCTGTTTTAACCGTAATACCAAGCGTTTTAATGTAATCATAATCTACTCTCCAGATTTGGGCAGGTATACCTCTACCTTCATTTCCTTCATCTTCCCTTCTAAATGTATTACCGTTTCTACTACCACCATCTACCGGCAAATAATTAGAAATGGTAGCCGATTTCACTTGTGGCAATTGAAGTAGTTGTTCTTTAAAATTTTCAGCACTTTCCCCTAAGATTCCGGTACCTTCTAGAACAACAACCTGTTCCTTATCATACCCCAATTCTTTTTGAAGAATAAAGTCCATTTGTTTGTAAATAATCAAAGTGGCAATGATCAGTACTACCGATGTGGTAAATTGAAAAATAACGAGTCCGCTCCTTAATTTGCCACTTTTACTGCCAATACTAAGACTTCCCTTTAAAACATTTACCGGTTTAAATGCCGATAAATAAAATGCCGGATACAAGCCCGCCAAAGCACCTACCAAAAGAGCAGCAACTATTATTACCGGAACAAACCACCAAGCAGACCAAGGCATTTCTATAGTTTTAGATGCCATGTTGTTAAATGTTGGCAGTAATGCCCAAGCCAATAACACGCCTAATAGAAAAGACACAAAACTAAACATCATAGATTCGGTCAAAAATTGCGTTATCAAATTGCTTTTAAAAGCACCAATGGTTTTTCTTAAGCCAACTTCTTTAGCCCTATTGGCAGACTTTGCGGTAGAAAGATTAATAAAGTTGATTACCGCCAATAATAGCACAAAACCGGCTACAGCGGCAAAAAGCCAAACAAAACGAATATCGCCGTGTTTAAGTCCGTCTGACATTTTAATATCCGAATACAGATGAATATCGGTTATGGGCTGTAGTTTGTACTTCATGGTTCTAAGCACCTCAATAAAGTCTGGAGCACGCCCTCGTTCGCGCTGTGCAGGTATAATATAGTCTTCAACAATAGAAACCATTTTTTGTTCCAATTCCTGCACGTTCGTACGGTCATCTACCAACACATAGGTAAAGTAATTCTGGTTGGTCCAGTTTGCATTGGTATCTTCTATAGGTAGAAGAAAGTCATAGGCTAGATGTGAGTTTTTTGGAGCATCTTCCATGACCCCGGTTACCGTATACGGAGTACTCTCATCATTATCTAAAATGATGGTTTCGCCCAAAATTTTATCCCCATTAAAATACTTTGCCGCTTTGGATTCCGATATGACAATACTTTTTGGATTTGCCAATGCGGTTTTAGGATTACCTTGTTGCAACTTCACCTCCAAAAGTTCAAATGCTTCTTGATCCGCAAGCACAAATCCGGTTTCCAAGTTATTTTGAGCTGCCCCAGCTAAGCGAATACCGCGTTTACCTGCCCCAAAAATTTCAATTGTATTTATTTTCCCTGCCTTTTTTATTTCTGGAAAATCATTTTGCAAGGCTTCTGCAAAGGGTAATTGAAAGTGAGTGCTTTTCATGACTTCACCTTTGTACATGCCTTCTAACACTACCCTATATAACTGATCTTTTTTGGTATAGTGCTGATCATAACCCACTTCATTGTGAATGAATAAGGCTATTAAAAGACAAGCCGCTATACCAACAGCAAAGCCACCAATTTTAATGGTAGCAAATAGCGTATCCTTCTTAATACTTCTCCAGGCTATTTTAAGATGGTTTCTGAACATGGCTCTCGTTTTTATTGACTGATGATTAAATAATTATCCGTGATTAAGGGATAAGTTTGGTTGGTTTGGTTTGTTGGTCGATTAGTAATCTTCACTTCGGCTCCGCTCAGTGAACAGAATTAATGATTGATTGATGAATAAACTCCCTTACATCATGGCACCTATAGCCCTATTCTGACTTTCAGTTACGATTTGACCGTCGAATAGATTTACAACTCTATGCGCGTAGTGTGAGTCTCTGTCCGAGTGTGTTACCATTACTATTGTGGTTCCTTCTTGGTTTAATTCTGTCAACAAGTTCATTACCTCAATTCCGTTTTTAGAATCCAAGTTACCCGTTGGCTCATCGGCAAGTATCAATTTCGGATTGGTAACCACCGCTCTTGATATTGCCACACGTTGCTGCTGACCACCTGATAATTGCTGGGGAAAATGTTTTTCCCTATGTGCTATTTTCATACGTTCCAGCACTTTCATTACTTTCTCCTTACGTTCTGCCTTTCCCATTTTCAAATAGATCAATGGCAGCTCTACGTTTTCAAAAACGGTAAGCTCATCTATTAAATTAAAGCTCTGAAATACAAAACCTAAATTACCCTTACGCAGTTGAGTACGCTCGCTCTCTTTTAAGCCTCCCACTTCATTACCTGCAAAATTGTAGCTACCCTCCGTTGGGTTGTCCAACATACCAATGATGTTCAATAATGTAGATTTACCACAACCAGATGGTCCCATAATGGCAACAAACTCGCCATCTTCTACTTTTAGGTTGACACTGTTCAATGCCAAGGTTTCTACTTCTTCTGTTCTAAAACTCTTTTTTAGGTTTGTAATGGTTATCATGTTTCTTTCTTTTTGATTGTTATAATGATATTGAGTTTCCCCAAATGTGACAGTTTTTATTTTAAGACAATTCTTTCCTACTTTCTACCCTTCGACTACGCTCAGGGTTCGAAACCAAACACTTAAGGTAGCTGAGCGGAGCCGAAGCTATTTTAGTACAATTCTTTCCGCTTCCCCGAAGTTATCGTAGTTACTAGTTATTACTTTTTCCCCTGGTTCCAAGCCTTCCAATACTTCATAGTATCTAGAATTCTGTTTTCCTATTCTTATATTTCTTTTTATGGCTTCTCCGCCATCTGGATTTAGTACAAATATCCATTGACCGCCGGTACTCTGAAAAAAGCTTCCTTTTGGTAATAAAAGCGCATCATTAGATTCTCCCAATTGTAATTTAATATTGTAGCTCTGTCCTGAACGTATGGTTTCTGGCTTATTATCCGTAAATACCAAATCCACCTTGAACCTACCATTTCTAACTTCTGGATATACTTTTCTTAATCGTAATGGAAATTCTGCGCCATTACGCTCTAAAACCGCAGTAAGGTCTCTTTTTACACGATCAATATAATGCTCGTCTATATCTGCCTCTATTTTATAATCTGTTAATACGTTGATTTGCCCTATACGCTGCCCTTGGGCAATACTCTGACCAATTTCAGCATCTAAAAATCCTAATTGACCATCTGCAGGAGCACGAACATTTAAATGGTCCAGCCTTTGGTACACCATACCCAATGTTTTTTGCATACGTGCCAAATCTGTATCCAGGCCCCTTAGTGAAGTTTCGCGTAACTCATCATCCTGCTCGGTCTGTAGCTTTACAATTTCATGCTGCTTTTGAGACAGTTCATAGTTTTCTTTTGATAATTGATAGGCTTCCCTAGATATTAATTCCTCATCGAACAACGCTTTGTTCTGCTCGTAATTTCTCTTTAACCGCTGCAGATCTGTACTTGCCGTTGCCAATGACTTTCTACCTTCTACTTGTCTAGAATCGAAATTCAATTTTGTGGATCTTAAATCGTTTTGCTTTAATGCCAGGTTACTTTCACTCGCCAAAATCTGTTCGTACAGATTCATGTTTTCCAGCTTTAAGATGATATCGCCTTTTTTGACCATAGCACCTTCTTCTATTAACTTTTCGCTTACACGACCACCTTCATAGGCATCCATATAAATAGTTGCAATAGGTGCAACGTTACCGTTAATGGTAATATAATCATCGAATTTTCCTGCAGACACCTCAGCAACCGAAAGTTTATCTTTCTCGGTTCTAAATGTGGATACCGAACTGGCAAATAACAGTTGGTAACCTACAAATAGTAGCAATACACCCAGAGCAATGTAACCGTAGTGTTTTGGTTTTAATCCTTTTTTCTTTTCTAATTTTATATCCATGGTAATCGTTTGTTCGTTCTTCGTTATTCGTTTGTTCGTTCCAAATAAAAATTTAGTTGGCTTCAATATTAAATACTGGTAGTCCTCGGTAAAAGTCCAATGTGCTTTTATTGATCTCTGAACGTAATTTTACCTGTAAATTCTCATTTTGTGCACTAGCATATAAATTTTTGGCGGTAAAAAGCTCTAAAGCATTTATCAGTCCTTTTTCATATCTTTTTTGAGCAATGGTAAAGGCTAAATTCTGCGCCTCCATTTTTTGGTTGCTCTGCACCAATTCTACCAATAATGAATTATAATCTTGCACTAATTGCTGAATGGTTTGAAACAACTCTTGCTCTTGTGTCTTTAAATTATTCTCTGCACGAAGCTTTTCTATTTTAGATTGCTTCACCTGTGATCGTGCAGACCAACCGTTACTAATGGGCACACTTAAATTCACTCCAATATACTGCGAAGTATTGTCCCTAAATTGTTGCCTAAACGGTAAGGTTTTGCCAAGCGTGTCTCTCGTAGTTTCAAAATACCCAGTACCAATTCCTGCAAAGAAAGAAAGTGACGGATAAAATCTTCCTCTGGAGACCGCAACCTGTTTTCTTGCTGCTTTAGCTCTTAATTCCTGTGCTTTTATCAATGGTAAAAACTCGCGAGCTTCGGTGTAAACAGAATCAGATTTAATTTCGTTAACCATTGCATCTGTTACCACTTGCGGCAATTCATTTGTAATTTCAATTTCAGAGGTATTCTCCAAGTTCATTTCTTGGATCAAGGTTAATTTTGCCGTCGCCAGTTGATTGGCACTTTGTGTTACGTTCAATTTATCGGTCAATAGTAACGACTCTGCCTCATAAAGATCGGCACCGGCTTTTAAGCCTAATTCTACCTGCTTTTCTACCAAGTTGTAATTGGTTTGCGAAACCGTTAACTGTTCTTTTGAGATTTCTACCAATCCTTCAAAAAACTGAATATCATAAAACGCTTGCATTACCCTAAATGCCAGTAAATATTTTTGTTGCAATACATCTTCTTTGGTTGCTTTAAACAACAATTTAGATGCTTTAATGGCATTTATTTTTTGAAATCCCTGAAACAAATCAATGGAGGACTCCAATGAATAATTATTAGAGTAGAAATCCTGATTTACAAATGTTCCCGTATTAGGATCTTCTGCCCTACCATAATTAACAAGATAACTAGATGATGCATTTACCGATGGCAACAAGTTACGAACTGATTGTCTATAGGTTTCTTTATTAGATTGATTGGTATACTTAAAATCATTCAACTGTAAATTATGCGCTAAGGCATATGAAACACATTCATCTAATGTCCAACTTTCTTGAGCAAATACAGATGCCCAAATGGTCAGCAGTAAAAGTGTCGTTATTTTAAATTTTTTGTTCATTTCTTTATTGGTATGCCATTCTCTATACTATATGCGTGCCATAATTTTAAATTATTGATTTACAAGCATTTAACTTGTAATAAAATTTGACAATATTTTATCAGTGTAAAAATGTTGTACAGATATTGTCAAAATTTTTTACAGTAATATGAAAATACAAACTTCTATGTGTAGATTTAAATGAGTTAAAAAGAATGTAAACATGATCGATGCCAAGATTCTTGTAATAGATGATACCAAAAGCGTGCTCAGCGCATTAGAAATACTATTACAGTTTGAATATAAAAGTGTACAAACCATTTCTAACCCTAATTTACTTTCATCTTTTCCCAACCTTAAGGAAATAGATATCATATTATTGGATATGAATTTTTCTGCCGGAGTGAATACCGGTAACGAAGGATTGTATTGGCTGCGAGAAATTAAGAAGAAGGCTCCGCACATATCGGTTATTATGATGACGGCATATGGTGCCGTTGAGCTTGCAGTAGAAGCCATTAAAGAAGGGGCAACAGATTTTGTATTGAAACCTTGGAATAACGAACGACTTTTAACTACGGTTAAATCTGCCTACGAGCTTAGAAAATCACAGAAAGAAGTACAGCACTTAAAACAGAAAGAGAGTAACCTAAAACAGGTTATTAATCAGAATTCCAATTACATCATAGGTAATTCAAAAGCACTTAATAGTGTACTGAGCCTTGTGCAGAAAGTTGCCAAAACCGATGTAAATATTCTAGTAACCGGGGAGAACGGTACTGGAAAGGAACTTATAGCCAGAGAACTTCATAAATCATCTGCCCGAAATAATGAGGTTTTTATTTCGGTGGATATGGGTTCTATTTCTGAAAATTTATTTGAGAGCGAACTTTTTGGCCACGTAAAAGGCTCCTTTACAGATGCCAAAGATGACCGTGCCGGTAAGTTTGAAGCTGCCAATGGAGGTACTTTGTTCTTAGATGAAATAGGGAATCTTTCTTTGCAGATGCAAGCCAAATTATTATCGGTCATACAAAACAGAGTAGTGGTACGGGTAGGATCAAACAAACCCATACCTGTAGATATAAGATTGGTATGTGCAACCAATTGTAATTTAGAACAAATGGTGGCAGACGGACTTTTTAGAGAAGATCTGTTATATAGAATAAATACCATTCAAGTACAGGTGCCTGCATTGCGCGATCGTGATAATGACGTTTTGGTTTTGGCAGATTATTTTCTGAAAAAATATGCCCACAAATATGGTAAACCAAGTTTAAAAATAAACCAAACTGCACAAGAAAAACTAATAACCTACCCATGGCCAGGAAACGTAAGAGAACTTCTACATACTATGGAACGTGCCGTAATCTTATCTGAAGGAAATGTACTAAAACCAACTGATTTTTTATTGGACGCAAAACCAGCCGTTGCCATGGAAGCCGGACCAAAAACCCTTGAAGAAATGGAATTGTTGATGATAACCAAAGCCCTTAACGACAATGACGGCAATTACAGTGCCGCAGCGGACCAATTGGGTATTTCCAGACAAACACTTTACAATAAACTTAAAAAATCAGGGAAATAATGGTCAGCAAAAGCATATACTACCAACTTGTATTTCGCATTGTTCTCATTGCTATTTGTGCACTTTGTACCGCTTTTCTTTTTTCTAAAGAACAGTATTTACTCGGTGTTATTTTAACCGTTGTATTTATAGGATTGGTATACGCTCTTATACATTACGTAAACCAGACGAATAGAAAAATAGCCTATTTTTTTGATGCTATAAAAAATGAGGATTTTACCCTACGCTTTCCCGAAAAACTAAGCGTAAAGTCTATTGAAGAATTGAACCATAGTTTGAATATGTTAAACAATATGATTCAAGATATTCACCTTAAAAAACAGGCGCAAGAACAATACTACCAAGAGATTTTACGACAAGCGGATATTGGCATATTTACGGTAAATGATAAAGGACACATTCTCTACGCCAACCCTACCGTGCAAGATTTGCTCAATTACAGACCTTTAAACCATGTAAAACAATTAAAGCAAATAGATCCTGGTCTTTATGGCTTGTTTGAAAATCTACAACCGTTTGAAAGTACCATACACTCACTTGGCAATGAACGAGGAAAAAAAGAGCTAACGTTAAAATGCACCCCAATTTCCATTGAAGGACAGCAACTACTATTAGTCGTCGTTCATGATATACAAAAAGAATTGGATGACAGAGAAACAGATTCCTGGGCAAAGCTTATACGTGTACTTACGCATGAAATCATGAATACCATTACACCAATAACCTCTATTTCTGAATCTATTTTAAAATACTTTAAGAAAGGAAATGAACTGACTACCCCAGAAGAATTTGGAGAACTACAAATAAAGAATTCCGCCAAAGGTCTTGAGGTCATTAAAGAACAGGGCAATGACCTTATGAGTTTTGTACAGTCTTACCGTACTTTTTTAAGTGTACCTGAACCTGACAGGGAGCTAATACCAGCGACCAAAATTTTAGAAAAAGTACGCCTCCTACTACAAGAATATACCAATGCACACGACATCACTCTTGAGGTAATCGCAGAACCTGAAGATCTAGAACTGTATATTGATGAAAAACAACTTACCCAAATACTCCTAAATCTGGGAAAAAATGCACAACAAGCGTTAGAAGGTCAAGAAGAAGGAAAAATAGTGATCACGGCAGGTGAATCTCCACAAGGCAAGAAATATATTACCGTAACGGATAATGGTCCTGGTATTTCTCCTGAAATGTTAGATGAGGTTTTTGTTCCATTTTTTACGACCAAAAGTACTGGTACCGGAATAGGGCTTAGTTTAAGCAAACAGATTATGCGTTTACATGGGGGATCAATACGCGTAACATCAAATGAAACAACGACGTTTACGTTAACCTTTCAATAGCATTATAATTCCGCTTTAAGCTCAGTAAACGGATCCCAGAAATGTTTATCCAAATCCACTATTTGCAGATCTTTAATTTGAACACCTTCTGCCTCTAACAATTGCTGCATAAGGTTGGAACCGTCAAAATGGTGTTTTCCGGTTAATATCCCAGCCTTATTGACGACCCTATGTGCAGGTATATCATCCATAGTGTGAGATGCGTTCATTGCCCAACCTACCATTCTTGCACTACGTGCCGCACCCAAATATTTGGCAATAGCACCATAGGAAGTTACCCTACCTTCAGGAATTAACCGTGCCACCTGATATACTCTTTCAAAGAAATTCTCATTTTCAGGTTTCATGGCATCCTATCGTTTAATTAAATAATCGAAAAGCAGTAATGATAAATAGCAATACCATTAATCCGCTTAAAATATAATTACTGTTCTTAGAGAATGAAGCCGCTCTATGCTCCCATCTATTGAAATAAATAACATATAAATACATTGCCAAAAAGGTACCACTACCCGTTGCCAATATAAATAGTACCTCATCTATAATTTCATAGGTCATAATACCCTGAGAGTGAAACACAGTATTAAGTCCGCTGTAATAAGGTATGGCCAGTAGGTTAATGAGCGCCAAGAACACCCCTTTTGAAAAACTGTTTCGTTTTTTGGTCTCCACCAACATTAAAGGTTTACTTTTCTGATTTCTCCCTTTGATAAAAAACACGATCGCCAATATAAAAAAGATGCCCAATGCCAATTGTAGCAACACCTCTATAACATGTTGATTTCTTGATATTAGTTTGGCGATACGTACAGCAATATAGGTCTGTAGCATTACGGCCAGTGCTACTCCCAATCCAAAAATAATACCATTTGCCTTACCTTTCTCCACACTGGTCTTGGCTGCATTTAAGTTGAGCAGACCTGGTGGCAATGATGCAATAAAAGCTGCACCAAAAGTAAAAACAAACAAGGTTGGTAGTTGTTGCATTGATTTAGTTTACCCTGAACCTAATAAAGGTTATAGGCTTTCCCTTTTCAAGATACTGATTTTCATAGAAAGTCTGTATTTCTAACACCTCTTTAGGACTGCCTTCATTTTTGTATACATCATGGTTAGCATACAGTACCTCTAAACCAAGACCATGCAATAAGCCCAAAGTATACCCGTGCATAAACTCGCTATCTGTCTTTAAATTAACCGTTCCTTCTGGTTTTAAAACTTGTTTATAGCGCTCCAAAAATGTAGCATTGGTCATACGGTGCTTTGTACGCTTATATTTTATTTGCGGATCAGGGAAGGTAATCCAAATTTCAGAAACTTCGGCCGCACCAAAAATATGATCGATCAGTTCTATTTGTGTTCGTATAAAGCAAACATTGGGTAGATCACCTTCAATAGCTTCTTTGGCTCCTTTCCAAAAACGGGCACCTTTGATATCTATACCAATAAAATTCTTGTTTGGAAATTTCTTTGCCAAGCCAACGGTATACTCACCCTTACCACAACCCAATTCCAAAACAATAGGATTGTCATTTTTAAAGTGTGTATTCCATTTTCCCTTTAATGGAAAACCACCTACCACCTCTTCTCTGGTTGGCTGAATTACATTTGAAAACGTCTCGTTTTCCTGAAATCTTTTTAACTTATTCTTACTTCCCACAATGATTACATCTAAACTGGGGCAAATCTAAGAAAAAAGCAAGGGTTAGCGATTATTGTACTTCCTCTATTTGAACTATACTTTTCTCTAATGTAAAAGAAAACTCAGATCCTACCTCTACGGCACTTTCTACGTAGATTTTTTCGCCATGTGCCTCTATAACATGTTTTACTATGGCAAGCCCTAAGCCAGAACCGCCTTCACGACGGCTACCACTTTGATCTACCCTGTAAAAACGTTCAAAAAGTCTTGGTATATGTACTGCCGGTATACCTTCTCCATTATCGGTCACCCTTACAATAACCTTGTTCTTGACAAGATTTTCTACGCTCACTTCTGTAGTACCGTTAAAGTTGCCGTATTTAATGGAATTTACCAACAAATTGGTAAGAACCTGTTGAATCTTTTCTTTATCGGCAAAGACAAATATGGGATCAATATATTCCATATCAAAAGTAAGGGTGATGTTCTTCTTTGCCGCTTTCATTTCCAATAGATCAAAAACACTCTGTATTAAATCTATAATATCAAAAGAACGTTTTTCAAGATTAAGATCCCCTACTTCTAACTTTGTAATAAGGTCTAGATCTTTTACGATATAAATTAAACGATCTACTGCTTTATTTGCCCGTATTAAATATTTCTTGCGTACGTTCTTATCATCAATGGCACCATCTAACAAGGTCTCTATATAACCTTGCACCGTAAATAATGGTGTTTTTAGCTCGTGGGAAACATTGCCCAAAAAATCTTTACGGTATTCTTCACGAATCTTTAAGGTATCAATTTCAATTCTTTTGTCCTTGGCAAACTTTTCTATTTCTGCGGTTAGGGTTCTCATATCCGTTGTTACAGGATACGAGGGTATGGTACTGGACTCTAACAATTCAACATCATCGTATATTTTCTTAATACGTTTATAAATGAATTTTTCTATCCTTAACTGCAATGTTATAAAGGAGATAACAAAGAAAAACAGTGCCGCAAACATCAAAATACCCCAGTTTATGGTACTAAATCTCCATTGTAATACGGCCAATACAGAAATGCCGATTATTACAATATAGAGCGATGATCGAAATGCAAAGCGATATGATTTTTTTGAACGTAAAGGCGCTGCCATTTAGAGTACAAACTTATATCCTACTCCCTTTACGGTTTTAAAATGGTCTTCACCTATTTTCTCACGGAGTTTTCTAATGTGTACGTCTATTGTTCTACCACCAACAACCACTTCATTACCCCAAACTTTATCAAGAATGACTTCTCTTTTAAACACTTTACTAGGTTTAGACGTTAACAAGGCCAACAATTCAAATTCTTTTCTTGGCAAAATAATCTCTTTACCTTTTTTAATGATCTTATATTCTTCCCTATTAATGACAATATCACCTACCTTGGTAATATCTTCTTGAACGTTCTCCTCATTTTTAATTCTTCGAAGAAGTGCGTTTACCTTACTTACCAAAACTTTGGGCTTAATAGGTTTGGTAATGTAATCATCTGCCCCGGCATCAAAACCGGCTACTTGAGAATAATCTTCTCCCCTAGCGGTCAAAAAGGTTATTATGGTACTTTCCATACCCGGTGTTCTTCTTAAGATTTCACAGGCCTCTATACCGTCCATCTCTGGCATCATTACATCTAACATAATAAGATGTGGCAGTTTTTTCTTAGCCTTCGCAACACCGTCCGTACCGTTCTTAGCAGTATAAACGTCGTATCCTTCTGCGGATAGATTATAACCTATAATCTCTAGGATGTCTGGTTCATCGTCAACTAAAAGTATCCTAATATCCTTCTTTTTCATGGTTTTTAAAATGGATTGATTCGCTCAAAAGTAAAGATAATACTATTACTGATAAGGTAGTTAACATTCATTTAATGTAGTAACATTTAGATAACATTAACAAAATAAATGTTTAACATGGATCTAACCCGAAGATTACAACCTCTCTCTTTCTTTGCCGCTGATTAAAGAATCAATATATATAATGAACAAATTACTAATTTTTGCATTCCTTATTGTCACTATTATTTCAAATGCTCAAGACACGGGAAGCATTGTCGGAACACTTACTGACAAAGAATTGAACAACGAGCCATTACCATTTGCAAACGTATTATTAAAAGGCACCACAAAGGGTACCACTTCAGATTTTGACGGCTTATACGAGATATCGGCTATTGAGCCTGGGACTTATACTGTAACATTTAGTTATTTAGGTTACGAGACGGTTGAAATTCCTAATGTAGAAATTATAGCAGGAAAGGTTACTACAATTGATGTCCCTTTAAGTGCATCGCAAGGTGTATCACTTGATGAAGTAACAGTGACAACTGTAGCGCGAAAAGATTCTGAAACAGCTCTTCTTTTGGATCAGAAAAAAGCTATTGAAATTAAAGAGAGCATAGGTGCCGTAGAGCTTGCTAAAATTGGGGTATCAGATGCAGCAACAGCAACTACAAAAATATCAGGGGTTTCTAGTAGTGAAGCTTCTGGAGATGTATTTGTACGAGGTTTGGGCGATAGATATTTATCCTCAACTTTAAACGGACTTCCCGTACCATCTGATGATATTGATAAAAAGAACATCAACCTTTCTTTGTTTCCTACACGTGTTCTACAAAATGTAAGTATCAGTAAAACTTACGGTGTTGAAGGATCTGCCGATCAAGCCTCTGGTAATGTAAACATTACTTCTAGAGAATTAGCAGGTTCAAGTGAACTTGCTATCGGAGTTTCCGGAGGAGTAAATTCAAATGTTGTGAAAAGCGGCGTGTATGACAACTTTAAAATATCGCAGAATAGCAAGAATACTACTTTTGGGTTCTACGACCAAAACCTATCTACGCAACAGCTGATCACCAATCAAGGATGGAACACTTTAAGACAGGAAAACCCTATAGATTATTCCATGTCCATTGCAGCAGGTAAAAAAATTGCAGATAAACTTGCCGTTTTCTTTACAGCTTCACACTCAAGGTCTTTTGAGCATAGAGAAGGTTTGTTCAGACAATTCAGGTCTAATTTTATTGACGACACCATTACCGATGCTACAACTTACCAAAAGAAAATTGTCAACACGGCATTACTTGACCTTACTTACTTGGCCAATGCCAAACATAAAATTAAATCCAGTACCTTTTTTGTAAACAAATTGGATGAGAATGTTTTTGAAGGCGGACGTAACGGGGAAGCAACAATCTTTGAAGAAACTAGTCCTAGCGAAGGTCTTTTCCAATTTATTAGAGATCAGAATACAAAACAAACCAGACTATTGGTAACCCAGCTAATAGGTAGACACCAAATAGGCGAAAAAAACACATTGCAATGGGCTGCAGGATATAATTTACTAAATGCCAATGAACCAAATAGAATTAGAAACGAAGTAAACTTTGACCCAGACGGTACACTTGTTCAATTAGGTAGAAATGGTGGTTTTCAACAACGTAAGTCTAGCCAAGAAATCGATGACAAAGAATTTAGTGCCTTTTTAAAAGACGAACTAAAAATTATTGACGAAGACACCAAGAACTTTAAATTAAACTTTGGTATTTCCTATAGAAACAAAGAGCGTGATTTTAGTTCGGAATTTGTTGGTGTAGAAGAAGTAAGTACCAACGCAGTAAACCCAATATCTATAGATAATCTTGGTGCTATATTCCGTCAATCTTACTTTGACGTCGGTCTGTTAGAAATTAATCTTTTAGGTTCAAATGCAAATGGCGAAAGAAAAGATATCTATCTAGGTACACTAGATTCTAAGGCTGCATTCTTTTCTTTTAATGTAGGTCTTGATAAATGGAACTTTGACGCCGGTCTTAGATTTCAGAGAGATGAAATTGAAGTTGCATATGATATAGGTAACCTATCACCTAGAACAGGAGAAAGTAACCAAGATTACAGCAATTTCTACCCAAGCCTAAATATTAAATACACCATTAACGAACTGCATGCGTTACGTTTAGCGGTTAGCCGTACTATTACACTTCCGGAATTTAAGGAAATTGCACCTTTCAGTTATGTATCTCCAACAGGACAAATAAGTCGTGGTAACCCAGATTTGATTGCTTCAAAAGACATTAATATGGACTTAAAGTGGGAGTATTTTCCATCTGCAGGTCAATTAGTTTCTGTCGCCGCGTTCTACAAAGATATATCTGACCCGATCAACAGAGTAAGAGAAAGAGGTTCCGCAGGAATATTCTCTTACTTCAATTCAGGCGAAAAAGCTGAAATTTTCGGTCTTGAAGCAGAAACCAAAATAGATTTAGTTACACCTACATACGACGACGACAATGGTTCTGAATCTGGTTACAATTTAAATATGGCATTAAATGTAACCCGTATGTGGCACCAACAAGACTTAAAAGAAATCTATAATGAAAACGGCAACTTACTTCGAAGCTTTCAATATAAAGGAATTACCGAAACCGATTTACAAGGTGCTTCAGACTGGATTTTTAACACAAGTTTGAATTTTGATACTGCCGGTGACAACCCATTTGCTGCATCTTTAAATGCCAATTACGCTTCCGATAAAATCTACTCTTTAGGCGTACCAACCGACCAAACTAACAGAGATATTTTTTATGACGATGCTATTATTGAAAATGGCTTCGTTGTGTTGAACGCTCAAATAAGCAAAGAATTCGGAGAGCACATAAAAGTAAGTCTTACGGGAAAAAATTTATTAAATCCTGAAATTAAACAAACTCAGTTAATTAAAAGCCCGGTAACAAATATTGAAACTGAACAAACCGTAAGCTCATATTCAACAGGTATGGGTATTAGCTTAGGTCTTAATTACAAATTTTAATTAGATCACTCAATAATCACTAATCTTTAATTTTAATTATTTAAAATGTTTATTATGAAATTGAAAACAAGAAATTTTGTAAAAGTTTTTGCCCTAGCAGCAGCTATTACTTTTGCTAGCTGTAGTAATGACGACAATGATCCAGATGATGGACCAGATGCGGTTGCCCCTACATGTACCGATGGTATAAAAAATGGTGATGAAACAGGAGTTGATTGCGGTGGTTCTTGTACTGCATGCGAAGCAACAAACCCAGAAGAAAGTACTACTTTAACTGGACAATTATCAGAAGAAAGAACTCTTGACGCCTCTAAAACTTATACACTGGAAAAAAACTACAGTATTGAAGCTGGGGGTAAATTAATAATACCTGCAGGTACTGTTATTAATGCAACAGTTGAGTCTGGTGATGAAACTGAAACTTATATCGTTGTTCAAAGAGGTGGAGAAATAGATGTACAGGGTACAGCTGCTGCGCCGGTAATTATGCAATCTACAGGTGGCGAAGCAGGTCAATGGGGTGGTTTGGTATTATTAGGAGATGCCACTACTACTGAAGGTGTTGATGCTACTGCAGAAGTTGGAAACTTTAAATATGGTGGATCTAACGATGCCGATAATTCCGGATCAATCAGCTACTTGATCATAAAACATGCAGGTGCTCAGATTAACGCCGAATCTCAGTATAACGGGCTTACATTATATGCTGTAGGTTCTGAAACCAGTATTGATAACGTTGCAATGATCGACGGTGATGATGATGGTGTTGAGTTTTTTGGAGGAACTGTTTCTGCTTCTAACTTATATTTCGAAAACAACCAAGATGATTCTATCGACTGGACAGAAGGTTGGAACGGTACTGTAACCAATGCTTACGTACTTCATACAAAAGAAGGTTTCTCAACTGCAGTTGAGGCTGATAAAGCAAACGGAAATCCTAGTTTAATAAACTTTACCGCTGTTTCAACCGTTGGTGGTACGGCTTTACAGTTCAAAGCTACTTCTGGCGCTACCATTACAGGTCTTTCTTTAAGTGGTTACGAAACTTCTATAGACATGAAAGACGATGGTCCTTTGGCTAATGTTGTCATTGAAGGCGAAGCTGGTAATCCAGATAATAGCTACAATGCAAATGCAACTGTAGACGTTGCAATTTTTGATTGGGTAAATACAGATGCAGCTGTAGGGAGCAGCATTTTGACAGGAAACTTAACCAACGACCTTACCTTAGATGCAAGCATCAACTACCTATTATCAAAAAATTATAGTGTTGAGGATGGCGCTACGCTAACCATTCCTGCAGGTACAACTATTAGTGCACAAGTTGAGTCTGGTGACGAAACTGAAACTTACATCGTTGTGCAACGTGGAGGTAAAATTGTAATTGAAGGCACAGAAGCGAATCCTGTTGTAATGACTTCAACCAATAACAACCCTGGAGATTGGGGAGGTTTGGTAATTTTAGGAGATGCAACTACTACTGAAGGTATAGATGCTACTGCCGAAGTTGGTGATTTCAAATACGGTGGTACTAACGATACAGACAACTCTGGTTCCATAAGCTACTTGATTATTAAAAATGCAGGAGCACAAATCAATGCCGAGTCTCAGTATAACGGTCTTACGCTTTATGCTGTAGGTTCTGAAACAACTATTGACAACGTTGCAATGATCGATGGTGAAGATGATGGTGTTGAGTTCTTTGGCGGCACAGTTTCGGCTTCAAACTTATACTTTGAAAACAACCAAGATGATTCTATTGACTGGACAGAAGGTTGGAACGGTACAGTAATAACCGCTTACGTTCTACATAATGTTGAAGGTTTCTCAACTGCTGTGGAAGCTGATAAAGCTAACGGAAACCCTAAGTTAATTGACTTTACAGCAGTATCTACTGTTGGTGGTACGGCATTACAATTCAAAGCCACTTCTGGTGCTACTTTAACCAACGTAAGCCTTTCTGGTTATGATACCAATGTTGACATGAAGGACAATGGTCCTTTGGAAAATGTAATTGTTGACGGAACTGCTCTTACTTCAACTGAAGATGACGTTTTTAACGGAACTGCTGTTGATGTTGCAATTTTTGCTTGGGCAACTGACAATTAATTAACAGTATTATATTCTATTTAAAAGCCCGCAATTTGCGGGCTTTTTTGCATTTCATCGAAAAATTTAGAAGAAAGGGTCTACCACATTGACATTCAGTCATCAATATTTATATATTTGTGGTATACAATTTGTATTGTAGTAGCGTATGAAGCACCTTTACCTAATCATCTTTTTTATATTTACTTCCTTCTGCTATGGGCAAAGTACCCAAAGCAATGGTGATATAGGTGGCTTTACCATGTACCCCAACCCGGTTACCACAGGTAAAGTTTACATTTCTACCAATCTCAACGCTCCAAAAGAAATTTTTATATATGACGTTTTTGGAACCTTGTTATTAAAAACGACCATCCTAGGCAAGGAGTTAAATCTATCTGATTTAGATGCGGGCGTTTATGTATTACGTGTTCTTGAAAAGGACAAAATGTGTACACGTAAGTTGATCGTAAAGTAAGCTTAGTCCCTACTACCCACAACTTTTCTAACAAATCACCATCGGTTAAATACACATATTTACGATGAAATGCAAAGGCTATTTCATTGACCTACATAAAATTAGCTTTCACAACATTTTCAGTGTACCAGTTACACTTCTATCTACATTTGTAGTGTTGATCCCAAATCAATACAAAATGAAGAAAATCTACTTAATGTTATTTATGGTAGTCTCCGTTGGTTTATATGCCCAAGACACCATAGACATCAACAACTTGGACAATGATGAAATTACCGGATTCAAATTATACCCAAATCCGGCAATTGCAGATGTTGTTTATGTTACTACGCAACAGAACTCTTTAAAGGAAATTAGAGTATATGATGTTTTTGGCGAATTAGTATTGACCGATAAACTATCTGCCAAAGCATTGAATATTTCAAGACTTTCACCAGGCGTATATGTTGTTCAAGTGACCGAAAACAACAAATCCATTACCCGTAAACTCGTAGTGAAATAAAAGCTTACTTAATTACGGTACAAATACATAAAAATAATTTGGTTCAGTACCTTTGTCCCCATAGGCAAGAACCATGGAACACAATGCTATTTTTGACATACGCACGGCAGATGATTTTTTACATCATGCATTGCGTATTTTTAAGTTTCAACACACGCACAACCCAGTGTACAAAGCTTTTTGCTCCTATTTAAATACAGACCCCAATGCTGTTCAAACTTTAGAACAGATTCCGTTTTTGCCCATTGAGTTTTTCAAATCTAAAAGTGTTCTCAGCTCAACTGATGCTGCAGAAATAACCTTTACCAGTAGTGGTACTACAGGAAGTGAAACAAGTAAACATCATGTTACCGATCTTAACCTATATGAAGAAAGCTATTTAAAGGCATTCAATCATTTTTATGGTGATATTGAAGATTATTGTGTGCTTGCCCTTTTACCTTCTTATTTGGAACGTACTGGATCTTCACTGATCTATATGGCAGATGATTTGATCAAAAAATCAAAGCACCCAAAAAGTGGCTTTTTTCTATATGAATATGAACAGCTTTATAAGCTACTTGGTGAGCTACAAAAAACAGATACCAAAATATTGATCATTGGGGTATCTTTTGCTTTACTGGAGTTTACAGAGCAGTATCAATTAGACTTAAAGAATGCAGTAGTAATGGAAACCGGAGGCATGAAAGGTCGCCGAAAAGAAATCGTAAGACAAGAATTACATGAACTACTTTCTAAAGGTTTTGGTGTACCACACATACATTCTGAATACGGAATGACAGAACTACTTTCTCAAGCCTACTCTAAAGGTAACGGTGTTTTTGATTGCCCTTCTTGGATGAAAATTTTGGTAAGGGACACTGAAGACCCGCTTACGTATTTAAAGAACGGTAAATCTGGCGGAATGAATGTCATTGACCTTGCCAATATCAATTCTTGCTCGTTCATTGCCACACAAGACCTTGGAAAAATCAATCATGATGGTACTTTTGAAATAATCGGTAGATTTGATAATAGTGATGTACGTGGCTGTAACCTTATGGTGCTTTAATTGTTCAAATAATTTTTAATTATACGTTTTATAAAACCAAGACGTTGTGTATTAACATATTTACGGTAAATAAATGTTAATGCGCCTTTATACTTATCTCTTCATACATCTAATATTCAGCATTACTATTAATGCACAAAAAGTAAAAAAAACACCTCTTCCAAATTGGGTAACCCCAATTATATCCCAAGAAGAAAAAGAACCTAATAATGAGGGTGCTTACAAATATCTGGTTTTAGATTATCAGGATAATTTAGTTCAAAAAGAGCAATTTATACATTATGCGGTTAAAATTTTAAACAATGAAGGCATTCAAGAAATGTCTGACATAAATGCTGTATTTGACCCTGCATATCAAACTATAGCTTTTCACAAAATACAAGTTATTCGTAATGGTGAAAAAATAGATAAGCTACAAAACGCAACTATTAATACTTTCCAAAGAGAGACCAATTTAGAGCGCTCATTATATGATGGTTCCTTAACTGCGGTAATTAATCTATCGGACATAAGAGTTGGTGATATCGTTGAATATGCTTACACCTTAAAAGGTTACAACCCTATAAACAAAGGAAATTACGCTAATTTAGTTTACGAGGAATACACTATACCCGTCAATAAAATATACAGTAAGATCTTAACAGATAAAAACAACCCAATATTTTATAAATTATTAAATGGGGCCAATGAGCCTAAAATTGAAAATACCAGTTTTGGGACAGAATATTCCTGGGAAAACAATAGCAATGAATTTGTAATTTACGATAGCAATACCCCGTATTGGTATAACGTGCAAAAAAGAATTTCCATTTCAACTTTTAATAGCTGGAAAGATGTTTCTGAATTGCTAACACCGCATTACCAAATACCAAGGACGCCATTAAAGCTGCCTATTACAATTGACAAAAACTTAGATTCTAAACAAGATGTCATTGTAAAGCTAATCAGGTTTGTACAAGATGAGATTAGATATTTAGGTTTTGAGGCCGGTGTAGGTGCATTTAAACCGCACAAACCATATGATGTATTGAACCGCAGGTACGGTGATTGTAAAGACAAATCAATGCTATTATCTACATTACTGCAACAACAAGGAGTGGACGCTTATCCAATCTTAGTTGACAGTGGATCAAATGAACATTTAAATGAATTTGCTCCTAACCACTTTATTTTTGATCATTGTATCGTCTATTTTGAACACGATGACAAAGAGTATTTTGTAGACCCTACAATAGCCAACCAAGGCGGAGACCTTTATCGACTTTCCACGCCAAATTATAAATTTGGATTGGTATTAAAAGAAGGTAGTAACCAACTTAAAGAAATACCTAATTCTACGAAACCAAAGATCCATATAGTAGAAGATATTACATTGGATTCTATAGGCGGCAATGCAAAATTTGATGTTAAAACTGAATATTTTGGTAGTAAAGCCGACGAGATAAGATCGTACTTTAAAAATAATACCGAACAAAACATCAATAAAGAATACTTAAGTTTTTATAGTAACCTTTACCCTAATATAAGTTCTAGCGGAAAGGTGACCATACTAGACGAAACAAGACCTTATGAAAATATAGTTACAACAAATGAGCATTATTCCATTGAAAAATTATGGAATACAATTGAGGGAGAAGAAACCATTTATTTCGACACCAATTCTTTGGTGTTAGATGGTTTAGTTAGTTACAACAATTCATTAAAGAGAAATATGCCCTACAATGCCGGCATACCATTTAGCTTTACCCAAGTAACCCGTATTTTAATGCCAGAACCTTGGTACATAGATTTAAAAGACATTGTAATAGATAATGATTTTTATAGCTTTAAGAAAAGTATTAATGTTAACGGTAATATGGTCACTATAGATTATAGTTATGAACTAAAAACAGATATAGTACCCGCAAAAGAAACCGAGACATTTTTGAACGGCCTTGACAAGGTAAGAGAAGATATTGGCACTCAATTAACCTATACCTATAACACCGCCACATCTGGCATTAGCTGGCTTTCAGTTTTTATAGCAATTTCGGCTATTGCCATAAGCATTTTTTTTGCATTCAAAATTTACAAAAATTTCAACCCAAATAATGAAATTGCAACTTTACCTGCACAACCATTTGGTGGGTGGTTAGTTTTGCCCATTATCGGTATAGTTCTTACTCCAATTCTCATCTTAGCTCAAATATTTGACACCGGATATTTTAACAATAGTATCTGGGAAGGCTTTGAATATGCTGGTTATGACAATGTAGGCTTTTTAAAGTTGTATTTAGGTATGGAACTTTTTTACAACTTTACATTTTTAGTATTCGTAATCCTTACTATAATTCTGCTATTTAAAAAACGAACCTGTACACCAATTATGATGATGATTTTCTACGGTTGCAACCTAGTTATCATTTTATTGGAAAGTTTTTTATTGAATCAATTTGGTATACCGGACCCAACTGTTGGTTCTGATATTTTTAGGGCTGCATTATCTGCCGCTATTTGGATACCATATTTTCTATATTCTGATCGGGTCAAACATACTTTTGTTACAACTTACAACAAAAGCAAATCCATAACAGCAGAATCATTCATTAAAAATACTGTGCAATAACAATTATTTGACCAGTTGATAATCTAACCCAGGACCATCACAGGCCATCCATAAACTAGAAATTTCAGTTGAACTTCTGTAGATCAGTATTTCTTTATTATCGCCCGTACAGTTACCGGCTAACTCTTTCCCTGTTTCAAAAGTGAGTTCTAAATAATGATTTGGATCGTCATCGTATTCTAAAACCTCAATACTTCCGGTTGCCTCCATTACCTCTTCTTCAACAGTTCTAGATTTTACAAAAGTACCTTCTGGAGAGAAAATATAATATTCTTGCCACTCCATATCCTCGCCCTTAGTTTCAGAATTTTGGAAACTTCCGGACATCTGTGTCAACACCCATTTTTGTTCTGAAAACACAAATTGTGTAGATGCTAAACCATAATCATCATCACTGGCACAAGAAGCCAATGTAACTATTAACAAAATATAAATTGTATAATTTCTCATAGCACCAAGACTTGTAAGTAATTACAAGATACCCTAGTGTCCATAACGTTGCGTTAAGGCAATCTTAAATTATTAAAGACCTAAAATTTTGGCGTCTACAAAGAACGTAGAATTAACCTCCAATTCATGATCGGTACTCATTAATTCATCGGTTACAGTATTTAACCTTAGACTGAATTGATCTTTCTTGATATACTCTTTTAAATCAGCATCAGAGGTATCTAATGTTATTACATTGCCTGCATCTTCAGGCACTTCTTCTAAGTAAGCTATTCTAATTTCTTCTAGGTCATCTGCCGAAATATAAACCTCTATAGAGTTTAAAAAACTAAAATCTGCAGTATCAGGAGAGATGACCACCAATTCTAACTCGGTGAGCTTAATTTCCTCTATGAGATCTTTTCTAGTATCGTTTACTTCAAAAGTAGATTCTGAGTTCGTTTCCATTTCTGGCGTAAAAACATCAAAAGGTAAATCTATGCCCGCAGAAGATGGTATGGTAGCACTTTGACTATATTCCATATCAAACTTTGTAAGTTCATCTAATTTGTCACATGAAGAAAAAATGGCAAATAAACAGATAATGGAAATATACTTCTTGATCATAATTCAGGGGTTTATGCTTATTAACGAAGTATCCCCTTAATTATTTTAATAACTAAGGGGATACTTAAAGAATTATTCCATACCAAAAAAAAGATTTCATTTAGTCATTGAAAACCAGTACAAAATAATTCTTCTTTCCTCTTTGTAAAAGCACAAATTTATTATTGATCAAATCATCTTCAGTAATTAAAAAGTCTTCTTTAACTTTCTCTTTGTTTACCGAAATAGAATTTTGTTTCAATTCTCTTCTTGCTTCACCATTTGACCCCAGGAAATTTGTTTTAGCAGCCAATGCACCTATCATATCCAATCCGTCTGCCAACTCAGATTTAGAAAGTTCCGCTTGAGGTACACCTTCAAATATATCCAAAAACGTTTTTTCGTTCAGCCCCTTTAAATCCGATGCCGTAGATTTACCGAACAGAATTTGACTGGCCCTTACCGCATTATCAAGATCATCTTGGGAGTGTACCATTACGGTAATTTCATCTGCCAATCTCTTTTGAAGTAATCTTAAATGTGGTGCTTCTTTATGCTGCTCAATTAATTCCTCTATTTCTTGTTGATCTAAGAAAGTAAATATTTTAATGTACTTATCCGCATCCTCATCTGAGGTATTCAACCAATATTGGTAAAATTTATAAGGTGATGTTCTTTCCGCATCTAACCATACATTACCACCTTCTGTCTTACCGAATTTAGTACCGTCTGCCTTTGTAATCAACGGACAGGTTAAGGCATACCCCTTACCACCGGCAATTCTTCTAATTAATTCCGTACCCGTGGTTATATTGCCCCACTGATCACTACCTCCCATTTGAAGGCTGCAGTTATGCTCTTTATACAAGTGAAGAAAATCATACCCTTGTACCAATTGATAAGTAAATTCCGTAAAGGACATGCCTTCTTTTGATTCTGCTGAAAGACGTTTCTTTACAGAGTCTTTAGACATCATATAATTTACGGTAATATGCTTACCGACATCTCTAATGAATTCCAAGAACGAGAAGTTCTTCATCCAATCATAGTTATTGACCAATACCGCAGCGTTTTCTTCGTCTCCTGAAAAATCCAAGAAACGAGATAATTGCTCTTTTAATGCCTCTTGATTATGACGTAGCGTTTTCTCATCAAGCAAATTACGTTCTGCAGATTTACCAGATGGATCACCGATCATACCCGTAGCGCCACCGATCAATGCATAAGGTTTATGCCCTGCCAATTGAAAATGACGTAACATCATTACGCCCACCAAATGACCTATATGTAAAGAATCTGCCGTAGGGTCAATACCCACATAAGCAGACTGCATATCTTCCAATAAATGTTCTTCTGTTCCTGGCATTGCATCATGCAACATACCGCGCCACTGTAATTCTTTGACAAAATTTGTCATTTCTTGCTTAATTTTAATTGAACTGCAAATATAAATGGAATTCTTGCCAGTACACAGAAGTTTAAAGCATGAATTTATCCACCTGTATTTCCTAAATTTGAATTATGGTATTAGTCACAGGAGGCACAGGTTTGGTGGGGTCGCATTTGCTACTGAAATTGACAAGGGAAAATATTGCGGTCAGGGCTTTATATAGATCTGCGGACAAAATTTCTCAAGTAAAAAAAATCTTTAGTTATTACACGGATGACTCCCTTACCCTTTTCAACCAAATTGAATGGATCCAGGGCGATATTTTAGATATCCCCTCTTTAGAAAATGCAATTGTTAATATCACCCAAGTATATCATTGTGCCGCATTCATTTCTTTTGACCCTTCTGATTTCAAAAAATTGGAACGAGTTAATAGAGAAGGTACCGCCAATATTGTAAACATTTGTATTGCTGCGGGTATCAACAAGCTATGCCACGTAAGTACCATAGGTACTATTGGAAGAACACTCAACGGAGAAACCGCAACCGAAGAAACCGATTGGACCCGACAAAACGCCAACCCTTATGCCATTACAAAACACCTTGCAGAAATGGAAGTATGGCGCGGCGCCCAAGAAAATTTAAATGTGGTCATTGTAAACCCCGGCGTAATTCTTGGTCCGGGATTTTGGGATTCCGGCAGCGGTTCTTTTTTCAAAACAGCATCTAAAGGCTATAACTACTATCCTCCTGGAGGTTCTGGTTTTATTAGCGTTACAGATGTTGTAACGATAATGACGACTTTAATGAATTCTAATATTCATAGTGAGCGTTATATTCTAGTGGCCGAAAACCTTTCTTATAAAGACGTACTGCATAAAATTGCTTTGACCATGGGAAAAAGACCTCCCACAAAACCACTTAAGTTTTGGCAATTGAATATTGGAAGAATACTGGATAAATTAAAAACAATATTTACCGGTAGCAACAGAACCATTACTAAAAATACCATTTACGGTTTAAAACACCCTAGTATTTTCAACAACTCAAAAATTAAACAGGTCATAAATACCGATTTTGAGAGCTTGGACGAGCAGATTACTTTTTCATCAAAGCTATTTATTGCTGAACACTCTTGATCAACGTTGAGTCTTTCTCTTTAAGGTCAATATTTTTTTTAACCTTCTCTGCCTGGTTCATACTGTCACGTACTTTTTTTTCTGCTTCCAATTTTAATCGTTGCTCTTCCAATTCTTTTTCCACTTGTTTGTACATAGTTTCATAAACCAGTGGTTTAGATGCGTAATACCTGTCGCTATTTACAAATTGTGCACTATCGATCTCATACTTTTTAAAGATATAAGACGTTGGATCTACACCGTTTTCCCTTAGCTTACTAAGATTTGTAGCTTTACCGGCATTAACAATGGCCATATCTTTAATTATGGTGACCATTTTATCTTCTGGTATTAAATTATCCGGTTTTTCAATAAGTTCCTCCGCGCAAGAAGAAAATAACACCACCGCCAGCGTTAGAAATAGAAACTGTTTCATGATCTGTTGAATGTAAGTCTTTTTGCATTTCGTTTTTCAGAAAATACACCATTGCTATATCCCAAATGACCGTTGATAAAAGTATGTACCACTTTAGATGAGAACGTAGTATCCTCAAAAGGAGACCATTTACATTTATAAGCGATATTTTCTTTACTTACCGTCCAAGGGCTATTTAAATTAGCTACTACCAAATCTGCATAATAGCCTTCACGAATGTACCCTCGTTTTTCTATCTGAAACAATATTGCAGGATTATGGCACATTTTCTGTACCATTTTTTCTAAGGTAATGGTACCGTCCTTGACCTTTTCAAGCATTGCGTTCAAGGCATGTTGTACCAATGGTCCGCCAGAAGGTGCCTTAGTATAAACATTGTTTTTTTCCTCTAATAAATGAGGTGCGTGATCTGTTGCAATTACATCTATTCTATCATCTAGCAAGGCATTCCAGAGCATATCACGATCCTTAGCAGTTTTAACCGCTGGGTTCCACTTAATCAGTGTTCCTTTATTTGCATAATCAGCATCTGAGAACCAAAGATGATGTATACATACTTCTGCCGTAATTTTCTTTTGCTCTAACGGAATATCGTTACGGAACAGATCAGTTTCCTTTCCGGTAGACAAATGAAACACATGCAACCTTGCCCCTGTTTTTTTAGCTAATGCAATTGCTCTTGATGAAGACAAATAACATGCTTCTTCACTTCGTATAATAGGATGCATCTCTACCGGAATATCATCACCGTACTCCGCTTTGTACTTCGCAAGATTTTCACGTATAGTCGTTTCATCTTCACAATGTGCAGAAATGACCATCTCTGTATTACTGAATATGTTCTCAATGACTTTTTCATCATCTACCAACATATTGCCCGTTGAAGAACCTAAGAACAACTTTATTCCCGAACAGGCATTCTTATCAAGTCTTTTTAATTCCTCTAAATTATCATTGGTACCCCCAAATAGAAAAGAATAATTTGCAAACGCCGAGTTTGATGCAGTTGCGAACTTTTCTTCCAATTTCTCTATGGTAGTTGTTTGCGGCGTAGTATTGGGTTGCTCCATAAACGTAGTTATACCACCGGCAAGTGCCGCTCTACTTTCTGTTGCTATAGTTCCCTTATGGGTAAGGCCCGGTTCTCTAAAATGTACCTGATCATCTATGACCCCAGGTAAAATATGCATACCGGCAACATCTATGACCTCTGCATCCGCATCAGAAATATCATCGGCTATTTTTGAAATTACATCATCAACTATTAGAATATCTTTTTCCTGTACTATTCCCTCATTAACAATTGTACCGTTCTTCAATACTATTTTACCCATATTTAAAACTTATTTTTCAGAAATAAACTTCTCATTTTCATTATAAACACTCCCCAAATCGCTTCACTAATGATAGACGAGCTCATTTTTGATTTTCCCAATACCCGATCTCTAAAAATAATGGAAACTTCTTCTATCTTAAAATGTTTTAAGTACGCCCTAAATTTCATTTCTATTTGAAATGCGTAGCCTACAAAACGAACCGAGTCTAGGTTGATAGCTTCTAACACCTCTCTCCTATAACAAACAAAGCCCGCTGTTGGATCATCTACCCGCATACCTGTGACCAATTTTACATAAATTGATGCACCATAGGATAACAACACCCTATACAAAGGCCAGTTCACCACATTTACCCCTTTTTTATAACGAGACCCCACTGCAAGATCCGCGCCGTTCTCACAAGCCTTTAAAAGCCTTAACAAGTCTGATGGAGTGTGCGAGAAATCCGCATCCATCTCAAAAATATAATCGTAGCCTTTTGCAATTGCCCATTTAAAACCGTGAATATAAGCAGTACCTAAACCAGATTTCTCCAATCTAGTTTCTAAAAAGAGTCTTCCTTTAAACTCTTCTTGCAGTCCACGAACGCAATCTCCTGTTTTATCTGGCGAATTATCATCTACTATAAGTACATGAAACTCTTTCTGCAACACAAATACAGCCCTAATTATAGCCTCTACATTTTCTATTTCATTATAAGTAGGTATGATTACTATACTACTGGACATAAGATAATTCTAGGTGTTTGGACAAAAGTAAGGTTTTAAAAGTCGTCTTAAAATGGCCTACAATATCTTTATGAAATATTTAAACTAGGTAGGTAGTCTTAAATTTGTAATTTTACCACTTAGTACTTTATGCAAATGTTGACTAAAATACCCAAGCAGTTTTATTTTTTTTTGGCTGCAATTTTCATTCTAAACCTTGTTCAATCTAGTTTTACGCAACTCATTTTTGATGAAGCTTACTACTGGTATTACAGCCAAAAAATGGCATGGGGCTATTTTGATCATCCACCCATGGTGGCCCTACTAGTAAAACTCAGCAGTTTCTTTTTTAATGGTGAGCTTGGCGTACGCTTTATGAGCTGCATTCTTTCTGCCGTCAATATTATTCTACTGTGGTTAATGATAGACAATCCAAAAAAGAACGATTACATTACCCACTATTTTGTTCTGGTTTTTTCCATGACACTGCTAAATGCCTACGGTTTTTTCACCCTACCAGATACGCCTCTCTTATTTTTTACAAGTTGTTTTTTGTTGACATATAAGCATTTCATCAAAAAAAACACTTGGGGCCTGGCCATTTTAATGGGTGTTTTTATGGCCGCGTTAATGTACAGTAAGTATCATGCCGTTTTGGTAATTTTCTTTGTGCTATTATCAAACCTAAAACTTACTACCAACAAATATGCTTGGTTAGCGGTCATAGTTGCATTAGGTTGTTATGCCCCTCATTTTTACTGGCTTTATGAAAATGATTTTGTATCCATTAAATATCATTTATACGAACGCCCCAATGCGGCTTATAGTTTTGAAAAATACACTTTAGGTTTTCTCGTAAACTTGGTTGCTATCTTTGGTCTAACTTTTCCTTTTATCTATAAGGCACTTTTTAAAACCAAAGGCAACGATCTCTTTAATAAAGCTCTAATATATCTTACTTACGGAGTTTTGATTTTCTTTTTTATTTCTAGCTTCAATAGAAGAGTACAAACACAATGGATCATCATTGTCTGTATACCTCTTGTAGTTATTGCTTTTAACTACATGCTACAAAACAAACAAGCCTTAACCTGGATTTTTAGATTAGGACTCATCAATACCGTTTTAGTACTTTACTTGAGAATGGGACTTGCCTACCAGCCCTTACTCTTTAATTTCTATTATGAAAGCCACGGCAATAAAGAATGGGCAAAAGCCATTGAAGATGAGGTTGGTAACATACCGGTAGTATTTGAAAACTCGTACAGAAACGCCCCCATGTATTCATTTTATACAAATGGCACACCTACGTTTTCCTTAAACAACTTTATGTACCGTAAAAATCAATATTCTATAAACGATACAGAAGAGCAAGTGCGCGGTAAAGATGTTGCCTATGTTTCTAAATATTTAAACAACCCTGCATTTACCTATACAAGAGAAGATGGCGGACTCTACAAAGGTAAATACATTTCTAACTTTCAATCATACCGCAAATTAGATTGTATTATTGAAGATGATGAGGTAAAATTGCATACGGATAAGGCTATAGACCTAAAAGTATATAATCCTTACAAAGAAGACATAGACCTTAAAAAACTGAAATTTGCCGTGACGTACATGGATAACTATAAACATCCATTAGAAACCTTACGAATATCCCCAGAAACTTTGCTTAATGACATTACAACTTTGAAAAAACAAGATACTACGGTATTTAAATTTCAGCTACCAAAAACTAAAACAGAAAATATTGGCTACTTTAGGGTTGTGATTTCTGAAAATGACCTTTTATACGGTCTAAACGGAAAACCAATTCCCGTAAAATAATGGAACCCATTGCAAGAACATTTGGACAAACCGATTGGATTACCATAACCCTTATGGCTAGTCTTTTGTTCCCTATAATTGCAAAAAGCATCTATTATCCACGTTTTTTAAATTTTATAATACTACCGTTCAACAACAAGTACATTAGCATGTACACCAAGAAAGAAAAACTGTTTAATTGGTTTCATTTTCTAATGAGCGTGTTTCAAGTGATCAATTCTACACTTTTTATTTTTTTTATTTGGCGTTCTTATTTTAATCCTACCGAAGCAAAAAACCCATATATTTTTCCTTTACTACTTGCAGGGGTTTTCTTATTTATTGGTACAAAAACCATGGCTCAGCTTTTTAACGGATTCATTTTTAATTCATACAATACGTTTAACGAGCTGATATTTAAGAAATTAACTTACTTAAATTATTCTGGCATTATTCTGTTTATTGCCAACGTATTTTTAGCTTATGTTTTTATAGACTCAAAAATTATCATAATCATAGCTTTAATTTTATTTTTAGTTATCAATATAATTGGTTGGATAACAGTTCTGAACAACTATCAAAAATTTATAAGCAGCTATTTTTTCTATTTTATTTTGTACCTTTGCGCACTCGAAATTGCACCCTTAGTTATTATGGGAAGCTTTCTAAAATAGTGCAGCATATGAAAGTAAAAACGATTTTGGTCTCTCAACCTGAGCCAAAAATGGAAAACTCCCCCTATTCCAAGCTTATCGACAAAGAGAAAGTAAAGGTTGATTTTAGACCGTTCATTCATGTAGAAGGAGTTGACGCAAAAACAGTTCGCCAGCAAAAGATAGATCTGAACGATTTTACTGCGATTATCTTAACCAGTAGAAATGCAGTAGATCATTTCTTTAGAATTGCGGATGAAATGCGCTTTAAAGTGCCAGATTCAATGAAATACTTCTGCCAATCTGAAGCGGTTGCCTATTACCTTCAAAAATACGTGGTCTATAGAAAACGTAAAATATACGTTGGAAAAAGATTATTTACCGATTTGGTACCATTGATCAAGAAGTACAAAGATGAAAAATTCTTACTTCCTTCTTCTGATGTATTAAAGCCAGATGTGCCCGAAACATTAGAATCTTTAGGCATCAATTGGAAAAGAGCAATTTTTTACAAAACCGTTATAAGCGACTTGTCCGATTTAAGAAATGTTTATTATGACATTTTAGTTTTCTTTAGTCCGTCCGGTATTGAATCTTTACTACAGAACTTTCCAGATTTTGACCAGAAAAATACTAGAATAGCCGTATTTGGAAATTCTACAGTAGATGCTGCAACAGACGCAGGGTTAAGAATAGATATTAAAGCCCCAACGCCAGAAACACCATCTATGACTATGGCGTTACAGAAATATATTATGAGCGTTAACAAATAACGAACTACATACATAAAAAAAAGCCTTGCATTGCAAGGCTTTTTTTTATCTCCTAAAACGCGTACCGTTGTGGTCCGCCCCTTCTTATTTCTTCACTGGCATAACTTTCAAACTTTTTAAAGTTTTCCCTAAAAGCATTTGTCAACTTAAACGCAGTGGTGTAATATTTTTCATCATCGTTCCAAGTAGCTCTAGGACTCAAAACCGATGTTGGTACCCCAGGACACTCCCTTGGCTGCGCAACACCGAATACTGAATGTATATGGTATTTATCATAAGAATAAAGACCTAACTCTCCACTTAAGGCAGCTGAGATCATTGCTCTTGTATACTTTAATTTCATTCGAGTTCCCACTCCATAAGGACCACCTGTCCAACCCGTATTTACAAGCCATACATCTACACCAGACTCTTTCATTTTCTTACTTAGCATTTCTGCATACTTAGTTGGGTGCAAAGGCATAAACGGAGCTCCAAAACATGCAGAAAATGATGGTACCGGCTCTACAACACCAGCTTCTGTACCTGCCACCTTTGCCGTATAACCAGAAATAAAGTGGTATGCAGCTTGACTAGGAGTTAATTTAGATATTGGAGGTAGCACACCAAAAGCATCAGCAGTCAAAAAGAAAATATTCTTCACATTCTTACCAATTGATGGCTGCTGAATATTATCAATATGATGAATTGGATAACTCACCCTTGTATTTTGAGTAATTGAAGTATCTGAAAAATCAACATTACCCTTATCATCTAAAACCACATTTTCCAGAATTGCCCCTGGCTTAATGGCACCATAAATTTCTGGCTCTTGCTCTTCAGACAAGTTAATGACCTTGGCATAACAACCGCCTTCAAAATTAAAAACGGTATTTCTACTGGTCCAACCATGTTCATCATCACCTATTAGTTTTCTATTGGGATCAGTTGACAAGGTTGTCTTACCCGTACCTGATAGTCCAAAAAAGATTGCTGTATCACCATCCTCACCAACATTTGACGAGCAATGCATTGGCAATGTTTCTTTATATACCGGTAAAATAAAGTTCAATGCAGAGAAAATTCCTTTTTTAATCTCACCCGTATAACCCGTACCACCGATCAAAGCAATTTTATCGGTGAAATTTAAAATAGCAAAGTTATGTTGTCTTGTACCATCAACAGCAGGATCTGCCATAAAGCCAGGTGCATTGATTACCGTCCATTCCGGAGTAAAATCTTCCAATTCGGTCTCGGTTGGTCGTAAAAACATATTATACGCAAACATATTAGACCAAGGATACTCATTAATGACCCTTATATTCAGTTTATAATCTTCATCTGCACAAGCATAACTATCTCTAACAAAAAGTTCTTTTTCGTTTAAATAGTCTATTACCTTAGTATATAGTGCATCAAATTTTTCTTTTTCAAATGCAATGTTGATATTACCCCACCAGACCTTATCTTTTGTGATATCATCTTTAACTATAAATCTATCCAAAGGAGATCTACCTGTAAATTCACCGGTTTTGACCGCAAGTGTTCCGTTACTGGTTTCAACTCCCATGTCCATTTCCAGAGTTGCTTTTTGAAGCTGTTCAGGGGTTTCTTGATAATGAAAATTGGCGTGTGTAATCCCATAATTTTTCAGGGATATGGTATTCGCATTTGTCATTGAGCTTTTCATGCTTTAGAAAATTTGTTCGTGTAAAACTAAAAAAATAAAAGCTGAACCTCTGATTTTCAGAGTCCAATTAGCACCTTTTCACGAAGAAATACGAATTCAATTAAAGATTGAGTAAAAAGGAAAATTATTCGCAGGCACTTTATATTTTTCAATACACATTATAAAGCAATAACGTATTATAATTGCATTATTGTTATTTACACCTTAAAATTTTAAGAAATAAATAAAAAAACGACTTTTTTTTACTAATTTTTAGATGAAATATTCTGCAGTTTTAGCGGATAAAAGTTGGGCGGCATTCTTCATATTATAATCAAGATCCTTACTGGTATCTTGTATTTCCAATACATCAAAAACACCTTTACTCTTTAAAGCATCTTTTGATATTTGTAGTGCTCCACAAATTGTGATTACCGGAATTTTATAATTTTTACCAAGTTTAATTACTCCTTGTAATAATTTACTGTTCAGGTTTTGCTCATCTATTTTACCTTCGCCAGTTATGATATAATCAAATTTTTCTTGATTCAAAAGTTGTTTTAATCCAGATAATTCAACACTAAAGTCCATGGCTCCCAAACCTTTGGCACTTAAAAACGTTTTCAACCCAAAAGCTGCTCCACCCGCAGCCCCTGCACCCGGCAAATCATTATAAAATACTTTATATTTTTCTGAAACTACTTTGTTCAGCCTTATTAAACCCTTATTCAATTCCATTATAGAATTTTCGCTTGCTCCTTTATATTTTGCATAAACAAAAGCTGCACCGTCTTTACCAAATAATGGATTAGCAACATCATGTACCATAAAAATGTCTACATCTTTCAATTGTGCTATAACTCTAGATTCATCTATGGATTTAATTAATTGCAAACTTGACCCCAAAGGCATTAGCACTTCTCCCTTATCATCTAAAAAATCATATCCAAGAGCACTGGCTATACCAATTCCACCATCATTGGTAGCACTTGCGCCAAGACCTATATAAATATGTTTAATACCTTTCTCTATAGCATCTTTTATTTGTAATCCTGTTCCATAAGTACTAGTAAGCATTGGGTTTCGCTCATCATAGGACAACAATTGCAGACCAGAAGTATTTGCCAATTCTATATATGCGGAATTACTCTGCTTATTATATAGGTAGTACGATCGTATAGGCTCACCTTTTGGGTTTTCACTGATTACATCAACAGAAATACATGGCCTATAATTTGCTACGGTATTTAAAAACCCTTCTCCACCATCGGTTGCCTTAATATATTGGGTACTAAAAGGCTTCCCTAATTTTTTCATACCGGAAACAAATGCATCTGCAAAAGCTTCACTCGTTAGAGAGCCTTCAAATTTATCTGGAATTAGTAATAGTTTCATTTATTTAAATTTCTGGGGGAAACTATTTATTGAGATATCCCATAATTCTGGGAGAATAAAATATACAAAAAAGGTCAATATAAAAATAGAAATTATATTCATAAATAAACCCTTACCTACCATATCCGGAATTCGTAGGTAACCAGAACCAAAGACTACAGCATTGGGTGGTGTGGCAACCGGCAACATAAAAGCACATGATGCCGCAACCGCCGCCCCTACCATTAACACAAAAGGGTGTACATCTATGGTCAATGCCATTGGTGCCAATACCGGCAGTAACATTGCGGTCGTAGCCAAGTTAGAGGTTATCTCGGTTAAAAAATTGACCGAAGCTATCAATACCAATATGAGTATAAGAATTGGTAGACCCGATAAAGTTGTCATTTGACTACCTATCCACTCGGCCAGTCCACTAGATTCAAAACCTTTGGCCAAGGCCATACCGCCCCCAAAAAGTAGAATAATTCCCCAAGGCATTTTTACCGCCTCTTCCCAGTTGATCAATTGCTCACCTTTTTTCTTTGAAGGAAGTAAAAACAACACAATAGCAAAAAATATGGCTATTATGGTATCATCAAGCCCAGGTAGCAGTTTTTGTAATAAAACTGACCGTGTAATCCAACAGAATGCGGTCAAGGCAAATACCAAGGCAACCACCTTTTCTTCATAAGTTATTCTGCCAAGACTTGACAATAAGCGTTGTATTTCTTGTTTCCCGCCAGGAAAAGACTTTTGTTTAAAGCTAAAGGCATATTTGGTCAAGTATTTCCAACAGATAAAAATTAGGATAATGGAAATAGGCAAACCAAAAGCAAACCATTGCATAAACGTTATTTCATAACCATAGGTATCCAATATCACCCCTGCCAACACTAAATTGGGCGGAGTACCTATTAAGGTTGCAACACCACCAATAGATGCACTGTAGGCTATTGCCAGCATCAATGCCTTACCAAAGGTCTGGTTTTCATCTTCTACGGTATCTGGGTTATCCTGTAATTGTTTAATTATAGCCAAGCCAATGGGCAACATCATCACTGCCGTAGCCGTATTGGAGATCCACATGGACAAAAATGCAGTTGCCATCATAAAACCTAAAATTATCTTTCTAATATCAGAACCTATTAAATTGATAATATTCAGCGCTATTCTTCTATGTAGATTCCATTTTTCTATTGCAATGGCGATTATAAAGCCCCCCATATATAAAAAGACATACTTATGACCAAACGCGCCAGATGTTGACGATAGATCCAAACCACCTGATAACGGAAACAACACCAAGGGCAGCAATGCAGTTACTGCAATAGGAATTGCTTCGGTTATCCACCAAATAGCTATCCAAATGGTAGATGCCAATACGGCATTTGCCTGTACGGACAAACCTTCGGGACGAAAAAAGAACAGAATAAGTATAAAGGAAATAGGACCCAAAACCAGACCCAATAATTTAGTTTTACTCATAAAAGCACCATTAACGGGTTGAAAATACGTTATTTAAGAACTAACTAGAGCTATTTAGCCGGCTATTTCACAATTTTAGACCTTAATATATTATAACCCAAGATCAACCATGCCGCTATCAAGAAAAGTCCTCCGATCGGTGTTAGTGGTCCAATTACCTTGAGGTCAATACTAAATAGCGAATTCAAAGACAACAGGTATATGGAGAATGAAAACAATAGCACTCCTATAACCGTGCATATATAAATTGTTTTTTCTGACTTTAGAAATTCTTTTGGCAACAGACCAAGCGCAAATAAGAAAAAAGCATGATACATTTGATACCTTACCCCGGTTTCAAACGTCGTCACTGCTTGGGTATCTACCAATTTCTTCAACCCATGTGCACCAAAAGCTCCAAACACCACCGCCAGCATTCCAAATACGCATGCAGTTGTTAAAATTGTTTTTTTCATAACTTTAACTATAACTTTTTTTATAAATGTAACAATTTGATACCTTAGTAAATCCTTACCAATCAAAAATACTGAAATCGTATGATGCGAAAAATTCTTGTTATAGGCGCAGGTAAATCTACCTCCTATTTATTAGACTACCTATTAGGCAAAGCAACCATAGAAAATCTACATATTACTATTGGCGATATAAATCCCGCTGCCATACCAACATCTATTGCCAATCATAGCCATTGTACCGTTATTGGTTTAGATATTTTTAATGACACGGAGCGAAAGGATTCTATTGCAGCTTCTGACTTGGTTATTTCTATGCTACCTGCCCATTTTCACATTAAGGTTGCAGAAGATTGTGTTCAACTGAAGAAGCATTTGGTCACAGCATCTTACGTTAGCCCTCAATTATTGGCCTTAAATGATAAGGTAAAGGAAAACGGATTGGTTTTTATGAACGAAATAGGTTTAGATCCAGGGGTTGACCATATGAGTGCCATGCAAGTTATAGACCGTATTCGTGAAAAAGGAGGCAAAATTATACTGTTTGAATCTTTTTGTGGCGGTCTTGTTGCCCCTGAACATGATAACAACCTATGGAACTATAAATTTACTTGGAACCCAAGAAATGTAGTGCTCGCAGGACAAGGTGGCACGGCTAAGTTTATACAGGAAGGCACCTATAAATACATACCCTACCACAGACTTTTTAGAAGAACAGAATTTTTTGAAATTGAAGGTTACGGAAGATTTGAAGGTTACGCCAACCGTGATTCACTGAACTATAGAGAAGCTTACCAATTACAAGACGCCCTAACCATATATAGAGGTACCATGCGCCGTGTAGGGTTTTCCAAAGCATGGAACATGTTTATACAATTAGGGGTTACAGATGACACTTACTCCATTGAGAACTCGGAAAACATGAGTTACAGGGAATTCATAAACCTATTTCTTCCTTATTCTCCTACAGATTCCGTTGAACTTAAACTAAGACATTACTTAAAACTTGACCAAGATGATATTAGATGGGATAAATTACTTGAACTCAACATATTTGATCAAACTAAAGTACTAGGTATACCAAACGCCACCCCAGCTCAAGCACTTCAAAAAATTCTTGAAGATAGCTGGACACTTAAAGCCGAAGAAAAAGATATGATCGTTATGTACCATAAATTTGGTTATGAATTAGATGGAGAAAAAAAACAAATTGATTCTAAATTGGTGGTAACAGGTGAGAACCAAACCTTTACCGCAATGGCAAAAACAGTTGGTTTACCCGTAGCCATGGCAGCATTAAAAATACTTAATGGCGAAATAACAACACCGGGAGTTCAAATACCCATTTCTAAAGAGGTTTATGAACCTATATTGATGGAACTGGAAACTTATGGTGTAAATTTCAAGGAATATGAGGTACCTTATTTAGGGTACAACCCCAATTCTGTAATTACATAAGGTATTTTAACTATCATTTTGAAACCAAATAAGTACATTTATGTTTTGATTCCTTATTGAGGATGCAATTTCTTTAAGGCTTTCCTTGAAATAATAAACATATTCATAAGCTCACCTCCAATCTATGGATTGGGGTTATTGATTTAACGATATATGAAAACACCTACTTCTTTGGCTAAAATTGACGGAATTGACAAAAAGATCTTACGATTTCTAATGGAAGACGCTCGTAAACCAGTACTAGAAATTGCTAGAAGTATTGGCATATCTGGGGCGGCAATACATCAGCGACTAAGAAAACTAGAAGCATCTGGACTTTTATCCGGTTCTAAATTTATTGTCAATCCCAAATCATTGGGTTATACTACCATGGCGTATATTGGCATTTATTTAGATAAAGCTATGAGCAACCCAATGGCAGTAAAACAACTTGAAAAAATACCCGAAGTGTTAGAGTGCCATTATACTACCGGAAACTGGTCTATTCTTATTAAAGTACTTTGTCGTGACAACGAACATTTAATGCAAGTGTTAAACAAGGAAATTCAAGCAATAGAGGGAGTTTCAAGAACAGAAACCTTTATTTCATTGGCACAACAGATCGACAGGCAAATCACTATTTAATATTTTGATTTAATCTAAATAAGCTTTAGATTTGCCCTATGAAAGTGGTTTTTCAATCTAAATTTTATACGCTTTATCAATCCGATAAAGAGAAATGTCATTACCTTGACATGAACCAAAAGACCATTAAATTATCTTTTTGCCAGTTGCTTGCCCTACGCAACAAAGTGCAAAATATTTCAATAGAAAATCATTTTGATTCTGACCTTAACAAACATGGTTTTGAAGTATTAATGCTTTGCAACAAAGAGCACTTATTCATATTAAATACCATTGAGCTTTTAGACTTAAAAACGTTGGTAGACTATAGTTTTATATCGCTTGATATAGACCACATAGTAACCACATCTTAAAGTTTACCCAGTTTTCTTATTTATAATTGGTCTTAAATCAAATTCAAATTAAGACCCAAATACTATAATTCATATTATAGTCGTTACTTTTATACTAAATTTTAAGAGAAATGAAAGATATAGCGAGATTAAACATGAGTATTAAGGTAACATCTTTAGATGCCCTTAATGACCAAATACAGATGGAAGGCAAGGCTTCTTCATCTTATTTAGCAATGGCATCATGGTGTGATCAGCATTCATATAACGGTAGTGCAGAATTTTTCTACCGACAAGCAAATGAAGAACGTGAACACATGATGAAAATTTTCAAATTCATCAACGATTGTGGTGGCAATGCAATTTCACCGGAAATATCGAATATAAATCATGACTTCTCTTCATTAGAGGAAATTTTTGAAACTGCATTAGAGCAAGAAATTGCCGTAACCAATTCGATCAACAAAATCATTTCTTTGGCGAAAAAGACCGAAGATTTTGCTGTTGAAAATTTCTTACAGTGGTTTGTAAAAGAACAATTAGAAGAAGAAAAATCTATGAGAGATATTCTAGACCTATTTGAAGTAATCGGTAGAGAAGGAATTGCCCTTAAATTAATTGATGAGCGTATTAAATAAATAACTTATCGAACATGAAAAAAGGGAGCTTACAAAAGTAAGCTCCCTTTTTTTATACCAATACTTTACGTTTAGTCTCTTCCTCCAAATACTTGAAGTCCCCAGTAGACCAAAGTTGCCAATGACCCAATAGCAGCAACTAAATATGTACGTGCCGCCCATTTTAGAGCATCCTCTGAGCCTGCATACTCTTGTGGAGTAACAACATTCTTATTCTTAAGCCATGCCAATGCCCTATTACTTGCATCATATTCAACAGGCAAGGTTACAAAACTGAACAGTGTTGCCATACCCATCATTATTAGACCGGCAACAGCCACCCAATAACCAAAACCAACACCGGCTGCGGCACCCAATGCCAAACCACCAAATACAACCCACATAGACATCCCAGAGGTTACACTAACAATAGGTACCAATTTAGATCGCATACCCAACCACTCATAGGCTTGTGCATGCTGTACGGCATGCCCTACTTCGTGAGCGGCTACCGCAGCTGCAGCTGCATTTCTTTGATTATACACACCTTCGCTTAAGTTGACCGTTTTATTTTTTGGGTTGTAGTGATCGGTAAGCATACCAGCAGTAGATACCACTTTTACATCGCGTATGCCATGATCCGCCAACATCTTTTCAGCAATCTCGGCACCACTCATTCCATTTTGCAAATGCACCTTAGAATAATGCTTGAACTTACTCTTTAATTTATTACTAACTAACCAGCTGACCAAAGCTATAGCCCCGATCAATATATAATATCCCATCATAACTTTTCTAATTTTAAATCGATTAAATATACTAAAGATTCATACTTAAATATGAATCTACATGTATAAAAGCAAAAACCCCGCCAAATTCCTTTCGGATATGACGAGGCATATTTTACTGACAATTTGTACAGATTAGGCTACAATCTCTTCCCAACCAAAAGCTTCCATTATCTCTTGATATACCACTTTGCCTTCTACAATATTTAATCCCTTATGTAAAGATGCATCTTTTTCACAGGCTGCTTCCCAACCTAAATTAGCCAACTTTAACGCGTAAGGCAAAGTTACGTTGGTCAATGCCATGGTAGACGTATAAGGTACCGCACCCGGCATATTAGCTACAGAATAATGTACCACATCATCAATGATATAAATAGGATCTTCATGGGTGGTAGGTCTGGTAGTTTCAACGCATCCGCCTTGATCTACGGCAACATCCACGATTACGGTTCCGGGTCTCATTTCTTTCAACATGTCTCTAGTAATCAAATTAGGAGCTTTAGCACCTTTCAATAAAACACCTCCTATAATTAAGTCGTGCGTTTTAATTAATTTTCTAATATTAAACTCGTTTGAAAATTCTGTTACCACATGTGGCGGCATTACATCATTTACATAACGTAAACGCTTCATGTTAATATCCAAAATAGTAACATGCGCACCTAGGCCTGCTGCCATTTTTGCAGCTTGTATACCCACTACACCTGCACCCAACACCAAAACCTTACCTGGAGCAACACCTGGAACACCTCCCAAAAGTACCCCACGTCCTTTTACGGGTTTCTCCAAATATTTTGCACCTTGTTGTATGGCCATTCTACCTGCAACCTCTGACATGGGCGTTAAAAGTGGCAAAGTCCCTTCTTCATCTTCAACGGTTTCATACGCTATACAAATGGCTTTTTGTTTGATCATTGCCTTTGTCAAAGCCTCACTAGATGCAAAATGAAAATATGTAAATAGTATTTGCCCTGCTTGAATTAGATCGTACTCTTCTTCTATAGGCTCTTTTACCTTTACGATCATTTCGCTCATGGCATATACCTGCCCGATCGTATCAAGAATAATTGCACCAGCTTGTTGATAATCTTGATTGAAAAAACCACTGCCTTCACCAGCCTCTGACTGTACATATACTTTATGGTTGTTCTTTACCAATTCGAAAACACCGGCCGGCGTCATACCTACCCTGCTTTCATTGTTCTTAATTTCTTTTGGAATACCAACAATCATGATTTATCATTTTATATTACACTGCAAAATTGATACTAATTAGTCATATATCAAACAATAATTCGATAAAACACAGGGGTCTCATGTCATAATTATCATTTTACAACCACCATACCCCTATTTTTTAGGGGGTATATTTCATTTTATGATGAATTATTCAATTAAACATCAAAAATTAGCTATTACCTTGATGAATATTTAACGCAAAAAAAAAGAGGCAATTCCCATTGCCTCTTTTCTAGTAATACTACCTAAGAATTAACCAACGATATTTACAATTTTACCAGGTACTACAATCACCTTTTTAGGAGTACGCCCTGCCAATTGTTGTTGGGTTTTTTCATGTGACATAACCGCCGCCTCTATTTCGTCTTTATTTAAATCTAAAGACAACTGCATGGTAAATTTCATTTTACCGTTAAAGGATATCGGATATTCTTTATCACTTTCTTTGATATACTTTTCTTCAAATTTTGGGAAAGGTGCCGTTGCAATAGAGTCTGAATGACCCAATTTGCTCCACAATTCTTCCGCAATATGTGGCGCATATGGCGATACCAATATAGCCAATGGCTCCAAAACTTTTCTGCTGACACATTTTTGAGCTGAAAGTTCATTTACACAGATCATGAAAGTAGATACCGATGTATTAAAACTGAAGTTTTCAATATCCTCTTCTACCTTTTTAATGGTCTTGTGCAATGTTTTCCAAGATTCTTTAGAAGGCTCTTCTTCACTTCGGCTACGCTCAGCGATTGCGGTTTCATCTAAAAATGGCGTGTACAATTTCCACAGTTTCTTTAAGAAACCATGTGCTCCGGTGATACCTGCCGTGTTCCAAGGTTTAGATTGCTCTAACGGACCTAAGAACATTTCATACAAACGCAAACTGTCTGCACCATATTCTTCACAAATAGCATCTGGATTTACTACGTTGTATTTGGATTTGGACATTTTTTCGACTTCACGACCTACAGTGAATTTCTCGTTGTTATTTTCAGATATCACTCTACCAGAGTTTGAAAAGAAAATCGAGTTCTTATATTCATTTAACCAATTCTTAAATCCCTCTAAATCAAGTTCGTCGGAATTATTTACAAGTGAAACATCAACATGTATCGGTAAAATTCTATTTCTATCAACATTTGGCTTAACAAGTCCCGGACCAAAAATTCCAACCAAGGCTGATTCAAGATCAATTTCAAAATCTGCCAAAACATCATTATCTGCTAAAATATTATCATACAGATTTTTAGATATAAATATTTTTGTGTTAATAATTTCCTCATCAGAAAAAAGTCGGTCATTATTTGAATCAAATCCAGGAGTTATATCTACCCTATAAGCAAAAGCACTAGTCCCCGTAATCATTCCTTGGTTGATCAGTTTTTTAGCAAACTCATCTTTAGGTACCAAACCTTTATCGAACATGAATTTTTGCCAAAAACGAGAGTACAATAAGTGACCTGTTGCGTGCTCGCTTCCACCTATATATAAATCTACATCTTGCCAGTAGTTAATAGCATCTTTAGAAAATATCTCCTCGCTATTATGCGGATCCATATACCTATTAAAATACTGCGAACTACCTGCCCAACCTGGCATAGTATTCAGTTCTAGTGGAAATACAGTGGTATTATTTATCTCGCTATTATTGACAACTTTATTAGCAACGGTATCCCAAGCCCATACCTCAGCGTTACCTAATGGTGGTTCGCCAGTTTCGGTTGGCAAATACTTTTCCACTTCGGGCAACTCAATTGGCAAATGTTCTTTTGCGATCATTTGCGGCATTCCGTCTACATAATATACAGGGAAAGGTTCTCCCCAATATCTTTGACGACTAAAAACAGCATCGCGCAAACGATAATTTATTTTTCCTTCACCATGTCCTATTTTCTCTAACTCATAGATTGCCAATTTCATGGCTTTCTTATACGGCAATCCGTTTAAGAAATCAGAATTTGCAATAACCGTTTTTTCCTTGTCAGCAAAAGCTTCCTCAGAAATATCTACACCCTCGAATACATTAGGAATATCAATATTAAAATGCTTTGCAAAATCATAATCGCGCTGATCACCACATGGTACGGACATTACCGCGCCTGTTCCATAACCCGCCAATACGTAATCACCGATCCAAATAGGAATAGGCTCTTTTGAAAATGGGTGCTCTGCATAGGCACCTGTAAATGCACCGGAAATGGTTTTTACATCTGCCATTCGATCACGCTCGCTACGTTTTGCCGTTGCCTCAATATATGCCTCTACCTCAGTTTTTTGCTCTGCCGTAGTTATTTTACCCACCAATTCGTGCTCTGGCGCCAAAGTCATAAAAGAGACTCCGAAAATGGTATCGGGCCTTGTGGTAAAAACCTCTATTTTTTCGTCATGTTCTTTCACATTAAAAATAGCCGATGCACCTTGTGAACGACCTATCCAATTGGTTTGCGAATCTTTTAAGGGCTGGGGCCAATCTATCTTATCCAGTCCGTCTAACAAACGTTGTGCATAGGCAGATATACGCATGCTCCACTGGGTCATCTTTTTACGAACAACCGGGTGACCACCACGTTCTGACACTCCGTTCACTATTTCGTCATTTGCCAAAACCGTTCCCAATGCCGGACACCAGTTCACCTCGGTATCCGCCAAATACGTTAATCTATATTTTAAAAGAATTTCTTGTTTTTCTACAACAGAAAAATTGGTCCAGTCCTCCGCAGAAAAAATAGCAATATCATCATCGCAAATCGCATTTACATTGGCATTGCCTTCTGCCTCAAATACGGAAATCAAAGTATCTATATCTTCCGCCTTGTCCGTATCGGTATTATACCAAGAATTGAATATTTGAATGAATATCCACTGTGTCCATTTATAATATTCAGGACTAGAAGTTCTTACTTCCCTGCTCCAGTCAAAAGAGAAACCTAATTGATCTAATTGCCTTCTATATGTTTTAATATTGGCTGCAGTGGTTATTGCAGGATGCTGACCTGTTTGTATGGCATATTGCTCTGCAGGCAACCCAAAAGAATCATACCCTTGCGGATGCAATACATTAAAACCTTTATGTCTTTTGTAACGTGCATAAATATCACTCGCAATATACCCTAACGGATGACCAACATGGAGTCCCGCACCAGAAGGATAAGGAAACATATCCAGCACATAAAACTTTTCCTTTTCAGAATTATTCTCTGCTTTAAATGTTTGGTTTTCTGCCCAGTATTTTTGCCATTTGGCCTCAATTTCGTTGAAATTGTATTGCATGATAGTTACTTCTTTTCTGTAAGTCGCAAAAATAGGTTGAATCGTTGAGAGTTAAAAAGATATTGCTAATTAACAGCTTTACTTCTACAAACTATAGAACTATTGCCTATTGACTAAATTTGGTATCTTACAATCGTGAAATTAATGTGTCCCAAAAAATTAGTCTTTTTACTTTTCATATTCTGTTTGGTTTCCATAGAAATGAAAGCCCAATTAGGATTTTGCGGTGGCAATTCTGGCGACCCTATTTTTACAGAAGATTTTGGTGCCGGGACAAATAACGGCCCAGCTTTGCCCGCTGGCACAACCACATATAATTTTACCGCCTTTACCCCTAATGATGGGGATTATACTATTTCTAGCACCACAAATTACTTTGATTGGCTTTCCCTACAAGATCATACCCCTGGAGACACCAATGGAAAAGCATTTATCGTCAATGCCAGTTTTACTGCCGGGGAGTTCTATCAACGTCAGGTTACGGGATTATGTGAGAATACCACCTATGAATTTTCTTCTTGGCTCATTAACCTTCAACCTGCAAATAGCTGCGAAGGCAACAGTATACCCGTTAACGTTCGTTTTCAAATTTGGGACGAAACGGACACTAATCTTCTAGCTCAAGGTGATACAGGAAATATTTTCAATACCGGCACCACCGAGTGGAACCAATATGCCTTGGTATTTAAAACCGAGCCAGGCCAAACATCTGTCATTTTAAAGATGAGAAACAATAGTAATGGCGGTTGTGGCAATGATTTAGCTATAGATGACATTTTATTTCGATCATGCGGAGACAACGTTACGGTCTCAACACCATCTAATGAAGTAAGTTTAGTGGTATGTGAAACCCAAGGCGGAGTCTCAAGAACACTTACGGCTACACCAGATTCTTCTGTTTTTAGCACACACGCCTATCAATGGCAGCAAAGTACGGACCAACAAAACTGGGCAGATATTCCTGGTGAGAATAGTGCCATTTTAGATACCCCATTAGTAACCACAACTACCTATTTCAGGACAAAAATTGCCGAAGACGCAGTCAATGTCAATAACGATCTTTGCAATGTGGTGTCCGATGTTTTTGATATTACCGTTTTGCCCATACCAGCAGCTCCAACAAGTAATGGGGACATTATGGTCTGTGAAGGAGAATTGGGAATATTAACGGTAGCCTCCCAAAATAACTACACCGTTAATTGGTATGACGCCCCTACCGGTGGAAATTTAATTTTATCCAATAGCCAAAATTTAGAAATTGGTGTCGCCGGCATGTATTATGCCGAAGCAAACTCAACTGAAATAGTATGTGCATCTACCACAAGAACAGCGGTAACGCTAACCGTAAACCCCTTACCAATAGCTCCAGATGACATCAGCACATTTTTATGTGAAGATTCTTTTACCACTTTAGATGCCGAGGTTGAAAATGTCGCCTATCAATGGAACACGGGTGAAACCACACAACAAATTGATGTTATCACACCGGGCGATTACAATGTGGTCATCACCAATGCAAATGGTTGCTCAACCATTCGAAATTTTAATGTGGAACAAATAGATCTTCCCAGAATAGACAACATTATATCCGACGGAGCATCAATACGCATAACTACTATTAACGATGGAAATTTTGAATATTCCCTAGACGGAATTTCATTTCAACAAAACCCCATTTTTGATGCTGTTGAAGGTGGATTTTATACTATTTACGTGCGGGACAATACAGATTGCGGCGTAGTAACCCAAGATTTTTATCACTTGGTCATTCCAAAGTTCTTTACCCCTAATGGAGATGCGTTCAACGATTTTTTTGAACCTGACGGATTAGAGGTTTTTAGCAACATCACCATTTATATTTATGATCGTTATGGCAAGCTTATAAAATTTGGGAACACAAACGCCACCTCTTGGGATGGCACCTTTAATGGAGAAGATATGCCAGAAGATGACTATTGGTATCTAATTGAAGCAGACACGGCTCAATTTAAGGGGCACTTTAGTTTAAAACGTTAAGGCTTATTTTTTTAAGTACCATTTCACTTTACTTTGCTATTTTTACTGCACTTTTAAGCACTATGGCTAATTCTTTCGAAAATTATCAAAGACGCAAACTTATCTCCTCGTACTTTTCTGTGGTGTTAAGTATTGCATTGGTCTTATTCCTATTGGGAATTTTAGGACTACTGGTTTTAAACACCAAAAAAATGGCAGATCGCTCTAAAGAGCAGATTACCATTTCTGTATTTCTAAAAGAAAATACCAAGGAAATTGAAGTGGAGCAACTCCAAAAAACCTTGGCAATGTCAGAATACACCAAGTCTTCTACCTATGTTTCTAAAGAAGAAGCCGCAAAACAACATAGTGAAGAAATTGGGGAAGATTTTGTAGACTACTTAGGCTACAACCCTCTTAAAAACTCGATAGACGTAAAGCTAAACGCTAATTTTGTTACTGCAGAAAAAGTTGAAGAGATTGCCGCAACACTTTCTGAAAAAAGTTTTGTTGACGAAGTCAGTTATGATAGGGTGCTGGTTAGCATGGTAGCAAAAAGTGTAGAACAGATAGGTTTCTGGATTTTAGTAGCTAGCGCCATTTTCACCTTTATTGCCGTATTGCTGATCAACAGCTCCATACGCCTTTCTATTTACTCAAAAAGATTCATCATAAAGACCATGCAAATGGTAGGTGCTACCAAAACGTTTATCCGTAGACCATTTATATGGCAAAATATTAAATTAGGTATGATCGGTGCTACTATTGCATTGTTGGCCATTGGCGGTGTCGTATACTATGTAAATACTAATTTTGAAGACTTAGGGTTACTAGAAGAACCTTATATTTTAGTCACCTTATTTATAGGCGTTTTTCTACTGGGTATACTTATTTCGTTCATTAGCACCTATTTCGCCACCCAACGCTTCTTAAATCTTAGAACGGACGAATTATATTATTAAATTTGCGGCATGAGTAAAAAGAACAAAATTGAACAGCAACCTAAACAGGAATTTATTTTTCAAAAGAAGAATTACATGTTCATGTTCATTGGACTTGCCTGTATTGCAGTAGGATTTATTTTAATGAGCGGTGGCGGCAGCGATGACCCCAACGTTTTTAATCCTGAAATTTATAATTTTAGAAGAATAAGACTTGCCCCTACTTTAGTGCTTATTGGCTTAGGTATAGAAATTTATGCCATTTTGTTGAACCCACACAAAAAGAAAAATTAATTGGATACTTTAGATGCTATTATACTCGGTATCATACAAGGATTGACCGAGTTTTTACCTGTTTCATCAAGTGGTCATTTAGAATTGGGTAAAGCTATTTTAGGAGATAACTCTGTACAGGAAGAAAGTTTATTGTTCACCGTTGTACTTCATTTTGCTACCGCACTAAGTACCATTGTAGTCTTTAGAAAAGATATTTGGGAAATTATAAGTGGTTTGTTTCAATTTAAATGGAACGAAGAAAGCCAATTCTCTGCTAAAATAATTGTCTCTATGTTACCTGCAGTATTTGTAGGTCTGTTTTTTGAAGAGCAATTAGAAGCTTTTTTTGGCGGCAATATAAGGTTCGTAGGTTTTATGTTGATCATTACTGCTGTACTCTTATATTTTGCCGATAAAGCCAAAGACACCGATAAAAAAGTAAGTTTTGGAAATGCCTTTATAGTTGGCATTTCTCAAGCCATAGCTATGCTACCCGGTATTTCACGAAGTGGAGCTACTATTTCTACCTCTGTTCTTTTAGGCGTAGACAAATCTAAAGCCGCAAGATTCTCTTTCTTAATGGTTGTTCCATTAATCTTTGGTAAGATCGCGAAAGACCTTATGAGCGGGGACTTAACTTTTGACGGGGAAAACAACGTTGCAATGGGTGCCGGATTCATTGCCGCCTTTGTTGCCGGCCTTGCGGCTTGTACTTGGATGATCCAATTGGTACGTAAAAGCAAGCTCTCCTATTTTGCCATATATTGTCTTATTGTAGGATTGATCGCCGTTATTTACGGGTTTACCAATCCGTAAAACATCAAAACACCAAAATTCATGAAAGATTTGACCAAAGAAGACTATTTAAACGGTCAAGTATTATTGATCGATAAACCACTGGAATGGTCCTCTTTTCAAGCGGTCAATAAATTGAAATGGGCGATTAGAAAAAAGTTCAGCTTAAAGAAATTTAAAATAGGTCACGCAGGTACGTTAGACCCTTTAGCAACAGGTCTTTTGGTGATTTGCACAGGTAAGTTCACCAAAAAAATTACCGAATTCCAAGGTCAGGAAAAAGAATACACAGGTATAATTACTTTAGGCAGTACAACACCTTCTTATGACTTGGAAACCGAAATCAATGAGACTTTTTTGACCGATCATATAACGCCAGAGCTTATAAAAGCTACCACCCATGAATTTATCGGTGAAATAGAACAAGCCCCGCCTGTTTTTTCCGCATTGAAAAAAGATGGCAAACGTTTGTACGAACTGGCAAGAGAAGGTAAAACTGTAGATATTCCAAAAAGAAAGGTACAGGTAAGTGCATTTGAAATTACCGACATAGACAACTTGAACGTGCATTTTAGAATTGCATGCAGCAAAGGAACATATATAAGATCTATGGCGCACGATTTAGGAAAAGCATTAAACTCCGGAGCACATTTAACGACCCTTAGAAGAACCAAAATAGGTGATTTTAACGTAGATAAAGCCCAAGACCCTTTGGACTTCGCCGATTTATTATTGGCACCAGAAGAAAATAAATAGCAGATTTTGAAATGCCATTTATCGATCTTCTAAAATATTTTGGTATTATTAAGGTTATATATTCATGAATCTGAACAGAAAACAATTATCATTACTTGCTACTACCTTTAGCCTGTCTATTGTAGTGCTGGTTTTGTTTGGTATTCAGTTCGGTGGTCAAGAGGAATCTCACGAAGACTATGTGGTTGAAATGATCATGGACCCAGAGGTATTGGAAGAAATTCTCAAAGAAGAAGATCCTGTTGATGAAGAAATGAAGGCCGATCCAATAAAAAGTCATTTAGCTTTTAACGAAACCGCAAAACCTAGCTACGGTAATCCAGAACCATTACAGACTTTAGAAGAACTGATGGAAGAACGTAGTGAAATGAGTGACGGTGACCCTACTGAAAGTATGATTTCCGATTCTGGTTATTCTGAAAGGGTAAAGGCCTTGGCTAAAAAGAGAGAAGAAAAAAAGCAGCTTTTAGGAGAAAAAGAAGCACAGAAAAAAGAATTTACCAATAACCTTGCCGCCAGAAGAACGTCAGTATCCTATTCTTTGGTTGATAGAAATAATTATAAATTACCCCCACCAATATACACTTGTATTGAAGGTGGAAAAGTTGTTATCAATATAGAAGTAAATGCACTAGGCTATGTAACCGAAGCAGATTACAATGCAAAAAGTTCTGGAACATCTAACGGATGTCTTGTTGAAAACGCCATTAATTATGCTTTGAAAGCAAGATTCAACAGTTCTGAAAAAGATTCCCAGAAAGGCACCATTACCTATTTATTTCAAGGGAAGTAATTCCAGCAGATCTTGAACTATACTTTGCCCCTTATCCTTATTGTAAAAAATTTGAAGATCCTGTTTAAATTCAGGCGTTAGTTTACCGTACTCCGACTTATAATCTTCTACTAGTTTAGTTGCCTTTTTAGATCTTGGACCCCATGTAGCCTCAACCGTGTTTTCTTTAACATCAACGGAAATTAATTTTGGTATTGACCTACCTCCATTGGTCAAAAATTGATCCATAATATGTAAGTTCTCATCTCTTAAGATTATAGATAATGATATATTAGGATTGATTTCAGTGAATTTATGCATAACTGGCAGAGCAGGAGAAGCATCGCCACACCAGCTCTCTGATAATACTACCCATAAAACTTTTTGATCCACAGACTTTATCTTGTCAACAACCTCATCGGTAAATTTTAAGGTTTTATCCCACCTACGCATACGGCTGTTATTCAATTGGGTATATTGCGAAAGTGCTTCAGTTTGCTCAGGACCGGTAGACGCTCCTTTTTCAGCCAGGTCAGAAACCAATGCCCTATACTCGACATAACTATAACCGCTTTTTAATCCCTTTGCTTTAATATCTTCCAATAATAACTCCATAATGCTTACTTTAAAATATCTTGATCGATCACATTAGTAGCATTACAAATAGAATACTTACAAATTTTCAGGATTGACGGCCAGGCTGTTGAATAATTTGGCCTTCGCCGTAAAATATTTATTTTCTACTTGATTCTGTTTTAAGACCGCATCTATTAACTTTGATTCCCTTGAATTGATCAAAAACAACGAACTCTCCCCAAAACTGAATTTTCGTTCTTCCGCTGCTAGCAACGCCTCATAACTGGCAACGATATCATCTATTAAAATATTCTGATTTTCAAAAGAAGCCAACTCATTATATATAGCCAATACCTTATTCTGAATTTGCACCTCGGCGTTATCTAACTCAAACTGTGCATCCCTTAATTTCAGTTTAGCCAGTTTTAAGTCTCCCCGTTCTTTTCTTAAAAATAAAGGTAACTCAAAATTTAAACCACCCTTATAATTTTGGGTTTCCAATGAATTTAAATACTCGGGCGTTTCAGTAATAAACTTATACTCAACGTCAATTTTAGGTAATAGTTTATTTGTTTTTAATCGCTTATCTACGCGTAAACCATCTATTTTATACCCTAAGGATTTTAGCTTAGGATGATTTTCAAGGTCAAAACTATCTAAAGGTTTACCTAAAATTTCCAAAGCTTGATCTATCTCTACATCTAAAGACAGTTCTGGCACCACACCTGGTTGTAATTCCATAGGTATATTTTCTCCCATCCAGAGAAAATTGGAAAGCTCCAATCTTGCGTTACGTAAAACTACATTAGCCTGCTCTCTTTCCAAAGCTCTGTTTTGTACGGCAATTTTAGCCTCAACGGTATCAATAGCAGCAATTTCACCAGCGTTGGCACTTTTATTGACCCCCTCTAACCTTACTTTAGCGTTCTCTAAAAAATCATTGAACAATATACTATTTCTATAAGCCTGCAACCAATTGAAATATGCCAATGAAGCATCGAACAAAATTTGATTGACCAATAGATCCCTATCGGCTTTAGATTGCTCCCTAAAAAACTTTGCCTTCTTTACGGTTGCCATACGCTCATTGATCCATGAACCACGTCCTAGAGAAAGGGCAACCCCGGCACTGTACAATCCATCATCAGGTACATTTCGCTCTGCGTTCAAGTATTCTCCAGAGTACTGCTCAAACTCGCCTTTTAATTCTATACCATACCAGGTAGGAATTTTAAACGTAGTATTTAAAAGATCATAATATTCCGTTCCCTTAAATTCTTTAGTTGCATAATCTACCGCTATTTTGGGATCAAACCCACCACGGGCCTTCATTAGATTTGCTTGCCCAACGCTCATTACCATCTCAGCTTGTTTAGTAATAGGATGGTACTTTTTTACATATCCTAAATACTCTTTAAACCCTAGCTGGACAGAATCTACCGTTTGGGCCGACACAAAAAAACCGGCACATATACAGAAAAAGAAAAAAATGCTTCTCATCATTATTTTTTTACGGGTTTGTCCTGGGCACCTTCAGGTTGGTAATAGTTAGGTGGAAAACCATTTAACTGACGCCAAAGCTCATACCAAATAGGCACATCTTCCAATAAGGCAATAGTATTTGCCCCTGAACCAACACGTAAGGCATCTGGCCATGCTTGATCTTCTTCATCCGGAGATAACAGCACCCTATATTTACCATTAGGGTTTATAAACGTTTCTATAGCTACCACCTTACCCGCATAGGTACCATATGATGCATTTGGCCATCCGCTGAAAACGATAGCCGGCCAACCATCAAATTGTATTCTAACACTTTCTCCTAAATGGATCAAAGGCAAGTCTATTGGCGCCACAAAAGTTTCAACCGCCATATCATAATCTGCCGGCATAATACCTACCAACGGCGTGCCTTCTTTAAACGTTTCTCCTATACCTGCTGTTAATACCTTATTGACATACCCATTTTGCGGAGCCTTAATATAACGCAGCTCACTCCTCATTTTATAATTGGTATAATCATTCTCCAACTTACTGACCTGAGCCTCAGAATCAAATTGATTGGACATCGCCGTAAACTTATCGCTCTGTGCCTTTGAGATCTTATCTGTATATGATGCTTGAACACTATTGATTTCTACTTCCGCATTGATTATTTCGTTCTTGGCCGCCAATAATTTATTCTCTTGCGAGAGCAACTTTGCTTGGGTTTCTTGCAATTTCAACCGTTTTGCCTCAACATCTGTTACCGCTTTTAAACCTTCGCTCTCTAATTGCACAGTTCTTTCAAACTGCCTTTCAGCAATTTGAATATTTGTCTTAGCGGCCTCAAAATCAATACTATCGCTTTGTGCCTTTAATTTGGCCTGTAGCAGCTTGTTCTTTGCTTGCTCAAGTTTTAATCTTCTTTCATTGATAAGTGCCGCAACTTGATTGTCCAACGACTTCACCTTTTCACCATATGAGGTTACAGATGAACTCTTAGATTTTAATTGTTGCCCTGTGCGCTCCACTAAATCTGGATCAAAATATTCTGATTTCACTTCAGAAATGAACAATATGGTATCTCCTTTTTCTACATAATCTCCTTCTTGTACATACCATTGTTCTATTCTACCCGGTATTTGTGATTGAATAGTTTGAGGTCTTTGCCCCGGGGTCAACGTAGTTAAATTACCTCTAGCGGTTATGGTCTGCGTCCAAGGCAAAAACAGTACTATGACACCTACCACGGCAAATGCCAAAAGAAACCTATTAAAATGCTTGTAGTGCCTCTTGTGGTTTACCTTCTGTACCGATTTGAATCTATCTATAGAGACTTTCCGGTTAAGTTTGTTATGAGATATATTAAGCATCTTTTCCTTGGATTTCGTTAATAATCTGTCCTTTTTCCATGGTTATGATACGCGAACATTTTTTGATCCACTTATCGTTCTCACTTACTACAAGTAATGCCCAACCGTTAGCTGGATTACTTAAAAAACTCAAAATACGGTCTGCTTCATCTACATTGAACTGATCAAGCGGGTCTTTAAGAATGAGCAGTTTTGGCTTACGGACAATACTTCTAGCCAACACTATCTTTTTTGACACGGTATATGGAATCTGTTTACCTTCAGGGTACAATACCGTATTAAGACCTTCTGGTTGTTTTTTTACAAAATCCGTAAGTCCTACTTTATCTAACGCCCAATACACTTGCTCATTTGTGGTCTCTTTATCACCAAAGGTGATGTTGTTCAAGATTGTACCCTCAAATGGGGATTCTTCCGGTAATGATTGACCTAAGTGCGAACGGTAATAATTAAGGTTCATACCTTTTAACGAAACTCCGTTCACGTACACACCACCACTGTCTGGTTCAATGATTCCCGCAATTAAGCGCAATAAAGTATTTTTACCAGAACCACTATTACCTCTTAGAAGAATAGTACAACTAGGGGATATGGTTAAACTTAGATCCTTAATTATTTGTCTTTTTGGCTGTGGTACACTGTAAGATATTTCACTTAGCTCAACAGTAAAGGCCTGGTTCTCCATAAATGGTTTTTCTCCTTCTTGAGCCTCAAGTTCTTTATCTACCACTTGCCCCATCTTTTCTAGAGATGTCAATAAATCATAAAACGTTTCCAATCCTAAGATTAATTTTTCAACCGAACCGATTACTAAAAGAATAATAATTTCGGCCGCTACGAACTGACCAATGTTCATCTCTTGATTAAGCACCAATAACCCACCAATCAATAAAAGACCTGCGGTGACCAAAACCTTGAACCCGATCATTTGAATAAACTGCAATACCAAAACCCTAAAATGACTTTCCCTTGCATTGAGGTAATTGACTACGAGGGTATCATTTTTATCCAATGCGTGAGATGTTTTACCAGATAACTTAAAACTTACTATAGACCTGGCTATCTCTTGAAGCCAGTGCGCAATTTTATATTTACTCTTAGATTCATCTAAACTCGTATCCAGACCTCTTTGAGCAGTAAACTTGAACACCACGTAAATCAACAACAGCAACAACATACCATAAACAATAAAAAATGGGTGATAAAACGATAGTAGCAATAACCCAAAAACAATCTGCAGTAATGCCGCTGGAAAATCTATCAATACTTTTGATAACGATTTTTGAATAGTCAAGGTATCAAAAAACCTATTTGCCAATTCTGGCGGATAGTAATTGTGCAGTTCGCTCATCTTAATTTTAGGAAAACGATATGCAAACTCAAAAGATGCCCTAGTAAATATCTTTTGCTGTACATTTTCAATGATTCTTATTTGCATAAGCTGCAGCACCCCAACAAAAGCAACACCCAATGTCACCAAAATGACTAATACGATCCAAGATGTACTAATTTGAGCACCTTGCATTAAGTTTATTATTGCCTGTATACCCAATGGTAACGACAGGTTGACGACCCCCGCGAATATGGCATAATAGAAAACTTGAAAAATATCCTTTTTATCCAGTTTTAACAGTCCTAAAAAACGCTGCCAGGCAGTTAGTATGTTTTTACTCATTTAAGTGTTGTTTTAATGTATTGAATACAAGGTGAGTCAAATATTGTGTTGGTGTCACTTTCTTATTACAATCTGTAAGTGACGGAAAGTGCTCTCTTAAATAATGTTGGTGCAAACCATTTTCCAAAATGGTACTTGCTAAACTCTTAGGATATTCATAATCTGCATCAACCTCGGAAATCATAGTAGACAAACGCCCTACCAATCTTTTATATATAGCGTAATAACCTTCTTTATTCTCTTCGTCTACTTCTTTGGTCAAATAAGCTTTAGAGTATTCATTGATTACAATTTGATTTAAAAAGACTTCATTGACATGAGAAAATACGGAATCTTCCTTGATTTCCCTAGTTATGATTATAATGGACTTTAATAATTTTTCTTTTGGATTTTTAATACTGTGCGTTGCAAAGACCAATTGATATTCCATCCACCCCCAGTACCAAGAGGTTAGGTAAACAAGTAATTTATGTTTGTTTTCAAAATATCTATAAATAGAACTCTCGTTAGAACCTATTTGATGACCTAGCTTTTTAAAAGTAAACCTTTCAAAACCAATTTCGTTGATCATTTGAATACTGTACTCAACGATTTTTTTACCTAGTCCAGAAGATTCAGGGTCCTTTAAATAAAGTTTCTCATTAACTTTTATCTGCACCCCTTGCAACAGCCTATCCATAATACTACCAATTACATAAAATGTAAATATAATAGTATTACTATCAACTAATAATAGTTTAACAACTATTAACTTAAATTTAAACTTTCTTTAATGGGCTCCAAAAGAAATTAAACACTATTCTACCAAATTAAAGAAAAAGGTAAGTTCTGATCTTTTTAAATACTTTTGTCATTAAAGAAACTTTCTATGGAACAAGTAAGATGCGGTTGGTGCAAGGGCGATACGCTTTATGAAGCATATCATGACCAAGAATGGGGCGTACCCGTTAAAGACGATGATTTACTGTTCGAGTTTTTAGTGTTGGAAACCTTTCAAGCTGGTTTAAGCTGGATCACTATTTTAAAAAGACGAGAAAATTTTAGGGTTGCATTCGATCATTTCGATTATAAGAAAATTGCTAAATATCCTGAAACCAAAATCCTCTCTTTACTACAAGATGAGGGCATTATCAGAAACAAATTAAAAGTTAGGGCAACGGTGACCAATGCCATTGCCTACATGGAAATTCAGAAAGAATTTGGTAGTTTCAGTAGTTATATTTGGGAATTTGTAAACAATGAACCTATTAAGAACAAAGTAGTAAATTACAAAGATGCCCCTGCCAATACACCCATATCAGATGCCATTAGTAAAGACCTAAAAAAACGCGGTTTTAAGTTTGTGGGCAGTACTATTATTTATGCGTTTATGCAGGCCACTGGCATGGTAAATGATCATCAACTAGATTGTTTTAGATACACTGAAGTGTAAGTAACATAACACCGTTATTATGAAAAATATTCAAACGCTATTACTAATAACCACTCTGTTTTTTTACAGTCAGTTTGGGCAGGCTCAGTATAAATACGAAAGGGAACATCGTATTTTAAAATCTCAGTTTCCTGCTGTTGCTATCTCTACCATAGAAGAAAATGTTACAGATTATAGGCGTATTAAGTTCTATAAGGAGACGGATAGCACTAAAGTTAGTTATGAGGCGAAATTGAAAAAAGACAAGCTTTGGTACAGCATTGAATTTGATAAAAAAGGCAATCTTGAAGATATTGAAATACTAATTAAACCAGACGATATACCTAATGATACCTTTGCCAAAATAGAAGAGTATTTGAACAATAATTTCACTAAATATCGTATTAAAAGGCTGCAACAGCAATATCCTTCAAATACCGATCCTATTGATCACACTTTTAAAAACGCATTTCAAAACTTGATACTACCCTCTAACAATTACGAACTGGTAGTTGTTGGAAGAAAAGAAAAAGGCTATTTAGATTATGAGATTCTATTTGATGCCGATGGAAATTTTATGGATATAAGAACCTCTCTTCCCCCTAACTATGACCATGTACTGTACTAGATTTCGGTTCATTTTTACCTTATTGCTGTTCTTATGTGTACGTTATGTTCAATCTCAAAATAACACTGTTGCATATTGGGAGCCTGAAGTAGCTTTAAACTACAAAGTAACCCCTTTACTTAAACAAAATTTTTCTTTATCGAATAGAAATTATACCTATCACAATAACAAATCTCAGTTAACTGTACGCCAAATAGAAATAGCCCATTTTTCCTCTTTAACAATAGATCCCTATAAGAGCATAGGCTTAGGAGTACAATATAGATTTAGAGAAGCATTTGAAAATGACAAGGAAAATGAACTACGGTTAACGCAACAATTCAACATTACCAAAATTACCAATAGCGTCCGCTTTGGCAACCGGTTTAGAATTGAGCAGCGCATACAACCTTCTACACTTATTCATCGTTTTAGATATCGTTTTGCCATTGACATTCCCTTAAAAGGTTTAAGAACAGATATTGGAGAACCATACTTAGTGGCTACCACAGAATCTTTATTAAGTATTGAAAAAAGTGTCAAAGCAATGTATGACCAGCGCATAACATCGCAAGTAGGTTGGTCTATTTCAAACCATTTAAAAGCACAATTGGGTGTACAGTTCAGAATGGAGAATTATACTGAAAAAACTGAACACGTTTTTCTCTTTTTAAATAGTTTGGTTATATCACTTTAAGATTGCCATAAAATCTTTTCTTGCAATTTCTTTGGCTCCCATACTGGCCAAATGATCGGTGTGCAATTGGCAATCTATTACCTTATACTCTTTTAGAAACAATTCTTCCGCTAGCTCAATAAAGGCAAACTTAGATGCATTAGATGTAAGACTGAACATGCTTTCTCCACAAAATACATGACCTAGATCAACACCGTACAAGCCCCCTACCAGTTTATCTTTTTCCCAAACCTCATAGGATTGGGCAATGCCATTTTCATGTAATTTAATATATGCGGTTTTCATTGCTTCGGTAATCCATGTACCGTCTTGTCCTTCTCTTGGTACGGAAGAACAATATTCTAGAACCTTTTCAAAACAAGTATTTTTAGTAAGCCTAAATTGCTTGTTTCGTATTACTTTTTTCATGCTTTTAGAGACCTTTATCTGATTTGGAAATAGCACCATTCTAGGATCCGGACTCCACCATAATATTATAGAATCGTTATCAAACCATGGAAAAATTCCGTTTTGGTAGGCCAACAACAACCGCTCTGGGGAAAGATCGCCACCAACGGCCAACAAGCCTTCAACATTGGCATTTTCCACGGGCGGAAAGACAAGTTCATCAGTTAAAAAGTACATGATTCTTTTGAGACTTTTTCGTTTTTGTTCAAATTAACCAAAGGTGTGAAAACAAAAAAACTTGTTCAACTTTTTAAGCTAAACAAGTTTTTTATTTAAAGGACAGTACCCCTTATTTTATTGTGCTATAATTATTAAAACGGAAGATCATCATGATCCTCTTCGTTTAAATTATCAGCTGGTTCAAATGCCTCCATTGGTGGTACTGGTGGCATACCTGGCGCCGGTGCTTGTTGAGATAAATTTTCTATCCTCCAACCTTGAATTGAGTTGAAATATTTTACCTGACCTTGAGGATTTGTCCACTCTCTTCCTCTAAGATTAATACTAACTTTTACATCTTGCCCTACGGCATAACTGTTCAACAAATCACATTTATCTTGAACAAATTCTATCATGATATGCTGTGGATATTGCTCGTCTGTAGTAACGACCAACTCTCTTTTCCTAAACCCGTTGGACCCAAAAGTTTGGGTTTCACCTATCAACTTAACTTTACCTTCTATTTCCATCTTGAACTCTTTTTACAATAGATTTCAAAAATACATAAAATGAAGCGGTAATAAAACACGGTACATAGATTACAACACAACAATTATTCACAATTAGGGTTATCTTTAGTATTAGATAACTATTGGATGAACTTTATTCCTAAAAACAAAATTTCCAACATTTTTCTATTGGTAGGCTCCTTTGTTGTGGTTAGTCTAATCTTATGGAATACCAATAGCTTTTTTAAACAATTTAAAGAGGAAGAGCGTTTAAAAATGGAGATTTGGGCTACTGCGCAATCAGAATTTTTGCAATCCTCTGAAACTGTAGATTTAGGCAGTCTTCATTTAAAGGTATTTCAAAACAACACTTCTACCCCAATGATCCTTATAAACAAAGACAAGTCTATAAGGGTGAATAATTTTCCACCAAACAAAGCTCAGGACTCCGCCTACATTCAAAGTCAACTAAAAAAATTCAAGAATGAAAATACCCCTATTTCCATTGATCAGCAAGGCGAACATTTAGCCACGTTATATTACGGCAATTCTGACGTTTTAACCAAGCTGAAGTTTTACCCTATTGCCTTACTTCTTATTATTTTTCTTTTTGCCGCCGTAATCTATTTTCTGTTCAAGACCAATAAGGCTGCCGAACAGAATAAATTATGGGCAGGTATGGCCAAAGAGACCGCCCACCAAATTGGCACTCCCCTATCTTCTCTTTTAGGATGGAACGAACTTATAAAATCTGAAGACATTAACCCAAGTATTACCAAAGAAATTGAAAAGGATATTGACCGGCTACAGACCATTACCGAACGTTTTTCCAAAATTGGATCATTGCCAAAACTTGTTGAAAGTGATATTGTAAAAGAAACACAAGATGCTTTTGATTATTTGAAAAGAAGAAGTTCTAAACTTATTCACTTTTCATTTAGCTCTAAAGTGGACCACTTGCCCGTTATGCTCAACAGTTCATTATACAATTGGACTATTGAAAACTTGGTTAAAAACGGAATTGATGCCATGCGAGGCAAGGGCAGCATTGCCATTGAAATAGTACCAGATCATAAATTCGTGAATATTTTAATTGCCGATACCGGGCACGGTATTTCAAAAAGCAACTATAATAGTATCTTTACACCCGGTTTCACCTCAAAAAAGAGAGGTTGGGGCTTAGGACTTTCTTTGGTTAAACGAATTGTGGAAGAGTATCACGATGGAAAAATAAAGGTGTCATCATCTGGCAAAGAAGGAACTATAATGCAAATTTCTTTAAAAGTGGTTCACTAATTATGGCGAAGGAAAAATTTGAAGTTATTAAAGAAGCTCAACTGACCAATAACTGTCCGGAGTGTTTTAATCAGGATTTAAGTCTTACTTTTTATCAAAAACACACCTACGGTAGCTTTTTTCATAAGATTACTGGAGACCTCAGCAATAAATTAGTTTGCAATACCTGCCATACTACAATCTACCCAGTAAGTTGGACGGATGATATAGAGCGCATGTTCAACTATTATCAAAAAACGGCTGTTCCAGCTAAAAAATCATCTCAACCAACATTATTATTTTATGGGCTTTTATTAGCTATGATCGCCTTGGTCGCAGGAGCTGTTTACCTTTTTATTTCTGGTGCCATTTAAATCTTAGCTCCAATTTCCTGGGCCAAGTCTGCCAGTTCCTCATCACTTAGTTTTACCTTGTGTTGAAAAGTTGCATCTTTCATTTCGTTCAACGGAATTAAATGAACATGCACATGCGGTACCTCTAACCCAATAACGGACATACCAATACGTTTACAATCCACTGTTTTCTTGAGAGCCTTACCCACTTTTCTTGAAAATGACATGAGACCCAAGTACGTTTCCTCATCCAAGTCCAATATTTTATTTACCTCTTTTTTAGGTATACACAAGGTGTGCCCTTTAGCGTTTGGGTTGATATCTAAGAATGCTAAGAAATTTTCATCTTCAGCTACTTTAAAACATGGTATTTCACCATTTATGATCTTGGTAAAAATCGTTGGCATAATCGTTTACTATTTAATGGAAATAAAAAATCCTACCCTTTTCAAAAGGATAGGATTAAATATAGTTATTTAAAAAATTTAAGCTCTTGTTATTTCAAGAATTTCAAATTTTATTGCTCCGCTAGGAACAGTAATTTCAGCAGTATCTCCCACTTTTTTACCTAAAAGTCCTTTGCCAATTGGTGAGCTTACAGATATTTTACCCGTTTTAAGATCCGCCTCACTTTCCGCTACCAATTTATAGGTCATTTCCATACCATTATTTTGGTTTTTTAGCTTTACGGTAGAAAGTACCAATACCTTAGAGGTATCTAATTGCGACTCATCAATTATACGTGCATTGGCCACGGTATTTTCCATCTTGGAAATTTTCATTTCCAACAAACCTTGTGCTTCTTTTGCAGCATCATATTCTGCGTTTTCTGACAAATCGCCTTTATCTCTTGCTTCTGCAATTGCTTGAGACGCCTTTGGGCGCTCAACATCTCTTAAATGATCTAGTTCTGCCTTTAGTTTTTTTAACCCTTCGACAGTATAGTATGATATATTACTCATAACTTCCTCGTTTTATAAATAGACAAATCCTCTGCAAATGCCTGTTAATTCGGCTTTTTAAGAGAGGATTTAACACAAATATACATAAATTTTACGCACATTTGTTGAAGTTATTGAAAACAAAATTATAGCATGTTCAGAAGATTAAGTATCCTAATTCTATTGATTATCACTGCTTGTAGCAATGATGGAACCAACAGAAATCCGTACTTACAGGAAATAGGCTTTCGTTTTGAAGCTAATTTAAACTTGCCTTCCTACAGCCCACTTACAAATACGGGTAGTGCCGTATATATTCAAAGTGATCTTGCCGGTACACGAGGTGTTTTTGTTATCAATGCCGGTTTTGATCAATTTAGGGCATTTGAGGCCAGTTGTCCAAATCATGCACCTAACGATTGCTCTACCATGCAGCTAAATGGACAAATTGCAACGTGTTCTTGCGAAGATTATGAATACAGCTTATTTACCGGTCAACTATTGAATAGACCAGATGATGAAAATCGATATTATGACATGCTTGAATATCGTACCACCTTTAGTGGTGGTAGTGTAATCATCTCTAACTAATCATTATTCTTCAGCGCGGTATTTCTCCATTATTTCTTTGAACAGTTCACCTGTACTTGGTGGTGTATACGATATTGCATTTGCCCCGGCATCTATTGCTGCAACTATAGAATCGTCAGATTTTCCACCCGTGGCAATGATGGCAACCTTATCATTTAAATCCCTAATTTTTTTGATGATATCTGCAGTTTTAGCTGCGCCGGACACATTGAATATATCCACACCTGCATCTATTCTACCTTTAATATCATCTTTTTCCGAAACCACCGTAATGGTTACCGGTATATCAATTTTTTCCTTAAGCATCGTAATAAGGCTGTTTGGGGTAGGCTTATTTAAAACCACCCCTAAAGCACCTTGAAATTCTGCATGTATTGCCAATTCTAAAGACCGTACCCCGGTTGTTAAACCGCCACCGACCCCACAAAATATAGGCTTGTCGGCAGCCAATATCAAAGCATTTGATATTACCGGTTGCGGTGTAAACGGATATACCGCTATAATTGCATTGGCATTGGTATTTCTTATAATAGCTACGTCCGTACTAAACAAAAACGACTTTATAGATTGCCCAAAAACACGAATGCCAGAGCATTGAGAAATGACCTCTGGCACCGTTACTATGTTGTTTCTTAACCTACTGCCAAAAACTGGAATGTTGCGCTCCATAACCCTGATAATTAGTCTCCTAATTTAGATTATTCCACTATGCGCCTTACATCCTCAACAAATATTTAAGACAACTTTATATCTTTCTATTATCAACTAAAAATTCACTGTTGCACCTAATAAAAAGTTAGTTCCTGCTTGCGGATAGTAACCTTGTACTTCAAATGAACTACCAGGTGTAGACCAACTATCTACATAAGTATACCCGTTAGAAACATACTTTTCATTGAAGATGTTATTTACCAAACCTGAAAACACGATAGACTTTACAATGCTATTCATGTTAATCTCATAAGTAATATTGAAATCTGTGGTAAAATAAGAGTCTAGCTTAGATGCCTCTGTATCTGTATTGCTTAGATATTGCTCACCTACAAACTTTGAATACAGCGAAATATTCATAGCATCACATGGCATATAACTAAGAACGTTACCCGCCACCAAGCCCGGAGAATAAGCAATGTTGGTATCTCCTAAACCTTGTAGCATACCATCTCTATCAATAAAGAAATCTTTGTTCTTATTTTGACTGATGGCAATGTTAGGCCTTAGGTTGAATTTTTCACCCAATATTATATTTGCATCAACTTCCAAACCTAGCCTGTAACTATCACCAATATTTTCCCTTAATGGTGCACCAACGTCATTTAATTCACCAGTAACCACTAACTGATCTTTATAGTTCATGTAATATACATTGGTATTTACCTGAACTGAAGGAGAAACATACCTCCATCCCAATTCAAAATCATTTAGTTTCTCAGGTTTTGGATTACCATTTTCATAATCGTTCCTATTGGGTTCCCTATTGGCAACCGCATACGACAAGTAAAAATTATTATTCGCATTAAGATCAAAGGTTACTCCTGCCTTTGGATTGAAAAAATTGAACGTATCATCAACAAGACCGGTATCTTCCCCGTTTGCTTTATACCCAACTGTTCTATACTGAACATCTCCATACAATGACCATTGATCTGTTAATTGATAATTTGCCTTTGTGTATAAATTAAAATCTGTTTTAGATGAACTATCATCATAATAACGATCTCTGTAACTACTATTACTAGCATATCTAGCCCAGATTACCTCACCAAAATGATCGCCTTCGTATTTATTAAGACCACCACCTATTATTAAATCTAACTTTTCTTTCTTGTAATTTGCAGAAAAAACGGTTCCGTAGAAATCATTATCCAACCATCGTCTTCTAATTAAATCGGTAGTATTCACTTCTTCACCATCTACAATCAGTGGCTCAAAACCATAGGTAGAAAAATCATCGGCTTCTCTATACTGCTCAAAATAACCTCTACCTCTTGTATAGTGCAACGCAATATTTGTACTCCAAAAATCAGAAATCTGTTCGTTCCATAATAATTGTGCATGGTCTTGCTTGTAATTATCCACTTCATTATCATAAAACTGGGTATTACCATCTAAATCAGTATAAATACCTGAAGGATTAAAAGTTCTATTATCCCTCAAAGTTTGACCATCTATACCGTACCAAGCTTGGTACGTAATTTCATGACCCCCAAACATCAATGCCTTGATCAAAGTATTGTCATCTTTATAAGCCGCTTGTAAAAAATAAGATTCCAAATCCGATCTTGCTCTATCTATATAACCATCTGATTTAATTTTAGATAGTCTCCCTGAAATTTCAACATGATCATTTAATAATCCGGTACTGAACTTTAAATTATTTCTTAATGTACCGTAGCTACCTATAGAAGTTGATATTTGACCATACGCGTCTTGTAAAAAACCGTCTGTCAACAAGTTTAAACTTGCGCCAAAAGCACCGGCACCATTGGTTGATGTACCTACACCACGTTGCAATTGCAAACTCTCAGTTGAAGAAGCAAAATCGGGCATATTTACCCAAAATGTACCTTGAGACTCGGCATCGTTATAAGGTATTCCGTTAATGGTCACATTTACACGTGTAGCATCACTACCTCTTACTCTAAGCCCAGTATAACCTACACCGGCACCAGCATCTGTAGTAGTTACCACAGATGGTAAAAAGTTCATTAATACAGGAATGTCCTGCCCAAGGTTTCTTGGTTTAATTTCCTCTTTTGTAAGATTTGAAAATGTAACCGGAGATTGCTTGGTTACCCTTACCGCAGAGACGAAAACTTCGTCTAAGACTACTTTTTGACCCTCCAGAGAATCAGTTACCTGTTCTTGGGCACTGACTCCAAGACTAAACGCAAAAAACGCCGCAATTGTGAAAATAGTAAGTTTCATTCGTAAAATAATTACGAATAAAAGGGGCTATTATTCTAAGTAAAAATTGATTTTGCCTATTTAAAGACTTAGTTTTCCAAAATGAAGTCAGCCATTACGCTGGCTGGCCCCTCGCTAAAAATGTCCACCGGACATTTTTTTAACGCTCGGTCCCTTGGCAGCATTACCCGCCCAGGTTCTTTGGGTATAATCTCAGCTTTGTCCTAAAAAATTTCAGGATTTTGGCACCCCTTTGAGATGCCGCAAATGTAATGCAGTAATTTTAACTCTCATAAATAAATCTGAAAAAATAACATCTTGTTTAATTAACATCATTTTAGAACTTATTATCCCTGTTTTGTCGTATTTAACTATACATTTCAATCTGTCTTTACTATACAATTAGAAATATTACATGGATTCCAAGAAAAACAAGTTCACCCTTAAAATTACTATTAGCTACTTGCTTTTGGTCATATTGGGCATTATTGCATCATACTATATCTATACGGAGGTTCAAGAATACATTGCTACTGAAAACACAACGGAAAAAGACAACAAATTACTTAAAACAAACTCCTTTTTAGCCCAGTTATATGAAGCTGAAAGTCTCTCTAAACTTGCATTGCAAACCAAAAGTAAAATTAATTTTAGCGCCTATGAGAACAAAATAGACTCCATACGCACCAATATTCAAGAAATAAAAACGTTAACGGACAGTGAATATCAACACAACCTTTTAGACAGCCTTAGCGCACTTTTAGATAAAAAAGTGACAAATATTAATGCCTTAAGAGCCATTAGACTTAAGGACCAAACAGGGACCGCTATAAATTCTGCACTAGCGGAATTTGATAAGTTAGAGGAATCTTTAGGAATTATTAAACCGGAAGGCTTAGCTCCTAATTTAGAAGAACTTTCACCCAAGGCCCAAAGTACCATAAAAAAGGTTGCGGATTATCTTAATGCCAATGTCCCCACAAACGGTAATTCACAAAGCAATGCACAGACTATGGACAGTGTTCTACAAGTCTCTAAAAATCTATTGAAAGATGTTAAACAGGAAAATGCCATAAACGAAAACACCTTGGCCCTTAGAGAGACCAATATCAACAAAACCGATCTTGAACTTTCGCAGCAGTTACGTACCATCCTCTCTTCATTTGAGCAAGAGATTATTACGAACAGCATCAACAACTCCATTAAAAAGGAAACCTTGTTAAAAAGAAGTATTCGCCTTGCCGTTATTGCAGCAATACTCGGTTTTCTAGTGGTTGGTATTTTTACTTTTATTATAAATAGAGATTTCTGGAAAGCAAATGTATACAGAGAGAAACTTGAAAAAGAGAAGGCCTACTCTGACTCTTTATTAAAAAGTAGGGAACAATTGATTGCAACGGTAAGTCATGATTTACGCACCCCATTAAACACCATAAGCGGTTACACCAATATAATAGAAGAAAACGACCATGGAACCGTTAATAAAAAGAATATTGACCAAATAAAATCCGCTACCACATATGTGAACAATCTGGTAAACGATTTGCTGGATTTTTCTCAATTGGAGGCCGGTAAAATGGTAGTCAAAAGATCTACTTTTAAGGTAAATGACTTAATTTCCGAAACTGCTAATAGTATTGCCGCACAGTATACGGCCAAGGATATTGATTTAATTCTTCATTTAGATGAGTCTTTAGAACATCCTGTTGTTTCAGATGCTTTTCGATTACGTCAAATTATTACAAATTTACTGGGCAATGCCTATAAGTTTACCGATAAAGGCTCTATCACCTTAACGGGCAATATCATTGAAAAACAAAAAACAAAACAACTTTTCCTGAAAATTTCCGATACCGGCATAGGGATATCAAAAGAGAAGCAAAAACTAATCTTTAAAGAATTTACACAGGCAGAAAACGATACCGACAAAAAGTACGGTGGCTATGGATTAGGACTCACCATTACCAAAAAACTTACCGAATTGTTAGGCGGTACGATCTCGCTTGACAGCAATTTGAACAAAGGCAGCACCTTTACACTTAAAATACCTATTGCTTATGGTGAAAAATCATCTGTTGAAACAAAAATCGCTTTAAAACCGGATAGGTTAAAAATTATTGTTTTTGATGATGATGCTTCGTTTTTGAAACTAATTGGGGAAATGCTAAAGTCAGCCGAAATAGAAGTTTTACTTTTTACCGATTTCAACGCTTTTCAACCCGATTCAGATTTTAAATTCAATATGGTTTTGACCGATATTGAAATGCCTACTGTCTCCGGCTATGATATTGTTGACCAACTTAAATCAGGAACATTTAAATATTATGTAAATCAACCCATTTTAGCTATGACCGGAAGACGAGACCTTACGGTAGATCACTTTACCGAAAAAGGATTTACTGGACTAATCCGAAAACCATTTTCAAAAACCAATCTTTTACAAAAACTAAACAACATGTTTGAAATGGATTTTGAACATACTCATGAAAAACCTTTCATTTCTAGAAATGACTACGAAAACCTTTACAGTTTAGAAACCATTGAACTCTTTTTGGGAAAAGACAAAACCGCTATTGACGAGGTATTGCTCACATTTAAAAATGATACAGGGAAAAATTTAAATGAATTAAAAATGGCGGTAACCACAAACAATATTGCACAAATAAATAGTACTGCACATAGAATGCTACCTATGTTCAGGCAATTGCATGTGAACAAAATTGTACACACTTTAGAAACTTTTGAAACCCTGAAGAAAAATGATTTAACCCATAAAACGATATCAGAAAAATACGCGAAGCTGGAGCAAGAAATAAGCGATGTTATGGAAGCAATTTCACAGGAAATCTCTACAGGTCTAAATCATAATAGTTAATTCTATTATACAGCGTTTTTCTGGTTACTTGTAATAACTTGGCCGCTTTAGACTTGTTGTAATTAGTACGTTTTAAAGCATTAACAATTTGCTCTTTTTCAAAATCTGCTTTAGACACGCTACCTAAGTCGATTCTTTCCGGCTTTGATCTCATTAGCTCTTCTGGCAAAGTATTCACTTGTATCTCATTGGTGGTAGTCAATAACACTGCACGTTGAATAACATTCTGCAATTCCCTTATATTACCTGGCCAGTGGTATGTATTAAAAACATTCCACACCTCATCTGAAAAATCAAGAATCTGCTTGTTTAATTTTTGGTTGAACTTTTCCAAAAAATGAGATGCTAGCACAGCTAAGTCTCCCTGCCTGTCTTTTAAAGCCGGTATTTGAAGAGAAAACTCATTTAACCTATGATATAAATCTTCTCGAAAATTACCTTTTTCAACTGCTGCTTTTAAATCTTCATTGGTGGCCGATAAAATTCTGACATTAACCTCCACTTCAGTATTGCTACCGATCCTTTTAATTTTACGCTCTTGTAAAGCTCTTAATAGTTGTATTTGATTCTCATAAGAAAGATTACCTACTTCATCTAAAAACAACGTTCCCCCATTTGCCGCTTCAAAACTTCCTATTTTATCGGCTATAGCCCCAGTAAAACTTCCTTTCAAATGACCAAAAAATTCACTAGCGGCAAGTTCTTTAGGTATTGCCCCACAATCTAGCGCTATAAACGGTTTTTCTTTACGATTGCTTTTTTGATGAATTGCTTTAGCCGTAACCTCTTTCCCAGTGCCACTCTCACCTTTAATTAAAACAGACATATCTGTAGGTGCCACTAAGGCAATATGTTCATCTAATTTTTGCGCAGCTTCACTAAGTAACTCCAAGTCATTAGAAATTGACGACTTATCTTCATTTTCTACAGTTGATTTTGAGTCATTTTTTGTTGTAATAGCCGTTTCTTTCGAAATAATTGGTTTAGCGTGTAATGCACCATCAATTACGGCTAACATTTGATCTGGCGTAAATGGTTTTGAAATATAATCATACGCACCCATTTTCATGGCTTTAACTGCGGTAGATACTTCCGCATAACCGGTCATTACTATTACCGGAATACTGTCCTTTAGTTGAGAAACGAGTTTAATGCCATCATAATCCGGTAAACGCAGATCTGTAATTACTAATTGAAAATTTTGCTCTTTGAGTTGCTTTTCACCATCTAACCCGGTCTGACTTACCACAATGTCAAAACCATTTCTTTCCAAAAACTTTTTTAGCATTTGGGCAAAAGAAGTATCGTCTTCTAAAATTAAAATTTTGGACATAGTAAGTTTGGTATTCTAAGTATTTACGTAAAAATACCATAAGCCGACTATTTGTATTTTAAAATTATCATAAAGCTTAATTAATCAATTCAATAGAGCAAAAAAAAAGGAAAGAATAGCACTTAGCTATCCTTTCCTGACCAAACCAACTTGAACAAACAAGTTTCTCTATAATTACATATCTATCCAATTCCCATTTTCATCGGCATATACGGTTCCTTGTGTTCCATCTTCAAGAGACAGTACCAACTTATACTGTTTCTCACTGTTCGTATATGCTTTATCTAGACTAGCAGTCGGGAAATTCTTAGCTACTGCATCTGATACTGCTTGAGGAACTTCTGCTACCGAAATTTCTTTGAAATCATCGGCCACGACCAACATTTCATTTACTTGATTATGTTGAATTCCGTTTTCTGCTATTAATGCATCTTGTGCGTTCATTGTAAAACCACCTAATGTCATTGCTCCTAATAAAAATAAAGTCTTCATCTTTCTAATATTTAAGTTAATACTACTTTTCAATACTATTAACTAAGAAAAAAGAATGCCATTATCCCTAAAAAACCAAAAATACTGATACATAGAATGTTACATATACTACACCTATCTTAAAGCTGTGTAAAACTGTACCCAATACTAGTATCTGTATAATTTTTACCCAATAAAACAGTCACATTTTCTTGTGACCCAGAACTTATTTGAAAACAAAAAAAGGAGCTGCAATGCGCAGCCCCCCTCAAACCACCTATCAAACTCTTGTTTTAAAATTTTTAATCAACACCTTAATCAATTCAACAACAACTAATACTGGCAATGCTAATCCGGGGGATTATTTTAAATACAATTATTTGGTGGCACTTTCATAGTTAACGGTTAGTGTTTACGCGAAAGTGATATTATTGCTATTTACTTCTCTAAACATAGTTTTGATATCATCCCTAAAGAAAAAATTAGAACTGTGCCTAAAACCGAAATAAATACTAATGTGACCATTGTTTCATAATTTGCTTCACTTATTTAGACACAACATTTTCTGGTAGGTCACATTTTTAAATAAAAAAAACCGCTTTTTGCAGTTTTTTTTATTTTGAAAACTTTTTTTCAGGTTATTTTTTATTGATCCAATTACCGTATTGGTCTATATAAACGGTTCTTCGGGTACCACTTTTAAGTACCATAATCAATTTAAATTCTCCTCTATCATTTTTATAAGCTCCACCAAGTTTAGACGTTGGGTATTGTTTTAGTATTTCTTCAATAACCGGAGGTGTCAACTCACTCGATTTTATTTTTACGTACTCATCTGTATTGATAGCAATTTCTTTTTCTATAAAATTTGAACCTGTCATTGCTGTACTGTTCAATGTTATTCCTAAAGTCAAGAATACTAATAATGCGTAATTCTTCATGCTAATGTTTTAATCGTTAATAACTCTACTTCTATAATTATTTACGGAAGAATCTGACATATGGATTTTCCATTGCCATAATTTAAAGGTGCTAAATTGAAAAAAGCTGCCTAGGCAGCTTTTTATAAACAACTAACTCAAACTTATAATTTCTACATTTCTAACCAGTTACCTTCTTCATCTGCATACAATACTACAGAAGAACCATCTTGAGAAGTAATTTCTAATTTATAGTTATTTTCATCATCAACATATGCTTTATTCAGCATTGTACCTTGATAATCCGATGCTAGGGCATTTACAATTGGTGCCGGTAAATCAGAAGTTGCTATCTCGGTATAATCTTGAATGAAAACATCTTCCATAATACCATCGTGAAATATAATTGGTGTAGCTGCAGTACCTATTGTTAAACTACCTATTGCTAAAGCTGTGGCAAAAACTAATTTTTTCATCTTTCTACGTTTTTAAATTAAACATTCTTGATAGGTATATTAGAATAATTATGCCAACCTTGCAACCTAAAGTTTTACAGATGTAAATTATTGATTTACAATGTCTTATAATTTCAACTACACTTTCCTTCCCTGTGTAAAATTGTGCAGAAACAAAAAAAGTGTGTAGAATCTACACACTTTTTTACCTTATTTTAGCATAGATAATTATGCCTGATGCGAATCTTTTAAAAGATCTACTACACTTTTTACCGGATTGAAAGTCACTAATGGAACTTCTACAAATATGGTGTTCCAAAACGCCATTGCCCCATTCCATAAACCTGGAAGCTCAAGTGCTTTTAATTCTTTACCGTCTTTGGTCTTACCTGTTATAAAACCTTGTTTTTCATCTACGAACTTCAACAGGTCATATTTCTCACCTTTATAGTTACGCACAGCACAGACCAAATCTACTGGATTAAAATGCGTTGCATTCTTTAAAATATCCGCTTGTTGAGAATTATTCATATCAATTTGAGCAGATTCAATAATCTGTAATGAAACTTCTCCCTTGCTGTTAGTAACCCAAAACGGTCCACCACCAGGTTCACCTTCATTCTTTACCATACCGCAAATACGAATAGGTCTATTTATCTTATCTTTTAAAATATTTACTTTATCAGAATTTGATTTTGAATCGAACTCTTCCGAAAAACGAACATTTAAATTTGTTTTTAAGAAGTTTTTGATCTCTTCTATAGTTGCATCATCCGCTTCTCCCTTATCCAATAAGGCAGCAAATTCAAATGCTTTTTCCTGCTCTTTCAACAAAACACCTGCCAATACCTTTTTGCTATCCGCAACGGCCTTTGCATCTTTCATTACGGCTACGTTATCTATATTCTTAATAAAAATAATATCGGCATCTTGCTCATTTAAATTTTGGATCAGTGCACCATGACCACCCGGTCTAAACAAAACAGAACCATCTTCATTTCTAAAAGGTTCATTGTTCATATCTACTGCCAAAGTATCTGTTGATGCTTTTTGAAAAGAGTAATCCACATCATAAGTAACTCCTGTATCTGCAGAAACTTTTGGTCCAGATGCTTTAAATTCATCGCCAAACATTTGTTCGTGTTGTTCAGATATGGTAAAATGTAGTTTTGCTTTTCCGTTAGAACCGGCATAAAGGGCACCTTCTTTTAAATGCTCTTCAAAAGGGGTAGCCGTAGAATTAGCATATTTATGAAACGGCAATAGCCCTTTAGGGTAAAAGCCATAATTTAGTGCGTTATCTCCTAAAAGTTCAGCAACGAACTTGTAGACTTTCTCACCTTCAGACTCAAAAGAAGCGCCTATACTTTCCATTACTTTATCATAAAACGGAAAGCGTTCTAAACCAGCGGAAAATTTCAGTATATCCTTGTCATTTGTTCTTTCCAAATATGCCTGTAATGTTTCATTATTTGGGTCGTAAGCATTTAAAAATGCGAACAAAGCCTTAAACATTCTAGATGCCGCACCAGAAGCGGGTACAAATTTTAAAATATCTAGATCCTTCAATTTTGAGTCGTAAAAAGAAATAAGTTCTTTTTCTTCTTCATCGGAAAATTTAAGAATGCCGTTACCTATAACAGCAGCATTCTCTAAATTGACAAAAGGTATACCTTCTTTAAATGTCTGGATATGACCCAGCATTGTTTCTTTAGAAATTCCTTTACTCTCTAGTTGCTTTTGGTCTTTTTCTGTAAGTTCAATCATTGATGTAATAAGGTATCTATATGGTTAATGGCTTTATTTAAACGTTGTTTTTTGTCTCCTTTCAAGGTAATAAAATTTTTACCGTATTTTTCTAAAGTATCTTTAAAATAATTGAACATTTTTTCCCTCTCGTTGGGCTTATCCCTTAGGTCATCTGCTTCCCAAGGAATATCTATATACGTCAACAAATAAAGATCATATGTATTCTGCAATGCATATTTTTCTAAAATAGGATCACAATTACCTATGTAATAGGCTTCCGAATATACTTTGGTTTCCAATAAATCTGTATCGCAAATGAGAATATCTGTAGCTTTTTTGGCCAGCTTGTTCTCTAAACGCATTTGCCCTTCTGCAATTGGCAGTAAGTCGTGAGGTTCACAAGTTTTACGTTCGTTGTTCCATTTATCTTGTAAATATTCCCTAGCGTATTCCGGTACCCAAACGGTATGGTAATGCCTTGCCAATTGTTCTGACAAAGTGGTTTTACCCGTAGATTCCGGACCAAAAAGAACAACTTTTAAGACATCTGAAGGCTCTTGTCTGTATTTTTCTTCCATGCGTTATAGCCGTAAACGGCCAAAATTGTAAAAATGAGATATTGAAAACTTGTAAACGTAAATCCCTTGTAAAAATATAATGGTACAGATATAAGATCCCCAATGATCCAATATATCCAATTTTCTACTTTTCTCTTGGCCATCAACCACATACCCACAAAAAATATAGCTGTTGTTATAGTATCAACATAGGCGGTCCAGCTATTCCATTTATCAAAAACCTGATACACGGTAAACACAAAAACAAGCGTACTTATGAATATAATGACCGAAATTCCATTTTCTTTTTTCGTTGTTCTAGTGATTGGTGTATAATGGTCGGCATCAACCTTTCTTGTCCAAATGTACCAACCGTATAAACTCATTATAAAATAGTATGCATTGATCATCATATCACCCAGCAATCCCCATTTTAAAAGGAGATATACAAAGATTGAAGTACTTATCAATCCTGTAGGATATACTAAAATGTTGTTTTGCTTAGAACATATTACAGATAATAAGCCAAAAATAACGGCTACAATTTCAAGTGTAATATCCAATGTACTATAATCGGCATATTGCCCAAAGAGATAATCAAAAATGGGGCTCATAGTCGCTTCTATCAGATTTAACTATTTTCATGAATAAAAGCCCGCGATCCATAAGTTCAAACGCTGTTTTTATCTCGGTATTCAGCACTTCCATCACTTCATCATAAGAGCCGAACACCTGTGTACTTAAAGGATTTTCAAGTATGGTTAATCCACTAGCCCTTAGTTTTTTAATAAAATCTATAATGTGTTGCTCAAAATCGTCTTGTAAGGGAGAAAAAGTCAACTCTACCGATATGTCCATATAATGTAGCCTAAATATTAATTTTTATTTCTAATGGCATAAACACAGGTGAAATCCTCAAATTCTAAAAACTTGATTCCATAGTCCGAAGATTGCCCGTTAAAAATTATTTGCGCCGTTGTCCGCCCAGCGTTAAATATAAAATCTTGAACGTTGATGTGATGTAAGAAACTTACGCCTCTATGGCCATAAATTTTATATAAAGATTCTTTGGCGCCCCACACTATGGTCAATTTTCTGATTATTGCTGCAGTATTAGCCAAAGTTCTATACTCTTCAAATGGTGTAAATTTGTGTGCAATTCGCAATATTTTATCGCGCTGCATTTCAATATCTATACCTACTTCTTCGGATTCACTTATTATTATCGCCGTGAAATTATGGGAATGCGTAATGGAAATAAAATTTCCGTCCTTTAAATGTGGTTTCCCATTATCATCATACTCCAGATCGGCATCTACATAATTATACAAGGCCAATAAATGTCTAATGCTTAAAAATGCCTTACGGTGAAGATCAGACTTCATACCATTGAACCTATTTTGACAATGATCAGTAAGTTCAATTCCTTTCCAAAGATGTTCTTCTGTCTCTTCTACCTTCCATATAGCTACAGAGGTTTCTTTGTTTACTGTTATAGTTTTGTAAAGCGGCATGGGATTCTTAGTGTTATTCGTACCTTTGCACGAATTAAAAATTGCTGTACATAGATTAACGAAAGTATAAAATTATAAAGATATGAGCACGAAAACTATTCCGTATGTGCCTTATAAGGTAAAGGATATTTCCCTTGCCGATTGGGGAAGAAAAGAAATTGAATTGGCAGAAGCTGAAATGCCAGGCCTAATGGCCCTTCGTGAAGAATACAAAGACGAGCAACCTTTAAAAGGGGCACGTATTGCAGGTTGTCTTCATATGACCATACAAACTGCCGTTTTAATTGAAACTTTAACCGCATTGGGTGCAGATGTTACTTGGAGCTCATGTAATATATTCTCTACCCAAGATCAAGCCGCTGCCGCTATTGCTGCCGCAGGTGTACCTGTTTATGCCTGGAAAGGTATGAACGAAGAGGAGTTTGACTGGTGTATTGAGCAAACTCTATTCTTTGGCGAGGACAGAAAACCATTGAATATGATCTTAGATGATGGTGGTGATCTTACCAACATGGTTTTGGATAAGTATCCAGAATTGGCGTCTGATGTTAAGGGACTTTCAGAAGAAACCACTACAGGAGTACACCGTTTATATGAGCGCGTAAAAAATGGTACTTTACCTATGCCCGCTATTAACGTAAACGATTCTGTAACCAAATCTAAATTTGATAACAAATACGGTTGTAGAGAAAGTGCTGTTGATGCTATACGTAGAGCTACGGATACCATGCTTGCAGGCAAGCGCGTTGTTGTAGCCGGTTATGGTGATGTTGGTAAAGGTACCGCTGCTTCTTTTAAGGGTGCCGGTTCTATTGTTACCGTTACGGAAATTGATCCTATTTGTGCACTACAAGCGTGTATGGACGGGTTTGAGGTTAAAAAACTGGAAACCGTTATTGGTAATGCAGATATCGTAATTACCACTACTGGAAACAAAGATATTATTAGAGCCGAACATTTTGAAGCTCTAAAGGATAAAGCCATTGTTTGTAACATTGGTCATTTCGACAATGAAATTGATATGGCTTGGTTAAACAAAAACCACGGAAACACTAAAGATGAAATTAAGCCTCAGGTAGATAAATACACTATTGACGGTAAAGATATTATCATTTTGGCAGAAGGCAGATTGGTAAACCTAGGTTGTGCTACCGGACACCCTAGTTTTGTAATGAGTAATTCATTTACCAACCAAACTTTGGCGCAAATTGAACTTTGGAAGAATAGTAAAAACTACAAGAACGAAGTATATATGTTACCTAAGCATTTAGATGAAAAGGTTGCAAAATTACACTTGTCTCGTTTAGGTGCAGAATTAACCGAATTAAAGAAAGACCAAGCTGATTATATTGGTGTTACGGTTGAAGGTCCTTTTAAACCTGATTACTATAGATACTAAATTATAGCCCTGTAAATAAAAAAGGTCTCGATAACATCGAGACCTTTTTTTGTTTTAAGCTTTTCCAGTTAGTTGTTTTCTGCCAACATACCTTCCAAATAATAACAATCTGTTTGCTCCTTTAATTGAACCAAACCTTGTTCTTTAGAACTTAACGGATCAATTTTCACCTCTTTACCGTTTGGCATGTAAACAATGTAAAAACCTTCTTCAAAAGAAGATAGTTTTATAATCTCACCATTAGGTCTTACCGCATTCCATGATTTTTCACTTGGCTTATATACCAAATCAATTTTCTTACCTTTTTTAGGTCCATCGACAACAGTTACCTGCATCCTATTTTTAGTAGCGGTCATTTCAAAGGTATTACCGTCTCTTTCTACCATTTGGGTTTCAGACTCTCCTTCTTCCATAGCAATTGGGTTAGATCCGCTCCAAAATTCGATAACATTGAAAATAATGGCATCACCCAAAAAGAATAGTCCGTAAACAGGAATTATGTTCAACCCCCAAAATACCAGGTTATTTACAAACTTACTATCAGAGACTCCTTGGTTCCAGTCCTTTAAATTATTGAAAGCGCTAAAAGAGCCCAAGCAACTAGAAAATAATAATGTGCCGGCCATAGCAATACAGATAACTGATTTTTTCATGATTTTAATTGTTTAGAATTAGTTGTACAAAATAATCACTAACCCCAAAAATTGTAATCTGATAAAAATCAATTATTAACGGTATCCATTAATATTGAAAAACGGGCATTTCATAACATACTGCTATCGTAACAATATTAATAACCTTGACCACTTTGCATACCCTCATTCCATTTTCTTACGAACTCCTCGGACCATGCATCCCATCCAATTGTGCTCAACGTCCAAATGGTAATACCAATTACTATAATATTTAAAATTATCCCTATAATCGCAATTATTTTACCCCTTTTTATAATACCATAATTGTCATAACCATCAGGATTCATTTTATAAATTCCTTCAGATTTTGAAGCTAAATAATAAGAAATTACTGCGGGTATAATGCCAAACCCGCCAAGACAACAGATAATACAACTAAGAACGGACAACACATAAATGAATGCAGAATTCGGTAATTTTTTACTTTCCATAGAGATATTTAATTGAAATGTTTTCTTAAAGTTATTCATTAAGTTTTAAATCAATCTTATATTTTCCTTAAGATTAAAGTCATAAGCACATACAATTGGGTTATCTCTTTTCTCTTACCTACATTTTCACGTACTTCGTTTAAAATATAGCACTATGATAATATTTGTTGATATGGACGAGGTCATAGCCGATACCTACGGTGCCCATATAGAAATTTACAATACAGAGTTTAAAGGTGAGCTCACTTCAGAAATATGTAAAGGATCAGAGGTTTGGCATATGGTGCCAGAAGCACACCAGGACAGTGTTAGAAAGCACGCCACCAGAAGAGGCTTTTTTAGAAATTTAAAGCCGATTGCCGGCAGTCAAGAAATACTTGCACGATTAGCCGATAAGCATGAGGTATATATAGCATCTGCAGCTATGCAATTTCCCAATTCATTAGAAGAAAAAAGTGAATGGTTAGATGAACACTTTCCTTTTATTCCTTGGCAAAATCGCATTTTATGTGGTCATAAGCACATTCTTAAAGGAGATGTTCTCATAGACGACCGTAGTTTTAATTTAGAGAATTTTGAAGGCAGAAGCCTACAATTCACCTCTCCACACAACGTAAATACAAAAGGTTTTGAACGTGTTAATACTTGGTTTGAGATTGGTGAGAAGTTATTGTAACTACTCTAAAATATTTATATTTAAAGTGAATTACCTTGTTCATTACATTCTTACGCTATGGCCCATCCCAAAATTAAGAATACAATAACATTTACAGATCAGTATGGCGAGCATTTAAATTTATCCAAAAGGCAGATTCTTGAAATTGATGAACTCACCTATAAGTGGTTTAAAGATTATACATGGAGTATTGATCCTGATTATGATGAAAAAACAGAACGCTGTCGTTATTATAAGACCATTTACAGAAAATTAAACGTTAAACAAAGAAGTCAATTTAGAGAAATAAAACAAGAGGTAAAAAGTAATTACGAAAAACAAGATTTTGAAAAAAGAAGATTTGAAATCAAACAAAAGGAATACGCTTCTTTAAAATTGAGTGACAATGAATTAGTAGAACTTCAAGAAATACTGCAAAAAATTCAATGGGAAACAAGTGATAAATCTGGTTACAAAGTAGAAGATTATAAAATAAACCATAGGCGTAATTTATATTTAAAAATAGCCCATGAAAAATTAAAAACTTTCCTAAACCAAGAACAATTAAAAGAGTTTTACAAGGTAGATCAATTAAATGAAGATTGGATTAAAAAAGGTCAAATAGAATTGATAGTTAATATGAATGACTCTCTTAATTTAACAAACGAGCAAGCCGAACTAATTTATAATTACAGAGAAAACAAAACCAGTAAAGATTCTAATGGAGAAATTTTGAGCGAATTTGAAGAATGGGAATTAGAAAAATCTTTTAAAAAATCTATATTAAACGAACAACAATTTAAGAAATATTTAGAATGGAAAGAGCATAATGAAAAGCTTAGAATCTCTTATTTCGATGATGAGAATAAAGGGAAAATTCAAAAAATAAAAGAAATTAAGAGTTATTTAGATTACCTAATCAAACACCACTTGCCTGTTTTATGTAATTGGCGAGAAACTATTGAAAAGGACATTCCTAATAATATTAAGTTAGAACTAGAAATTTTACGGAATACTTATCAAAACGATTTAAAAAAAAGGTTATTGGAGCATTTAAAAGCTCACAAAAGACATACCAGAGATTACGTACCGAAAGGAAAAATTCTTATAAAGCTAGAATTCAAACAACGAGCACTAATACCTTCAGTGTATTGTCTAAATAAAAAACAAAAAACTATTATCAACAATCTTTCAAAAAATTTGATTAAACTAATCGACAATAAACAAATAGAATTAAAGGATTTATATATTAAAAAGCACAATTTTTATATTGACAATTACGAGGAATATGGTGGTACCTACGGAGCTTCTATAAAGGTAATCCGGAACAACGAGCCGAATACTAACATCCAATTGATTAATACCCTACTTCTACATCCACAACTCTCCAAGAATATAGAGTTTGCTGACTCAATTTAAAATTATTCCATAAAAAAACCCTCTTCAGTATTGAAGAGGGTTTTCTAAATAACTTGTCTTAAGCTTAAGCTTCAAAAGGCTCAATGGAAACATATGATTTTCCACCTGCTTTCTTTTCAAACTTCACTAGACCATCTACACGTGCGTGTAATGTGTGATCTTTTCCTGCATAAACATTTTCACCAGGATTATGTCTTGTTCCACGCTGTCTAACGATAATGTTACCAGCGATAGCAGCTTGACCACCAAAAATCTTAACTCCTAATCGTTTCGATTCTGATTCTCTACCGTTTTTAGAACTACCTACACCTTTCTTATGTGCCATTGTCTGAGGTTTTAAATATTATTATACTTTGATGACCTAGCTTATTTAGCTACACCACCGTCTAATTCGTCTTGCCATTTCTGTAACTCGTCCCATCTACCGTCAGCAGCTAATTCAGCTTGCTTTGGCCAAGTATCGGTTACGTGATTTCCACGAACGTCAGCAATAATTTCAGAAATTTTAGCTGCGTCTGTTTTTGCTAAATCAGCAAAAGTAGAAATACCTGCATTATTTAAGGTTTCGGCTATTTTTGGACCAATACCTTCAATCTTTTTTAAATCATCACCTTTACCAGAAGCTTTCTTTGCTTTTGGTTTAGATGCTACAGAAACATCAACTGGTGCCGCTTTACCATCTGCCTTCTTAGCTTTTGGTGCTGCTTTCTTAGTTTCTGCTTTCTTAGCTCCTTTAGAAATAATAGACTCGATCACTATCTCGGTAAGAGATTGACGATGTCCATTTTTCTTTTTGTAACCTTTACGTCTTTTCTTATGAAAAACGATTACTTTGTCACCTCTTAGGTGCTTCACGACTTTAGCCTCTACTGCGGCTCCGTCTATAGCCGGGGCGCCGATAGTTACGCTCGAACCATCATCTAAAAGAAGAACGTTGTCAAAAGTAACTTTCTTACCTTCTTCTACTTGTAAACGGTGAACGTACACTTTCTGGTCTTTTGCAACTTTAAACTGCTGCCCTGCCATCTCTACAATTGCGTACATATTGTTAAATGTATTATTAAACCTGATGGATTTTTTCCATAGGCGGGTGCAAATATAGTTCTAAATCGTGAATTTACAAGCGTTTTTGTGGAATTTTATACGCTCTTTATTTTTGTAGTATTCGAAGTCTTAAACAGTTGCATAAAAGCAAGTGTTAAAACCAGGCTTGTGGTAAAGCCCATAGTGGCAACTACTAAAAAAACAATAGCCTCAAAACTTTTATAGGTATTTGCCCACCTCGTTGATAATTGTTCTAAAAAACCGGGTTGCAGCTCTGTGGAATATATGGCAAAGAAAAGTGTAAATAGCAAGGTTGCTACACCACCGGTAATTAAACCGGCCATGAAACCGCCCGAGTAATTAAACGTATCTCCCTTTTTTAGTTTATAATATTTTATGGCCTCATAAATGGCAAACCCTGTAATAACTGCATTGAATAGGCTATAAAAAACGTTTACATGAAGACCAAACAGAGACAACACCAAAAAATAAGCGATTAAACTACCACTGGCGGCGATACCAAATCTTATAGGAAGGGCGAAATTGTTCATCTTAATTTTATTTTTGTTTACTCTTTTAAGATAATGAATAAACAATAAATAATTTGAAATAATATGTTAAAGAATACTAAATTTGAAGATTGTTCCTACAAAACAAAAATTATTGTAACAAAATGGTATTTAAATATACCAATGGAACAAAGTATTTAAACACTAACCTAATACAGTTTCAATGAAAATGAAATCACTACTGGTTTCGGCAATGTGCCTTTCCATTTTTGCCGGAATCTCACAAGAGGTCGCTTTTGAAGAGTATGACCTAGACAATGACCTACATGTAATCTTACACCAAGACAACACCGCACCGCTAATTTCCATTTCGGTGCTATACCATGTAGGATCTAAAGATGAAGATCCACAACGTACGGGCTTTGCCCATTTTTTTGAACACCTACTCTTTGAGGGAACCGAGAATATTAAAAAAGGGGAATGGGACAAAATTGTTTCTTCTAACGGTGGCTCAGGAAACGCTACCACTGATGAGGACAGAACCTACTACTACGAAGTATTCCCCTCTAACAATTTAGAATTAGGGCTTTGGCTAGAATCTGAGAGAATGCTGCACCCAGTCATCAATCAAAAAGGGGTAGACACTCAAAATGAAGTAGTCAAAGAAGAAAAAAGGCTTCGTGTCGATAATTCTCCCTATGGTAAATTTATAGAAAATATCAAGAAAAACCTTTTTCAAAATCATCCATATAAAGAAACCGTAATTGGCAAAATGGCAGATTTAGATGCCGCTACTTTAGACGAATTTATTGCTTTTAAGAAAAAGTTTTACTCTCCAAACAATGCCGTATTGGTCATTGCCGGGGATTTTGAGAAAGACAATGCCAAAAAATTGATTTCCGATTATTTCAAGGATATTCCAAAAGGTGCAGAAATCACCAGAAATTTCCCTAAAGAAGACCCTATAACTACCGAAATCAATGCAAAAGCTTATGACTCCAACATTCAGATTCCGGCTTCTATGATCGCGTATAGAACTCCGGGACTCAGAAATAGAGACAGCCAAGTTTTAGAAATGATTTCCACCTACCTCAGCGACGGACCATCATCCAAACTATACAAAAAGATGGTAGACGATGAAAAGCAGGCTTTACAAATTGGTGCCATACCCGTTACTTTAGAAGATTATGGTATGTACATCATTTTTGCGCTACCCGTAGGTGAAACAGGTTTAAACACTCTTAACAACTCTATTGAAGAGGAAGTAGAGAAATTGAGAACTGATTTAATTTCCGAAAACGATTATCAAAAACTACAGAATAAGTTTGAGAACCAGTTTGTAAACAGTAATTCTAGCGTTGAGGGCATTGCAAACTCACTTGCTGAATACTATATGCTCTATGGGGATACTTCTTTAATCAACAAAGAAATAGAAGTTTATAGATCCATAACTAGAGAAGAGATCCAAGAAGTGGCCCAAAAGTATTTGAAACCCAACCAAAGATTGGTACTAGAATATTTACCTGAACAAAATACCGCAAACTAAACACGACCATGAAAAATACATATATATTACTCTTAGCATTGTTCTCCTTTATTGCCATACAGGCACAAGTAGACCGTACAGTAATGCCAACACCAGGACCTGCTCCTGAAGTAAATTTAGGCACACCACAATCCTTTAAACTGAATAACGGCTTAAAAGTACTAGTGGTAGAAAATCATAAACTTCCAAGGGTATCTATTCAATTATCCATTGATAATCCTCCAATTTTAGAAGGTAATAAGGCCGGTATGTCCAGTTTAACCGGCAGTCTTTTGGGACAAGGCACAAAAACCATAACAAAAGAAGCCTTTAACGAAGAAATCGACTTTTTAGGTGCTAGACTTTATTTTAGCTCACAAGGAGCGTATGCTCAGTCGCTTTCAAAATACTTTACAAGAATGATGGAACTTATGGCGGATGCCGCTATTAATCCAAAATTTACGCAGGAGGAATTTGATAAAGAAAAAGACAAACTTATTACTGGACTTAAATCTGAAGAGAAAGTGGTTTCATCTATATCTAGCAGAGCGCAAAGAGCCTTAGCCTATGGTAAAAATCATCCTTATGGGGAATTCACGACAGAGTCAACCGTAACCAATGTTACCCTAGCCGATGTTGAAGATTTTTATCGAGAATACTTTGTTCCCGCCAATGCTTATTTAATCGTAATAGGTGACGTAAATTTTGATGAAGTAAAAACATTGACCGAAACATACTTTACCTCTTGGACCAAAGCGGTACCACCAAGTTTCTCTTACTCTCAACCAAAGAACGTACCAAATACCCAGATCAATTTTATTGATATGCCCAATGCGGTTCAATCTGAAATTACGGTACAAAATATCGTAAATCTTAAAATGAAGGACGATGACTATATCGCCGCACTTTTAGCCAATGAAATATTGGGCGGAGGATCTGATAGCAGGTTGTATTCTAATTTAAGAGAAGACAAGGGTTACACTTACGGTGCCTATTCTTCTATTGGGAACGACAAATATGGCCCGTCTAGATTTAGGGCATCTGCAGAAGTTAGAAATATGGTAACCGATAGTTCCGTAGTTGAAATGTTAAAAGAGCTTGAGCTTATAACCTCTAAACCTGTTACAGATGAGGAATTAAAAAACACCAAAGCTTTATATGCCGGTAGTTTTATTATGGCTCTTGAAGACCCAGAGACTATTGCCAGATATGCCCTGAACGTTGAAAAGGAAAATCTACCAAAAGATTTCTACAAGACTTTTTTAGAAAAATTGGAAAAGATCAGCAAAGAAGAAGTTGAGGCTGCCGCAAAAAAATACTTCAATGTTGATAACGCCCGTGTAATCGTTGTTGGTAAAGGAAGTGAAATTCTAAGCAACCTTCAGAACGTACAATTTAAAGGTAAAAAATTGCCTGTACTTGCTTATTCAAAAACTGCAGATCGCGTTGAAACACCCAACTATGAAGTTACCGTACCGGAAGGTGTATCTGCACAATCGATCATTGAAAAGTATGTAGCAGCTGTTGGCGGAAAAGACAAACTTGAAAGCGTAAAAACATTCGCCATGATGGCCGAAGCTGAAATGCAGGGCATGAAGCTTAACCTAAACATCAAAAAAACATCTAACTACCAATTGATGCAAGATGTACAAATGATGGGGAATTCGGTTAGCAAGCAAGTTCTTAATGGTGATAGCGGTTATATGGTTGTACAAGGTCAACGTAAAGATTTTGGCGAAGAAGAAATTGTTACTTTCAAAGGAGAATCTACCCCGATATCCGAACTTCAGTACCTAAAGGCTAAATCACTTTCTTTAGAAGGAATGGAAATGGTAGGTGATAAAAATGCCTATAAAGTTACGATCAACGAAAAGAAATCTGCTTTCTATGATGTGGAAACTGGATTGAAACTTCAAGAGATCACCACAAATGAAATGCAAGGACAACAAATCTCAAGCATCACTAATTTTGAGGATTACAAAGAGGTGTCTGGCATTATGTTCCCTTTCAAAATTATACAGACCGTGGGTCCTCAGTCATTTGAATTCATAGTTTCTGAAATCAAGATCAACGATGGCGTTTCTCCATCCGATTTTGAATAACATAGCATACCATCACTAAAAAAACCCGCTAAAAAGCGGGTTTTTTGTTTTAAACAATTACTTTCTTCTAACCTATCTTTCTAATTCTGGCTTCGCCAAATATTAAGCCCTTATCCACATCTGGGTTACCGGTATAATTTACATTTGTTTCTCCATAGCAAGTTACCTTCAACCTATCTACCACATTCACTCTAAAATTGCTTTCTCCGTAAGCAGTAATTTTAGTTTCATCGGCAACCATACTTTCAGTATTTACTTCACTTTCACCATAGGCCCTAAAAACCTGACGAGCTACATTACCTCCGCCAATTTCCAAATAACTACTACCATAAATTGCCACGGTCAATTCGTCTATAGAAACCTCATCAAAATAAATTTTTGCCTCACCATACAAAGACATTTTAAAATCATCTGCATTAAAAAGATTCTTACACCTTACGATCTCTTCTCCCCTTACAGAAAGATTTTCCAATTTTCTATATGTGACGGTAATAGTAGCCATGGTACCATTGTACAAAGGTTTACTACCGCGCCAGTTATCATTTGAAATACGTTCAGATTTTGTAACCAATTTAGCCCCTTCCAAATACAGTCTTAAGGTTCTTCCTTCAACTTCAACATTTATCTTTTCTAAAGGAACTTTTGCATTGTCAATAACCACATTTTCCTCTTCACCCTCTACAAGATTCAATTCAATGTGCGGACTTACAATTAGTTTATCAAATGACTTTACGTTGAACGTTTTTTCTTGAGAATGAATATTACCGATCGCAAAAGTGACCGCCAATATGACAAATACTATTTTTTTCATGATCTTCAGTTTTTTGATTAGTTCAATTCAAAGACAACCATATGATGATATTGTTACAGTTCACGTAGTTATTTTTGCCGAACTAACTTTTTTTCTATTCACTAGCCATACCCCAAATAAGATAATAATACCTCCCAACAATTGAAGTATACTAATATTCTCTCCATCCAAAAAACCCCATAAAACAGCCACTAAGGGAATTAAATAGGTTACTGATGCCGCAAATACCGGACTAGATAGCTTTATTAATTTATTGAACAGAATATTTGCCAAAGCGGTACCTAAAAATGCCAGTGCCATTACATACCACACCGCTTTATACATAGCACCGTTACCGGCAAACAGTCTAAATACTCCAGAATATATAAGAATGATCAAAGCAGGAAAAAACGCAACACCAAAACTTGCCGTGGTAACCGCCAACGGACTCAAATGAGACAAATATTTCTTAATAATATTAATATTGAATGCGTACCCTAATGCAGAAAATATAATAAAGAAGGCATACCAATAATTTTGATCCGTATTATTCTCCATACCGGCAGCTATTAATACCACAGTACCAAAAAGACCAATGAGAACACCAATCACCTGTCTTCCTTTTAACGCTAAACCAAAAAGAGCAATACCTACCATTGTTGTAAACAAAGGTGCTACCGAATTTAAAATTGAGGTGATGCCGCTACTGATTTCCGTTTGTGCAAGTGCAAAGAAAAAAGGTGGAAAAAACGAACTACAGAGCCCTGCTATAACAACCCATTTCCAATCTGTTTTAGATAAGGTTTTCAATGATCTATATCCCAACACAAACAAAAGCAATGATGCAAAAACAATACGCAACCCACCTACCTGTAATGGCGTATAACCTACTAATGATCTTTTAATAAGAATAAAGGATGAACCCCAAATAAATGACAGAATTATTAGGTAAATCCATTTTTGATCTATGTTCTTCAATTGATTAGATTTAGAACAAAATTGAGGTTTTTTCTAAAAAAACATCTGGTTAGCTATTTATTTTTACAAATGATTTTTAAATGGATTTTACATAATTGGTATCTTTACGCTATAACTGAATTTACTTCACAGTAGTATTCATTAAATCTTAGCATCATGAGAATAAAAATATTGGCTCTATTCATAAGTGTTTTCACCTTGACCACAACAGTTTCATTGGCACAAGAAAACACTACGAGCATTATTAAATTAGAAAACAGAATAACTAAGTCTGTAGAAATTGGTATAGACGGTATGGCTTGCCAAGAAGGTTGTGCGGATAAAATAGCATCTAACCTTAAAGAGAAAGATGGCGTAATTTCCGCTGATATCAGTTTTAACAATAAAAATGGAAATATCGTTTTTGACCCTTCTTTAATATCAATTGAAGAAGTAAAATCAATTATTACCGGTACAAAAGTTAAAAACTATGAATACACTATAACTTCTGTTACCCCACAAGAAAACTAAAATGAAAAATATTCTTTACATAGCTACCATAGCCATCTTTATATCTTTTACCTCCTGCAAGGAATCCAAAAAGACGGAAACAGAAACTTCAAAAATGTCCGAAGTAATGGCCATCCATGACGAGGTGATGCCCAAAATGGGAACTTTAGGAAAACTTGTTGGTCAACTTAAGCCAATGGCAGATTCCTTAGGTGCGGAATCAGTTGAATTCAAGGCAATGAAAGATTTACAAGAAGCCAATAGATCTATGATGGATTGGATGCAAGGTTTTGGAGACCGCTTTGATGCCGATGAAATTTTGAACGGAAAAGATCTTAGTGATGAAAAGAAAAAATGGCTTTTAGAAGAGGAAGAAAAAGTAAAACAAGTAAAAGAGAATATCAATTCCAGTATTGCAAATGCTGAAAAAATTCTAAGTGAAAAATAAACCTAGTGCTTAAAAGGGTAATTTAGAAAGGTCTACATTTCCTCCAGAAATAATAATACCAATTTTCTTATTCTGAAAAATTTCCGGTTGTTGCATTGATTGTTTCACAACCGCAGCTACCGTAACGGCACTAGAGGGTTCTATGATAATTTTCATACGTTCCCAGACCAATTTCATAGCGGTTACAATTTCATCTTCAGTAATTCTAACAATACCGCTAACGAGCTCTTTTATTATCGGGAAATTCTTATCTCCCAACATCGTTTTTAATCCGTCCGCAATGGTATTGGTAGTTTCGTTACTCTCAATTTTGCCACTTTGTAATGAACGGTAGGCATCATCAGCCTCAAATGGTTCCGCTCCAAAGACCTTACAGTTGTTACCAAAATATTTTACCGCCAAAGCAGAACCCGCAATAAGACCACCGCCACCTACCGGGCAAAATATATAATCTAAATCGGGTTGTTTTTCCAGTAACTCCAATGCAGCGGTACCTTGACCTAAAATAACATTATTATCGTTGGACGGATGCACGAAAGTTGCTCCCATTTTTAATCCTATTTCATCTGCCAAAGACTGCCTTGCTTCTACTGTGGGTTCACATTCATAGATTTTACCACCATACTCCCTAACCCCAACCTTTTTTACTTCTGGAGCCGTATTGGGCATTACAATATGGGCAGTAACACCAACACTTTGGGCTGCAAGAGATAAAGCCTGGGCAAAATTACCTGATGAATGGGTTACCACTCCGCTTTTCTTTTGTTCTTCGGATAACTGCAGAATAGCATTGGTAGCACCTCGCATTTTATAAGCCCCAGCTCTTTGAAAATTTTCACATTTAAAAAACACTTGGGCATTAACTTCCTTATCAATTAATCTAGATGTTAATACGGATGTATTGTGAACAAACGGAGTAATTCTTTTATGGCAATCTAAAAGGTCTTGGCGGGTCATATCAGTTACTTATTTTTCCACCTTAAGGTCTCAATGATACTTCTTATATCATTTTGAAGATATGAAGCGGCAGGAAGAATGGAGTCATAATTAGGCCGTGAATAAAAATATACAGAGCCCGTTAAAAAATGTTCAGTACTATCCGTTACAAAAAACTGGGATTGAGAAGCCGCATTGCCCTGCACCTCAAACAAGGCACCATACACTTTCTCATTTGGGTTTACATATGGCTGCTCTACAATATTGTCAGCTTTCGCAGCATGTTCATAACTTAACCTTTTAGAATCGTGAATCAACTGAGATAAATTACCATCAACTTTCTTATAACTTAAAAAAATGGCTCCTTTCATTTCAGGGTACGAAATGGTATATGCCTGATCGCCATTAGGTTCTGCTTCTGCCAATTGATTGTACTTAAAACTGAAGTTCTCTGTTTCTAAATCCGCCAATTTACCTTGTGGATACTCTAATCTCATTTTAGCTTTCGGCTTTGGAATTACCGGCTCATCTTTACAACTGAGCATTAAAAGAAATACTATAAAAAATCCTACTAATGACTTACTCTTCATGTGGTAAGGTTACTTTTATTTGTTTCAATCGTTTTTTATCCATGGCCTCTACTACAAAAGTGTATGACCCAAACAATATCTTTTCTCCACGTCTAGGAAAACTGCCAGCTTTTTCCAAAACAAATCCGGCCAAGGTCTCTGACTCTCCTTTGTTTTCCTCAAAGTTATCCGTATCCTCTAATTTGATAACCCTGTAAAAATCTTTTAAAGGTGTTTTTCCTTCAAAAACATAGTTGAAATCATCCAATTTGGAATAAATAAGGTCTTCATCATCAAATTCATCACTAATATCACCAACTATTTCCTCAATAATATCTTCTAAGGACACTAAACCTGATGTGCCCCCATACTCGTCAACAACAATTGCCAAGTGATTTTTCTTTTCTTGAAATTCGGATAAGAGATCATCTAATTTCTTATTCTCGGGCACAAAGTATGGCTCTCTTATAAGGGTCATCCAATTAAAGGTCTTTCTGTCTAAGTACGGAAGTAAATCTTTTACGTAAAGAACCCCTTTCACAGTATCTATATTCTCACCAAAAACAGGAATTCTAGAATAACCGTGCTTTTTAATTTCTCCCAAAACTTCAGGAAATTTCATTTGCTCATTTAAAGCGAAAATATCTATACGGGGACGCATTACTTGCTTGGTGTCCGTATTACCAAAAGTTACAATACCTTCTAAAATCTTCTTTTCTTCTTTTGTAGTATCTCCTTGTGAAGTTAAATCTAAGGCTTGGGATAAATGATCGATACTTAAATTAGATTTCTGTTTACCTAGCTTATTATATAAGAACAAGGTACCGGAGCGCATTGGCAAACTTAAGGGTGAAAATATAAAGTCCAATATCCTTAAAGGGAAAGCCATTAAGTGTGAAAAACTCATTCTATTTCTATTGGCATACACCTTTGGCAGTATTTCACCGAACATCAATATTAAAAATGTTGCTACCACAACTTCTAATAAAAAACGAACGGACACCACCCCGAACAATATCTGATTAACATTTTCAAATAACGTGTCACCAATTACACTGAACAACAAAACAACACCAATATTAATAGCATTGTTAGCTATTAAAATGGTCGCCAATAGTTTTTTAGGGCGCTCCAATAGTTTAATGAGAATAGCACTTTTTGCCGTTTTCTCATCTTGCAATTCTTTAATTTCGGTTGTGGATAAACCAAACATGGCCACCTCTGCTCCTGAAATTAGTGCAGAGCAAAGAAGAAGTACACATAGTACAATTATATTCATTGCAAAAACACCGTTTACAACCAATGTTGTCATTAAAAACGGTATGGGGTCTGGATCCAATAGCTGCTATTTTATATTGTTAGAATGGCAAATCATCATCATCCTCTTGACTTACAGGTGCTGAAGATTTAGATGGCGTTCTATTTTCAGTACTTACGGGTTTTTGCTGACTAGGTGCAGCTCCACCGTTATTTTGCATACCTTCTTTTTTGGTAGTCAAAAACGTAAAATCTTGCACGTGTACTTCTGTTGAATATCTAGTATTACCATCTTCACCTTGCCATTGACGGTTTTTCAACCTTCCTTCAACATATACCTTATCACCTTTACTTAGATATTTTTCGCAGATTTCAGCAGCTTTGTTTCTCACCACTATATTGTGCCAATCTGTATTGGTAACCCTTTCCCCGGTAGATTTATTGGTATACGTCTCATTCGTAGCAATTGGAAACCTACCAATACTACCGCCTCCTTCAAAATAATGCATTTTAACTTCGTCGCCTAAATGCCCTATTAACATTACCTTATTTAATGTACCGCTCATAACTTAAAGATATAAAAATCAAAAGTACTAAAATTTAAATGCTTTTATAAAATCTGCGATCAAAACCGGCACAGGAAATTCAGTTACTTTTTCAACAGGAATTTTATTGGTTAAATTTGCCTCAATATCAACTATCCAAAATTTGGTATGTAAATGTTGATGGGACAATTTATGCACTATATCCATATCATTATATATATGTATATCTTTTACAACCGCCCCATCAAAAACAGCAATACTTCTTGTAACAACATCATTGAGCTCCAAAGATGCTTTTGACTCTATTAATGGAAACTCCCATAGATTTTGCCAAATACCTTTACCCTTTCTCTGTTGCAATATGGTAAACTTATTATCTTTTGCATCCTTATATATAGGTACAAGATAATTGAAGTACCTATTACTAACTTTTGTCTTTTTAAGTTTGACCGGCAATTGATCAACCAGGCCTTTTTCCAAAGCAACGCAACTTTCACTCAATGGGCAAAGTAAACACAATGGTTTTTTGGGCGAGCATTGCATTGCACCAAACTCCATTATAGCTTGGTTGTAGTCCCTTATATTTTCAGGGTCCATGACTTTTTGGGCCAAAGACTTAAAATATTTAATGCCCTCTGTACTATTTATAGGGATATCTATACCATAATACCGAGACAATACTCTGTACACATTACCATCTACAACTGCATGTGGTTCATTAAAACAAATAGAGGAAATAGCACTAGCAGTGTAATCACCTACCCCTTTCAGTGTTAAAAGTTTCTTATAATTATCTGGAAACTTACCTTTATATTCGCCCATAACCATTTTTGCGGCAGCATGTAGGTTTCTGGCCCTAGAATAATACCCAAGTCCTTGCCAGAGTTTAAGAACCTGCTCTTCTTTTGCGTTGGCAAGATCACCAACGGTAGGGAAAGTTTCCACAAACCTTAAGTAATACGGGGTTCCCTGGGCTACACGTGTTTGCTGAAGAATGATTTCAGAAAGCCATATTTTGTACGGATCAGTGGTTTTACGCCATGGTAAAACACGTTTATTTTTATGATACCAATCTAAAATTTTACCCGAAAATGACATGCTCTTCAATACTAAGTTATAAAAGTAGCAGTTTATACACTTAAAATTAACCCATTAGAAAGAAAGATTGAATTTAATTTATATATTTGCAACCCGAAAAAACATACAGAAAATCTAATATTGAAAGATGACGAAAGCGGAAATTGTATCGAAGATCTCAGATAAACTGGGAATTGAAAAAGGAGATGTACAGGCAACTGTTGAATCCTTTATGGAAGAGGTAAAAACATCATTAGAAAGTGGTGACAATGTTTACCTAAGAGGTTTTGGTAGTTTTATCATTAAGACAAGAGCTGAAAAAACCGGTAGAAATATTTCCAAGAACACAACTATTAAAATACCCGCTCACAACATTCCTGCATTTAAGCCTGCAAAGGTTTTCGTTGAAGGAGTAAAGAGCAACGTACACGTAAAATAATTAATCTTAAAAAAAGAACTTTATGCCAAGCGGTAAGAAAAGAAAGAGACATAAGGTAGCTACACACAAGCGCAAGAAGCGTAGAAGAGCTAACCGACACAAGAAAAAGTAGTTTTAAAAACTACTTTTTCTTTTTAAAAAACGTTCATTGACATAGAGATCCAATATTTGGATTTCGGCAAATACACTAGTATTTGTCTATGGTATTGTTTAATCAGTTTGTTCCCTATACAATAGTTGGAACAACTAAAAATATATTCAGGTGAATAGAGAATTAATCGTAAGATCTAGTTCGCAATCTGTTGACTTTGCCTTGTTAAAGGACGGAAAACTCACTGAACTGCACAAAGAGGAAAACAGTAATGATTTCTCTGTTGGAGATATATTTCTTGCCAAAATAAGAAAGCCCGTGACCGGTCTTAACGCAGCGTTCGTAAACGTTGGTTATGAGAAAGATGCATTTTTGCATTACCACGACCTTGGTCCTCAATTATCTTCAATGCTTAAGTTCATTAAACAAGTGAGCACAGGAAAATTAAAAGATTACTCCTTAGGTAATTTTCCGTTCGAGACCGATATTGACAAAAATGGTGTTATCACCGATGTCATAAAAGCAAACCAATCTTTATTGGTTCAAATTGTAAAAGAGCCTATATCCACTAAAGGACCAAGAATTAGTTCCGAGCTTTCAATTGCCGGACGTTATTTGGTAATGGTTCCTTTCTCTGATCGTGTATCCGTATCTCAAAAGATAGGTAGCAAAGAAGAGAAAGATAGGTTAAAAAGACTTGTTAGAAGCATTAAACCCAAGGGGTTTGGTGTTATCATAAGAACGGTCGCAGAAGGACAAAAAGTCGCAGAGCTGGACAAAGATCTAGAAAACTTGCTGAACAAATGGTCAGCAATGTGTAAAAAATTACATCGTGCCCAAACACCATCAAAAGTATTTGTTGAACTTAATAGAGCATCTTCTATTTTAAGAGATGTATTCAATGATAGTTTCACAGGAATACATGTTGATGACGCTACATTATTCAGTGAAATAAAAGAATATGTAGCCGAAATTGCTCCTGAAAAGGAAAGCATTGTTAAGCACTATAACACCAATGTTCCTATTTTTGAAAAATTTGGAATCGAAAGACAGATCAAAACGTCTTTTGGCCGCACTGCCGCTATGAGCAAAGGCGCCTATTTAATAATAGAGCATACCGAAGCACTTCATGTAATAGACGTAAACAGTGGCAACAGATCAAACAAAGCTAAAAATCAAGAAGATACGGCCTTAGAGGTAAATCTCTTGTCTGCATCAGAAATCGCAAGGCAATTACGCTTACGTGATATGGGCGGAATTATTGTAGTGGATTTTATTGATATGGTAAAGCCACAACATAGAAAAAAGCTTTTTGAACATCTTAGAGATGAGATGAAAGATGATCGTGCCAAACATAAAATACTACCTCCTAGTAAATTTGGTTTAATTCAGATTACCCGACAAAGGGTACGACCTGAAATGAATATTAAAACAACTGAAGAGGACCCAAATAATTCTGGGAAACAGGTGGAAGCACCTATTGTTTTAATAGATAAAATTACAGCGGACCTTGAAAAACTTCTTAAAGGACCTAAAAAGGATAGCAGTATAACTTTAAATATACACCCTTTTATAGCAGCCTATATTACTAAAGGTTTTCCATCAATGAGAACAAAATGGTTCTTGGAATATAAGAAATGGATTAAAATTCAACCGCGCGATGCGTATACGTATCTAGAATATCGTTTTAAAAATAAAGACGGTAAAACAATATATTAATTAAAAAAGCGATTTCCTTATGGAGTCGCTTTTTTTGTTTCTCATAACTACAATCATTGTAATAAAATTCAACTATGCTCTTTAGATTAAAATTTACACTCTCCTTATTATTAATCACTCTTTTAAGTACCACCTCTTATTCCCAAGTAACATTCGAACCTGGTTATATAGTTGATAATTCAGGAAATAAAATTGAATGTTTTATAAAAAATGTAGGCTGGAAAAACAATCCCACTTCATTTGAATATAGGACCAATTTCGATTCAGAAATTAAGAATGGATATATTAATAATATAGCCGAATTTTCATTAAATAATGGAAAGAAATATATAAGACAAGAGGTCAAAATTGATCGATCGAAAACCCTACTCAAAAGACTGAGTAAATCAAAAGAAGCGGTCTTAAATTCTGAAAAATTATTTCTTGAAGAAATAGTCAGTGGTGACGCAAACTTGTTCTATTATGAAGATAGCAATCTGATAAGATTCTTTTTTAATACCACCAATACTTCTACAGAACAATTAATTTACAAAAAGTACCTGACTGCAGATAATAAGGTAGGAGAAAACACCAACTACAAAAAACAATTATGGGACAACCTACAATGCGGTAATATAACGCTAAACGATGTTAAGTCTATAGATTACAAAAAAACTGAATTAGTTACTTTTTTTAATTTATACAATCTGTGCAAGAACCCAAAATATGTAGACAGCAAAGCATCTAAAATTGAAAACAAAAATGTTTTCAACTTAGGTATAAGAGCTGGATTAAACTCTGCATCATTGGACTATTCTTCACCTCAAGAAAGTACAAATTTCAGTCTGGAAAATAAAACTACTCTAAGGTTTGGAATTGAACTAGAAGCTATATTGCCTTTTAATAAGAACAAATGGTCTTTGTTTATACAACCAATGTATCAAAGTTTTAAGGGAGAAGAACAGCTTGAATTCCAAACAGTATCCGTAGACTACAAATCAATCGAAACATCATTAGGGGTAAGACATTATTTTTTTCTAAGTAATGATTCTAAAATATTTATAAATTCTGCGTTCCAAATAGATACCGCTTTAGATTCAAATATTGATTTTGAAACAAGTAGTGACTTTGAAATTTCACCACGAACTTCCTTTAATTTTGGAATAGGTTTTTCCCATAACAACTCTAGCATAAAGATAAATTATAATCCTAGACGAGAATTATTAAGCAATTACGCGGCAATATCATCAAGCTACAAAGTACTTTCTGTAGTATTAGGATACAACTTTTTATAAGGGGTGATAGTTTAAATCAGATTTGTATTATACTAATATTAATAAACAAGCGACTCTAACAGAGTTGCTTGTTTTGTTTTTGGTTTTTTATGTATTTTAACAATTAAATTCCTAACCAACCATTACAAATGTCCTGCAAAAATTGCTCTTCCGCTCTAGTTCATCAATCATTTTACTGTAACCAATGTGGTGCTAAAATAGTCTCTGAAAGAATAACGATTAAACGTATTCTAGAAGATGCTTTTCAAAATTATATTGGGTGGGACAATAAGTACCTTGTTACCATTAAATACTTGATTTTAAGACCTGGAGTGCTTCTTAGGGAATATTATAGCGGCACACGTAAAAAATTCTTAAATCCTTTTGCATTTCTAACTATAGGCATGGCTATTAACTTGTTTGTATTTAATTCTTTTGATGAAGAATACATTTCAGTAATGAATGATTTTAATGAATCTCAAATTAATTGGTATGCAGAAACACTGGGCGGACCATTTGCTGATCCACAATTTAAGGCAGAACAGTTGGCCAAATCAGCTGAAAGCTCAAAATTTGCACTTAAGTACTTTAACTTAATGGTTATCCTTTTACTTCCAATATACACATTGATAGCATTTTTAGTATACAGAAAGCCATACAATTATGCGGAACATATTGTAGCCAATTGCTATATTCAAGGTTTTAGTTTTTTAACTACTTCTCTAATATTTTTTATAGCTATTTGGATTCACCCTAGCTTGTTTCTATTAATATACCCTCTATTGATATTATATTATACTTATGTTTATGGAAAACTATACAAACTTACCATTGGTCAATCAATATTAAAGGTTATTTTATTTTTACTAATAACAGTTGGAGTAGGAATAGCTGTTGGCATTTTAATACTTTTACTCAGTTTTGCTTTTGCTTATATCTTTGCCTAAGTATCTTCCTAATTTTAAATTTTATTTAAATATCACCATTGAACCAACAATCAAAAAGCTACACCGTTCAAGAAGCCACTAAAAAAATAGAAAGCTATTGTACCTACCAAGATCGTTGTCACAAAGAGGTGGTTTCTAAATTAAAGGATATGGGTATGATACCGATAGCTATAGATACCATTATAGCCCAACTTATTGAAGACAGGTTTTTAAATGAAGAGCGCTTTGCCAAAAGTTTTGCGAGAGGAAAATTCAATATTAAAAAATGGGGCAAAAATAGAATTGTACGTGAACTCAAGTTTAGAGATATTTCTAAATATAATATAACTACAGCTTTAAAAGAGATCGAACCCGAAGCATACTCAACCACCCTAGATCATCTCGCTAAAAAAAGACTAGATCAAATTACTGAAACAAATACCCAGAAAAGAAGAAAAAAATTAGCAGATTACCTCCTATACAGAGGCTGGGAAAGTCACTTGGTCTATGAAAAACTGCAAGAGTTAATTCCCTAAGAACCTTTAGTTTTCATCTAATGCCTCAACATTTTTATTGGTGTCAGTAATCGCCCTGCTGTTCTTGGCATCTATCCAATCTTGACCTTTGAGTTTTCGCATTAACACATCATAATGGCGCATAATCAAAATGTTATAAAATGCCTTACCTAAATTTTTGGGATTACGTGCCAAAGCACGCAAACTCATAGAAAAACCCGGGGTTATATACTTCATATAATGCCAAAACCCTTCTGGCATATACAGTACTTCTCCATGTTTTAATGTTGTTTTAAAACCGTTAGCATGTCTTAGTGCAGGCCACTTTTGATAATCAGGACTTGAGAAATCAATGCTTTCATGTGTTATTAAAGAATGTGGTACTTTATAAAGCTTCTTTGTTTCAGATTGAGGGAACAACACTACTTCTTTCTCTCCATCAAAATGAAAATGAAAAATATTGGCTAAATCAATATCATAATGCATAAAGGTGTATGAATCTCTTCCGCCAAAAAACAACATTGGCAGCCCTTTTAAAAGCCTTAATCCAAAATCCGGAAAGGTATAGTCTTTCTGTAAGTCAGGTACTTCCTTTAAAATATTCCAAAGAAAAATCCTGTATTTGGTTGGCTCTTTTTTTAAAAGATCAACATAGTCCGCCATTTTCATTTTAGCATGTGGCTCGTTAAAACCGTCTTTATGCTGAACTGGTCTATTATCATATAAGGGCACAGTAATATCTCCTGCAACCTCTTTCATGTAATCTAAATTCCATTTGGTAAATGCTGGCCAGTCTGCAATAGCCTGTTCTAACACAACAGGCTTTTGAGGCTTAAAGTAGTTCTCTATAAAGTCGTCCTTAGTAATATTTCTTACCCTAGGAATGTCTGCTAACTTCAATTACTCTTGGTTTTTTTTAGGGATGCCAAAGGTAATTAACGTTAAGAAAATATTTTCTTAAAAATGTATTAATGTAGTATTATTCAACAATTTTAGCCTTTTGCTTGGCATTTTCATTACGCTCAATTGAATGACCCGGTCTTGACCATTTCGGTTTTTCGCCCATTGGTTTTAATTGAGAATCCTTTGCTTCAACAGTTTTTGGCTGTGATACTTTTGTAAACGGCTTTTGTGGATTTAAGCCTAACATTTTGAACATTTCCATATCCTCGTTTACATCTGGGTTAGGAGTAGTCAACAACTTATCTCCCGCAAAAATAGAGTTTGCTCCGGCAAAGAAACACATTGCTTGCCCTTCTCTACTCATTTCTGTTCTACCAGCGGATAAACGAACCTGAGTCTCTGGCATAACAATTCTGGTTGTAGCCACCATTCGAATCATATCCCAAATAGATACGGGCTCAATATCTTCCATTGGCGTTCCTTCTACGGCAACCAATGCATTAATTGGAACTGATTCTGGCTGTGGATTTAATGATGTCAACGCCACCAACATGCCTGCTCTATCTTCCAATGCCTCTCCCATTCCTATAATACCACCACTACAAACGGTTACATTACTCTTACGTACATTTTCTATAGTATCTAAACGGTCTTCAAAAGCACGAGTGGAAATTACATCTTTATAATAATCCTCTGATGTATCTAAATTATGATTGTAAGCGTACAAACCAGCTTCTGCCAAACGCTTTGCCTGATTTTCTGTGATCATGCCCAAAGTACAGCAAACTTCCATGTCAAGCTTATTGATGGTTCTTACCATTTCTAATACTTGTTCAAATTCAGGACCATCCTTAACATTTCTCCATGCGGCACCCATACACACCCTTGAACTACCAGATGCTTTTGCACGTAACGCCTGAGCTTTTACTTGAGATACGGCCATTAAATCATTACCTTCAATGTCTGTATGATAGCGCGCCGCCTGAGGGCAATACCCGCAATCTTCTGGACAACCACCAGTTTTAATGGAAAGTAATGTAGAAACCTGTACCGTATTAGGGTCGTGATTTTTTCTATGTACCGTTGCAGCTTCGTAAAGTAGCTCCATTAAAGGCTTGTTGTAAATTTCTAAAATTTCTTCTTTTGACCAATTATGTCTTGATTCGCTCATATAATCTTAGGTTGTTACCAGGGTTCAAAAATAACTGAATTTAAATTGAAAAAATAATTGTTGGTTTTTAAATTAATGATTTACACCTTCTATTCTTTCTTAGAAACCAAAATACTTACTGCATTACCACCAAATCCAACCGCATTTACAAGCACTTTTTTCAGGTCTTTTTCATGCGTTTTCTGATTCGAATAAGGTATTGAGACCATTTCATTATTCTGTAACATGAGTATTGCCAATTCTAAATTTAACATACCCGATGTGGCAAACGTATGACCAATTTTCCATTTATTCGTAGTCAATTGCGGCATATCATCACCAAATACTTCTTTGATCGCATTATATTCTGATGAATCTCCTTTAATGGTTCCTGGTGCATGCATTACAATGGCATCTACCTCAGCAGGATTTATCCCATTCAAAGCCTTTTTCATAGATTTTTGAAAGCAAACGGCATTTGCGGAAATTGATGTATTATGTTTTAAAATTTCCGTTGCAAACCCCACTCCTTCAATAACAGCCAGAGCATTGTCAACAATCCCAGTTTCCAAACACGCAACTGATGCCGCTTCGCCTAAAATCATACTATTGTATTCCTTTTCAAAGTTTAACGCTTGGCAAGGATAATTTTGGCTACGCTCAATTACTGTTGCCTTATCGACTACCGAATTCGAGTTTAACGTTGGTGCTTTTGCGTATATTTTTAACGCTTTCATTTGGGCAATGGTAAAATTGGTCAAAGGTGCTTCACTAGCTCCTACCAAAAACCTACTAGACATTCCGCTATTTAACCAAGCTACCCCGTTCAGCACTGAATGTAATCCTGTTGAACAGGTAATGGAATGTGAAATGTCCGGTCCCTTAGCCCCTAAATCATGAGACACCCATGAAGATATGTTACCTAGCGTGGTTGTTGGTGAGCTGAGTGTGGATGAAATACCTGTATTTAAAAATTCAGAATGATATTCTTCAAACAACTTGGTTGCCCCTCTTGATGAACCCATATTGATTCCAAAATCAGAAGTATTGCTCCAACCAGATTGTTCAAAAGCCATCCTAGAGGCTATCATAGCAAATAACACACTATTATCTAACTTTTTATATTTACTATCAGACCCTCGTAATGATGCTACCATTACCTGAGCAGATGTTGCTAAAGGTGCAACCCAGGTTTTGGCTTCATTGATATTTTCAAGTGAAAAATAATGTTGGTTATTTTGATAGGCTTTCCAAATTTCATCTAGACTAGATCCCAGAGGTGAAATTGAAGCTATGGACGTTATTGATATTTTCTCTTTCAATGTCTATTCTAAAAAGTGTTCAATGCTTCCGTTATGGCCTCATAAACCTTCTGAAGCTCTCCTTTTTTAATTACATAGGGCGGCAATACATAAACGGTATTCCCTAAAGGTCTTAATAAAACACCTCTTTCTAAAAAGAAGCCATATAGCTTATCTCTTAAATTACCGTAACGTTCTGTTTCTATATTTAAGTCAATGGCCAAAATTACGCCCTTAACCCTTACTTCCGCAACTTTTGGGTGTGATTTAATTTCTTGTACATAGGTATTGTGAGCCATATGAATAGCTAACCTTTTCTTCACAATTTCTGGAGAGTTCAATAATTTAATACCTGCCAAAGCTGCTGCGCAACCTAATGGGTGAGCACTGAACGTATGAGCGTGGAAAAAACCTTTATGTACCTCATCACTTAAAAATCCGTTATACACCGCTTGAGAACAACTGGTAATACTTAACGGGAACATACCTGCCGTCAAAGCCTTGCTCAAACACATGATATCTGGCTTGTTTTCCAAATAATCAGAGGCAAAATTTTTACCCGTTTTACCGAAACCGGTCATTATTTCATCGGCGATACATAAAATATGTTCTTCTTGACAAATTTCTATTAATTCATTTAAACCTTTAGCCGAATGGAATTTCATGCCGGCCGCACCTTGTACCAATGGTTCAAATACGAAAGCGGCGCATTTATTGATCTTTAGTATTTGAGAGAGCAGCTGTTTAATCTCTTCTAAATTGTCTTCTGTTGGAACGGGAATACGTTCTACTTTTAACAAAAAATCTTCAAACGGACCGTTATATGATGATAGTCCCGATGCACTCATTGCACCAAACGTATCGCCATGAAATCCATCCTCAAAAGCAATTAATGTATCTCTTTTCTCTCCTTTATTATGAAAAAATTGAAATGCCATTTTTATTGCTGCCTCAACGGCCGTTGAACCATTATCGTTAAAGAAAATCTTAGCCTGATTGTTAGGCAATATTTCCATTAATTTTTCAGACAATTCAATTGCAGGTTCATGCGTTAATCCGCTAAACATTACAAAGTCTAAGGTTTGCATCTGTTGTGTAATCGCAGAAACAATCTGTTCATTGGCGTGGCCGTACATTACCGTATACCAAGAAGCGATCGCATCTATATATTCATTTCCATCTTCATCGAACAAGACAGCTCCTTTAGCCTTTACAATAGGCAGCTGGGGTTTTCCCAACTTATGTTGTGTAAGCGGATGCCATAAATGTTTTTTATCTCTATTGGATAGATTTTCTACAGTCATAGAATTTATAATTCGCCATTTTATCTATCTTGCAAAGATCGGGAAATAAACTGCAATAATCAGATGCCCTTAGAAAGAAACAGAAATGCACTTTTAGCTTTTTCCCAAATGAAGGATACTACGGTGTTCTTATTACTCTCATTAATTACACTGTTTATTCGATTTCCCTTTTTCTTTAGAGACTATGTAGATCGTGACGAAAGTACCTTTATTCTTCTAGGTCAATCTTGGGTTGACGGATTTTTACCTTATACCCATTTGTGGGACCTAAAACCACCTTTAACTTTTGCTTTTTTACGGCTATCATATCCATATTTGGCAAAAGTTTTGTTGCCATACGCTTTGCCGGTGTAGTTTTAGTAGCTATAACCGCATTCTTTACATATAAAATAGCATTGTCCCTAGTCTCTAAAAAGGTGTCCGTATTTATAGGGATAATCTGCGTTGTTCTGCTAAGCCTATTTGGCAGCTTACAAGGGGTAATGTCAGAACATATTTGTATGGCTTTCTTTGTACCGTCTATCTATCTTTTGCTTTCAAAAAACTCTAGCTTTTTAAATTTTTATCTGGCATACTAGTGGGCGCAACAGTGATGGTTAAGCTGAACATGGCTTTCCCAATTCTGTTCTTAAGATTTTTCTTATGCTATGAGTCCATTTTCACTAACAGAAAAACAAGCTTTGTACAGGTTGTCTTATTTGGTACCGGAGCCCTAACCGTTATTCTGGCCACGGTAACCCCATATTTTTTGAACGATATAACGTATACCTGGTGGGAGTCCGTAATTCTTGCTCCTTTAGAATATACAGAAGCTAGACGTTATTCTGTTTTTAAACTAGCACCCATCTTCGTTATTACAGCTGTATTTTTGTTTTATGCCCATAAAAGTAAAAATCTAGACTTTAAGAATAGAAATATACAGCTGTTATTAATTACCATTATAGGTGTATTATTTTCTTTTGCAAAAGGAGGAAGAATCAATGGCCATTACCTAATTCAGCTACACCCAATGCTTTTAATTTTAGTAGGTGTTGTTGTTAACAACCTTATTACAGTTCATAAACCAAAAATACCGGCTTACCTAGCCGTAATTGGTCTATTGATTCCAGCAGAAAGTTATCTGGAGTATGTAAATGTTATAAATAATAAGATTGAAAAAGGCACTATTTTCAATGGAGAAGGTTTTTCTACCTCACAATTCATTTTAGAAAACCAACTAGAAACCAAGAACGTACTATTCTTTGAATATCATATTGGTTATTGGAACTTAGGAACCTTACCACCAACTACAGCCTCTACACATCCTAGTAATATTTGTAGGGATGAACTTTTTACCTTTTTCAAAAATCCGAGAAAAAAGTCTATTGAAGAACTAAAGTTTATCATGGAAGAACTACAACCTAAAACCATCGTTATAAGGACAGGAAAACGAATTTTTGACAAAAAAGAGGTTGAGGAAAACCAATATATAGACGACTACCTTGCAAAACACTATGCTTAATTCGCAACGGTAGATAATGCTACAATTTTACAGCGATTATAAGGTTTGTAATATTCCTTGAAATTTGTCGGCATATTTTTTAATAACCTCTTTTGTGAATTCTTTTTCTTCGTCTATTCTACCAATTAACGACACACCGGTTTTATGCAGTATGATATTCTCCGTGTGCGGATTTGCTTCTCCACTGAACAATACCGAAACTTCATATCCTTTATGTAACAACCATTGTATTGTCAATAAAGAATGGTTGATACTGCCCAAATAATTTCTAGATACCACAACCACTTTATAATCTGGCATTATAATGTCGAACATAGTATCTTCATCATTAAGCGGTACCAATATACCACCAGACCCTTCTATGATCAAATTATTATCCGTTTCTGGCTCGTTAATGTGAAACCTATCTATAGTGACACCTTCAATCTCGGCAGCAGCATGCGGACTCATGGGAAATTTAAGATTATAGCTGCTTGAGTGAAACTTAGACCTATCATTAGATATTAAACGTTTTACCTTATCCGTATCCGTATTCTCTAAATCTCCTGCCTGTACCGGTTTCCAATAATCGGCTTTCAATGCTTCAACAAAAATTGCTGATGCAATAGTTTTACCTACCTCGGTAGAAATTCCTGTCACAAAAATCTTTTGCATATTTTCTTACTTTGAATTAGTGATCATGTTACAATTTAGGCACTTATATTTTCTTTTCTCGAAAAATGGAAAAAGTTTATAAAATATACCCTTACTGTTATAATATGGCTCTGATCTCTGGGCTTTGCAATTAGGACAAACAATGGGTTTTCCATTATTATCCAAGGCGTACGTTCTAATACTGTTATAGATAGCAATTGCCCTTTCTTTATCTTTAGAATACACTTGTAACTTTACCCCACCAATGGCATTACTGATCAATGGATCTGAGTTCAAGGTGTTCTCATCCCTAAGAAAAACGGGGATACCCTCAGATTCTAGTTTACCTTTAACAATTTGCACATCGGCAACATATTCAAAAGATGCCAATTGATAGAATTTATTCTCCATAGACCACTACATATAACTAGCCAATAATTTTACCAAAAGCCCAATCTCTTCCTTTGAATTATAACTATGTAAACAAATTCTTAACCGTTCTTGTCCTACTGGCACCGTTGGCGATAGAACAGCTTTTAAATTAAAACCTTTATCCAGCATCTTATTCGCTACTTCTTTTGCGTTTTTAGAACCAGGTATAATACAACCTTGAATAGCAGAATCACTTGGCAAAAAACAAGCTTCTAATTTATGTGATGCTACTTGTTTTTTAAAGTACTCAATGTTTTCAAATAGTAATGTTCTAGGTGCTTTACCAAGTTCATCTAAAAATTCATGAGCAGTTATAATTGTAGCCAATGAATGTGGTGTTAGACCAGTAGTATATATAAATGATTTTGCAAAATTAACTAGATAATCTTTCAAATCTTCAGAGCCAAGTATTGCTGCACCATGGCAACCAAATCCTTTACCAAAAGTTACCGTTCTAGCAAAAACATCTTTTTCCAATTTCAACAATGGCACCATTCCTTCACCATTATTACCCAATACCCCAACCGCATGAGCTTCATCCACTATTAGACAATACTCATTTGATTTCGCATATTTAGCAAAGGCTTTCAAATCAGGAGAATCTCCGTCCATGGAAAAAATGCTTTCCGTTACAATAAAAACCGTGTATGTTTCATGTTCATTTCTAGCTACATTCAAAGCTATTTTTTCTTTTAAACCAGCAAGGTCGTTATGTGAAAAACTATAGGATTTGGCGTTATTTAAACGTAACCCTTCTCGTATACTAGCGTGTATATACTCATCATAAAATACCAGGTCGCCTTTCCGGGGAAGAGTACTAAATAGCCCTATATTGGCATCATACCCAGAGTTAAAAACCAATGCCGCATTAGATTTGTAAAAGGTGGCCAATTGAGATTCTAACCTAGTAAATAATTTATGATTTCCAGATAATAATCTTGACCCTCCAGAACCATTTGAGGCAACACTTTCAGTCAATAATAATTGAAAAGTTTTAGAAAATAAGGTCTCGTTAGTAGCAAAACCTAAATAATCATTAGATAAAAAATCAATTAAACCTTCTGTGGTATTAAGTGTACGTAAAGTACCTTCTTTTTTACGCGTTTCTAAAACTCGCTTTAATCTATTAGGCAATTGGCTCATAGCACAAAAATAACTTTTCTATGAAAGGATTATAACCAAATTGAAAATTTCATGAAATTTTTCTACCATCTTATCAATATCACTGACAATCCTTTAAGGTTTTGATTGAAAACGTTGCAAATATTCATTTATCAATCTGATAGATAACCACTTAGATGATCATAAAATTTAGTTGTATTGAAGAAAAAATCAATTAAATGCATTGATAAACAAACTTAAATACTATTTTTGCCTCTTTTTTTAAAGAAATTTCTTACTATTATTTTAGAATATTAGAATAAGTAACTATCTTCTTACCAAGATAACCATGAAAGGGAGAAATATTTTAGATACTAATAGATTAAAAGCATTGATTTCTTTTGATGTTATGGATACTAATCCAGAAGCTATCTATGACGAAATTACATCTTTAGCCGCTTCTATTTGTAATACCCCTGTAAGCTTAATTTCATTAGTTGATGATAAAAGGCAGTTTTTTAAATCACACTTCGGATTTGAAGGTAATGGTACTCCTTTAAAAGAATCTTTTTGCAAGCATGTTATTACCGACGATTTAGATGTACTAGTAGTAGAGGACACTCATGCAGACAAACGATTTCAAGACAATAAACTTGTTACAGAAGACCCCAATGTAGGTTTTTATGCCGGTGCCTCATTAACCACAGCCGATGGACACCGACTTGGTACATTATGTGTTATCGATTATGAATCAAGGCAACTTAATGAAACTCAAATAGACGGACTACAAACCTTAGCCAAACAAGTTGTTCATCTTTTAGAATTACGTAAGGCGAAAAAAATTGAACAAGACCAAAAAATTGAACTTGAGAAAAAGGGTCGACTTTTAGACAACATTGTTTCTGCCACCGGCATAGGCTTTTGGGAACGCAATTTCGCAAACGATACCTTTACTTTAAATCCACAAGGTATTGACATTTTGGGCATAGATCCCAATACCGTAAAAAATTTTACAACCGATGACTGGTTTAAACTAATTAACCCTGAGGATGTAGCTGAAGTTGAGAAAAAAATGCTACAATGCTTACAATACCCATCTAAAGATTGTAGCGTACAATACAGATTCTTACAAAAAAATGGGGAATTTAAATGGATACTTGAAAAAGGTAAGGTATTAAAATGGAACGAAGCTAAAGAACCGTTAGTTATGTACGGTACTTTACAAGATATAACAGAGAAAAAAAGCTTTACAACCGAGCTTCGTAGGGTCAAGAACAACCAAGAGGCTATGATCAATAGCACTAGGGACCTCATGTGGTCTATAGATTTGGATTTTAAACTAATTACAGCCAATACTGCATTTCACGAACTGGTTAAAAAAATCCAAGGTGAACCTTTCAATGAAGGAGACTCTGTTTTTTCTACAAGCGTACCTAGTAGTATTACGGAAAAATGGAAATCTTATTATACCAAGGCAATTAAAACTGGTAGTTTTTCGGTCAAACAGAAAATACAAGACCCCAGTAAATTTTGGACGACATATGGATTAACCTCCTTTGATTTAATGTATAACAAAGAGGGGGGAAAAATAGGGATTACCTGTTTCTCAAAAGACATTACCTCAGAAATCTTATCTCAGCAAGTTTTATTAAGTGCAAAAGAGGAGATGCAAAAAATAATGGACACTTCTTTAGATATCATATGCACCCTTGATGAGGAAGGATACTTTTTAAGTATTAACAGAGCAGTAAACGATATTTGGGGCTATGCACCAAAAGATATTATTGGTACTAGATATAATGAACTGATACACGAAGAAGATATAATTTCAACAGAAAAAAATGCCGAATTTGTTTTGTCCGGAAATAAAGTAGTCAATTTTGAAAATAGATACGTTCATAGAGATGGTCATGCCGTACCTATGCTTTGGTCCTCTAACTGGGATGAAAAAGATCGTGTATATTATTGCATAGCCAGAGATAATACCGAAAAGAAAAAAGCGGAACTTCAATTAGAAAATAGCGAACGTAGATTTAAGACTTTGGTACAAGAGAGTAGTGATATCATAACTATACTAGATGCCGAAGGTAATTTCAAATATGTAAGTCCAAGTGCTACTAGGGTTATCCAAATTAGTCCAGAAGAATTTGAAGGACAAAACGCTTTCGATTACATACATCCAGATGATTTAGAGCGTGTAAAAAAACAGTTCAACAAAATAACCCAAAATAGTTCTATAAAGATAGAACCGTTTAGATTTAAAAATAAACTGGGTGAATGGCGATGGTTTGTTGCCAATGTATCCAACCAAATACACGAACCTTCAATTCAAGGGGTTATTATAACCTCTAGAGATATTAATGACACCAGAATTGCAAAAGAACAACTAGAGCAAAGTGAACGCAGATATAAAACCTTAGTGCAAGAAGGCAGCGATATGATCTGTATTATGGATGAAAATGCCAACTTCACATATGCAAGTCCTACTTCCACAAAAATCTTGAATATTACACCAGAACAATTTATGGGTACTAATGCGTTCGATTATGTGCACCCAGATGATTACAATATAGTGTTTAATGAGTTTATTAAAATTCTAAAAGTTAACCAGGTAGCCATTAAGCCATTTAGATTTAAACATGGGGACGGACACTGGATTTGGTTAGAAACTATTGTTACCAACAAAATAGACGAGCCCTCATTAAAAGGAATTGTGGTAAATTCTAAAGATGTTACCACCAAGGTTCAACATTTAAATGCCATTGAGGAACAAAATGCCCAATTGAAAAAAATTGCATGGACCCAATCACATATCGTTAGAGCTCCAGTAGCAAGATTAATGGGCTTGGTAGACTTATTAAGAGACGATAAAGAAAAATTAAAGCTTGAAGAAAGAGAGCAAATTCTCAATTATATAATTACATCGGCAGATGAAATTGACAATGTTATTAAAGATATTGTAGACAATACCATAAATGCCATCGATTTAGACGAAAATAAATGAATTATAAACTTATAATAATTGAGGACGATCCCATTTTTACATTTTTACTGGAAAAAGGAATTGATCATGCCGAACTACAGGGTGAAATATTAAATTTCTCAAATGGAAAGCCTGCAATAGAACATCTCAGCAATTCCTATTCGAAATCCCATAATTACATTATTTTTCTTGATTTAAATATGCCGATAATGAACGGCTGGGAGTTTATGGATAAATTAGAATCTATTGCAACTACAGATAATTGTATGGTATTTGTGCTTACTTCTTCTGCATATAGAGATGATATTGAACGTTTAAAGAAAAAGTCCTTGGTATCGGATTTTGTAACCAAACCAATTACAGAATTTCATTTAAAAGGTATTAAAGATAACATTATAGAAAAATTCGAAAAAAACGGAATTGTATAAGTCCCACCTACTTATCACCCCATATTTTCATTTTAGAATCCATTTTTCCAACATTCATTTACCAGCTTCATTATCTTAGCTAAAAATCTAAGATATGCGCTATCTCACCCTTTTACTTTTTTTAGGATTACATATTTCAAGTATTACCGCACAATCTAGTACCTATGTAATATCATTTGATAATGCGGTACATCACGAAGCCGATATTTCAGCAACCTTCAACGAAATAGTTGAAGACACTTTATCACTTAGGATGAGTCGCACATCACCAGGTAGGTATGCACTTCATGAATTCGCTAAAAACTTATATAACTTAAAGGCATTTGACAGTAAGGGAGATGCACTACCCATTTCAAAAAACAACCCATATGAATGGCTTGTTCCTAAACATGATGGCACTGTAAAAATCACCTATACACTTTATGCCAATAGAGCGGACGGAACGTATTCTCAAATTGATGAGACACACGCCCATTTGAATATACCGGCAACCTTTATGTACGCCCCATCCCTAAGCACAAGAAAAATCACTGTAGATTTTAAAACCAGAGATGATTTAAATTGGAAGATAGCTACACAATTACCTTTAATAAAAAACAACACCTATAGCGCTCCAAATCTGCAATATTTTATGGATAGCCCAACCGAATTAAGCAATCACAAACTAAGGGAATTCAATATAGACGGGCAAACCATAAAATTAGCGTTACATGGTCCATGTACCGAAGAAGAAGCATCCACATATTTTGAGAAAGTAAAAAAAGTGGTTCTTGCCGAAAAAGAAATATTCGGAGAGCTACCCGCATTTGATTATGGTTCTTATACTTTTATTGCTTGCTATGTACCAAATGCTTCCGGTGATGGCATGGAGCATAGAAATTCTACAATTTTGACCAGCACCAGAACATTATCAAATGGTGGCATGGATAGAAATATAGGGACCGTTTCACATGAGTTTTTTCATAGCTGGAATGTGGAACGTATTAGACCAAAATCTTTGGAACCGTTTAATTTTGAAGAAGCGAACATGAGTGGTGAATTATGGTTTGCAGAGGGCTTTACAAGTTATTATACCAACCTTATTTTATGCAGGGCAGGCTTAATTACACCTGAAAAATATGTAGAAGGATTAACAGGCACTTTTAACTATGTGTGGAATTCACCTGCAAGACAATTCTTTAACCCTATAGAAATGAGTTACCAAGCTCCTTTTGTAGATGCGGCAACTTCCGTAGACCCCGTTAATAGAGAAAATACCTTTATTTCATATTACTCTTACGGCAGTGTTCTTGGGTTAGCTTTAGATTTACAACTACGTAATGAAGGTCTTAATTTAGATGATTTTATGAAGCTGGTTTGGTCAACCTACGGTAAAACCGAAAAACCTTATACCATTGAAAATTTGAACGAACTATTGAACACGTACGCCGGTAAAACATTCGGCAATAACTTCTTTAATAGTTTTGTTTATAAAAGCGAAATGCCGCAGTATAACGAACTATTTAAAACAGTTGGCATAAGTATGTCTCAAAATGCAGAAATAGCCTATTTTGGTGCCGCTGTATCTATAACAGATGATTTAAACGGTAAAATTGGAAGCAATACCAAAATTGGGAGTCCGGCTTACCTTGCCGGATTAGATAAAGACGATATCATTACTTCAATAAACGGAGAATCATTCCCTAATGGAATTCAATTTAATACGTTTATCAATGAAGGATTCAAACCAGAAGACACTCTTTCAATAACCTTTTTAAGAGATGGTATGGAAAGAAAAACTGAGGTCATTTTAACCTCTGAACCAGACTATGCCATTAACTTAGTGGAGAAAAATGACAAAGCTCCTACAAAAAAAGTATTAAAAGCCCGCCAAGCTTGGCTAAAAGTTGAATAAATGAGCTTAATATATACCACCGCCACAACCAAAGAAGAATTAATACAAATTCTTTCTTTACAACAGATGAATTTAAAATCAGCTGTTTCCGATCTAGAAATGCAACAAGAAGGATTTGTAACCGTACATCACAATTTAGATGTGCTAACTAGAATGAACAACGCCTGCCCCCATATTATCGCAAAAGATGGTGATAAGGTAGTAGGTTACGCACTTTCAATGACTGATGATTTTAAAGATGAAATTTCAGTTCTAAGACCAATGTTTACCGAATTGGAAAATGTAAACATTAAAAATTTTATTACCATGGGGCAAATCTGTGTTGCCAAGACCCATAGAAAAATGGGTGTTTTCCGTGGACTCTATAACGCCATGAAAAAAGCCTCTTACCCAAAATATGATGCCATAATTACCGAAGTTGATGCTACAAACAGCAGGTCATTAGGTGCACATTACGCCGTTGGTTTTGAGAAAATTTGCACTTATCATTCTTTGGGTCAAGACTGGGAATTGATTTCTTTGAAGACGAGTTGATTAATTCTCTATCTCAATTTCTATCCATTTATAATCATTAGGAACAGTTGCATCCAATAAATCTACATTTAGAGCTTTTGCAACGTTTTTACCCAATAAAAATACCGGATTCTTTAATTCACTTTCAAATATATTAAAATGCTTATTTGTGCTATACCATAAGTTTGCTTCGAATACAAAATTACCATTAGCCAAAGGTTGTTTAAAAACAGAAACATACTCAATTTCAGGTAGTTTTTTCCATTTACCAAATTTTATTGGTCCTACGCAATACTGAATTTTGTACTTTTTATTATTCAAATCAAATAGTACATCCTTTACTACAGAAAAAGCCAGTGCGCTAGGTAGAAGAAAAATAACTAATTCAATAGTCCGTATTCCTTTCTTTAGTACTTCTGTTTCAAAAGAAAATTCAAAATCAATAAAATAAAAAAATAACAATGTAGTTATTGCCGTATAATGTATAGCTGCAATGACAAGTTGCCATAGAGGACGATTTCCTTCTGATATAATTATATTCTTCTTAACCACTTATATTAAATAACGAAAAAAGCCATACTTATCGTATGGCTTTTTCTCTATAACTAATATAACTAGTGACTTAATCCGCTAGTACAATTACCTTATTATTCTTAAGTTCAATAGTACCACTAGAAATTTCTAAGACCGTATTCCCGGCAGCATCTTTAGTGAACTTAGACGCATACTCTTTATCTAGAGTTATATTGCCCGCAACTTTCACCTTACCCTCTTGTAATAAAGAAACAATTGGAGCGTGATCTTTTAACATCTGAAACTCACCATTTATACCAGGTACCGTAACTGATGTTACTTCGCCAGCAAATAAGGTTGCTTCTGGTGATACAATTTCTAAATACATATCTCTTTTACTTATGAGTTATGAGCTATGAGTTTCAATTCTGAACTCTAAACTCTGAACTTAATTACGCTTCAGTCAACATTTTTTCACCAGCCTCAATCGCTTCTTCGATTGTACCTTTAAGGTTAAAAGCTGATTCTGGCAAGTGATCTAATTCACCATCCATAATCATATTAAATCCTTTGATAGTCTCTTTGATATCAACTAAAACACCCGGTATACCTGTAAACTGCTCTGCTACGTGGAATGGTTGAGATAAGAAACGTTGTACACGTCTTGCTCTACCTACCGCAGACTTATCTTCTTCAGATAATTCTTCCATACCTAAAATGGCGATAATATCCTGAAGTTCTTTATAACGTTGTAAAAGCTCTTTTACTCTTTGCGCACATGCGTAATGCTCTTTCCCTAAAATTTCAGCTGTTAGAATTCTTGACGTCGAATCTAAAGGATCTACCGCAGGGTAAATACCAAGCTCGGCAATTTTACGAGACAATACAGTTGTTGCATCTAAGTGAGCAAAAGTTGTTGCCGGTGCTGGATCCGTTAAATCATCCGCAGGCACGTAAACCGCTTGTACCGAAGTAATAGAACCTCTTTTAGTTGACGTAATACGCTCTTGCATAGCACCCATTTCCGTAGCCAACGTAGGTTGGTAACCTACCGCAGATGGCATACGACCTAATAACGCCGATACCTCAGAACCTGCTTGGGTAAAACGGAAAATGTTATCTACGAAGAAAAGTACATCTTTACCTTGACCATCACCTGCTCCATCACGGAAATATTCAGCAATTGTCAACCCTGAAAGTGCAACTCTAGCACGTGCTCCAGGTGGCTCGTTCATTTGACCAAAAACGAATGTCGCTTTTGAACCTTTCATAGCTTCTTTATCAACTTTGGTCAAATCCCATCCGCCATCTTCCATAGAGTGCATGAAATCATCACCGTACTTAATAATACCAGATTCCAACATCTCACGAAGCAAATCATTTCCTTCACGAGTTCTTTCTCCTACTCCTGCAAATACTGAAAGACCACCATGACCTTTAGCAATGTTGTTGATCAATTCTTGGATCAATACCGTTTTACCTACTCCGGCACCGCCAAATAATCCAATTTTACCACCTTTTGCATAAGGTTCGATCAAATCGATAACCTTAATACCAGTGAACAAAACTTCCGTAGATGTAGAAAGATCTTCGAATTTTGGAGCTTCTCTATGTATTGGAAGTCCGGCTTCACCTGCTTTAGGCAAATTACCAAGACCATCGATAGCATCACCGATTACATTGAACAAACGACCATATACGTCATCACCTACCGGCATTTGAATCGCACTACCTGTAGCCACTACTTCAACCCCTCTACTAAGACCATCGGTAGAATCCATAGAAATAGTTCTTACCGTATTCTCGCCAACATGAGATTGAACTTCCAAAACCAATTTTGATTTGTCCTTATTGACAATTTCCAAAGAATCATAGATTTTAGGAAGATCTGCACCTGATTGAAATTCTACATCAACTACGGGGCCAATGATTTGCGAAACTTTACCTGTAACTTTTGACATTACTTATATGTTTATATATTACGTTTAATAAAACCTGAAAAATATGCTCTCATTTTCAGGCTGCAAAGATATAGTTTTCAATTTTAAAGAAAAACTGTTTTTTTTCTTTTTTACAAAAGTAAAAAGGTGCCCTAAGAGCACCTTTCCTAAATTCATATTTTACACACAATTATTGTAGTGATGCCGGGTAATTCGTAGGATAATCTCCTACGTTCAACAAATTACCGGATTCTTCAAAATTAGAACCATACGTTGCATCTATTGCCTTCATGAATTCATTAGCCAACAATGCATATCCTCTTGCAGTTGGATGTATACCATCTAAAGAGAATGCGCTACCAGTTACCAAATTTGAGGTTAATGTAAAATCACCACTTGTTATTCCTCCATTCGCCAATTGGTTCAATAGTCCATTTGCATCAACTAGAGCTAAACCTGCTTGATTAGCCGTAGCTTCTATAATTTGATTGAAAGCCGCTGTAGCCACGGCAATTTCTTCTTGCTCACTAGGAATTAACACCCATTTATCTTCTAATGGCAATGATATACCTTCCACTGAAAACTGTCCTGCCAATGTCTGTGGTAAACCTGCAGCCATAAGAGCAGTAACAGATTCTATATTTACCGTTCCTATAATAGAAGAACTTGGTAATACGAACAAATCATTTGCAGTTGCTTCTCTGGTTTGCCCATAAGTACTACCCAATAACCCCGCCACTAAAGGCGCAGCTTCTACCGGCAGTCCAAAAGATTGTACAAAAGCCGGAAATGTAGGACTTGCACTAAGTACACCAGCTATTTGAGCTGACAAATCGGTCAACGTTTCATCTCTTATTACGACTTCACTTGCCGCGGTTGTGGAAAATTCTATGGAGCGCTCTGGCACACCCAAGAAAGCATACACTTGATTCAATTGCCCAAAAATGCCATTTAAAGTAGCAATTTGATCACCAAAATCTGGATTGGTAGGATCTAACGGGTTATGTGGCACTGTTGTAAAATGAGGCACATCTGTAACATTAGGAATGTTGGCAACGACCCCTTGAGCGCCACCTGCAGTTAACGTTGCGATCAAAGCTCCATAACTACCATCAAAACCTTGACCTGGCGCACCGGAAATAGGCGTAATAGGATCTGTTCCGTCACCTCCCGTAGTGGCATATCCTAACACATCATTATTACCTATCCATAAAGAGAAAAAACTAGGGGACTGACCAACTGCCATTTCTAAAACGCTAATATCTGGCGTGGCACCGGTCATTCTTACAAAATAAGGATTAGCAAGACCTAATTGTACGTTAGCTATATTACCATATCCCGGTGCTAACAAATGAAAACTTTTTGCACCAGGCACCCCTAGGTTATTAAAAGGTCCTGTTGGGTTATTTAAAGCAATATCCGTGGTAACGGTTACATCCCCAATTAAAGATTCTAAAGAAACGGGACCCGCTCCACCAAATACTAGTCTAGGATCTTGTATTCTAGTACCCGCAAGTGCAAGACCACCAATATTATCATTGGTTAAAGGTTGACTAAAACTACCCCCACCTGCAAGGCTAAATTTTTGCGATAACAGATTGGGCATAGACAATGTCTGACTAGCTTGAAATAAAGCTCCATCTGTAAAACCTGCCGTTAAAGAGTTACCTAATGAAACATAATTAGAGAAATCTGCAGAACCAGCAGTTAACGCGGGCAATTCCTCTACAATGACCTCTGGTTCTAAATCAACATCTTCTGGGTCGTTACAAGCCGTAAAAGCCAAGACACCTAAAGAAATATATAAATATTTTAAGTTTTTCATTTCAACTTTTGATTTTAATTAGTTGTTAATTGTCCAAGAAACATAGTACATAGACCCAATAAGACCCGTACCGAACGCAGTGTTATATTCTTTACCCGTTAGGTTTGTACCCCCTAATTTGAAAGAAGATTTTATACTTGGAACTTCATAGTTAATTTGCGCATCAACTACATGAAATTCAGGGATTACACCATTACCAAAAGTAGCTTCCCAGAAATAATCATCGCTAAATCTAAAGGACACATTAAACCCGAAATTTTCAAAAAGTTCCTTATTACCAAAAGAAGCTTTAAACTTGTGTTCTGGAGTATTGAAGTTCAGCATTACATCTGGATTGGCTTCACGATCAAAATCCAGTTTTGTAAATGTATAACTACCACCTAAATCAAAATTACCCAACACCTTAACATCAAGACCAATAGATGCTCCATAAGAATTAACATTAGCATCAGTATTGGTGTATGTACTATATGCCTGGAAATCTCCATTAGCTATTGCCGCAACTGAAAGTCCGCCATCACCAACTTCTCCATAGTAAGGAGCAACAACTACCTCTTGAGAGATGAAATCTTGATAGCTGTTATAGTAGGTACTAAAATCAATAACTAATTTATCGACCTTACCTCTATACCCGATTTCAAAAGAAGTTACTTTTTCTGGCTTCACTAAATCTGGATTTGCAACTTCAAGAACCGAAGGGTCACCTGTCTCAGCCAAAGCGGTGGCAGAAGCTGCGGAGTAAGAATTATTATATGCAGCTGCACCAGTTTGTGTAACCGACGAAGGTTGACCTAACAACTGACCTGTTGCACTAACATCAAAATCTCTTGAATATTGCTCTAAATTATCAGGTGCAGAACCAACTAAAATTGCTCTACCGGCATCCAAACCAATAAACAGATCCTGAGTAGTAGGATTTCTAAATCCTGTTTGAGCAGACGCTCTTATATTATGATTTCTGTTCAATGTATAACCTGCAGACAATCTTGGAGAATAAAAACCATCAAAAAACTCAGATTTATCATACCTGATAGACCCCGTTAGTTTTAAACTTTTTTCTCCTGCCATAGGTAAAGTCTTTTGAACCTGTGAATAAATTCCGAATTCTGAATAATCAATAGGTCCGTCTTCCTCTGAATCTGTATAAATAGTACCTAAAGAATTTAAACTATATTCTCTAAAAGAGCCACCAACTTGTATTTCCGCCCAATCAATTAAATGACTAAAGTTATAATTAGCGTCAGCATGGTAGTATTTAGATTGATCATAGAATTGTGACCCTACACTTAAATCCGGATCTTTTATTACCCTATTAAATGCAGCTTCGAACTCTGGCGTACCTGGCAATAGTCTACCAGATTCAGCTTGTGCCCTTGCAGCAGCATGTGCCTGCTGGTCAGTAGCACCTGCCAATGTTGCCTGTACATATGCACCCGTATATTCACCAAACCATGTATTATCATCTTTCCATGCTCTGTTAATATTAATTCCGGTAAAAACCATATCATAAGAATCACCAGCTTTATCACCAACTACATAACCCCTTACAAAAAAGTTATCATTTTTGATTTCCAATTTATGTTGTTCTTGAAAGAAACCAGCAATATTATATCTATTAGTACCTTGATAAATAGTATTACCTGTACCCACTTTACCTACATAAGAAATTTCTAAACTATTATCTTCAATGGGTCTATAATACAAGCCCCAATCCGCTTTAATACTTTCTGCATTGTAATTGGTTAGATCACTTTCATTATACCCGGTTCTACTAACAATTTCAGAAGGCACCAAAGCATTTGCCCCAGAAGGTAAAACACCTAAGCCCTCTAGCGTAAGTGCAACCTCTTTAATATTGGTAGCAACCTCATCACCATAAACGTTAATACCGTCATAGTTTAGGTTATCACGCGTACCACCAACTGTATTTCTATCATCTGTATTATTAGCAGCCCAGTCCGTACCTTTTAAGTAACCAAAATTAACCTTAGCCGCAAACTTATCGCTGAACTTATGTGCAGCCCTAATACCAAAATCAGTATAAGAATTATCTCCAGAAGCTTGTTGAGAAGTAATACCTTGTTTAATAGATACACTGATACCTTCATAGTCAAAAGGGCTTTTACTTCGCATAAACAAAATTCCATTAAATGCATTTGCCCCATATAGTGCAGATGATGCCCCAGGCAACAATTCAACACTTAACACATCTGGTTCTATAAGACCAACTAAATTACCAATAGGGAAATTCAATGCAGGTGTAGAGTTGTCCATACCATCTACAAGTTGCATAAAACGTGTATTGGCAAAAGATGCGAAACCCCTGGTGTTAACCGATTTAAATGTTAAACTGTTTGTGTTAACGTCTACACCTTTAAGATTTTCAAGACCACCATAAAAATCGGCAGCCGTGGTATTCTTTATTTCCGAAATACCAATTCTCTCAACGGTTACCGGAGATTCAAAAATACGCTCAGGAGTTCTTGAAGCAGATATGACTACCTCATCCAAAAAGGTTTGAGATTCATTTAATACCACGTTAATAGTTTGGTTCGCACTAGTAATATCTTCTGTACTACTCGTATAACCAATACTTGATATTTCTATTTTGAAAGGTGGCACTTCTGATGTAGCCAAATTAAAATTACCATCAAAATCTGTTACAGTCCCAATGGTTTTGCCAACAATAACAATATTGGCCCCGGGGATAGGCACGTTGTCCTGGTCAACAACATTACCACTGATATTAGTTTGGGAATACGTAAAGGTTCCCATAATCATCAATGCTAAAAGTAGTATTGCTCTCATTCTTAATTATAGTTTAAAATTAGTTGTGGGTTAAGATACAGATTATTTTATACCAATAATAGTAATTTGAAAAAAATTATGCATGCATAGTATTATTTTAATAATTATATAGCTGTTTTACTAGTAAAAACGTAATTAACTTTTCTTTTGCAATCAACTAAAAATCAACTTAATCTACCAAATTCATTATTTGACTGAACAAAAAAAGGGGTGTGATCGCAATCACACCCCTTTTTTAAATTATTATAATTTTCTTTTATTCCACCGTTACAGATTTGGCAAGGTTTCTTGGTTGATCAACATTACAACCTCTCATTACTGCAATATGATACGAAAGCAATTGCAAAGGTATCGTAGTCAATAATGGTGTTAAGCTCTCTAAAGTTTCTGGCACTTCAATTACATGATCCGCCAACTCTTTTACCTGCTCGTCACCTTCAGTAACAATAGCTATTATTTTACCTTTTCTAGATTTTATTTCCTGGATATTACTAACCACCTTTTCATAGTGACCTTTTTTGGTCGCAATTACAAAAACTGGCATATGCTCATCTATTAAGGCTATTGGACCATGTTTCATTTCAGCTGCTGGATAACCCTCCGCATGAATGTAACTGATTTCCTTTAATTTTAACGCACCTTCTAAAGCCACTGGAAAGTTATATCCCCTTCCTAAATAAAGACAATTAGTTGAGTCTTTATAAACATCGGATATTATTTCGATCAATGTATTTGATTCTAAGGATTTTTCAACCTTTGTAGGAATTGTTTCCAACTCAGTTAAATATTCGTGGTATTTAGACTCCGAAAAAACGCCCTTAGCTTTTGCCAACTTTAGGGCCATGAGTGTCAATACCGTAATTTGAGTGGTAAAAGCCTTGGTAGAAGCAACTCCTATCTCTGGTCCGGCATGAGTATAAGCACCAGCATCTGTCTCTCTTGCGATAGAGGACCCTACTACATTACATACACCAAATACAAAAGCACCACGTTCCTTCGCCAATTTAATGGCCGCTAGGGTATCTGCTGTTTCTCCAGATTGCGAAATTGCAATTAGAACATCCTTATCGGTAATTACCGGATTTCTATACCTAAATTCTGAAGCATATTCCACTTCAACAGGAATTCTTGCTAAATCCTCAAATATATATTCCGCCACTAAACCAGCGTGCCAAGAAGTACCACACGCAACTATTATAATTCTGTTAGCATTTAAGAATTTTTCCATATTAAGATCAATTCCTGCCATTCTAATCAGACCTTGGTCCGCTAACAAACGCCCTCTGTATGTATCCTTTATAGCTCTTGGCTGCTCATAAATCTCTTTTAGCATAAAGTGATCATAACCACCTTTCTCTATTTCTTCGAGATTCATTTGAAGTTCTAAAATTCTAGGATAAGCAACGGCATCATCCTTAATTTTTCTAAGTTTTATTTCTTTCCCAAGTCTAATAATAGCCATTTCTTCATCTTCAAGATAAACAGCATTATTAGTAAATTCTATAAATGGTGAAGCATCTGAAGCAATAAAAAATTCATCTTCACCAATACCTATCGCTAATGGACTTCCCAATTTAGCTACAACTATTTCGTCTGGTTTTCTTTTATCAAATACAGCAATAGCATATGCTCCCACTACTTGATTAAGTGCTATTTGCACAGCTTTCCCTAATTTAACATCTTCGGTTTTTTTAACCTCCTCTATTAAATTAACAAGTACTTCGGTATCAGTATCCGATTGAAAGGTATACCCACGTTTGGTCAACTCTTGTTTAATAGCCTCATAATTTTCTATGATACCATTATGTATAATGACCAAATCTCCGGAATTGGAATAATGCGGGTGCGAGTTTACATCATTAGGAACACCATGTGTTGCCCAACGTGTATGACCTATACCTATTTTTCCAGCTTGAGAAATTTCCTTTGCCTTATTCTGTAAATCTTCTACTTTACCTTTCGTTTTTGAAAGGTTAATTTGACTGCCATCATATAATGCAATACCAGCACTATCATAGCCACGATATTCTAATCTTTGAAGTCCTTTTATTATTATAGGAAACGCTTCCCTATGTCCTATGTAACCAACAATTCCGCACATATTAATTTCTATTTGAGTATTAAGTTTAAATCCTAGGGCAATAAAATTAAATAATTGCGCCAATAGACTTAAACCATTTAGTGTTGACAACGTAAATAATGTATAAGTGGTATGTCAACATCCAAAATAATGACAAAAATAACTAGAACAACGTATTAATTTGCCTTGGTGTAGATGATTTCTAATTTTAAACGCTTATCAAAATTTGGATCGGTAGTCTCTAAATTACCGCCATACAAAATTGTACCCAAAGATGTAACCGTAGAAGTAATAGGTAATTCTTCTTCACCATTGGCAACCTTTGCATCGGATATATTCCAATTCTGAATATTGGTTGACAATGTTAAACCAAGTGTAGCATTTGTTGAATCTCTCACTACCATATCGTTGATATGATCGGTAATTTTCACAGAATAAAGGACCCCTTTCCCGTTCGTTTTTTGAATTACTCCATCATAATTCGGGTAAAAACTAAATAAATTTGGAGTACCAGCTACAGCTAAAGCCTGATCACTTGACGTATCAATTAAGGGAAATTTATTTTCGGCATTGTACAGATAAAGTCTTGGAGGCTCTAAAGTACTACCCACAGCATCTAATTGATCTCTATCAATATAAAAAACCAAATTTGCTTCATTTATCACCCAATTCTCACTTCTAATTTGCTCTAAAATATTTTCACCACCATCCTCTTCAAATAAATTAATTTCAGCATAAGTACCGGGACCTCCTTTTAAATATATTCTTGATGCATTTTCACCGGTATCTAAACTCTCTAATATTTGAGGACCATAATTCTCTGTAATTATAGTGTTCACCGCATTTCCAGAGATAACACCTGTAGATGTATTCTGTGTTAAAAATGAAAAGGTAAAATCTCTTTCTAAAATATTATTTGGGTTATCATCACTTGTATCATCAGTTGTACCATTGGTATCATAGTTTGTATAACTATACGTCATAGTAATATTTGAGCTTCTTAAATCGAACATAAAAAGAACATCATTACCATCACTATCAACAATTGAAAAATGAAGCCCACGAATAAATTCAGTAAAATTTGATTGACTGATCAATTCTGAACTACCCTCTTTATCCAAAATATTTTCCTGAAAAAAATCATTGTCCAATGCTACCCTTATTCCCGGTGGCAATTTTGTAAAAGTTTGTGACTCATCCACATCTTCAGTAGATTCATCATCTTCATTCGGAATTAAAATCTCCTCATCAATAATTTCTACATCGCCTTGGAATAAAGGATCGCCTGTAACAAAATCCGGTGAAAACACCTGATTAGAATAATACTGTTGTGCTTCCTGAAAACTGGCATTTGGATCTAGATCTCTTAAAAAGAAGGTTGAACGCTCTACCTTTAGATTAAATTTTGGTAATGGAGACTTTGCTACATCATCATAATTTACTCCATTAATATAAATACTATCTAGCTCTACCTTCTCCGCAAAATTGTCAGCAAATATAGTGGCGCCGTCCGGATCATTAAGACCATCTCGATCAGCATCTACACTTGTGTCATCTAAGGGATCTGTATTCGATGCAGTTTCTATAATATTGGAAACCCCATCACCATCATTATCATTATCACTATTTTCTGGCTCGGCATCATACTCATCGGCAACACCATCTCCATCAGTATCCAATGAATTTGTTAAAAAAGGTATATATAAATAAACTTCTTCAACGGTCTCATTTTCCTGAACCGTAGTTATTGCTTCATCTGCAGTACCCGCCCTATCTTCTTTATCTTGAGAAAAACTACCGAAGGAAGGATTCGCCGTACTTAGAAATATTTGCGATGTTACAGAAGCTTCTGTTCTACCATAAACCGGATCGTTATATGTACCCAATTGATAAACTGCCAATTTATTGGTCTGTACCGCTTCTATATTTTTATTATAAGCAAAAACATCATAAACCTCTTTACCCGTAGCAAATGGCTCATTACCAACTACTCCAGAGCCTATAGTAGTTAAATCTTGCTCGCAAGACACCAATAGACCCAATATCAAAAACAATCCCAAAAACTTAGGGAAAGCGGACTTAGCAATAAAATTCATTCAGATTATTTTAAAACTTCGGTGTTATAAAAATTTGCATAAGCCTCTTCAAATTCTTGAACAGGGACATATGGCAACACTGGTTTTTCTTGGTTGGTAATGTGACTTTCCAATTCATCTGGAATATCTTCCGAAGCTAAAATAACAGCATCGGAGTAATCAACAGCCACCTTTAACAAATTATTATAGGTAGGCTCACCTAATGAAGCAATTTCCTCTTCAGGTATACCATCAAAAGAAATTCTTTTAATCATATCCTTATCCAAGGCACCTTCAAATGTTTTACCGTATACCGACAATACAATTTTACTGTCAGCAAAAAGTGGCTCATCAGCATAATACTTTTTCAAGTACAACGGCAATAAACTCGCCATCCAACCGTGAACATGTATAATATCTGGTGACCAATTCAATTTTTTCACGGTTTCCATAACACCTTTTGCAAAAAATATTGCACGTTGGTCATTATCCGGAAATAAGTTTCCTTGTTTATCCGTAAAGGTTGCTTTCCGCTTAAAGTACTCTTCATTATCAATAAAGTAAACCTGAATTCTTTCTTTTGGAATTGATGCCACTTTAATGATCAATGGCATATCCATATCATTAATGACCAAATTCATTCCAGAAAGTCTAATTACTTCATGTAACTGATGTCTTCTTTCATTGATGTTTCCATATCTAGGCATGAATATTCTAATCTGGCCACCATTGCTGTTGACCATTCTAGGTGCTTCATAAGACATTAAGGAAACTTCGTTTTCGGGTAAGTAAGGAACTAATTCAGAAGATACAAACAATATCTTTTTACCATTCATAAAGGTTATATTTTATTTTTCACTGGAACGTAACCGCAAAATTACAAAAAATATAGAGATTAGCAGTAATTATAGTAAGTTTGCTCGCTAATGCAATTTTCAATGCAGGTAATAAAGACGAAAAAAGTACTTACGGAAAAACTTAATAAACTTGGCAGCAGCCTAAATTTAGGTCTTGTACCTACCATGGGAGCGCTACATCAAGGGCATGCATCTTTAATAAGGAAAGCCGTTGAAGAGAACGATAAAGTCGTAGTCAGTATTTTTGTAAATCCTACACAGTTCAATAATTTAGAAGATTTAAACAAGTACCCTAAGACCTTAGATGCTGATTTACTTTTAATTTCCGAAATATCTGAAGACATTATTGTATTTACGCCGGAAGTCACTGAAATATATCCTAAAACCGTTGTTCCAAAAATTTACGATTTTGATGGTTTGGACAAAGTCATGGAAGGAGAATTTAGAGATGATCATTTTAACGGTGTAGGCACCATTGTAGAAGAATTGCTTATTGTAGTACACCCTACTAGGGCGTACTTTGGAGAAAAGGATTTTCAACAACTACGTATTATACAGAAACTTACCGAAATAAGACAAATACCGGTTGAAATAATTGGTTGTGAAATTGTTAGAGAAGATCATGGGTTGGCCATGAGTTCCAGAAACGAAAGGTTAAGCAAAGAAACACGACTAAAAGCAGCATTCATTTACGAAACCTTAAAGGCTGCCAAAATCAAATTTGGCACGGATAATGCACTGAGTATTAAAGAATGGGTAGTTAATGAGTTTAAAAGAACGAATGATTTTGAACTTGAGTATTTTGATATAACCGACGTCGAAACCCTAACACCCATAATTGAAAAAACAAATAATTTAAAATACAGGGCCTTTATTGCCGTTTACGTAGAGAACGTAAGGTTAATAGATAACATAGCCCTAAATTAATTGAAGTTATGCAAGTAGAAGTAGTTAAATCTAAAATACACCGTGTAAAAGTTACCGGTGCCGATCTTAATTATGTTGGCAGTATTACAATTGATGAAGATTTAATGGATGCCGCTAATTTTATTCGTGGTGAAAAAGTTCAGATTGTCAATAACAATAATGGCGAAAGATTAGAGACTTACATTATTCCCGGTCCACGAAAAAGCGGTGAGATAACGTTAAATGGTGCCGCCGCAAGAAAAGTCGCCGTTGGTGATGTTTTAATTTTAATTTCCTATACTTGGATGGATATTGAAGATGCAAAGAAATTTAACCCTTCTTTAGTTTTTCCTAATGAAGAAAACAACCTATTAACTTAGAAGTTGACCGACACTCTGAAAAAAAATCTTAAAATTATACTCCCAATTGCCTTGGGAGTTTTTTTGGTTTGGTACTCTTACAATTCTACTACACCTGATAACAGAAAGGAAATCCTATTTTATATTAAAGAAGCCAATCCGCTTTATGTATTCCTTTCGGTATTATTGGGCATTCTTGGTCATGTTTCCAGAGCTATCAGATGGAATTACCTTTTAGAACCTTTAGGGTATAAGCCCAAGCTTTTAAACAATATTCTAATAATTCTAACCTCTTATTTTGCCAACCTTGGTATACCCAGAACAGGAGAAATCTTAAGGGCAACCGCATTGACCACTTATGAAAATGTTCCTTTTGAAAAAGGCTTTGGCACTATCGTTACAGAAAGGGTAATAGACGTAATAATGCTGCTTTTGGTAGTGACTATAGCATTTTTTCTACAAACAGATATCATTTTAGGACTTCTACAAGAACGTGGTTTTAACGCAACCACCCTAATACTTATGGCATTGCTTGGCGCAGCCCTGTTCTTGCTGTTTATATTTTTCATTAAAAAATCCAATAGTACAATAGCCAATAAAATTAAAACCTTTGTAAAAGGATTACTTGATGGCGTGTTCAGCATTTTTAAAATGAAAAATAAATGGCTGTTCATTCTGCATACATTTTTTATTTGGGGCTGTTATATCGGCATGCTTTGGATCATAAAATTTACCGTACCAGAAACCATTTCCCTGTCACTAAGTCAACTATTGGTAGCCTTCGTTGCAGGAGCCTTTGCAATGGCAACAACAAACGGTGGTATAGGACTTTATCCAATAGCAGTAAGTAGTGCTTTGGCCATCTTTGGAATAAGTTCTGTCTCTGGAGATGCTTTTGGTTGGATCATTTGGATCGCACAGACTTTAATGATAGTTGTTTTTGGTGCAATATCTTTTCTTCTATTACCGTTATTGAACAGAAGCAAGTAAGTTTACTTAGATCTAATCAATTACCCCTTATGCGTTATCTATACTTTTTTTTCGCACTATTATTTGGTTTCACCTCTTATGCACAAGTGACCCAAGAAATTTTTGAGTCTTTTAAACTGCAAGAGCGAAGAGATGTACATTACTACTTTCCAGAAAATTTAGATGAATCTAAAAAATACCCTATAATCATTGTACTTGATGGCGAGTACCTTTTTGAACAAGTTGTAGCAACATCCAAATTTTACAGTAGATTTCATGGTATGCCGCAAAGTATTGTTGTAGGTATTGACCAAAGCAAAAACGATCTAAGATATGAAGATTGTGCTTTTGACCCCGAAAACGGACTACCATCTGAAAAAGGCAAAAGCTTCTACGAATTCATAGGCATGGAGCTAATACCCTATCTAGACCTTAACTATAGCACCGCTCCCTTTAAAATGATAGTAGGTTATGATATCACCGCAAATTTTATGAATTATTGGTTATTTAAAGATAATTCTATTTTTGACGGTTATGTTAGTATTTCTCCAACACTAGCACCAGAAATGGAAAGCAGGCTACCTATGAGATTAGGCACTTTTGACAATCAGATTTTTTACCAATTGATCGTTGAAGGGGAAGAGAGTAATGACAGGCAAAGAATTTTGGGCATGAACACTGATATAAAAGCCATTGATAAAGAGTCTCTACATTATTTCTTTGATGAATATACCAACGCAGATCATATTTCTGTAGCTACCTACGGTATAGGGAAAGCATTTGACAATATTTTTGGCATGTTTAAACCCATAAGTCCAAAAGAATACAAAACACAAATTCTTACCAGTGAAGAGCCTGTTTACAATTATCTTGAAAACAAATACCAAGGCATAGTTGATATGTTTGGCTTTAGCAAACCTGTAGAATTAAATGACATCATGGCAATTTATGCCGCTTCTAGAAAAAAAGAAGATTTTGAATCGTTAAAACCATTATCTGATCTTTGCAAAAAAGAATACCCAGAGACTATGCTAGGATTTTATTTTGAGGCCGAGTATTATGAACAACTGGGCGAACCCAAGAAAGCATTAAGAACATTTGAGAAATCTTTTCAAATGGAAGAAATAGATTTTTTAACTAAAGAAATGGCCCTTGAGAAAATGGATGCACTGAAAGCCGATTTTGGTTTTTAAACAGAATTAATAAACGGCTAGTCCCAAATTAGCCTAACCTACTTAATTATGATTAAAATTGACGCAATGTACTTCGTGTTCTCCGGAGTGCTCTTTACTTACTTTGGATTAAAAGGAGAATTTAATCTGGCGTACAACGGAATTGCCCTTTTCATGGCATGGGCATCATTTTTTCTAGCTTTTAGCGCTTTTAAAAAAGAAAGGTCGAGTAAAAATTGATTCTAAATTTGATTTAAGAATTTACTCATCTCAAACTTCTTGCTACCTTTAGCCACTTTTTAAATACTAAAGATGGCCAAAACAAAAACTGCCTTTTTTTGTCAAAATTGCGGCACCCAATATGCAAAATGGGTCGGGCAATGTTCCGCTTGCAAACAATGGAACACTGTTGTTGAAGAGGTTGTACAAAAAGAAGAAAAATCTAGTTGGAAAACCCCTTCACTAAGCTCAAAAAGAGTTTCAAAACCTCTTTTGGTCAACGAAATTAGTATTGAAAAAGAAGTTCGTTTAAATACTTTTGATCTTGAATTCAATAGAGTTCTTGGTGGCGGATTAGTACCTGGAGCATTGGTGCTCTTAGGTGGGGAACCTGGTGTAGGAAAGAGTACATTACTGCTTCAAATTGCCTTAAAACTACCGTATAAAACCTTATATGTTTCAGGCGAAGAAAGCCAAAAACAAATTAAAATGCGTGCTGACAGAATTCACCCGAATAGTGAAACCTGTTTTATACTTACAGAAACCAAAACTCAAAATATATTTAAGCAAATTGAAGCTACAGAACCAGATATTGTAGTCATTGATTCTATACAAACGCTGCACTCTGATTATATTGAATCTGCTGCCGGAAGTATTTCTCAAATTAGGGAATGCACTGCGGAACTTATAAAATTTGCCAAAGAGACCAATACACCTGTCATTTTAATTGGGCATATTACAAAAGACGGTTCTATTGCCGGACCAAAGATTTTAGAGCATATGGTTGATACCGTTCTTCAATTTGAAGGCGACCGTAATTATGTTTACAGAATTCTAAGGTCACTAAAAAATAGATTTGGATCCACAGCGGAACTTGGTATTTACGAAATGCAAGGTAGTGGCCTAAGAGAAGTCAACAATCCGTCAGAGGTATTAATATCCAAAAATGATGATGGTTTAAGTGGTACTGTCATTGCAGCTACCGTTGAAGGCATGCGGCCACTGCTTATAGAAATTCAAGCTTTGGTAAGTACCGCGGTTTATGGAACACCTCAACGTTCAACTACGGGCTATAATGTTAAAAGACTAAACATGCTCTTGGCCGTTTTAGAAAAACGTGCTGGCTTCAAACTAGGTGCAAAAGATGTTTTCTTGAATATTACCGGTGGCATATCCGTAGACGACCCCGCTATTGATTTGGCAGTTATCGCCGCAATTTTATCGAGCAATGAAGACATACCTATTGACAAAGGCATTTGTTTTGCTGCAGAAGTTGGGCTTGCAGGTGAAATTAGACCTGTACAAAGAGTTGAACAACGAATTCTTGAAGCGGAAAAACTAGGCTATGAAACAATTATTATTTCAAAAAATAATAAAATAGGCCTTAAATCAACCAAAATAAGAATTCTATTGGCTTCTAAAATTGAAGAAGTTGCCGGTAATTTATTTGGTTAACGTTTATCTCTCATTATTCTAGCCAAGACCATTATAATTATCACAACGGCAACAATAACCACTATTTGCCCAAAGCCGACTTTAAAGAATATTACATTGTTCATATTATGGAGCCGGATTTGGAATTGAACCGTGTATGGCTTCTATTTCTTTAAGAACATCATCAGAAAGAGTAACGTCTATACTGCCAATATTTTCTTCTAGCTGCCTTAAATTTGTTGCGCCTATAATTGTACTGGCAACAAATGGTCTTGTATTCACAAAGGCCAATGCCATTTGGGCTAAAGTTAAACCGTTGGCCTGGGCAAGTTCATAATATTTTTTGGTAGCCTCAACAGCCGTATCTCCAATATATCTATTGTACTGGGGAAACAGGCTTAATCTTGACCCTTCCGGCATTCTATCACCCAAATATTTACCACTCAGAGCACCGAAACCCATTGGCGAGTACGCCAATAGCCCAACTTGCTCTCTCATGGCTATTTCCGACATTCCCACTTCAAACAATCTGTTCAGCAAACTATAAGGGTTTTGTACCGTTATAGTTCTTGGCAAAGTAACATGTACCTTACTTTCTTCTAAAAAACGCATGGTTCCCCATGGCGTTTCATTTGACAAACCTACGTGCTTGATTTTTCCCTCACGAATTAAATCGCGCATAGTCTCCAAAACCTGATGAATATTATCTTCCCAATGGTCAGAAATATCATGTTTGTAACCCCTTTGTCCAAAGTAATTGGTATTTCTATCTGGCCAATGTAATTGATATAGGTCAATATAATCTGTTTGCAATCTAGTTAAACTACCTTCAACAGCTTCAATTATGGCCTCTCTGGTAAATCCTGTAGTACGAATGAACTTTGTCATTTCTGCTTTTCCGGCAATTTTAGACGCAAGTACAATGTCTTCTCTGTTACCATTTTTTTTGAACCAATTACCTATGACCCTCTCGGTATCGGCATATCTATCTTTATGTGCAGGTACGGGATACAACTCTGCAGTATCCAAAAAATTAATTCCCTTATCCAGTGCATAATTTATTTGCTCATGACCTTCTTCTTCGGTATTCTGGTTTCCCCAGGTCATTGTACCTAAACAAATTTTACTTACTTCAATTTCAGTGTGCGGTAATTTGGTATAGATCATTCAACTCTTTTAATTGCTTTCGAGAATTACAAAACTACTAAATATATTAAGGGTGAACGCATCTATATGATCAACTATCTAACTCAATTAAAATTGGACAGTGATCACTATGTTTGGCTTCTGATAATATAACGGACCTCAACAACCTTTCTTTCAATGTAGAAGCCACCATGGCATAGTCTAAACGCCAACCTTTATTGTTGTTTCTAGCATTTGCCCTATAACTCCACCATGTATAATTATTTGGCTCAGAATTAAACTCCCTAAAACTATCTACAAAACCACTGTCTATAAAATCCCCTATCCATTCTCTCTCAACTGGTAAAAAACCAGAAACATTTTTAAGTCCTACAGGGTTATGTATATCCCTAGCTTCATGACATATATTATAATCTCCCAACACAATAAGATTAGGATTGGTTTTTTTAAGTCCATCAACATACTGTCTAAAATCTGCCATATACATCAACTTGTGCTCCAATCTTTCAATGTTGGTACCAGAAGGTAAATACATGCTCATAATTGATACTTCACCAAAATCCGCTCTAATATTTCTACCCTCAAAATCCATATACTCTATACCGGTACCAAATACTACAGCATCTGGTTTAGTTTTCGAAAGAATTGCCACTCCGCTATACCCTTTTTTTTGTGCACTATACCAATAATTGTATTTATATCCCGCTTCTTCAAACAATGAAAGATCCAACTGCTCTTCATTTGCCTTTATTTCCTGCAGACAAACAACATCTGGCGAAACTGCAACCAACCAATCCAAAAAACCTTTTCTTATTGCCGCCCTAATACCATTTACATTGTAGGATATGATTTTCATGTATCTAAATTTTGACCTAAAAATAAAAAAGAGTTGTAGATTAAAGGTGTATACTTTCTTTTAAAATCATAATTTCACATTTTTAAAAGTATCCTTACAAGTCTGTTTTATATTATAATCATCTATTCATGAACAAGTTCATTTTTACAACGCTTCTAATATTTACAACAACATCTTCTTTTGCACAAACATATTATAATGACGATAATAGCCATGAGGTTAAACTGAATATTGGTCAGTTTTTAATTACTACTACGGTTGAACTTGGCTATGAATATTATATTAATGAAGATACCAGTATAGGAGGAACAATATATTTTGATGGAAAATCAACTGATTACAATGGTAACTTTGGTATAGGACCCAACTTAAGAGCTTATTTTGGTTTTGAACCAAAAAGTGGCCTCTTTGCAGAGGTCTTTGGTTTATATTACACAGGAGATGACGATGTAGACACTCAAAATATAGGCACAAGAAATTATGACTATTCTACCATTGCACTTGGTCTGGGTGGTGGTTATAAATGGGCTACCAGAAGTCAAAAATTTACCATTGAATTAAACGGAGGTTTGGGCAGAAATATTAACCCAGAAGATTTTCAAGATGACTTTATGTTTAGAGCAGGATTATCTTTAGGTTTTAGGTTTTAATGGGTACTTTTGAGTTTTAATCTTTTTATGAAAAAAACTCTTTTTAGCCTACTATTTATTCTTACAACCTCCTCAGTTCTTTTAGCACAGGTAACAACAGAAAATGATAGTATTACCCGTTTAAACGAAGTTATTGTAATTGACACCCTAACAGCTAAAAATGCTATTGGCATTGTGCCATCTCAAATTATAGGGGAAACTACATTTTCCAATTACAGCCCTGTTGACTTTATAAGTTCTTTAAATCAAGTGTCCGGTCTATATGCCCTCTCAGGTGCTTTAAACACCAATAGAATCACCATAAGGGGAGTTGGATCCAGAACCTTATACGGCACAGATAAATTAAGATTATACTACAACAATATCCCGATTACAAATGGTACGGGATCTTCTACAATAGAAGCTTTTGATTTAGAAAACCTGACCTCTGTTGAAGTTATTAAAGGACCTAAAGGAACGGGATTTGGAACCAACCTCGGTGGCGCAATAATATTGAACACAAAACAATTAAGCGACCAACCTACAAAGTTTACAAACAATACAACTATTGGTTCTTACGGACTTTTTAAAAACAGCTTAGGATTTACCCATGCAGAAGATAATTTCTATATGACATTTCAATACGGACATATGGAAGTTGATGGATATCGTGAAAATAACAGATTTGAACGTGACGGATATTTATTAAACACCATCTTTAAACTTTCTAAAAAGAGTGAACTAGGATTATTAGTTAACCATATAGATTATTCTGCCCAAATAGCAAGCTCTATAAGTCAAGAAGATTTTAACGAAGACCCTACCCAAGCTGCATTTACATGGAGAGCCTCACAAGGTTATGAAGACAACAATTATAGTCTTATAGGATTATCGCATACTTACTACGCTAGCCCTAACCTTAAGAATACAACCAGTTTATTTTACACATACTTAGATCATTACGAACCTGCACCCTTCAATATTTTAGACGAATTCACCAACGGTTATGGTGTTAGGACATTATTTTCTGGGAACTTGGACATATCTAAAAACGCTCTCTTTTACACTTTAGGTGGTGAGCTTTACAAAGACGAATACAATTGGCAAACTTTTGAAAATCTATATCAGGAAAATGAAGGCAATGGAAGCCTTCAAGGAGATCAACAGTCAAAAAATAAAGAATTCAGAAACCAAATAAACATTTTCGCAACTGCCTCTTATTCGATTACACCCAAACTTACCACACAGTTAGGGCTGAATATCAACAAAACCCAATATGATTTTAGGGACTTGTTCAATACAGGAGAGCTAAATACCAGCGCAAATAGAAACTTTAAAGCTCTGTTGCTACCAAGTATAGATGTTAACTACGCATTTACACCTACCTACCAATTATATGGTAACATTAGTCGCGGATTTTCCAATCCTAGTTTAGAGGAAACATTAACACCTGATGGAATAATCAATCCGGACATCGTACAAGAAACCGGCACAAACTATGAATTAGGCATAGAGCACAAGAGTGAAGATGACAGGAATAGATTTGAAATTGCCTTTTATATAATGCCGATAAACAATTTATTAGTAGCCAAACGTGTTGGCGACAATCAATATATTGGTAGAAATGCCGGGAAAACCAAACATCAAGGAATTGATCTTGACTGGAGTTACAGATTTAATGTCACCAATAAAATAACCATATCGCCATTTATCAGCTACACTTACAGCAATCATAAATTCTTAGACTTTATAGATGAAGAAGCAAATGAAGATTATTCAGATAATGCTTTAACAGGTGTACCAAAAAACAAAATCAATTCAGGAATACAAACCAATTTTGGAAATGGACTATTCTTTAATATCACGCATCAATATGTAGATGAAATTCCGTTGACGGACGCAAATACCTTGTATAGCGATTCTTTTAACTTATTGAACTTAAAACTAGGATACAAAAATCAAATATCAGAACAACTGAGAATAGGTTTAGATTTTGGTATCAATAATTTAACCGATACTAAATACGCACAATCAGTATTGATAAATGCTAGTGGATTTGGAGGAAATGCCCCAAGGTATTTCTACCCTGGGAACAATATCAATTACTTTGGTGGTTTAAAATTAAACTACACCTTATAGACTATTCCATCTTTTTTAACCAGGTTTTCATGTCTACAGCATCATGAATAATACCGTTCAATGAAGATATGGCAACACGCTCTTGTTCCATAGAATCTCTATGCCTAATGGTAACCGTTTGATCTTCTAAAGTTTGATGATCTACTGTTATACAAAATGGAGTACCATTTGCATCTTGTCTTCTATAACGTCTACCTACCGCATCTTTTTCATCATAGGTTACATTAAAGTCCCATTTAAGGTCATCTACAATTTTTTGTGCTACTTCTGGCAAACCATCTTTTTTGACCAATGGTAAAATTGCAGCTTTAACAGGTGCCAAAACAGCAGGTAATTTAAGAACAGTCCTAGTAGTATTATTTTCTAATTCTTCTTCCTGTAATGAATTTGAAAATACAGCCAAGAACATTCTGTCAAGACCAATAGAAGTTTCTAACACATAAGGAACGTAATTTTTATTAACCTCATGATCAAAGTACTGCAATTTCTTGCCTGAGAATTTCTCATGACTGCCTAAATCAAAATCTGTTCTAGAGTGTATACCCTCAAGCTCTTTAAATCCGAAAGGAAAACGGAACTCTATATCTGAAGCTGCATCTGCATAATGAGCCAATTTCTCATGATCATGAAAACGGTAATTATCTTGCCCCATACCAAGAGATAAATGCCATTTCATTCTTTTTTCTTTCCAAGTTTCATACCATTCTTTCTGAGTGCCTGGCTGAATGAAAAATTGCATTTCCATCTGTTCAAATTCACGCATTCTAAAAATGAATTGTCTTGCGACTATTTCATTTCTAAACGCTTTACCGGTCTGAGCAATACCAAAAGGCAATTTCATACGACCCGATTTTTGAACATTCAAGAAATTAACAAAGATACCTTGGGCAGTTTCCGGTCTAAGAAATAGATCCATTGCACTTTCTGCATTGGCTCCTAACTTTGTGCCGAACATTAAATTGAATTGCTTTACATCTGTCCAGTTCTTTGACCCAGACATTGGACAAGCAATATCCAATTCTTCAATAAGAGCTTTAACATCGGCTAAATCTTCGTTCTGCAAAGACCTACCCAATCTACTTAGAATTGTTTTTCCTTGCTCTTGATAGTCAACAACGCGCTGATTAGTCTTTAAAAATTGATCTTTATCAAAAGATTCTCCAAAACGTTTTTCTGCTTTTTTGACTTCTTTTTCAATTTTGGCATCAATTTTAGCTACATAATCCTCAACTAAAACATCTGCTCTATATCTCTTTTTAGAATCTTTATTATCTATCAATGGATCATTAAAGGCATCTATATGTCCAGATGCTTTCCAAGTTAACGGATGCATAAAAATCGCAGCATCTAGCCCAACTATATTGTCATTGAGCTGTACCATGGCTTTCCACCAATAGTCACGTATATTTTTCTTAAGCTCTACACCGTTTTGACCATAATCGTAAACAGCGCTTAAACCATCATAAATTTCACTAGATTGGAATACATAACCATATTCCTTTGCGTGAGATATTACACGCTTAAAATCATCTTCTTGCTTTGCCATTCTGTAAAAATAGAATATTACCTAAAAAAAAAATAGTTATTTCAATTGAAATTCTGAAGAAGTGATCAATCGTTCATCCTCGAAGACATTTAAGGTATAATTACCCTCCATTAAAGAGCCTTCGGGTATGGTTATAGATTCACATAACGCCTGGTCTATACCTTGAAAAACAAACTCTACCCTCTTACTATATACATTACCGTTTACTGTAATTGTATTGGCATTGTCTTCTATGATCTGTTTATTAGGATCTAAAAATTGTAAATAGATAATTTTTTCATTTCCAGCTTCGCTTTCATCTGCCAATACAGTAACACAACCTCTTAATTTTTCTATGATCGAAGCCTTGTTTGTTTTGGTTGGCCTTGTACCTCTTATCAATCTAAAACCACTACCTTCAGCATTTGCCATTTTTAGGTAACTCTTGGTTTTTAATTTTTGATTCAGCTCCAATATCTTTCTTCTTTGCAAAGCTTCTGCCTCTGCCAATGAATTACTGTTCGCCCTTAAGTTTTCAATTTGCTTGCGAGACTCATCATATTTATCTGTAAGCAACATGTTATTGTAACGAAGAAAATTGTTCTTTAAAATTAAACTATCATTCTTAGACTCTAGTCTACGTAGCTCTGTTTTGAATTCTCTTAATCTTTGCACCGTAAAATTTAATCTTCCCACAGAATCTAAAAGTTCTTGAACCTTGAATTTAGAATCTTGCAACTCTATTTCATTCATTTCACTCTTTGCGGACAAACGATCCACATCTGCTTTCATAATGGTAAGATCTCTTACCAAAATTGCTTTTTCCTGCTCTAAAAAGTCTATTTGGGCGTTAGACTGGGCGTAACTATAGTAGAATGCAATTAACAATGCTATAATTACGGCAGCAAATGCAGCAAGCATTATTTTATAATTGAATTTGTTATCTTGAGTGTCCATTTAAAAAGTGGGCTGTAGGTTAAGTAATCTGTAAGGTTTGATGCAAAACAGAATTTCAAATATACTAAAGGATGTTACCAACATACTGTTACCCACATCATGTTTTGGATGTAATGCACGATTATATAGAGGAGAGGTTCTTCTCTGTACATCTTGCCGACATCAATTACCGCTTACCGAGTATACTTTTAACGAAGAAAATGCCGTTGACCGTATTTTTTATGGACGAATTAACATAAAAAAAGCAAATTCATTCTTATTCTTTACCGAAATTGGAATTGTTAAAAACCTAATACATCTGTTGAAATATAAAAATCAAGAGGGTATTGGCAGATTTTTAGGTGATTGGCATGGCCAAATTTTAAAAGAACAAGGAGATTTATTACAAATAGATTATGTAATTCCGGTACCGTTGCACCGTAAAAAACTAAAAAAACGGGGTTATAATCAAGTAGCACTTTTTGCCAAACAAATTGCTACTCATATTGGCGCTGATTATACTGACGACATGCTGATAAAAACGGCAAATACTAAAACACAGACAAAGAAAAACAGATTAAGCAGATGGTATGACAACAGATCTTTATACGAGATAAAAAATCATGAGCTTTTAATCAATAAAAATATATTATTGGTTGACGATGTAATTACAACGGGCGCAACCATGGAAATTTGTGCCAATACGTTTAAAGATATAGAAGGAGTAAACATTTATGTCACAAGTATGGCAGTTGTTCCTTAGAACTAGTTTTCTATAAAATATGTTGTTTCTTTGCGGTCGATAAATACACTAATGAGCAGAAAAATTTTAGGTTTCATATTTGTTTTCATCATCATATTGGTGTCCTACCAATGTGCGCAACGCGGAAACCCTACCGGAGGACCAAAAGATATTACAGCCCCTGAACTTACTAGAGCAGAACCGCCTAACATGACCACCAATTTCAAGGGTCAAAAAATTAGACTTTATTTTAATGAATTGGTGAAGTTGAAAGATATTCAAAAACAACTTATTATATCGCCTCCGTTAAAAAACTCACCAGTACTCTCCCCTATAGGTAATGCGAATAAATATGTAGAAATTACCATAAAAGATACCCTTGCCCCAAATACCACCTATACGTTAAATTTTGGTCAAGGTATTGTGGACAATAACGAAGAAAACCCTAAATCTTTTTTTACCTATGTTTTCTCAACTGGTGACTACATTGATTCATTAGAGCTTAAAGGAGTAGTAAAAGACGCTTTCAACAAAAAACCTGATGACTTTATTAGCGTAATGCTATACAAAATTGACACTAGTTATACTGACTCTACCATTTATAAGAGACCTCCAAACTACATTACCAATACACTTGATAGCGCTATTATTTTTAAGCTCAATAATTTAAAGGAAGGAAAGTATGCCTTATTTGGAGTAAAAGATGCTGCCAACAACAATCTATTTGATCAAAAAACAGATAAAATAGCGTTTGTAAAGGATACGATCAATTTACCTACAGATTCTATTTATTTACTAACGTTATTTAAGGAAATACCTGATTATAGTGTTGCAGTACCTACAATGGAAGCAAGTAATAAAATTAGTTTCGGGTATTATGGTGAAGGCTCTGATATTAGTATTAACACTTTAACGGAAATACCAGATACCGTTAAGACCATAATAACCAAAGAAAGGGATAAAGACACTTTAAATTTTTGGTTTACCCCTTACGAGATGGACTCCCTAATTTTTACTTTAACAAATGAAAAATTAAAGGTTAGAGACACTTTTAAGGTAAAGAGTAGAAAAGTAGCATTCGATTCTTTGAAAATTTCCTTGAGCCAGAATGGTAATATAGAATTTGACAAACCTATTAACCTTTTAAGCAATACGCCATTAATACGTTTTGATAGTACCAAAATAAAATTAATGGATAAAGACTCCATTGAAATTGCCGTTAATGTAAAACTGGACTCATTAAGAAATTTGTTGAACTTTGATTTTAAAATTGATCCAGATCAAAACTATAGAATGGAATTGATACCCGGGGCAGTTACAGATTTCTTTGAAACCACAAATGACTCTGTCGCATTTTCATTTAAAACAAAGAGTCCTGCCGATTATGGTAATCTAACCCTTAATTTAAACGGCAATTCAATTGTTTACCCCATAATTGTGCAGCTTACCAATGAAAAGGGCGAATTACAGCGAGAGATTTATGCTACAGAACCACAAGTTTATACTTTTGACAACTTAAACCCTGGTAAATATCAAGCCCGTGTTATTTTCGATTTAAACGGTAATGGCAAATGGGATACGGGAAATCTATTGAAAAAAATACAGCCAGAAAAAATTAGTTATTACCCTGCATTAATTGAGCTAAGGGCAAATTGGGAGAAAATTGAGACTTTTAATTTAATAGACTAAACTCATCTCTATCATCTAAAAACCTTAGCTTATTCTTGATCCTATCAACTTTGGATTTTTCAACTTTTACTATTTTGATTTCCTCTTCTTTAGTAAAAACTTGAAGTTCACCTAATGGATCATAAATACTAGAGTGACCAGGGTATTGGTGCCCCAAACTATCAGTACCAATACGGTTAACCCCTATACAATACACCATATTCTCTATAGCTCTTGCTTTTAATAGTGCATCCCAAGCTGCAATTCGTTTACCCGGCCAATTTGCTGTATACAATAGCATATCAAAGTTTTGGGTATTTCTGCTCCAAACAGGAAAACGAAGATCATAACATATTAATGGACAAATGGAAAAACCCTTGTACTCAACAATCAACCTTTCGGTACCCGCTGAATATTTTTCATTTTCACCAGCCAATGTAAACGTGTGCCTTTTGTCATAAGACTCCAAATTACCCTCTGGTTTTACAAAGAAAAGCCTGTTGTAATAGCTGCCATCTTCCTCAAAAACAATACTTCCTACAATGGCGCTATTTTTAATTGATGCCATTTCTTGCATCCAACGCACTGTTATTGAACCTTCTTCTTTTCTAATATTACCCGGAGACATGGTAAAGCCCGTTGAAAACATTTCTGGGAGGACTATAAGATCTACTTGCTCGGTAATTTGTTTTAATTTATCACTGAACATTTGTCTATTTGCAGCAGGATTTTCCCAATGTAGCAATGATTGAATCAATGCGATTTTCAAACTATCTTTTTTATCCTCCATAAATTATTCCAGCATATCAACAAAGGCGGTCAATCCTTGTGTTTTAGCATGATCTAATGCAGTATTACCCCTATTGTCCTTAATTGTTTTATCTGCTCCATTGGCTATTAACAGTTTTGCAATCTCTAACCTATTAAATTGTGCAGCGTAAATAAGACATGTTGCGCCCATTGCATTTCGTCCATTCAATTCTGCTTTCTTTTCAATTAATAATTTTGCAATATCAGTAAAACCTTTAAAACAAACACCCATTAATGCCGTATTACCAGAAGCATCTACAGCATCTATTTTCGCTCCCTTTTCCAATAGCAACTTAGCTATCTCCATTTCATCATAATAGGTAGCCAAAATTAAAGGCGTAGAACCTCTTGTATCTTTACTATTTACTAGCACCGGGTTTTTATCCAACATTGACCTCACCTCATTAATACTTCCTTCCCTTATGGCCTTAAAAAAAAACTCGTTCATAACTTTTAATTTTTTTCAATTCATTAAAACAATAGTTCATCAAAATTTGATGTAATTTCTTACCGAACAACTATTTTTTCCTACTTTAATGGAAATACGTACCTTTAAATCTAAATTAACATCTTTTGAAAACATTAGCCGTTGACTTTCTTGTAAAAGAGTCCCCCAATGCAATTGCTATCGTGGATACTAAGTTAAACTATATTAGCTATTCTAACCAATGGCTAAGTGATTTTAGTTTACATGAATCCAATTTGACCAATAAACATATTTTTGAAGTCACCCTAGAAACTCCCCAATCTTTTAAAGCAGCTCTTAAAAACGCTTTAAAGGGGGAAGAAAATATCAATGAAGAAGAGAGATTTGTTTTACCCAACGGTGAAATTAAATGGTTAAAATGGAAAATTCTGCCTATTGAGAATGATGTGGGCAAGATTGACTGTGTGGTTATATTTCTAGATGATATAACCATCTATAAGAAAGAAGTAGAATTATTGCATAAAGCAGAAGAGGTTGCCCGTATTGGTTGTTGGGAGCTTGATCTTAAAACCAGTATGGTTTATTGGACCAAAGCAACTAAAGATATTCATGAGGTTAGTGAAGATTTTGAACCTAACCTTGAAGACGGTATCAACTTTTACAAAAAAGGAATTCATAGAGAAAATATTACCAATTTAGTCAGCACCGCTATAGCCGAAGGCAAATCTTTTGATACAGAGTTGATAATTGTAACAGCTACCGGCAAAGAAGTTTGGGTCTGCGCAAAAGGTGAGGTGGAAATGCTAAATGGAAAGGCTGTAAAACTTGTAGGTACATTTCAAGATATTGATGAGCGTAAAAAAATGCAGTTGGCACATGAAGAAATAACGGAAAGACTTAAGATAACAACGGAAACTGCCCAAATTGGTATATGGGATTATGATTTAGTAAATAATGAGTTAACCTGGGACAAGGAGATGTACCGCATTTTTGATGTCAACGAGAATGAATTTTCTGGCGTATTTGAAGCTTGGTCCAATACTATTCACCTAGAAGATAAGAAAAGAATATTAATAGCCACACAAAAAGCCATAGAAGGTACTAAAGACTTTGATGAAGAATTTAGAATTAAGCTTAATGATGGCTCGTTACGATATATAAAAGGCTTATCTAAAACCATAAAAGACATTAATGGAAAGCCTATTAAAATGACTGGTGCAAATTGGGACATTTCAGAGCTAAGGAGTGCAGAGTTAAAACTTGCCAGAAGTACTAAGTCATTTTCAGAAACCTTTGAACACTCTGCAATTGGTATGGCTTTAGTTAACCCAGATCTTAGATGGTTAAAAATAAATAAGAGTTTATCTTATAGCTTAGGATACTCTGAAAATGAGCTTTTAAAAATGAAAGCCACAGATATTACGCACCCAGAAGATTTGACTGACAGCCAACTGTTCAAAACCAAGGTATTTAATGGATCTAATAAGAATCTACACCTACAAAAAAGATATTTTCACAAAAATGGAAATATAGTACACGCCATTATAGGTGTTACACCTGTTTTTGACTACGATGATAAACCAAGTCATGCCATAGTCCAATTTTTGGATATTACCAAAAGAATTGAATCGCAAAAGAAACTTGAAAGCCTTGTTGAAGTTACTAAAAGTCAAAACGAAAGTCTTACCAATTTTGCCCATATCGTTTCACACAATTTAAGGTCACATTCAACAAATATGACCATGCTTACCAAGTTCTTAAATGAAGAAGAAGATGAAGACGAGCGTAAAAACTTGAATAGAATGATTACCAGCGCCACAGAAAGCCTATCTGAAACCATTGCCCATCTAAACGACGTGGTACAGGTGAAGACCGGGGCGCTTGAAAAATTACAAAGCATTAGTGTTCTCAACACCATTAACCAAATTACAAAAAGCATAAACGGTATACTTGAAGAACATAGTGCTATATTAAAAATAGATGTTTCAAAGACCCATTTTGTAAGTGCCGTACCTGCCTACCTAGAAAGTATATTTTTAAACATTCTTACAAATGCCCTTAAATACAGGTCTGCGGAACGCACACCTGTTATTGAAATTAAATCAAGAATTAAAAAAGACAAAGTACTCATTACCTTTGCCGATAACGGTCAAGGAATAGATTTAAATAGACATGGAGATAAAATTTTTGGTATGTACAAAACCTTTCATAAGCATAAAGATGCAAAAGGAATTGGTTTGTTCATTACCAAAAACCAAATTGAATCTATGAACGGTACTATAAATATTGAAAGTGTTGTAGACAAAGGTACAACCATGTTCATTGAACTGAACCAAGGATAATTAAGATATTATGAAAAAAGTTGAGTTATGCTGTATTATAGATGATGATCCTATATTTGTATACGGCACTAAAAGAATCATAAAAGAAGTAGATTTCGCAGAAAACGTAATAGTCTACTCCAACGGTCAAGACGCTCTTGATGGTTTAAAGAAAACATGTTTGGCAGACGAACCTTTGCCAGATGTAATCTTTTTAGATTTAAATATGCCTGTTTTGAATGGATGGGAATTTTTAGATGAGTTTAAACTCTGTAAAAGTAAAAGATCAAAGAAAATCTTGATTTACATCATTAGTTCATCAGTAGACCCTAGAGACCTTGAAAGAGTAAAAGACTATGAACAAGTAGATACATACATATTAAAACCAATTACGCCAGATGATCTTTCTAAAATTTTAGGTGCAACAGTGGAGAGCTAATTTGTACTAATTATTTTATTTAAATTTAATTGTTAATAAGTTGGGTGAACTTTAATTTCTCCAAAGAAAATTCACCCAGTTATTTACATAACTTAGTCATTAACAATTATTTATATTTAAAACCTTAAATCTAATATTAGATTTTTTATTGAACCATTTTAAATGAGCGTATTTTCAAGTTGTTGTATTATTGATGACGACGAGTTTTTCTCCGTAAGCACAAAGACTACTTTAAAGCACTATGATTTCTGTGATAATATTTTATACTACTCAGAAGGTCAAGAAGCTATTGATGGTTTGGTTGGCTTATTAGTGGAAAATATAACTTTGCCCGATGTTATTTTTTTAGATTTAAACATGCCAAATAGAGACGGCTGGTCGTTTTTAGAAGAATTTGAGGCACTACCAATGGATAAAATCGGCCATATCAAAATATATATTACCAGCTCTTTTATTAGCCCAAGTTTTATGGAAAAGGCCAAGAAATATAAATTAGTAAAAGATTACCTAGTTAAGCCCTTAACAGAAGATGCTATTAAAAAAATCATAGCCTCTAATGATGACGTTTAAATTTATCTTGCACCAGGTGTAAAATTCATTGGAGCATTTTGAGGTTCATTTATTGTGCCATTTAAACCGGTGTCATTATAAATCATCCACTCATTTACATTAAAAACCGTATTACCCATTATAACTTCTTCTTTTCTTAGGGCTCTACCGTCTTCAAATTCATGATCGGTATTACTACCATCTTCACCTATAATACCAAATATATCTATTATACTTCCAAATGGATCCACAAGTACCATATTATCATCACCATTTGAATCTGCAGGAGAGTTGGTACCTACCGCAAGATCCGGAGCAAAACCGTAAACGTTTTCAAACTCGTCTGCGTTTGGCGAGATAACCAGAAAATTGTTGCCTTCTATAGTTAAACCTGACAAGTCTGTTGTTGAGCTAACCTCCAAACTATTGTTCGTGTACCGTTGTAAAGTCCAACCTTTTAATGATAAACTTTCACTAGAGGAATTATAGAGTTCAATAAAACGGGCTCCAGAATTATTATCAGGATCGGCAATTTCCGATATAAGTAAAAATTCTGAAGTAAATTCATCAACAAAATCTTCACAACGGTCTTTGTCGAATTTTACATCATTTAAATCTCTAATTATAAGCTGAAACTCATTGTCATTATAAGTTAAAACCCCAGTTACCGATCCCATTCTATCTGAAAGTATTTCGGGCTGAAAATCTGCATAACCACTATTGTTCAAAGACAATTCATTATCATTGCAATCAATTAGGGTTCTTATGGTTTCCTCTTCTTCAATAGCGAATGGCTTCCCTAATTCATTTTCTTCAAATTCAACATCATCAATCATAATTAATGTATTAATCATCGTCATATTTAGATCTTGTATCGTTGTTTTTAAAGGCTGAATACCAAAATTATTATCACATGTAGTTAGAACGTGTTCAAAAACTTGATTTTTAGGTAATCTACCTACACTTCTATTCCCAAAAGAAGTAAATACACCACCTACTTTGTAAACACCATTAGATTCACCTAGATACAGGTTTTTTAATTTGATGACTATTTTTTGCCCTACATCAAAGAACAAATGTGAATCCCTTAATTCTAATTCAATTTGCAACCCCTCTGTAGGCTCGGCAGGTTTATCTTGAAAATGTATTACATTAAAGAAATTACCTTTTTTATCTGAAGAAACTACATAGCCATATATTGCCAAATCTTCATGAATTTGAACAGTTTCCCCGGCATAAAGACTTTTTAGATCGCTTATTTCAATAGTTTCAATTTGCGTATCCAAACAATTAGTATCAAGTATTTCAAAATTTCTATCTTTTACACAAGACATAATTACCAGCAAACAACTGCAACTTATTATTATAAAAAATCGGTGTTTAATAATCATCTATAACCCTTTATTAAAAACTAAAAGCAAAATTTAAAAAATAAGTTCTACCGAATCCGTACCAATATTTTGGCGCAAAAGACGGACTACCACTTAAATTATCTTGCTTTAACTGACCAAAATTTCCATTTCTACTTTGTTCATAACCACCAGTTCTAAAACTGGTGTCAAAAACATTGTTCACACTGGCAAAAACACTTACATATTTTCCATTTTTTAACCACGACTTGCCACCTACCAAGTTCAACAAATAAAAATCATCTAAAGATTTTTGTTTTAATAACTGTTGTACATTCTCGTCTGCTGCATCAGGAAACCTAACCTGTGTTTCTGGGTCTATTAGAAAACTTTGTGTTCTGGTAATCGTAGAAATATTTGCATAATTGTTAGCCAAGTAATTAGCGGTCATAGCCACCCACCAATATTTTGGATCTCTATACTCAATACCTGCAGCCATTGCTTTTTGTGGACCTTGAGCCAATTTATATCCTTTTATTTTTGACTGCCCCAGGAACTTTGTACCAGATATATCTATAAGGTCTTCCCTTGCCCCGGCCGTATCGAAATTTATAGTTACAAATGGGTCACTAGCATACAAATGCTTAGCGACAGATCCTACCAATGATAGTTTAACCGCACTTGATAATTGATACTCTAGACCTAATTCTACACCTAAATGTAATTTATCCAAATCTGTCAATACCTCTTGCACAAAATCTGATCCCAAGCCAGAATCAACAAAGAAAAAATTAACATCTGTAGTATTTTGAAAACGGGTATAAAAACCTGTTAACCTGCCAGTTAGTTTTGGTAAACGTAGAAAGTAGTTAGCATCTATACTTGTGATTTTTTCATTTTGAATATTAGGAACCGATTCATTACTTTCCCTAGGGTTTATAAAGACATTTTGAAGTACAGGTGCCTTATTTATATATGCTGCATTTGCCGCTACCCAGTGCCTACCGGTTATACTATAAGACGCACCACTTTTAAACGCCCAGTTGGAAAATCTGATTTTATCACTGTTACCTAAAGAGTTATTAATAAAGCGTTCATTTTTAAACAGACCTTCTCGTTGATAGTCAACAATAGTATACCTGCCAGAAATAAACGACCTCAAACTTTTGAATTCAGTATTTAACTGTATAAACCCATCTATTTCATTTCCCTTTACATTATAGTTGTAGTTGAAAATATCTCCATTATTCTTATTTAATGCTGAAAACAAATCGTTTTTAGTCTCAGAGAATACGTCTATATCGTTATGATATTCCGCTCCAAGCAAATCAAAAATTTGAGCATAATTTCTTGAATTGAGCGATCTGTATGTCAAGCCCATATCTAATTTAAAATGAGCGTTCAACTCCAAATTCGAAGTCATTCTAGCTGTTAATTGATCATCTTTGGTTACATCATCATAAAGAACATATGCGGCCTCACCGTTCTGACCTATACTAGTATTTGCTGCATACAGCTTTTCCCAATCTAATTGCGGCTGACTTAAAAATCCATTTTTAGCCTCTATTGCACTTTCAAAATTAGCTCCTATGGGTGAATTCAAATAAAAACTAGGCAAATACCGATAATATGTAGGATCTGGATTTGGAGCATTAAAGTACCCTAAACGGCTTCTTGTATACTGCCCAGTTTGATATGCTAATCCAGCATTTAAACGGAATTTTTCAGATTCGTGATGATAATTTAATAAGAACAACGGTTCCCTTATATGGCGTTCTCTTGAATTTCTAATTTTACCATCTTGATATCCCCAATATGGATTATATTTATTTCCTTTTAATTTAAATACTTCCTCTGTTATTGCAGAAGAGCGCCCCCTTCTATTAGATGCAACAATTGCCGTAGCGGAAAATGAATTTTTATCGTTTAAAAAATATTCCATTGTTCCATACAGGGAATAAGAATCATATAGAGTACCATTAATATAACCTTGCTTTGCCCATCTTCTTGAACCGGATATTATATATGCGAATTTCTCTTTCTCTACTCCAGAATTATAGGTAGCCATAAGTCTACCACTATAGGTTCTATTTGAAATAGAAGATGACAAACGAGTGCCCGCCCTTAATTTTGAAGGCCTTAAGTCTATATTGGTATTTCCCAATATTCCACCAAAGGTGACCTCTGAAGCTGTTAATCCATTAGAGTATTGTTGATTTCTAATTACGTCGTTTAGCCCGCCCCAATTATTCCATTGAGGTCTACCATCATACAATTTATTCATTGGCAGAGAATTAAGGTAAACCTCTCCATATTGAGAGTCATAACCCCTTACCCTAAAAAACGCCTGACCAAAGTCAAACGCCGCCCTATTAAGAAAAACATCTTTTGTGGATTGCAGAAGTGCAAGTGCATTAGAATTCACTTCTTCATCTAAAAGTTCGTCATCTGTAATTGTTATAAGGTTTATTGATTTTTCTAAAGTTATATCTCGAATTAAAAAAATATCACCTAAATCAATATTTTTATCTTCTAAAATAACCGGAATACGCTTGATCGTATATTCTCCTGAAGAAATTTGCAGTATGTATTCTCCTTTGTTGGAAAATGACAGTGAGAATTTACCTGATACATTGGTTACCATCATAGTATCTTCCCCTTCCAAAAACACAGATACATTGGTGAGCACCATCTTACTTTCATTATCTTTTACCACACCTTGAACCGAAAAAGTGTTTTGAGCCCTAAGGCCGATAATTATAAAAAATAGTAATAAGAATAATGTATGCTTAACCATTAGACAGCTTAATGCCTTATTTATAAGTCATTAAGATACTATTTAAGAAATAATTAACGTGAAAAATCCGTATACTCGTTGATATTTAAGACTAAATACATTCAACAATGCGCTTTTTTCAGTCAATATTCTTTTTTCTAACCTTATTGTCATTTGCCCAAGAGCCAGATACATATCAAATAAGGACTATTGCATTTTATAATCTAGAAAATTTATTTGATACTAAAAATGATTCTTTAGTCTACGATGACGATAGAACCCCAGATGGCAAAGATCAGTGGACACCACTACGCTATACTCACAAGATAGAACACATGGCTAAGGTATTATCCGAAATAGGTTCAAAAGAAAACAAGACGGCACCAGATATAATTGGAGTTTGCGAGGTAGAAAATTTAGGTGTTTTAGAGGACTTAGTTCATCACGAATTCTTATCGGCTTTTAACTACGGAATTGTACATTTTGATTCACCAGACGAACGTGGAATAGATGTAGCCTTACTTTATAAGAAAGATGCTTTTGTACCGGTCAATTTTAATAGTCATAGGTTATTGTTATTTAAATTAGATGGCAAACGAGATTATACAAGAGATCAATTAATTGTCGAAGGTCTTCTGGATAATGAGCAAATTTACTTTATGGTAAACCATTGGCCTTCTAGAAGTGGTGGCGAAGCTAGAAGTAGACCTTTTAGAGTGGAAGCGGCTAAATTGAACAAAAGAATTATTGATTCTGTCAGACGATTTAATACTCATGCAAAAATTATAAGCATGGGCGATTTTAACGATGACCCTATTGACCCAAGTTTTAAAAAAGTACTGAAAGTTGAAAAAAACTCCAAAAAGCTGGATTCCACAAGCCTTTATGGACCTATGGAAAAGCTTTATAGAAAAGGAAGGGGCTCGCTGGCTTATAGGGACAAATGGAATTTGTTCGATCAGTTTTATATGACCTCTAGTTTAATCAATAATCCAAATGAGGGCTACAGATATTGGAAAACCGGCATATTTACTCCGCCTTACTTACTGGACCCTAAAGGAAGGTACAAGGGATATCCATTACGAACGTATGCCGGTGGTAGTTATATTGGCGGGTACAGTGACCATTTTCCAGTTTATCTCCACCTTATTAAAAAATTAAATCCATAAAAAAAGTACCAACATGAGTTACATTTTGGTTCTTTTATCTTCAACGTAATACAGTCTTATTTAATTAAACCATTGTCCCCAAGGAATTCTACTTAGTATGAATAACAACCCAATACCGTAGAAGATAGCAATACTTTTAAATTTCTTATTGCCTTCAACAAATTTCTTATGTCTAGACCAACCAACGGTAATTGATACTATTGCCAAAATATTGATAAAAGGATGCTCTACAGCTAACAAACGTGCTGCAGATGTTAAACCACCCATACCAAATTCTTGTATTGCACTTAATCCACTTGGTGAAACAAAATAGAGGATCAAACCTACCAATAATTGAATATGACATAGAATTAAGGCGAACAGACTTACTCTTAAGTCTTTACCCATATCAAATATTCTTTTTGATACAAGACCAGAGATTGCATTGACAACAGCCAATATTAATACGGCCAATGCTATATAAGCCAAGTAAGAATGAAGTATGTGAATAGTTTCGTACATAGTATATAATTTAAGTTTTAAATGTACTGAATTTTGAGCAAAAAAAACCCTGACTGCACAGTCAGGGTTTAATATTTAAGTAAGAAATAATCTTAGAAACTATAACGAGCACTTACGTTAAAAGTTCTACCAAACCCAAAGAATACTTTGTTATCAGTAGAAATTCCTCTAAATACATCATCTCCTTGTCCTGCAAATGTATTTGTCAACGATTCAGCTATATATTCTGTATCAAAAAGGTTGTTTACGTTAGCAGCAATACTAAGCTTGTTGCTTCCTCCTAAACCAAAAGTGTAATATGCACCTAAGTCAAAAAGTGTATAACTTGGTAAACGTAATGAACCTTGATTATCTGCTGAATCAAAATCTTCTGCATTTAAGAATGCATATAATCTTGAAGCATTGTAAAGGTTAGCGCTAATCTTAAGATCCTCAATAGGTCTTACAATCATTTCTAAGTTTGTAGTAAATTGAGCGGCATCACCAACTTTTACACCATCTAGAAACAAAGTAACATCTGGGTCAATTACATTTCTATCATCATCAAGAGCTTGACCAGTTGCATTCCCAGCATACTCCCAATCACCTAAAGATATCATACCTCTAAACTGTACAACATCTGACGCACGGTAATCCGCTTCAATCTCAATACCCTTATGAACTTGTTCAACGCCATTAATATTAGCATTACCCTCATCTCCTGTTGGAGTTTCAATGCCAATAGAAACAAATCTATCTTTCCAAGATGTTCTATATAAATTCACCTTTGCTCTGAAATCACCTAGATTAAGACCATAACCCATTTCAAGACCTAAAATTTTCTCGTTAGTTAAATCTGGGTTTAATTCGTTTACAAAATTAATGTAAACTGCATCGAACAATGGTTGTTTAGAATAGTAACCACCATTAAAAAATACGTTATTAGCTTCATTAATATTAAAGTTAGCACCACCTTTAATGTTACCTCCTAAAATATTTTCCCAATCAGTTTCTTGTAAAGGATCAGAATCTAAATAATTGAAATAATCGATTCTTTTAAATCCTTGATTAGAAATACCACCTTGAACAAAAGCAGAAACTACACCATCAGTATATTCAACTTGACCAAATGCTCCGGCCCATCTTACAAGACCATCATTATAGTAATCAATTTTCTCTTCATCATCAATACTCTTGAATACGTTCAAAATAGAAGAGAAATCAGAATCTACAACACCATTTTGACGTACAGTATGATTAGGGTTATTAATGTCGTCATCATCAAAATAACCATCCGCTCCTAATAAATTATCCACTCTTCTGTAGTGAATACCTTTGTAGCTTCTTAAATCCAAACCTACATCATAACTCCATTTTTCGTTAATTTGAGTATTCAAATTAGCAATTACACCAAACCAGTTGTGAGAGTTAATAGAAGCTCTTCTTGTAAGACCATCACCAAAGCTTGTAGTAATATATTCGCCATCGGCATTAGGTGATAATTGATAATCGTTACCATCATAAAAAGTAACTGCCTCACCGCCATTAAAGCGTGAAATTAAATCATAATCAACTTGACCTGTTTCTGGTATTCTATATCTACTAGAACTAGCAAAACCGAAATTTGGACCAGAACCAATATCACCAGTACCACCACCACGACCAAATGATGCGTAGGCAGATGTAGACAATGTAGATTTTTCAGAAGCCTTCCATTCCCATGTCAAAGAAGTAATAGGTTTGTGATAGAAATTTCTTCTCCATCCAAATTCCTCACCGTTTAATGTACCACCATTATAGTTATATCTAGCCCCATATTCTAAATGATCAGCTAAAGTTGCTACATTGAAGAAACTAGAAGTTCTTTGATTATGAACCTGAGGAGCCCCAGTTAAAATAAATTGGAAATTATGTTTTTCATTTGGCTCATATCCTAAACCAATAAAATAATTGTAACCTTCGAACTCCGTTCCTTGAATATAACCATCACCTGAAGTTCTACCTAATAATATAGAAGCCGCAAAACCTTTGTCCGATTTTCCAGTATTGTAAGCAACGTTTGTTTTTAAGTAACCATCGTTACCACCACCAAGTGTAACAGTACCGCCTTCTTCTTTATCAGTAGACTTTGTAATAACGTTTATTGTACCACCAACGGAAGAAATTGCCAACTTAGATGACCCTAAACCTCTTTGCACTTGCATAGCAGTAGTAACATCGCCTAAACCTGCCCAGTTACTCCAGAATACAGCTCCATTTTCCATATCGTTAACAGGTATACCGTTAATCATTACAGCAGTATTTCTAGAATCGAAACCTCTAACGTTAACTCTACCGTCACCAAAACCACCACCTGTTTTGGTAGCGTAAATAGAAGGAGTAGACTTAAGTATTTCAGGTAATTCTTGAGAACCTAATTTTTCTTGTATTTCAGCTGCTCTAATTGTTGAAACAGCCACAGGAGTTTCCCTATCCTTAGCAATATCTAAAATTCCTGTTACAACAACACCCTCCAGCTCTTCAGCATTTGGTTCCAAAACAATTGAACCAATGTTACCTGTTGAAGTAAAGGCAACTTGTTTAGAATTAAAACCAATGTAAGAAACAACTAAGGTTCCAGACTCGGCACTTGCATTAATAGTAAAGTTTCCATCAAAATCAGTTGATGTTCCGTTAGTAGTACCTTTAACCATTACTGTAGCTCCTGGCAACGGAGTGTTTGTGTCGCCATCCAGTACAGTACCAGAAATAGATCCTTGTGAAAAAGCAGTTACGGTCATTAAAAATGCCGCTAATGCAAAATACATTTTTCTCATTTTTTCAAGTATTTGTTTAGTTTTTAACTTGCTGCAAAAGTCAAGTATTTTTAAAGTTCTAACGTTAAGACAACGTTAAATCAATACCTCAAAAATACCTAAAAACCATACACGATTTACTTGAAAATTAAATAGTTACCCTTTTTTGAAAATCTTTATTGTATTCTAAATTATTTCTTAAAATATTGTAAAAGTCGCAATGTAGAACTGTCGTGATCAGAAATTTCAGAATTTTCAATATCCTTTAATATTGTACCAGCTAGCTGTTTACCTAGTTCTACACCCCATTGATCATAGCTGAAAATGTTCCAGATTATTCCTTGAACAAATATTTTATGCTCATACAAAGCTATTAAAGCTCCTAAAGATTTTGGCGTTAGCTTATCTATTAAAACAGTATTGGTAGGTTTATTGCCGGCAAAAACCTTGAACGGAGCAAGCTTGTCTATTTCAGATTCTGTCAGGTCTTTTTCTTTCAATTCCTTGACCACCTCATCCTTTGTCTTACCGTTCATTAATGCTTCTGTCTGGGCAAAATAATTTGCCATCAACTTATTATGGTGATCTTTATCTCCATGTAAAGAATACTTAAACCCAATAAAATCTGTTGGAATTAATTTTGTGCCCTGGTGAATCAATTGAAAGAACGCATGCTGAGAATTTGTACCCGGTTCTCCCCAAATAATCGTTCCGGTTTCATAATTAACCGCATTACCCGCCCTATCTACACTTTTACCATTGCTTTCCATGATTCCCTGTTGTAAATATGCCGAGAATCTACTTAAATATTGTGCATAAGGAATTATTGCCTCTGTTTCAGCTCCATAAAAATTATTATACCACACACTCAACAATGCCATGACAACGGGAATGTTTTCTGAAAAATCACTTTCCTTGAAATGAACATCCGTTTCATGGGCGCCTTCTAGCAAAGCATTAAAATTATCATAACCAACTGCCAATGCTATTGTTAAACCTACAGCACTCCACAGTGAAAATCTTCCACCTACCCAATCCCACATAGGGAATACATTGGCAGCATCTATACCAAACTCAGCAATTTTTTCGCTGTTGGTAGAAACCGCCGCAAAATGCTTGGCAATATCTTCTTGAGTACCATGCTTTAAAAACCATTTTTTAATGGTGGTAGCATTGCTCAAGGTCTCTTGTGTCGTAAATGTTTTAGAAACCACTACAAATAAGGTAGTTTCCGGATCTAAGTTCTTTAAGATTTCATGAACATGGTCACCATCTACATTACTTACGAAATGAACCGATAAGTGATTCTTATAGAACTTCAACGCCTCTGTTACCATAGCAGGACCAAGATCAGAGCCTCCAATACCAATATTTACCACATCTGTAAAAGGTTTGCCGGTATAACCTTTTAACTCACCACTTATTACCGCATTGGTAAATTCTTTAATATGCTCTTTAACCTCGTAAACTTCTGGCATTACATTAACACCATCCACTAACACCTCATCATCTTTTTTTGCTCTCAATGCGGTATGAAGCACAGCCCTACCTTCTGTCTCATTGATATGACCGCCAGTGTAATAATCATCTATAGCACCTTTTAAATTTACTTCATCTGCCAATTGCAGCAACAACTGCATAGTTTCATCGGTTATTCTATTCTTTGAATAATCGAACAAAAAATCGTTCCATTGAAGTGTAAACTTCTCTGCCCTATTTGCATCGGAAGAAAATAAAGATCTTAAATGCGTGCCTTTGGTCTCCTCAAAGTGTGCAGTTAATTTTTTCCAGATATCTGTTTGTTGCGGATTTATTTTACTCAGTGCCATTTTCTTGATTAAGTGTTAGTAAGTCCTCTTCGTTATCCAATAAAACTTTAGGATATATTATACAATCTAACTGTTCTTTATATGTTGATATATATGTAAAGTAATCTTCTTTTAACGAGTCGTGCAGCGGTTCTGCTTGCGGTAACTCTTCTTTTAACGGATCTACTTGCCTACCATTTTTCCAAAAACGATAACATACATGTGGACCACCAGTATTTCCTGTCATTCCAATCCAACCTATGACATCACCTTGGCGTACAAATTGTCCTTTTTTGACATTTTGTGCCTTCATATGTAAGTATTGTGTTGAATAGGTACCGTTGTGCCTGATTTTTACATATTTACCATTACCGCCCCTTCTTGTAGACTCTACTACAGTACCATCTGCAGTGGCCATTATAGGGGTTCCTATCGGCGCCGCATAATCCGTTCCTTTATGTGGTCTTAATTTATAGCCATAATATTTGATTCTTCTCTTTAGATTATATCTAGAAGATAGACGACCATATTCTACGGGCATTCTTAAAAACGTTCTTCTAAGATTATTTGCATTTTCATCAAAATAATCTACTATACTTCTTAGCGAATCGTTTTCATAGGCAAAGGCGTAAATAGGCTTACCATTATGTTGAAAATATGCAGCCTCAATTGGCTCTGCACCTGCATACACCGTATCGTTTATATATTTCTCGTTATAAATGATTTTAAACTTATCATTCTTTTGTAATCTAGAGAAATCAATAGTCCATGCATATACATTTGCCAGGTTGTGGGTTACATTATAATCTACCCCTTGTTGCAATATTGCTTCGGATAAACTAGATTCAATTACCCCCGAAACTTCTCTTTGCACATACTTTACCTTATTCTTATTCTTATATACTTTAACGGTATCTCTCAAATCTACCACAGTATAATTAATTGGGTCATTTTCATAAATGAATACTTGAGCCTGTGCTAGGGTATCTTTGGACTGCAAAATAACATATGGTTTTCCCACGCGTATTTTACGCACGTCAAAACTATCTCTAAAGTTTTCTGAAATAGCCGCCACCTTAGGGTAATCAACTTTATGCTGCTGCATTAATTCACCAAAACTATCACCGTATTTAATGGTATCTAGTTTTACATAAAATTCATCCAGATTAAAACCAAATCTTTCATTTAAGACCGGCTTTTCAACTTCACCTATTTCTTGTGCGATATCTTTTTTTTGCACTTCGGCATCTTTACATGATACCATTACGGTCAAAGCCAAGATTATACCCCAATATTTCTGCATTACTCTCCTCTTGATTTATCTGGATTTAACATATGGTCTACCCATTGTTTGCCCCAATTATTTAGTTCTTGCTCTGTATACAACTCTGGGAAAAAAACTATTTTTTGGAAACTTGGCGGTAAATATTCTTTCCAATTTGTACCTCCAGTTGCCTCAATATCTCCCGTTTCTTTTCTTAAGTACCTATGGGCAGAACCCATGTGCATTAACTGCCAATTAATGTTGGCATTCATATCAAGCATTTTCAACGCATCTATCAATGCTTGATCCTCTCTTTGTTTTTTGGGTAAACTTAAGTATTTATGATATATTGTTGAATTCTCAACTTGTTTTGCAATTCTAATCAATCTAGGCGTGTAACGATATTCAAACTGCTTTAAAGTCAAGGTCTTTTCACCTGTAGCCAAATCTGTTGCCCCTTTTTTCCAATAGATATGTTCATAAAGATCTTCTATAGAGACACCCGGGGATAATTGCTCCCTATCTGATACATGTACCAGGTTTTCCAAAGGAGTGGCATACAATTCTATCATTCTAAATTGAGCAGATTGAAACCCGCTCGCCGGTAAAAGTGCCATACGGTATTGCAAGAACTGCTCACGCTCCATACCTTTTATCATAACACTGAACGATGATATCAATACTTTGTAATAACTATTGACTCTTCTAACTTTTTCAATAAAAAAATCTAGATTTCCACTTTTATCATCTACTAGTTGTTTTTGTTCATGTAAGATCAATTTAAAATACAACTCGGTAATCTGATGGTACATGATAAATATTTCCTCATCGGGGAAATGAGTTCTAGGTACTTGAAGACTAAGCAATGTGTCTAAATGAATATAGTCCCAATACGTTAAATAACGCTGATGTAGCAAGCCATCTAAATACGAGCTAAGATCTTGCCCTGAATCCTTGTATTTTTCTTCTAATTTAGAGATTTGGGATTTAATCTTCTCTTTATCTTCCATCTATGGGTTAATCCATTATAATTTTAAACTGATGCTTAAGACCATTATACCCATCTAAATCTGCTTTAATAGCACCTACCGCTAAATCTGCTTTAATTCTAATTGGAATTCTATTATCATCATTTGACACCCATAACGACAAACTTTCCTGCTCCTTGAATACACGACCCGATTGAACCAAAGGTCTAAATTTTAAGCATTCTACTTTACCGTACTTAGTGTTGAGCACTTCTAAACCTAAATATTTTAGTTTAAAATTGAAGATCCCATCATCATCATAAAGCATTTTAAGGGTAATAGCTTTTCCTATTTCAAGATCTTCCGTTTCATAGTTGTTCCTCAAATAATAAAAAGCGGATATTAAATCCTGTATATTGTCCTCCAGTGTAAAATTAAGCTTTTTCTTGTTTTTCTTATCATTAAGTTCCGCTTTAGATGTATCATGATCAAAGTTTATTTCAACATCTTTGGTATAACCACCTTCGTCAATTTTACGCACAAACCTATACGGCTTACCATCTACCTTATCAAAATAGCTTTCATACGTATCATCTACCTTAAAGAACCAACTGGCAACACCCGTGGTTTCACCATGACCCACTACATGATAAACTGGCTTATTGTTTATAGTGGCAGAATTCACCTGCAAAGTAGCAAAGCTGGCATTTAAAAAACCATAATGCATTCTAAACTTTAACCATTCTCCAGTTTTAAATGCAGATTGAGAACTTTGAGCTTGCACACTAAAAGAGGAAATAATAAGAGCAAGTAAAATTAATCTTTTCATAGTTCGCAGTTTATTGTAAAAATAGCAATAGATAATTTCCCATTACTTTAGTTACAATATCTTAAACAAAATTTATTCCAAAGTATTGTTGTATAAAAAAAGCCCAGTTTAAAAACTGGGCTTTTCCTAAATAACCAACCAAACTTTAAATTATGAAAAACCACTACTTAAAGTTGTAAGGGAACCACCCCTTAGCTGATGTAAATTTAAGGCACTTTACCTTACCCAAAGTACGGTTTAACTTACTTTAACGATAAACTTAACAGTTATTCACACTTCCACTTAATAATTGGGAATCCATTAAGAATTTTAGCTTGAAAAGGTCGAATTTCACTCAAAAAACAACAGCGTTTATTTCACTTTAGAACCAATACCCGATACTTACAAAAAAATGAGAACGATCATCTTCCGGTGTCCAAGAGTACATTAGATTTATTGGGCCTACAAAAGATTCCCAACCGTATCCCACACCATAACCGGAATATGTTGGCGCTTTAAACCAATCTCCCGTTCTAAAAAGATCATCGTCTACGTTTGCATAATTGGCGGTGAACAAGGCATGGTTTTTTGGTGCAAATTCATAATCAAGTCTAGCATATGCCTTCACAAAGCTGTTACCCACTAAACTTATGAAATCATACCCTACAAAAGGAACTAAATTGTTAATGAAATCCGTTCCGTAGCCTCCCAAAATAAAATCGAAAGAGGTAACATTAGAGGTGCCCAGCTTAAAACCTCCCTCAGTCTCTACATTTAAAGATAAATTTCTCACCAAGGGCAACGCCATTCCCATTCTAGCTTTGGATATTGAAAAGTCTTTAAAATTATTATTATAATCAGATGATAAAACATAATAGTGCATATCTCCATTAAAATACAAGCCTCTAGATGGGAAATACTTATCATCATAGGTATCTAATTTTAAAGCTCCAAACGCACTTATATAGTTACTTCTTTCAAAATAAGTTCTTCCATTACTAGCCGTATTACCCGGCAAGCTGTCATCGTCTACATCTCCAAATGTTCTAGTACTAAATTGCAAATGCTTAAACTCCCCACCAAGGGTAAAGGCAAACTCTTCTTTAACTACTGTTTGAACATACAATTGATTAGTAAAATCCGATACGTTCAAATTAATAGAATTCAATTGTGTACCATTACCTACTTCAAAATTACCTTGAATGAGATCAAAGTTGATTTCTTGCTCAAAATCATTGAACCTAGAATTTACACCAAAACTCCAATATGTACCTTTATCAACATAATACTCAAAGTTATACCTAATATTATCTCCCAAAATAAAATCAAATGACGCCACATCATCTTTTGACAATAGTCTCTTTTTGGTAAGATTGATTATAGCCCCACTTTTATACAGATCATCATAATGTGCACCTAATCTCAAAAAGGAAGTATTTCTGGTCTCATCTAATGGCAAGATCAAATCTTCTCCGCCATTTAAATTGTCCAATAATTTATACTTTATAGTTCTAAAATTGCCTGTGGCCGACAAGTTACTAATGCCTTGTTGTAGTTTTTTAAAATCTATGGGTTCATCTAAGTTAAATCTTAATTTTCCTTTTACATACCCCCTTGTATGATTTGTATTACCATCAATAAACAATCTGTTGACCGTAAGCTCTTCTGCCGCACCAACAACCGGAATGGTTCTTTTTTCACCAACACCCCTTGTGGCAAGTTTTTTTAAATCATCTATTTTCAAATTTGCGGCGTCTTCCCCTTTTTTAACTATTTCTGACAGCCTGTTAAAATCAATAACAGAGTAATCTTCTATTTGCGGCTTTATGTAAATATCCGTTTTAGCCGATTTAATTTTCATATCGGCCACGGTTCTGTAATTATTTATTTGAAGTAAAATTTCGGTAGCGGACAAAAGTGCATCTCGATCAGATAAGTCATGCTGAACATCAACACCAATAATTAACCCAGCACCCATAGCCCTTACTTCATCAATTGGATAATTATTCACAACACCGCCATCTATCAATACCTTGCCATCAATTGCCGTAGGTTCAAAAAGAGAAGGCAAGGTTCCACTAGCCAATATTGCTTCTGGCAGATAACCAGAATCTAAAACAACTTGTTTACCCGTTTCTATATCTGTTGCTATACACACAAAAGGTATAGGCAGTTTATTAAAATCCTCTATATCCTTAACATGGTATAAAAGCCTCACAAATTCATTATAGATATTTTGTCCTCCAGAAAACGCAGGTGGTACGGTAACTTTAAAATTTTTAAAGGGTAAGGTAAGCGCATATCTTTCAGAATCTTCTTTTTCATAAAAAGTTTTGGCGCTTCTTGGAAGGTTATCTTGAATTAAAGAGCCAACATTGGTAACAGTAAAGAGAGAATCTAGCTCTCTCGCCGAATACCCAGAAGCATATAAAGCCCCTACAATTGCTCCCATACTAGATCCGCCAATGTAATCTATTTCTATACCTGCCTCTTCTATAACCTTTAACGCTCCAATATGTGCCATACCTTTGGCACCACCACCACTTAGCACCAAACCTATTTTTGGAGCCTTTTCTACATCTACATTTTGCGCAACCAGTGCCGTAGCGCAAAACATAGACAGCACTATAAGCGCAAATCTTGCAAGCATTTTATTTTTGACGAAAAGACTCATAAATCTTCTTTGCTTTTGATGCACCAACTTCTTGACTTAAACTTTCAACAGATGCTTCTTTGATACGTTTTACCGATTTAAATTTTTTCAATAATTGTTGTGCTGTTTTTTCTCCTACACCATTTATACCTTCTAACTCAGAATTAATAGCTCCCTTACTCCTTTTGTTTCTATGAAATGTAATACCGAACCTGTGTGCTTCATTCCTTAAATATTGAATGATTTTTAAACTTTCAGATTTTTTGTCCAAGTATAATGGTATGGGATCTTCCGGAAAATATATTTCCTCTAATCTTTTAGCGATACCAACAATTGCAATTTTACCTCGTAAACCTAAAAGATCAAGACTTTTCAGCGCTGACGACAACTGACCTTTACCACCATCAATGACAATTAGTTGCGGCAAAGGTTGCATTTCTTCCTGTAGTCTTTTGTATCTTCTAAATACTACCTCTTCCATGGAGGCAAAATCATCAGGACCGGTAACCGTCTTTATATTATAGTGTCTATATTCTTTTTTTGAAGGTTTGCCATCTTTAAACACAACGCATGCCGCTACCGGGTTACTACCTTGAATATTACTATTATCAAAACATTCTATATGGCGCGGTTCTGCAGACAACCTTAAGTCTTTCTTCATTTGAGCCATAATCCTGTTCGTATGGCGATCCGGATCAATTATTTTAATTTGATTGAACTTTTCTTGCCTAAAGAACTTCGCGTTACGTTCAGACAAATCAAGAATACGCTTTTTATCACCAAGTTTGGGAACGGTTACCTTAAGACCAGGAGAAACCGCAATTTTAAAAGGCACATATAACTCTTTTGACTCAGACTTAAATCGCTCCCTGATTTCAACAATTGCCAATTCTAACAAATCTTCATCTTGCTCCTCAAGCTTTTTCTTGATCTCCATGGTATGAGACCTAATTATAGAGCCATGCGACAATTGCAGAAAATTTACATAGGCATACGCATTATCCGATACTATACTGAAAACATCAACATTACTGATCTTAGGATTTACTATAGTAGATTTAGATTGATAATTTTCGAGAACATCAATTTTATCCTTTATTTTTTGCGCCTCTTCAAACTTCATTTCTTCGGCCAAGGCTTTCATCTGTCCTTTAAAATAGGATAACGAAGACTTAAAATTTCCTTTTACAATTTCGCGAATATCTTCAATTTGTCTATCATATTCCGTAATTGTTTGGTAGCCCTCACATGGACCTTTGCAATTTCCCAAATGATATTCTAAACATACCTTATACTTGCCAGCATTTATTTTCTCTGCCGATAAATCATAATTACAAGTTCTTAAAGGATATACACTTTTAATTAAATCTAAAAGCACCCTTACCGTTTTCATACTGGTATACGGTCCAAAATACTCGGACCCATCTTTAATGACCCTTCTAGTAGGAAAAAATCTTGGAAAACGTTCATTTTTAAGGCACAACCAAGGATAAGATTTATCATCTTTAAGTAATACGTTATACCTAGGTCTTAGTTCTTTAATTAAATTATTCTCTAACAAAAGTGCATCTGACTCCGTAGGCACCACTATGTGTTTAATTGCCTTTATTTTTTTTACCAGAACACGTGTTTTACCATACTCATGATTCTTATTAAAATAAGAAGAAACACGTTTTTTAAGGTTTTTGGCTTTACCTACATATAGTATACTTTCATTACTATCATAAAACTGATAAACTCCTGGACCAGTAGGCAATGCGCTTAATTGTATATTTAATGGAATATCTGTCATAATTCTACACCACTAATTTAGGCTATAATAGGCACTTTATATTATTGATAAACGTATAAATCTTATAAGCATAAAAACACACCTCTAAATAGGAATATGAAATTATTAAAACAATTTTTTGAGAATTAGAAATTTAAAACCACTCGAAATTATATTATTAATAATCCAAAAAAATTCAACACTACTGCAACTACATGGTTTTCAGTTAATTAAAACCTAAAATGTTTATTTATATGCATCATAATGTTAATTTTATAATAAAAATGTGCATTTCAACGATAAAAATGTGCATTTCAAAGATATAGTATCGATTATTTTACCTATTTTTAACTCAACAACAACAATTATTGGCTCATTTACAAATCTAGGATTATGGATAGTTATATCATCACTTTAGGAACTTACCTTGTTTTAATGTTATTTTTTAAGGTATTTTTTGCCGTTGCAGGTAAAGAATAGATTGAAAAATCTATCGTTAAAAATCACTTCACTATGTTGAAGAAAGATTTACGCATAAAATATTCAAGACTTCGAAGTTCCCTAACTCCAACAGAAATATCTCAAAATAGCATTACCATTGCAAATTCAGTATTGAAATTGCCAATTTGGGATATGCAATACTTTCATATATTTTTGCCGATAGCACAAAAATCAGAAATAGATACTGAAGGCATTATCTCTATTCTTTTAGGTCTTGATAAAAACGTAATTGTCCCTAAAATAATTTCTTCTACAGAATTAGAGCACTATTTGCTTACGGACAACACTAAATTCACCACCAACACACTCAATATACCTGAACCCATTGATGGCATAACCGTTGAACCAAAAAAAATTGACGTTGTTTTTATACCATTATTAGCCTTTGATAAAGGCGGAAATAGAATTGGATATGGTAAAGGTTATTACGACCGCTTTTTAAGCGAATGCAGAGAGGATGTAATTAAAATAGGGCTGTCTTTTTTTGAGGCCGAAATTGAAATTGATGACGTGGATACTACAGATATTCCTTTAGATTACTGCGTAACACCCTTAAAATCCTATTCATTTACCTCTTCTTGAGTCCTATTCGAATTTTCTTCCGAGATGGACGACTCTACCTTTTCTTCTTTGTTGAAAGCCCTCTTATTAAAAACCAAAAGAATACCTACACCGGTACTTATTGCCGTATCGGCAATATTGAACACTGGTTCAAAAAATCTAAAATTTTGCCCTCCAACCATAGGCATCCAAGTGGGCCAGGTAGAATCAACCATTGGAAAGTAAAGCATGTCTACTACCTTACCGTAAAACAATTTACCGTAGGGCTCGTCCGAAAATAAGGTAGCCACTTCATTATAGCTTTCATTGAATATGGCTCCATAAAATACTGAATCTAAAATATTGCCCAATGCGCCGGCAAATATTAAGGATACTGCCCATATCAATGTATTAGAAGCTTTTTTCTTGATGACATCGAACAACCAATATCCTATTCCCAAAATAGCAAATAGCCTAAAAATGGTCAATACCAATTTTCCTATATTATCTGAAATAGGTAAAACATCGCTTAGCTTCGCGCCCCATGCAGCACCTTCATTTTCAATAAATAATATTTTAAACCAACTAAAGACCTCTACAGATTCTCCTAATACAAAATTGGTTTTGATATAAATTTTACTCCATTGATCAATTATCAATATCAATAGAATAAACAATACGGATTTTTTAATGTTCATGGGCTTTCATCAATGAGCGCAAAAATATAAATATTATTCGGTTTTACTTAAAAGTATATTACCGGTAATGGTTTCCAGCAAAAAAGAGGATGTACCAAAAGGAATAGGGTTCCTAGAAACGTCACCATATTTACTGGCCGTTGTAATATTCGCAGCTTTTGCAACAACACTAATATTACCACTCTGAGTTTTCACTTTAGTACTTCCTAATACATTATTTAAAAAGCACGCCCCATCTGATAAAGAAATATTAACTTCTTTATAAGCACCCTCCACAACTACCCTTGCATTTGTTCCAAAAACTTCCAATTTTTTCTGAATCGGCATTATAATTTTTATGGCTATCGATATTACTTTATGGGCACTTAATTTATCGTTCGGATTTTTAAAATTGGGAGTAAAACCCGTATCTAATAAAAGGGTATTGCCATTGGTCAACACTTCAATTCCTAAATCTTGGCTATACTCGCCTTCTATTTCGGTCTGTACGGTAATTTGGTTATCATTGCTTGTTTCTACTTCAACAATAAAGCAATTGGTAGCATCTACCTGAATTAGTTCTATGTGATCGTCCAATACACTTTTATACAATTTCTTTTGTGCATTGACCGCAAAAGAATATAATAGTAGGCAACTAATTATAAAACCTTTCAAAACTACAGCTATTAAAAAACGCCCCTAAAGGCGTTTTAATTATGATTGCATATTTTTTGCTTCAATACTTAGAGTAGCATGGGGCACCAGTTTTAATCTTTCTTTATTGATTAATTTTCCGGTTACACGACAGATACCATAGGTTTTATTCTCTATTCGTAAAATTGCATTCTTAAGGTCACGAATAAATTTCTCTTGCCTAATAGCCAACTGGGTATTAGCTTCTTTGCTCATAGTCTCTGACCCTTCTTCAAAAGCCTTAAAGGTAGGTGAAGTATCATCTGTACCATTATTACCATCATTCATATAAGCACTTTTTAACAGCTCTAAATGACTTTTAGCTTTCTCTATTTTCTCTTCGATCAATTCTTTGAATTCTGCCAAATCCTTGTCAGAATATCTCACTTTTAAATCTTCTGCCATCTTTTAATGTTTTTCAATAAACAATTTAGTGTTCACCTCGTCAAAAGCAATTTCAACGCCTTTATCCAACTTTTCTTCAAAATTTAATTCGGCCGTCAAAGTTTCTGTTTTAATATACTCAATATTATCTTCTATAGCTACTTCAACAAAACCATCTTTCAATATTTTAACCGCAATTTTATCCGTTACTTCAAAACCTGAATCTTTTCTAATGTTCTGAATTCTATTTACAAGTTCTCTTGCGACACCTTCATTTCTTAATTTGTCATCAATAGTAACATCTAAAGCTACAGTTAATTTACCTGATGTTGCCACCATCCACCCTTCAATATCTTGAGAGGATATTTCTACATCTTGTAACTGTAAAGTAATACTTTTATTTTCTAATTGGATTGTTAATTCGCCATCTTGCTCAATTTTTTGGATATCATTCTGCTCAAAAGCATTGACAACTTGGGCAATTTGCTTCATTTCTTTACCAAATTTAGGACCTAAAGTCTTGAAATTAGGCTTAATACGTTTTACCAATATACCTGAAGCATCATCTAACAACTGAATTTCCTTAACGTTAACTTCAGATTTAATTAATTCTGAAACCGCCTCTATTTCTTCTCGATCTTTGGCATCAAGAACAGGAATCATGATTTTCTGTAATGGTTGGCGTACTTTAATTTTTTCTTTTTGACGAATTGATAATACCAGAGATGATATAATTTGTGCTTTATGCATTTTTACCTCTAGACCTTCATCAATTACAGATTCATCCGCTACTGGAAAATCTGCCAAGTGCACACTTTCAAAACCTTTTTTAACCGTAGCTTTATTCAAATCTAAATATAGCCTATCCATAAAAAACGGAGATATAGGCGCAGAAAGCTTTGCCACCACATCTAAACAGGTATATAGTGTTTGATAGGCCGCAATTTTATCTGCAGCATATTCGCCTTTCCAAAAACGTCTTCTACATAAACGCACGTACCAGTTACTTAAATTCTCCTGTACAAACTCTGAGATAGCCCTTGCCGCACGTGTAGGCTCATACTCCTCATAAGCACTATCTACCACTTTAATCAGTGAATTAAGTTCAGATAAAATCCAACGATCGATCTCTGTACGTTGGCCCAAAGGAATATCTTCTTCAGAGTATGTGAACTGATCTAGATTTGCGTATAGCGCAAAGAAAGAATATGTATTATATAAGGTACCAAAAAACTTACGTTTAACCTCTACAATACCTTCCTCGTCAAATTTTAGGTTATCCCATGGGTTTGCATTGCTTATCATGTACCATCTTGTAGCATCTGCACCATGTTCGTTCATGGTATCGAATGGATCCACGGCATTACCCAATCTTTTGGACATTTTTTTGCCTTCCTTATCTAAAACCAAGCCATTGGACACAACATTCTTATATGCTACCGAATCAAAAACCATTGTTGCAATAGCATGCAAGGTGTAGAACCAACCACGTGTTTGATCAACACCTTCTGCAATAAAATCTGCTGGGAACGTTTTTCCTTCGTCTATTAATTCTTTGTTTTCAAACGGATAATGCCATTGGGCATAAGGCATAGACCCACTGTCAAACCAAACATCTATTAAATCACTTTCGCGTTTCATAGGCTTACCAGAAGCCGAAACCAAAGTTATTTGATCTACAATGTTCTTATGCAAATCTATTTTATCATAGTTCTCATCGGACATATCGTCTACAACGAAATCTGCATAAATATCCTTTTCTAAAACTCCTGCTTCCAGAGCTTTATCCATTTCCGACTTCAATTCTGCTACAGAACCTATAATTATTTCTTCTTTGCCATCTTCAGTTCTCCAGATCGGTAATGGAATTCCCCAATACCTTGACCTTGAGAGATTCCAGTCGTTCGCATTCGCCAACCAATTACCAAATCTACCTTCACCAGTTGCTTTTGGTTTCCAGTTGACCGTCTGGTTCAATTGAAACATTTGATCCTTAACATCAGTAACCTTAATGAACCAAGAATCTAACGGGTAATACAAAATAGGCTTATCCGTACGCCAACAGTTTGGGTAACTGTGCACATACTTCTCAACTTTAAATGCCTTGTTTTCTTCTTTTAATTTAATAGCGATCTCAACATCAACAGATCGCTCTGGTGCGGTACCATCTTCATAATATTCGTTTTTAACATACTTACCTCCCAATTCTTTAAGCTCTGGCCTAAATTTTCCCTGTAAGTCTACTAGAGGCACTAAATTACTGTTTTCATCCAATACCAACATTGGCGGAATTTCCGGCACTGCTTGTTTTGCTACAAAAGCATCATCTGCACCAAAAGTTGGAGCTGTATGCACTATACCTGTACCATCTTCTGTTGTAACAAAATCACCAGCAATTATCCTAAATGCATTTTCTGCATTTTCATATGGCAACACATAATCTAACAGTTGCTCATACTTAATGTTCAATAAGTCTTTACCCTTAAATTCTTTAACGACATAAAAAGGAATTTTTTTATCACCAGACGCATATGACAACAAATCCGATTTCTCCGACACCTGATTGTATTTACCCGAGAATTGTTTCCCTACCAAATTCTTGGCAAGTATAACGTTCATAGGTTCAAACGTATATTGATTATACGTTTCTACTAACACATAATCAATTTTTGGCCCTACAGTTAACGCAGTGTTAGAGGGCAATGTCCAAGGTGTCGTCGTCCAAGCTAAAAAGTAGACAGTACCTTCGTTTTGTAAAAAATCCGGTAAGGTTTCTTCTACTGCTTTAAATTGTGCGGTAACCGTAGTATCCGTCACATCTTGATAGGTACCCGGCTGATTTAGTTCATGTGAACTTAATCCCGTACCGGCTTTTGGCGAGTACGGCTGAATGGTATATCCCTTGTATATTAATCCTTTTGAATAAATCTGCTTTAACAACCACCAGACCGTCTCCATGTACTTAGACTTGTAGGTAATGTAAGGGTCTTCCATATCAACCCAATACCCAACTTGCTCCGTCATTGAGTTCCAAACATCAGTGTATCTCATCACTGCCTTTTTACAGGCAGCGTTATACTCCTCAACAGATATTTTTACCCCAATATCTTCTTTTGTAATCCCAAGTTCTTTTTCTACACCCAACTCAATCGGTAGACCGTGGGTATCCCAACCCGCTTTTCGTTTTACTTGATAACCTTTCATGGTCTTATACCTTGGAAAGATATCTTTTATGGTACGAGCCATGACATGATGTATACCCGGCATTCCGTTAGCCGACGGAGGACCTTCATAGAATACATAACTATCTTTACCCTCACGAGTTGATATACTTTTTTCAAAAATGGCATGTTCTGACCAATAGTCAAGTATTTCTTCTGCTACCTTTGGTAAATTTAATCCTTTATATTCTGCGAACTTCATACAAAATGCTTCTAGTACTGGGTTTTAAAGGCTGCAAAATTATAAAATTTTGAGCAAAAAGGAGTGTATTGAACCTACTGAAATGCTTATAAACCACCGTTTAGAACATTTATTAACAAGTTGAACATCCAAAAGTTAAAATTACACGTATATTATTGCGAACAATTAACCATTAAACGTTTACACAAATGAAAAAAGTAATTTTAGGATCATTAGCAATTTTAGCACTTAGTATGTCTGTTTCTTGTAGAGATGCTGCGGACAAAGCCAAGTCTGCAACTGAAGAAGCTGGAGCTGCATTAGAGAATGCAGGAGAAGAGTTAAAAGAAGCCGGTAAAGAATTGGAAGAAGCTGGTGAAGGCGCTATGGATGCTGCTAAAGAAGCAAGCGAGAATGCCATGGAAGCTGCCGAAGATGCTGCTGAATCAGTAAAAGAAGCAGGACAAGAAGGTATGGAAGCTGCCAAAAAAGCAGGACAAGACGGAGTTGATGCTGCAAAAAAAGCGGGTAACGATGTAAAAGATGCTGCTAACGAAGCTGCAGATAAAGCCGCTCAAAAAGCTGCAGAAGTTGAAAAGGCGGTTAAACACTAATCATATCCTTTTTATATAATTTTAAAAGACCCGTAATTTACGGGTCTTTTTTATGTCAAAAATAGTAGCCCAGGCCCAAAATAACATTAATACCCGGAGCCACAATACCAGACGAATATGTTCTATAACGCTGGTCCGTAAAATTTTCTACATTAGTGGTTATCTTAATAGTACGCGAAACATCGTATTGCGAACGAAAATTCAATGTGTACCACGATGGTGAAAACGGATTACCATTTTCATCAATTGCATAGATATAATCTTTTTCTTGTTCTGACATCGCAAGATCGTCATATGCCACTTCTCCATTATAATTTACGAATAGATCTGTACGGATTCTTTGGTTTTTCCATACAATATGAAAATCACCAAAAGTAGGTGCCGCATGCCTAGCCGCTGTTTCAGTACCATCATCTTCCTCTTCTACACCTTCGGTTAAAGTTAAATTAGATGATAATGACCATTGTTCTGACAAGTACGCTTCCAATCCAAATTCAAAACCATATACGTAAGCTTTTGCCGCATTTTGTATAGCCTGCACATTACTGAGCTCACCACCATACATTATCTCAGATACACCATTATAGCTAAAATCCCTTCTAACCAAAGCATCAACCAAATAGGTGTAGTAGGCAGCTCCTTTAAAAATGATCTTATCATTGATATTACGCTGAACACCTATTTCGGCATTATACGCATATTCTGGCTCTAAGTCTGGATTTGGCACAACCACCGAACCTGGTTCAGAATCAAATATTTTACCGACATCGTCAATATTGGGAGCTCTAAAACCTGTTGATCCATTTAAGGTAACCTGAAGGTTTGCCCTTGGAAACCAGCTAAAACCCAAACTACCTGTTAACGCCCCTGTACTTAAGTCAGCTTTTTCAAAAGGAAAGTCATAAAACGTATCGTCAAAAACAGCATTAACCCAAACATGGCTATATCTTAAACCGGACATTAAGGTGAAATTCGGTTTTGCTTTATATTCACCATTTACATACCCGGCCAAACTTTGCCAAGAAGACCCATCTGGATATCTAGATGCGGCATTTGTTTTTTCATTGGTATTGACATTAAGATCAAAACCATTGGAACTTACTTTGTTATAAATATATTCACTACCATAATAAAGTTTAAAATCACCAATTTTTTTATTCTCGAAATCTACATTGAAATTATACGCATCTACTTGTTCTTTTGTAGTATTTTTAATTTCGTCTTGAAAATCCCTATTAATTCTACTTTCCTCAAAAAATTGATAGGCCATACCAAGTTTTAAACCATCATACACTTTTCCGTTTCCTTTTTTTAGCAGCTGGGCATTACCCATAAACCACTTTTGAGGACCATAATACCATTCGGCCGAACGCAAGCCTAGACCATCACTTGTTGGCCTAATCAACCGGTCATACCTAGAATAGTTGGATGTTTCACTATAATATGCACCCAAATTCAAATCCCATTTAGAATTAGGCTTGAATAAGAATTTCTGCATCATATTAATTTGATCATAACCCGTAGTTACCTGTTTTTTAGGATTACGGTTTTCTACCAGCTCATCTACACCATTTACCGTTTGTACATAGTTGTTTCGCAAATAAGAATCAGGACCATGTGATCCCATTCTCAAATCTTGAAAATTGTTGTATGTCATACTAGTGAACGATGCCCATTTATTCAGTCCTAAGTTGACATCTGCATGAACCGTATTTTCATTATTGGCCGATGAAAATCTATAATTTGCTTTTCCGCTAACCAATAAACTGTCGTTTTCAGACAACATTGGTTTGTTCGTGTAAAAATTCATTACCCCTCCAATGGCATCACTTCCATAAATTACTGAGCCCGGTCCAAAAATGACTTCGGTATTCTTTATGGTATAAGGATCTATGGATATTACATTTTGTACGTTTCCTCCTCTAAAAATAGCATTGTTCATTCTTACACCGTCTACCGACAACAGCAATCTATTTGTAGCAAAACCCCTGATCATAGGGCTACCGCCACCTAATTGGCTTTTTTGAACGAATACCTTACCGCTGTTTTGAAGTAAATCTGCAGAAGTTTGTGGTGTTGTTAGCGCTATTGACCTAGCATCTAAAGATATTATTCTATTTGGAATATCTCTCTTTTGCTGCTCCCACTTAGAGACGGACATTACTACCTCATCTAATTGTTGGATTTTCATAACAAGATAAACCTTATGCCCCTGTCTTTGAAGCTGCATTTTTGTGGTCTTGAACTCTTGGTAGCCAATATGTTTTAAGGTAATACGCTCTTTTGCACCAAATACAGAAGCATTGAAAATACCGTCAAAATCAGATAACGCGATTTTTGACTTATCTTTATTAAATACGGCAACATTAGAAATTTCCTCTCCACTATCACCATCTAAAACGGTAATATTTTGTGCACTACTAAAACAACTATAGAAAAGAAACGCTATAATTAAATACCTAGACATATGTATTAAAAACTTCATTTAAAACGGCAAGCGACTTTGGTTTTCTAAATCCTTGCAAATGCAATTCAAAGTATAGAACTAAGGATTTCAATAATTCCTGGCGATTGGTTTTGTTCATTTTTATGGTATGTATTGCATCAAAATTTGTGCCTAAGAAGGATTTGAAAAAATAAATATTTTCACCTTTAAGATTGGGGTTCAATGATTCTTTTTCAGCAAACTCGCCTTCCAAAAGATCAAAATAAGGCTTATCTATTTGATATACATCTGGATAAAATCCCAAAAACTTTGTTAGTGACAACATAAAATACAGATGAAAATTTGCAACATTCCTATGCATATCCAACCACTGTAGAGATGCCTCTAAAAACTCAAATAATTCTTCGTTTCTTTCTTCTTCCCGTATGCTGTTCCCCAGCAATTCCGCTAAAAACAAAGTCATTGCATTTTTTGCCATATCTGCATATAAGCTTTGGTAATGATAAAAAACCTTAGCCTCTTTGAGCGTCTCTAAACTACCTTTGTTCTTGTGGTTGGCAACGATTTCCAGTTGGGTCAACGGCTGAAAATATGCTGTCTTTAATTTACCTTTTTTAGAAGATAGGACTCCTCTCAACAAATATGATTTAATTCCGTCCGATGCCGTAAAAGCCTTAACAATAAGGCTGGTGTCGCCATATTTTATCGCAGAAAATATTATAGCCTTGGTAGTTACCTGCATTTTAAAACATCTATTACAACAAAGATAGTTGTTTGGTATTTGGTAAATGAAATGCATAAAAAAATGCGAGAACCTAGTTAGGTTCTCGCATTATAAAATTTATACTTTACGGTAGTAACCTAGATTACACCTTGAGCCAACATAGCATCGGCTACTTTTACGAAACCAGCAATATTGGCTCCCTTTACGTAGTTACAGAAACCATCTTCCTCTTTACCGAATTCAATACAAGAATCATGAATATCTTCCATAATGTCCTTTAAACGCTCATCTACCTCTTCACGAGTCCAGCTTATTCTTAATGAATTCTGAGACATTTCTAAACCAGACGTTGCAACACCACCAGCGTTTGATGCTTTACCAGGTGCAAACAAAATTTTTGCATTGTTGAATTCATGAACCGCATCTGCATTACAAGGCATATTAGCACCTTCCGCAACACATATACAACCATTCTTTAATAGGTTTTTTGCATCTTGCTGATTTAACTCGTTCTGAGTTGCACATGGCAAGGCAATATCACATTTTACGTTCCAAGGCGTTTCGCCGGCAAAAAATTCTGCAGAAGCATATTTATCTGCATATTCAGATATACGACCTCTTCTATTATTCTTTAGATCCATTACAAAAGCAAGCTTTTCGTCGTTAAGACCATCTTTATCATAGATATATCCGCTAGAATCTGAAAGGGTCACCACTTTTGCACCTAGAAGAATTGCTTTCTCCGCTGCATACTGAGCAACATTTCCTGAACCTGAAATTACCACAGTCTTACCATCAAAGGTTTCATTTTTGGTCTTCAACATACTTTGAGCAAAGTACACGGTACCATACCCTGTAGCTTCTGGTCTAATTTTAGAACCACCCCACGAAAGACCTTTACCGGTTAAGACTCCAGTAAACTCATTCCGTATCTTTTTGTACATACCAAAAAGGAAACCAATTTCACGTGCACCCACGCCTATATCACCGGCAGGCACATCTGTATTTGGACCAATATGACGATTTAATTCTAACATGAAGGCATGGCAAAAACGCATTACTTCATCATCAGATTTTCCTTTAGGGTCAAAATCAGAACCACCTTTACCACCACCCATTGGCAGGGTAGTAAGGCTATTTTTAAACACTTGCTCAAAAGCCAAGAATTTAAGAATACTAGCATTTACCGTTGGATGAAAACGTAAACCACCTTTGTATGGCCCAATAGCAGAATTCATTTGAATTCTATATCCACGGTTTACATGTATCTCACCATCATCATCTACCCATGCAACCCTAAACGAAACCAAACGCTCTGGCTCAACCATTCTTAAAAGAATGTTCTTACCATTATAAATTTCGTGCTTTGCAATATATGGTATTACTGTTTCTGCAACTTCTTGAACTGCTTGAATGAATTCTGGTTCGTGACCATTTCTGGCAATAACCTCATCCATAAATGCTTTAATTTTATTTTCCATAAAGCTATTTGAACTAATTTAAATTATTGATTTCAAAATATAACGGCAAAATTATGCTATTTGTGTAATTTGATTGCTTATTTTTTTAAAATTCGATAAAATTTGTTGTTTTAGCAACAAACTACCTCAACTTACTGCATTTAATTTAACATTTAGGCCATTATGCTATCGCTTGATCTAAATCTGCAATTAAATCATCAACATCTTCTATACCAACGCTTAATCTTATCAAAGCATCTACGATGCCACTCTTTAGTCGTTCTTCTTTCGGAATACTTGCATGGGTCATACTCGCAGGGTGACCAACCAAACTTTCAACACCACCTAACGATTCGGCCAATGTGAATACCCGTAACCTTTCCACAATCTTTATTGCCTCTTCATACCTACCGCCTTTAGGCACAAAAGAAATCATTCCCCCAAAATCATTCATTTGTTCTTTTGCGATCTTATGATTGGGATGATGTTCAAAACCTGGCCAATATACTTTCTCAATTTTTGCATTATTGTACAAGAACTCGGCAATTGCTTTTCCATTTTCACAATGACGCTGCATACGCACATGCAAAGTCTTAATTCCCCTTAACACCAAAAAACTATCCATTGGTCCACAAACCGCTCCACTGGCATTTTGTATAAAGTACAATCTATCCGCTAATTCTTGGTCCTTAACCACCAACGCTCCTACAACCGTATCGCTATGTCCACCCAGATATTTGGTTGCCGAATGCATTACGATATCTGCCCCCAGTTCTAACGGTTTTTGTAAATACGGGGTCGCAAAGGTATTGTCTACCGCCAACAGAATATCCTTATCAATGGTTAAAGATGCTATAGCCTTAATATCGATAATATTCATCATTGGGTTTGTAGGAGTCTCTACCCAAATCAATTTTGTCTTCGAGTTGATTTTTTCTTGAACGGCATTTGCCCCCTGCATACCTACGAAATGGAAAACTATTCCGAATTTTTCAAATATCCGCTTAAAAATTCTATATGATCCTCCATAAAGGTCATTTGTAGAAATTACTTCATCACCAGGTTGTAACAACTTTATAACTGCATCTATCGCTGCCAATCCGCTGCCAAATGCCATACCATGAGTCCCCCCTTCAATACTTGCCAATGAATTTTCTAAAGCCGTTCTTGTAGGGTTTGCACTTCGTGAATACTCATACCCCTTATGCCCTCCTGGTGTAGTTTGGGCATAAGTTGAGGTTTGATATATTGGAGGCATTACCGCTCCATAACCTGCATCGGGTTTTTGACCACCATGTATGGTCTTGGTGTTAAATTTTAAGTCTTTGGAGGCCATAGTAAAGTATTTACCATACAAATGTATCGTTATCTTTTGGGGAATACAATGATGGTGTATTTTTACATGAAATCTAACTTTTACATGAAATCTACGCTTTCGTTCCTGCTTTTTGGTCTGCTACTTATTGCCTGTAACAATAAAAACCATCTACCCTTTGAACCCTATACCGTTTCTACCGATTCTTGCGAGAATTGCACTAAAGTCAAGATAGAAATACCGCATGCGACAGCGAACACAAAACTTAGCAAAACTATTAATGCTGCTTTGGAAGGTGAAATTATAGCCCTATTGAATTTTGATGAAGAGAGCGATGCTACAAATTTAATTGAAGCAAAAAATGCTTTCTTGAAAGATTATGAGGAGTTAAGCAACAAGTTTTTGGAAGAATCAATCCCTTGGGAGGCAACAATTGAAGGTGCCATCTCTTTTGAGAATGACACGCTTATTACCATTAATCTTATTTCTTATATCTATACCGGTGGGGCACATGGCTATGGCACCAACAGATTTTTGAATTTCAACAAACTGGAAGGTGCGGAATTATATCAAGAAAATCTATTTCATGACTTAGATGAATTCACCCATTTTGCAGAATCGCTCTTTCGTAAACAAGAAAATATTCCTTTGGAAGGTTCTATAAACAGTACGGGATTTATGTTCGAAACTGAACAATTTTACCTGCCTACGAATATAGGATATACAGAAGACGGACTGTTACTATTTTACGAACCTTACGAGATAGCTTCTTTTGCCGACGGACCAATAACCTTGTTGATTCCATTTAGCAAGGCAAATCCCTATTTAAAATACCCCAAGTAACCCTAGGCCAAATGTTTTAACAACAATGATATTTGCCCTATATGTAGCCCTTCATGAAATAAATTAAAAGCTATGGCATCATCAACATTTTTCAGTGTCACCCTTGCACTCGTGGTATACTCTTTAAAAGTTTTAAATAGCTCCGTATTGTAATCTTCTATGAGCCATTCTGCCGTAGATATCAAGAAATCCGCAATCATCATCATCTCTTCATCAGAAGCTGTGCCATCGGGCACTGTACCTTTCATGAACTTATCCACTAAATTATCTGGCACGCGCATTTGAAGTCCACTGAACTTATAAATCAGAACCTGTTGAGTAATCACGGTATGGGCTATATTCCAATACACATTATTATTAAATCCTTTCGGAATTTTTAATAATTTATCTTTTGATGTATTTGTCAATATCGCATGTAAGTTTCTACGATTCTGCAACATTACCTGAAAAATATTCTCTGTCATCATTTCACATTTAATACCCAGTAAAAATAGCACAATTAATGTTATTTGGGTTTCTTTGTAGTACCAAAGCCTTTATTGAAAACAATATTAAATACTGCTTACCAGTAAGCCTAGCATAAAAATGAAAAAAATATATCACTTAAGCACTTGTTCTACGTGCCAACGCATTATTAAAGACCTACAACCCCTTGTTGATTTTGAACTACAGGATATAAAAACCCAGCCTATAACTAATGACCAATTAGAGCAAATGCAAAGCTTATCAAACAGCTACGAAGCATTATTTAGTAAAAGAGCGGTATTATACCGTGAGAGAAATTTAAAAGAACAAGAGCTCTCAGAAGATGACTTTAAAAGTCTAATACTAGAACAATATACTTTTCTAAAAAGACCTGTAATCATTGTAGACGACCAAATTTTTATTGGTAACAGTAAAAAAGTGGTTGAAGCCGCTAAAAAGGCAATACATTCGTGAACAAGCGATTACTAGCTATACTTGCAGCCATTGGTGCCACCACTATTTATGGTGTAAACCACACCATCGCCAAAGGGGTTATGCCCCATTTTGTACAACCTTTTGGTTTTATTATTTTAAGAGTTTTAGGTGCTGCCATTTTATTTTGGCTGATTTCTCCATTAGGACCAAAAGAACGTATTGATCCAAAAGATTATGTACGCATGCTCATCTGTGCACTATTGGGCATGGCAATGAATATGTTAGTATTTTTTAAAGGGCTATCACTTTCTACCCCAATTAATAGTGCAGTTTTAATTACAACAACCCCAATTATAGTTTTAATATTATCCGCCATTATTTTAAAGGAAAAAATATCTGCCAGAAAAGTTATTGGCATTGTAATAGGATTGCTGGGTGCCTTAGGGCTAATCTTATTTGGAACCGAAACTAGACAAGATGCGCCTAATATTCCATTAGGCAATTTTTTGATTTTTCTAAACTCTATGTTTTATGGCTCTTATCTTGTATTGGCAAAAGTGCTTATTAGTAAATATCACCCATTTACCTTTATGAAGTGGCTCTTCTCATTAGGGGTACTAATATGTCTACCGTTCGGTTTTGAAGAATTTATGGATATTTCGTGGAGCACACTGCCTTTTGAAGCATATTTTGGTATTGGCTTCGTTATTTTAGGAACTACCTTTTGTACGTATCTATTTAACATATTTGCCCTAACGCAATTAAAGGCATCAACCTTAAGTGCCTTTGTATACGTACAACCTTTGGTGGGTATAGCTTATGCGGTACTTACTGGACAAGATACTATTACTACCGTAAAAATTGTTGCCGCATGTTTTGTACTGCTTGGAGTTTATCTATCCAGTAAAAAACCAAAAAAACAACAACTTCAAGAACATTAAAGGTGTGACCTCTTACTGTTTTCTAGATGAACGGCTATTCTCCTTACCGCTTTTTCCTCATCTCGTTGATGCATGGCAGATACTATGTCCAAATGTTCTTGCATAATTGTTTTTAGAGGTCTATTTAACCCCACTAAATCCATAAAAGGTAAAATTTTTGCAGATTTAAACAATTCGTACAATGTTCTATTTCCACAATTCCTGGCAATAAACTCATGAAAATATCTGTCAATTTTATAAAAGACATATGCATTTTGTGGTCCTTTTTCAAAGGGGACCAATAAATTTCTTAAATCGTCGATTTTTGATTGAGAAGCATTTTGAGTAAAAAGCTTAACGGTCATTGTTTCAATTGCCATTCGACAATCGAACATTTCCGCAATTTCCTGTTCAGACAATTCTCTTACAGTAAGACCATTATCTAAACTACCCACCAACAAACTTTCTTGTCGTAACTGCAACAATACTACCGGTATGGTATCGTCTTTAATATTTAATGTATGAGATAACCTATGCTCGGTTATTAATTGACCGGGAACCAATTTTTTGGTCACGATCAATTTTTTTACCCTCCCGTATGTTTCTTGAAATATTTCTTCAGGTAGGCTAACCATAAAGTAAATACATAATTATTGGTTCGTTAAAAACTACAGCTTTTTTGGGGGGAACTCAACTGTAATTGTTTCGGTCAACTAAAAATAAACTATTTGAACTTGAAAATTCTATAAATTTTTAGGAATTTTCATGAACTTTCTAGAGTCTTCTTTTGTAAGCACTTTGAAATGCTCTCCTTTTTCAATTTCACTGAATTTATTTAATAATTCTTCTGTTAACCCAGTCAGTTTTCGGGTTTTCAAATCTATCCAAGCACCCATCATCTCACACCTTGCAATATTCTCTCCTTTATGATTATAGAAGTTATGATGAAATTCAAAGAACTTACCATCTTCGCTTAAACCCATAATTTCTAATGAAACCTTTATAGGCTTACCAGGAAATGCCTCTTTAAAATAATATACATGTTCATAAAAAACTACTGGTCCTATTTCATGAATTGCCATTGTTTTATGATCAAAGCCTTGTTCAATTAAAAAAGCCATACGGGTATGACTCATGAAATTAATATATGCCGAGTTTGCTAAATGCCTATTTGCATCTACATCACTCCATCTTATTTCAAAATCTTTAAAGTACATATTTATAATTTTTTGCTATGCATGCATAATACTTCATAAAAATAACATAGTTTTGAAACCTAAGAAACAAAGAACACCGTTTTTTATAGTTATTTTTAAATTACGTTCTAAAACACATCGATATGGCTGATAAACCTGGTTTTATAAAAGAATTGTCCCTTCCTGCTGTTGCAGCACCAATGTTTTTAATTTCTGGTCCACAACTGGTTATTGAATGTTGTAAAAATGGAATTGTTGGTACTTTTCCTGCCTTGAACCAAAGAACCAGCGAAGGGTTTGAAGAATGGTTAGTAGAAATTAAGTCTGCATTAAAAACCTATGAGGAAGAAACCGGAAAAAAAGCTGCTCCTTTTGGAGTTAACCTAATAGTACACCCAACAAACCCAAGATTAGAAGCTGACATTAAATTGTGCGTAAAACATAAAGTACCATTGATTATCACTTCTCTAGGTGCTGTTTCACAAGTTGTTGACGCCATTCATAGTTACGGTGGTTTAGTTTTTCATGATGTCATTAAAAAACGACATGCCCAGAAAGCTGCCGAAGCAGGTGTAGATGGGTTGATTCTTGTAGCTGCTGGTGCCGGTGGACATGCTGGTACCTTGAACCCAATGCCATTTGTTGCTGAAATAAAAAAATTCTTTAATAAAACCATTCTTCTTTCGGGCTGTATAAGTACTGGTAGAGACATAGCTTCTGCTTTACAAATGGGTGCGGACCTAGCCTATATGGGAACCCGTTTTATCAACACTACCGAAAGTAAAGCAACTCCAGAATATCGTAAAATGATTATTGATGCCGGTGCAAGCGATGTAGTCTACACTGCATCTATTTCTGGTGTACATGCCAATTTTTTAGCAGCTAGTTTAAAAGCTGCAGGTATTACCGAAGAAGACCTTAAAAAAGATGTAAAGATCGATTTTGGCAAAGAGCTAGATACCGAGGCGAAAGCATGGAAAACCATTTGGTCCGCAGGTCAAGGCTCTGCCCTTATAGAGGATTCTTCATCTGTTGCAGAATTGGTTAGCAACCTTAAAACTGAATTTAAAGATGCTATTGAAGAGCAGATAAAGGTTCTAGAAACATACCCAAAGTAAAACCTGAAAATGCCCTTAGTACACTCTTCATATAACCCGCCATTATTTTTTAAAAATGGGCATATTTCAACTATTTATGCAGGGTTAATTAGAAAAGTTAATGATTTAGAACAAATACGAATTCGTATTGATTTGCCCGATACAGATTTTTTAGATCTAGATTGGAGCTATGCTTCAACACCTTCAAAAAAACTGGTCATTATTATTCACGGATTAGAAGGCAGCTCAAAAAGGGCCTATATAAAAGGTAGCGCAAAGATATTGTCTAAAGCTGGTTATGATATTTGCGCTATAAACCTAAGAGGGTGTAGCGGTGCAACCAATAAACTCTACCGCTCTTATCATTCTGGTGCTACAGATGATTTACGATCGGTGATAACACATATTACTCAATTAGATGAATATCACAGCATTTATCTACATGGTTTTAGCCTAGGCGGTAACCTTCTTCTTAAATATTTGGGGGAAAAAAGAGATGTCCCTAGCACCGTAAAAGGCGCCGTTGCTATATCCGTACCCTGCCAATTGGCAGATTCCCTAGAGCAATTACTGCAGTTTAAAAATGCAATATACGCCAAAAGGTTTAAGGGAAACCTTATACAAAAACTGAAGCTAAAACAGCAATTGTTTCCTGATGATATTTCAGATACCGATATTAAAAATATAAAAACCCTTAAAGATTTTGATGATATCTACACCAGTAGAGCACATGGTTTTAAAGATGCCTTGGACTACTACACACAAAGTAGCAGCTTACAGTTTCTAAAATATATAAAAGTGCCTACACTAATCATCAATGCCTTAAACGATTCTTTTCTTGGTAAAGATTGTTATCCCATAAATATTGCTAAAAACAACAAGAATATATTTCTAGAAATGCCCAAATATGGTGGGCATGTGGGTTTTTATGGAAAAAATAACTTTACATACTCAGAAAAACGCACTTTAGAATTCTTGGATAGCATCACCTAATATTTTACTTGTACTCACAATAAATATCATAAGTCTATAATAAATTGTTATCCTGTTACATTTATTGAATAAAAACAAGCATACATCTACTCTAAAAAGGTACTGAGACACGTAAAAATTCATATATTAGTCGCTCAATTTACAGACAACACTTAAAATTTAGTAAACGTATGCGCAAATTATTCACTTTATTAGTTCTTGGCTCCATGATAATGAGTTGTGGTGAAAAGAAGGAAGAGAAAAAAGAAGGTTTTGAAATGAACAGGACCAAAAAAGAAACTAAAAAAGAAACAGCAACTGAAGGTGTGCCTGTTGATTTAGATAATAAAGGTGTTGGTCCTATAACCAGTGTTACTTTTGACGATGCTGTTAATGAAGATATGGCTGCTGCCGGTAAAGAAAAATTTCAAGCTATCTGTACTGCTTGCCATATGGCAGAACAACGTATGATCGGACCTGCGTTAAAAGGGGTTTACGAGCGTAGAAGTCCTGAGTGGGTTATGAACATGATCATCAATCCAGATAAAATGTTAAAAGAAGACCCTATTGCCAAAGCATTATTGAAAGAATACAATAATGCCATAATGCTAAATCAGAATTTAAACGAAGAAGAGGCTCGTAATATAGCAGAATACTTACGTACGTTATAAAAAACGCCAACCTTAATATACCTAAAGCCCTTTCATAATTTTGAAAGGGCTTTCTTTTTTAAAATACATTAGAACATAATACATGTAGGTTTTACCATCTATTTACGACCAATTAGATGTAGTAAAATTGAAAGACATATGAAAAACGATAAAATAAAAATAGATATAGTTTCTGATGTAGCCTGCCCTTGGTGTTATGTAGGTAAGAAGCGATTAGAAAGTGCAATTAAACAATGGGATGGTACCGAAATTGAAGTAGAATGGCATCCTTTTCAGTTAGACCCCAGTATACCAAAAGAAGGTCTGGATAGAGATACCTATCTCACCAATAAATTTGGAAGTTTAGACGGACCCATGGAAATGACCAAACGCTTAGAAGAAAGTGGTAAAGCAGAAGGTATTAATTTTAACTTTGGAAAAGAGTGGTTAGCAGTTAACACCTTACCATTACATCAGCTTTTACATGTAGCAGGAGAAGAAGGGTTTAAAGATGCTTTAAAAGAACGGTTCATGAGAGCTTACTTTGACGAGAATCTTCATTTGAACGATGTTGACGTTCTTAGCAATATTATGGCAGAATATGATTGGACTGCAGAAAAAACAAATCGTATTATAAATGATGACTCTATTGCTTATGCGGTAAAACAAGAAATAGCTCACTACCAACAACGTGGTGTAAACAGTGTTCCTTTTTTTATTATCAACGATAAATATGGCGTTAGCGGAGCTCAACCCCCAGAAGCATTTTTAGAAGCCTTTAAACAAATTGCTCCTCTAAAAATCATAGCTAACGGTGATAGCTGTGACCCTAATACCGGAATTTGCTAATTTAAAACAGTATTTAATTATTAAAACTTAAAGATATGAAAGCATCATTTTCTGATATCATTGGTGGGGAAACTCCAGTATTAGTAGACTTTTTTGCAGACTGGTGCGGACCATGTAAAACTCTTGCCCCTATTCTTAAAGATGTGAAGGAAGATTTGGGTGACGATATTAAGGTCGTTAAGATCGATGTAGATAAAAATCAGACCTTAGCATCTAAATATCAAGTGAGAGGCGTGCCAACCATGATTCTATTTAAAAACGGCAAACAGGTATGGAGACAATCTGGAGTTATACCAAAGAATGATTTATTGCAAATAATAAATTCTAATTAATAGAATTTTAAACATACGGGACTGGGCAAATCAACCTGGCTTACAAAAGTTAGGGTTCCATTTTTTTCATCTCTACTAAAAACAACAATATTGTTGCTTCGTTGATTTGCCACCAGTACAAATTTACCTGAAGGATCTAAAACAAAATTTCTAGGCCAATCTCCTTTTACAGGTTCCCTACCTACTAACTTTAGTTTACCCGTAGTTTCATTTACCTGAAATATAACTACGGTGTTCTCACCTCTGTTTGTACCATACAGATATTTACCATCAGGTGATAAATGAATATCCGCACAATAACTTTCCCCTTTAAAAGTAGCATCAACAGTATTATATGTGTCCAATTCAACGAATTGCCCTGAAACATCTTTAAAAACAGTTATCGTTGAATTCAACTCATTGATGACATAAAGAAAATTTCCATTTTTGGACGTTACAAAATGCCTTGGACCAGCACCTTCGGCAACGACTAATTCTTCTTGTTCGCTAGAAACAAATTTTTCTTCTGTTTCGCTATATATCCTGATCTTATCAAGACCTAGATCAGTTACCACTAACTCATCATTTAAGAACATTGCCATGTGAGCATGTGCCGTTTTGGTCGAATCTAAAATTTTATGATTTATTATTTGAGGATCGTTCCTTAAATCACCATTTTCCAATGTATTATATACCGCCACATTGCCTCCTGTGTAATTTGCAACGGCAACTAACCTTCCAGTTACATCTACACCAACATAACACGGGTTGGCACCATAAGTTGATTGCTCGCTAACCTTAATTAGTGTAGTATCTTTTACACTAAAGGTGGTAATTGAACCTTCATCTTTTTTATAATCGTCTACCTCGCTAACTGCGTATAAGGAATTTCTATCTGGTGAAAACGCTATATAAGAAGGATTCTTAATTTTCGCTGTTAATGATTTGTTCGTCAATTCACCTGTATCAGTATTTAAATTGAATGTATAAATACCCTCACTTCCATTATCTGTATATGTTCCCACAAAAAGAACTTCTTCATTTTCTGATTCTTCCATCTTACAACTGTTTACCACAATCAAACCTAATACGCCCAACAAAAATCCGATACTATATTTCATAAACTTTAATTAAATGGCCAAAAGGCAAGATACTGTATAAATTTTGCCAAAAATATAAAAGAATTGTAAAATCATTAAGATTTATTCAGCTATATGTAACAAAAATCGAATTTTATATACATATAAGAAAAGAAGAAACGATGGGGTTCTCAGGTCACGCAACAAGTGTTTTAAAGTCTAATAGGGTTTTACTTAAAAAAAGTAGAAGCTTTAGAGAATTGCGTAAAGATTATGTAAACCATGCCCAAGCAACAAAATTACATTTTAAAGAACTCACCGATGTTGAGCGTAAAAATGTACGAGATAAAATTAGAGCGCAAGCAAAAAAAGATAGCATACAAGAAATAGGAATCTACCTCATTTCTTTTGCTATCGTTTTGGGTACTTTTTATGCCATATTCTATTATGGGTAGACCAGTAACTTAAATCACGATTTCTACAAACCCCATAATTTAAAAGGGTTTTGGGTTTCCGGATCCTTATCCTTTTTCTTAGCCAGAGGTTTATCAACCATTACTTTATATGTAGGATCTTCCATTACATTTACGTCTATAATATCATCTGCATTTGCTAACAAGCGAATACAGTCTTTACTCAAATGGCGCAATAAAACTTTCTTACCTACTTGGGCGTAGCGTTCTGTAATTTTGTTCAATGCCTCTATACCACTCATATCAGAAACACGGCTTTCCTTAAAATCTATAATAATATGGTCTGGATCACCTTGAACATCAAATTTTTCATTGAAAAGGGTTGTAGAACCAAAGAATAATGGACCATAAATTTCATAATGTTTTACTCCGTTTTCATCTATGTGTTTTCTAGCTCTAATTCTTTTGGCACTTTCCCAAGCGAATACCAGTGCAGAAATAATAACACCGATTAATACCGCTAATGCTAAATTGTGCAAAAACACCGTAATCAAAGTAACCAATATCATTACAAAAATATCTGATTTAGGCATTCTTCTCAATGCTTTGAAACTTGCCCATTCAAACGTACCCACTGAAACCATGACCATAACCCCAACCAATGCAGCTATTGGCACAAGTTCTATTACCGGCGCGCCAAAAAGTATGATCAACAATATGGTCAACGAAGCAATTATACCAGACAACCTTGCCCTAGAACCTGCAGAAAGGTTAACCAATGTTTGCGCTATCATTGGACAACCACCCATTCCACCAAAGAAACCGTTTAATATATTGGCACCACCTTGCGCAACACATTCTCTGTTACTATTGCCTTTTGTACCGGTAATTTCATCTACCAAGTTTAAAGTTAGCAGCCCTTCGGTTAAACCAACTGCAGCCATTATTAACCCATAAGGCAAAATAATTTTGAAATCCTCAAACGTAAATGGAATTTGCGGTATGTGAAAAGTAGGTAATGTTCCACTAAGCGACTTTAGTTCTTCTCCTGGTAATGTATCTTGATTAATAATATCAACTACCTGCTTGGTATCAATATTGAAAAAATATACTATTAAAAACACAACAATAATTCCAATTAAAGATGCCGGTACCGCCTTTGTAAGCTTTGGAACAAAAACAATTATTGCAATTGTAAATAACACCAAACCTAACATGGTATACATTGCAGGTCCCGTAAGCCAAACCGCAGCATCACCCACACCTACTTTAAATTGATCCATCTGGGCCATAAAAATAATGATGGCCAAACCATTAACAAACCCAAACATTACAGGCTGTGGCACTAGACGAATAAATTTACCGAGCTTTAAAAAGCCAATTATCATTTGAATAACACCTGCCAAAGCAACCGCCCCAAAAACATATTCTAGTCCGTGGGAATTCATTAAGGCCATAAGTACTACCACAGTTGCACCCGCGCCACCAGAAATTAGTCCGGGTCTTCCTCCAAAAATAGATGTGACCAAGCCCATAATAAATGCGCCGTACAAACCTACCAATGGTGAAAATCCTGCAAGAATTGCAAACATCAATGACTCAGGAATCATTGTCATTGCAACCGTTAATCCAGCTAAGATTTCATTTTTATAGTCTACCTTCTGTTTAAAATCGAATATATTAAGGTACTTCTGCATGCTCTATCATTTAAAGGGCGCAAAAATAAGCCATATTTACCGGCCTCACCACTAACAAGCTAATTATTACCAAATTATCTGTTTACCAGTCTTTTAATCCTAAAAGCTTCTCTCCCAATGGCGATAATTTTGCAGTTTCATATTTAGTCTGCTCCCATTTTCTTGGGTCACCAGGAAATGCAAAGCCTTCTGGCGCTACCCTATTTTTCCAAGAGTTTATTCTCCAATTCTTAAGAGCCTGGTTTTCTGGCTCAGCGGGCATCATTGAAATGTACTGCGCTATTCTAACTTTATCTTTAGATTTATTGGGTCGTATACCATGAGGTTCTGTACTATTGAAAATCAAAAGATCGCCCGCTTTCATTTTTACTTTTACAATTTTATATTCCAATCCTTTTAAACTGGGTTTAAATCGATCTCGGTCATTGGGCTGGGTCAGTTTCCATGAATCATAATTTCTATATAGCCAGGGTATACACTGAAAACCACCCATATTCTCATCTTCTTGATCTGCAAGAGCCAAAACACCCTGAACATTCTGGGGCTTTGTTTCTGGATCATAATCCCAATGAATAAATCCCTTTTTATCTACACCTTCCGGCAATGGAAAATTCAAATTTGCACGGTCAATGGTTACCCATAGTTTTTCCGTTCCCCAAACGTCTACAAAGGCATCATAGACCTTTTGTGTTTGCCTGTTGTTCCACAGATGTTGATGATTGTATACCTCAACCATACCTGTACCTGTTAGCTCTTTCATTTGCATTTCTGCCCTTGGAGCTGCGTACCATGTAGATTTGTCATTGGGATCTTTTTCATCGAACTCCCAAAGAAAACCTGCAGTAGCCTTAGCCTGATCCAACGGAACTGCATTTTTAACTACCACATAGCCGTTCTCTTTCCAAAATTTCCAATCATCTTCACTGAGTACACGAAGTGGCTTTCCATTGGTACGATCATTTAGTTTCTGTTTACTACTAGTTGCCGTAGACGGATTTCCTGGAATATCTACGTGAGCTTTGTTGCCCTGCTCTGCATTATTTTTTGTCTGTTTCATCTTATAAAATTTAAGTCGTTATACCACGACAAAGCTATTGAGCCTTAGCAACTTAAACTACCGTAATATTGACCTAAATTTGAACAATATTGATTTTTATGGACTTGACACCTTGTATATTGCGCAATTTTGTTACATTTAATTATGAAAGTTGAATTAGAAACCATTGAACCCACAACAAAAAGTCCGTTCCGTTTGTTGCACGACCCTAAACTAAGTCATCTCTTTTATTGGCACTTTCACCCTGAATATGAAATCGTTTATATTGAAGGGGCAAACGGTACAAGACATGTGGGCGATCATATTTCCGAGTATGAAGAAAACGATCTTGTTCTCATTGGATCCAATATACCACATTTGAATTTTGACTATGGTGTAAAAACCACTTATAGAGAAGAGGTTTTACACATAAAACCCTCTTTTAAAAACACCTATGTAGACCCAATACCAGAATTACAAAGCCTGAATAGATTACTGGACCTATCAAGATATGGCATTGCCTTTCATGGAAATACAAAAAAAGAAGTAGGGGAAATGCTAAAAGAACTGCACACCCTTAAACCTTTTGAATATTTTATGGCCATTATGGCTATTCTTAAAAGACTTTCTCAAAGCAACGAGTTTCAACTACTACATAAGAAACCTTATAAAAATAGATACAGCAAAAAGGAACAAAGTAGAATTCGTGACATTTATGCATTAATCGATGAGCGCTACCAAGGAAAAATCTCTGTGGACGAAGTCGCCAAATTCTGCAACCTGACCAAACCGGCTTTTTGTCGTTACTTTAAAAAAGCCACAGGTAGTACATTTATTGAGTTTTTAAATCAATATCGAATTAGCCAATCTAAAAGATTGCTTCTTACAGGCAAAAACGTAAGTGAAACCTGTTTTGAATGTGGGTTTGAAAGCTTGTCCTATTTCAATAGAACTTTTAAGAAAGTAACAGGAGAAAATCCGTCGGCATTTAAAAAAAGATTGCAGACCCATTAAATGAAGTAGTATTCTATTGTATTGAGTATACTATAGGACCATTGAGTTGCTACCTTTAGGTGTAAACCCTAAAACCAACATAATGGAAATTTTTGACCCACTTTCAATAAAAACAGTAATTCAAATATGCGTTGCAGCACTGTTAGTTTACGTATACATGATGTTCATTACCCGAGTTACCGGTAAAAGAACATTTGCAAAAATGACCAGTTTTGATTTTGCTGTGACCATAGCTATGGGATCCATACTTGCAGATGCCGTAAACAAACCGGTAGACAATCTAATGCCAGCTTTAGTTTCCTTAGCCATATTGGCTGGTCTACAAGCTTTGTTCGCTAAATTATTGTCATCTTCTGATGCTGCGCAACAATTTATAACAAACACCCCTATTTTGCTTATGGAAAATGGCACCATATTAAAAGACAACCTTAAAAAGGCATTGGTAAGTGAAGCTGATTTAATGGGTAAATTAAGAGAGGCCAATGTGCTACAATTATCTCAAGTAAAGGCTGTTGTTTTTGAAACTACCGGTGATATTTCTGTACTGCATTCCAACAACCCTATAACCATTGATTCCATCATTATGGGAGATGTGAAATCTCAAGCATAAAAAAATGCCCTCTTCTAATTGAATTGGGCATTCTTAAGACAATCAACCTAAAAACTATTTTGCTTTCTTCCTTTCAACATTCATTGTTGGGTTAGAAGATTTACTTCTTTTTTTACTTTCATCGTATCCTTTACCGGACTTTAAGTATTCTATATACCCCCTGCCCCTAAACTCATAGGTTGTTCCACTATCTGGGTGATATAATTCTATAGTGCTGTCATTTATGACATATAGTTCAAAGTAATCATCACCAAAAAAATCATAATCCAAGGTCAGCGTTTTTAAAGAGTTATCTCCTTGAACGTTATATACCTGATAATCTCCCTCAAAATCCCACTGCAGATTAGAAATACTTGTATTGGGCGTATCTAATGAAGATCTAAAGAAATTAGGTAGAAATTGCAGATAATTTTCTTCATCAAAATCATTTAACGCGCCTGTTTCACTTGTATAAATTTTTTCCCACGCATCATACTCCTGCAAAAAGTAATTGATGTTATCGTAGAATACCATGTCATAATCAAAATTGTTGATCTGATATCCTTTTAAATAGTACGAAGTATCAGTACCGGCATCATACAGCTCAATGGTATTATTGTTAACGGCATACACTTCTAAAAACCAAGACCCATCAATATCATGGTCAATATCTACAGTACCTCTAAGGGTGCCATATGATCCTACGTCTATACCATAACCACCACCGGTCTTACCAATACCCACTATATTATTGTTAGCGTAAAAGACTCCTCTATCAAAAGAAACCGTAAATGCCCTTTGTAAAAAAGGAATTTCACCATTGCCACGTGTAGCATTGATATCTACATACCAAAGGTCATAGCTCTGTAATACTTGATCGGTATTAAAGGCAGATTCCTCAATGAAATCATCTTCAATAATTACCTCTGTATAACAAGAAACCAACATGGTGGCCAAAAGAAAATATCCTGTAAGTAGTTTTATCGTTTTCATATGATTTCATTTAATTGATTATTTACCTAGAAACAATCTCCATGCCAAATTTTACATAAGACTGATACTAAGCTTATACCAAACATGCAATTTATTGGTAAATTTGCAGTATGAACAATGATGTAAAATTTGCGGTTTTAGGCGGTGGAAGTTGGGCTACGGCGATTGTTAAAATGCTGACCAACAACCAAGATAAGGTAGGTTGGTATATGAGAAATGATGAAGCTATTGAGCATATTAAATCTCAAAAACACAATCCTAACTACCTTACTTCTGTAGAGTTTAGACCAGAGCAATTAGTATTGACTAGCGACATAAATGAGATTGTAAACTATGCAGATGTTTTAATTTTTGCTATTCCTTCTGCTTTCTTAGTGGGTGAATTAGAAAAGCTGAACAGTTCATTACAGGAAAAAATCATTTTTTCGGCCATAAAGGGTATTGTTCCAGAATCTGGGTTGATCGTTGGCGAACATTTTCATGAAGTTTTTGATATACCATTTGAAAACATTGGAGTAATTACAGGTCCTTGCCATGCCGAAGAAGTTGCTATGGAGCGACTTTCCTATTTGACCATTGCCTGTGCTGATACGGAAAAGGCTGAACTGGTTGCCAACAATTTAGCTTGTTCATACATAAAAACCAGTATCAGTAAAGATATTATTGGTACTGAATATGCCGCAATGCTAAAGAATATTTACGCCATTGCTGCGGGTATTGCCCATGGTCTGGGATATGGAGATAATTTTCAAAGTGTATTGATGAGCAATGCAATTCGTGAGATGAAGCGATACACTAAACGCATTCATAACCTAGATCGTAACATTAATAAATCTGCCTATTTAGGCGATTTATTAGTTACTGGGTACTCTATTTTTAGCCGAAACAGGATGTTCGGTAATATGATAGGTAAAGGGTACACCGTAAAAAGCGCACAGATGGAAATGAGTATGATCGCTGAAGGCTACTACGCAGCAAAAAGTGCTTTTAAGATTAAGGAGAATTTTACAAAAAAGGTAAAGACCCCTATCATAGATGCTGTTTATAAAGTTCTCTATGAAAATAAAAACCCTAAAAAGGTTTTTCTAGATTTAACAGAGAAGTTAGATTAACCTCGCTCCAAAGAGAAATCTGAATGCTCTTTTAATTCTTCCTCTAAAGTAGTTCTCCAACCTTGAACTATATCATTAGATACCCCAAATTTATTCTGGAATTCTTTTAAGATAGGTTCCATTAGGGTTCTAATGCTTTCAATATCAAAATACAATCTACCGGTTCTTCTTATAAAAAAGTCCATTGGGGTTTGTACCATTTCATAATCTATACCAAATGCTACTTCTGCTTTTGCCAACCTTACATAGGGATCAGCTTCTACAATGGTTGCATACAGTTCTAATATTTTCTCTGTCTGCTTACCGTAATTGGTTACCAAAAACCAGGCATCATGCTTTGAAAAACCTTCATCTTTAATGTTATTGTAAACCTCGCTTATGTATTTTTTTACATGTTTGAATTTTTTGAAATCAACATTACCACACAAAAATATCTTCTCAGTATAACATTCTTTCAGTTCGGTATCGTATTCTTCTTCCATTTTCTTGGCAATGCGATCTACAACTCTTTCTGCCATTTTACGATAACCGGTCAACTTACCCCCCGCAATACTGATCAAGCCTGTATCTGAAACAAAAATTTCATCCTTTCTAGATAATTCTGATGCAGATTTTCCTTCTTCATGAATTAACGGTCGTAAACCTGCCCAAGAAGAAACGATATCATCTAATTCCAGATTTATATCCGGGAACATATTGTTAACGGCAGATATTAAATAAATAGCGTCTGCAATATCTGTTCTTACGCGGTCCTTATTATCATTATAGTTAGTATCTGTTGTACCTACATAAGTAACTTTACCTCTTGGTATTGCGAACATCATTCTACCATCAGGTATATCAAAATAAACCGATTGCTTCACCGGCAATTTTTCATATGGAAAAACCAAATGTACCCCTTTGGTCAAATGAAGCTGTTTTCCTTTTTTAGAATTATTAAGACTTCTTAGCTCATCTACCCACGGTCCGGCAGCGCTAATTACATACTTAGATTTAATGGTAAACTCCTTACCCGTAGTTTCATCTGTAACTTTTACCCCAGCAACCTTTTCATTGTCATAAAGAAAGTCGTTTACCTTGGCATAGTTCAAGGCCTGTGCACCAAAAAGTAAACTAGTCTTTATGTTTTCTATAGTCAAACGGGCATCATCTGTTCTATATTCCGCATAATAACCCGCCCCGTTCAGTATCTTTTTTGGCAATAAAGGCTCTAATTTCATTGCTTCTTTTTTCTCGAGCATTTTTCGTTTATCGTCACCAGATACTTGTGCCAGTATATCATAAACCTTAAGCCCTATTGACGTTAACCATTTACCGTAAGACCCATTTTCAATTAAAGGTAACAACATCTTTTTGGGCAGAACCAAATGTGGAGCCAGTTTGTGCACAATAGCACGTTCTGAACCTACTTCTTTCACCAACCAAAAATCGAATTGTTTTAAGTAACGGAGTCCGCCATGTATTAATTTAGTGGATTTACTACTTGTACCCGAAGCAAAATCTCCTTTCTCAAGCAGCACTACCTTTAATCCACGCGAGGCAGCATCCAACGCAATACCACCACCAGTGATACCACCACCGATAACTACCAAATCAAATTCCTCCGATTCTAGATTACCTATTGTTTTTTGGCGTTCTAAATTTGTGAATTTTATATTTTCCATTGGTAGTTTCTATTTAAATTAATATGCTTGTGCTTGTCCATATTGCAGACAAAAGCCAGTACAAAAAATCAAAGATAGCGTGACCCTTATGCTATTTTATGCTCTAAAGAATTAATTAATTGTAAATTCAATGTGTATTTACTCTTCGTCTTCCCAACCTTTTGAGCGTTCTACCGCTTTTTGCCATTTCTTATATAGGCGCTTTCTTTTTACACGGTCAAAAGTTGGGGTAAATATTTTGTTCATTGGTCTACTCTCATCAATATCTGACTGTTGCCAGAACCCGACCTCTATGCCCGCTAAAAATGCCGCACCCATTGCGGTAGATTCAATAATCTCTGGTCTATGCACCTCTGAATCCAAGATATCGGCTTGAAATTGCATTAAATGGTCGTTAGCACATGCACCGCCATCTACCCTTAAGTTCTTAAGTTGAATACCAGAATCATCTTCCATAGCCTTTAAAATATCCTTTGTTTGATATGCAAGTGCCTCTAGTGTTGCTTTCGCCAAATGAGCTTTACCGGTATCACGCGTTAAACCGAATACTGCTCCCCTTGCATACATATCCCAATAGGGCGCCCCAAGACCGGCAAACGCCGGCACCACATATACCGGGTTTTCACCTTCAATGGAGTTGGCCAGTTCTTCTGTTTCCTTAGCGTGGTCTATCAACTCTAGACCATCTCGCAACCATTGTATTGCGGCACCTGCAATAAAAATACTTCCTTCTAAAGCATAGTGTACCTTACCATTTAAACCGTAAGCTATAGTGGTCAGCAATCCGTTTTTAGAAAACTGTGGCTTTTCTCCCGTATTCATTAGCATAAAACAACCTGTACCGTAGGTATTTTTAGCTGAACCTTTCTTAAAACAAGCCTGACCAAAAAGCGCTGCCTGTTGATCTCCTGCTATTCCTGCAATAGGTATTTTAACACCATCAATTTCATAATCGCCAAAATGAGCAGACGATGGTTTTACTTCTGGAAGCATGGTTTTGGGTATATCTAATGCCTTTAGCATTTTGTCATCCCATTTTAAATTTACGATATCGTAAATCATAGTTCGTGATGCGTTGGTATAGTCCGTTACGTGATTATGCTCTTTGGTCATGTTCCAAACCAACCAGGTATCAATGGTGCCCATTAACAAATCTCCTGCCTGTGCTTTCTTCTTTGCTCCCTCAACATTATCCAAAATCCACTTTACCTTGGTGCCAGAGAAATAGGAATCTATAACCAGACCAGTAGTCTTCTTTACATGCTCCGTAAGACCGGTTTTTTTAAGATGTTCGCAAATGTCAGCTGTACGTTTATCTTGCCAAACAATGGCATTATAAATAGGTTCTCCGGTATTTTTATCCCAAACCACAGTAGTTTCCCTTTGGTTGGTAATACCAATGCCCATAATTTCTGAAGGCTTAACTTCCTCTTTTTCAAGAAGCTCTTTTAAAACCATCATTTGAGAATCTAAAATCTCTTTTGGATCATGCTCTACCCAACCCGATTTTGGAAAAATTTGTTTGAATTCTTTTTGAACCATTCCTTGAATAGTTCCATCATGGTCTACCAATAAAGCTCTTGAGCTAGTGGTACCTTGATCTAATGATATTATAAATTGCCTTGACATGTGCTATAGTTATTTCTTTAAATATAGCAGATTTCATACCCAATTCAAACATCAAAAATCTAATGGACAAAGTATATTTCTATTCAAGATAATTTCTCTACCTATACATTTTAGGCAGCTTTTTTACAGAGCATTATTTGCGGTGTAATTACTTTATAAATTCTTTTTCCAGGAAGTAAGAGACAATTGCTTCTTTCATGAGCACCGTTTGCTCACCCGCTTTTAGAGAAGGTAGTTCTTCTAACACATTATAATGTGGCCAGCCATCTTCATCAAAAAAGCTAAACTCATAAAAACCGTAAGGTTCCAACAATCTGCAAATTGCTATGTGCATAAGGTCTAGTTTATCATCTTTCTTATACTTTCTGTGATATTGGCCCAATTCTTGAACACCCACCAAGTAGATGATAGCATCCAATTCTAACGGATCTCCATCAGAAAACTTTTCAGATAGTTTCTCTACTAAATAATCCCAACGTTCTTTTAACTGTATATCCCTTGCCATATTAACCTGCTATCTACTATAATCTAGACCTTGCAAAGGTACAAATCAAAGTTCTATATTTGTCAAAACACTATACGAATGGGACTTTTGGATATTTTACTTGGACTACCGCTCATTTGGGGTCTGTGGAAAGGATATAATAACGGACTATTCATGGAAATTGCTTCTATAGTAGCCTTGGTAGCCGGTATTTTTGGCGCTATTCACTTTTCATATATAACAGGCAACTATCTATCTAACCATTTAGATTGGAATGAACGTAATATGAGTATTATAGCATTTATAATTACGCTGATCCTTATCATTATAGTAGTGAACCTAGCCGGAAAATTATTGACCAAAGTCGCCAATTTTGCTATGTTAGGGTGGCTGAATAAAATAGCCGGTGGAATTTTTGGCACCTTAAAAGTAGCTATTCTATTAGGGGCCGCATTTATCTTTTTTGATCGTATGGATACCACCCTGAACCTACTTACAGATGAAACCAAGAAAGAGTCTATACTTTACCAACCCATTAAAGATATAGGTGCGTTGATATTTGATACTGTTCTTAAGACAGAAGTAATGCCAGAAGAGTCTAGCGAAGAATCGATGACAATCTAAATTTGATCGTTCAATAATCTTACATATTGTGCACTTTGTCGAATAAGTAATATTGTTCCTCCCCTGTGTTTAATTTTTATATAATATTACGTTATCGATAACCCAAATCGAAAATAGAGAACTTAGAACATTCTCACCTTCTTACCTACTTCGCTACGCCGAGAGGCTAATTAAAAGACACTTATATGAAAATGAGATTGCTTAATGCGGTCACTGTCTTTTTATTACTTTTTCTTGGTTCTTGTACTAGCGAATCTCTTGAAGAAACGCCTGTATTGGAAGCTGAAAATGTTTTAACTATAGAGCAGGACCTACTGGATATTGTCAACACACATAGACTTAGTCTCAACACTAATACTTTGCAGTTTAGCGATGTAGCATATAAATATGCAAACCTGCATACAGATTACATGATTTCTAAAGGTAGCATTAGCCATGACAATTTTAGCTCTCGCGCTTCAAACATAGATTCTGAGATATCTGTTGAAATGGTGGCTGAGAATGTTGCCAAAGATTATGATACCGCACAAGAAGCTTTTGAAGGTTGGTATATAAGTAGTAGCCATAAAAAAACCATGGAAGGAGATTTTACCCATACCGCCATTAGTGTCAAAAAAGATGATTTCGGCAATTACTACTTTACACAACTTTTCTACAAGCAGTAAAACAACCTTATATTAAGATTTTGGTAAGAAAATAGCATTTTTGATTAACTCATATAGGTCAATGTGAATCATAACCTAGATAAAGTGAGAAAAATCATATTAAATGCCATTTTTTACGATGTAATTCAAAGTGCATTTTATCGATAAGCGCTACTATATCAAATAGATGTAGCTTATCGAATATTTTACCCTATCCATAGATGTTCTTCTTTATGAGCTTGTTATCTAAACTACTTTTGACACTCATAAAACAAAATAGTTTCCCCTATGAAAACTTTATTTCCTTTTTTGGTAGTGTTGATCATTTCACTATCATCCTGTTCAAAATATGAGAATTTCGCAGGTTACGAGAGTACACCTGAAGACTCCCTAGAGCAATATACTTTGGCATCTTCTAAAAATCACAGTACACTGGAAGATGAACTTTTTGAAATGATAAATACATATAGAGCTAGTATAGGATTAAATGAAATGGAATTTGAAAGTACCACCTATTATTATGCAACGCTTCATACCGACTATATGATTTCTAAAGGAAATACTAGTCATGATAACTTTACGCAACGTGCAGAGAATATTTCAAAGAGAACCGGTGCAGTTTTTGTAGCAGAAAATGTTGCAAGAAATTATGACACTATTGAAGAAGCTTTTGAGGCATGGTTAGAAAGTCCGGGGCATAGAGTAAATATTGAAGGTGAATACAACTACTCAGCCATAAGCATTAACCAAAATAGCAATGGCGACCTATACTTTACACAGTTGTTCTTTAGATAAAATATCGTAAAATATAATTTTAAGAAGCCTTTGTTATACAAAGGCTTTTTTTATGCTTAACTTTTCAGTGAGAAACGATCGTTTAATTAACTTTCAATTAATTTCAGTGAAATGAGTATACAAGCACCATTTAATCTCAACAAATGGATAGAAGATAACAGAGCATTACTAAAACCTCCAGTTGGAAATAAAAACTTATATAAAGATGCTGGCGACTATATTGTCATGATCGTAGCCGGACCAAATGCACGTAAAGATTACCATTACAACGAAACCGAAGAGCTGTTTTATCAATTAGAAGGAAATATAGAAGTTCACATTCAAGAAGACGGTAAAAAAAGGACCATGAAACTAGGTCCGGGAGATATGTATTTGCATCCTGCTAAAGTGCCACATTCTCCTGTTCGAAAAGAAGGATCTATTGGCTTGGTCATTGAAAGAAAACGAGCTAGCATGAATGTTGATGATGGTTTGCTTTGGTTTTGTGACAATTGTAATCATAAGCTCTATGAAGCCTATTTCACCCTTCATGACATAGAAAAAGATTTTTTAGCACACTTTAAGCATTTTTACAGTTCAAAAGAATTGAGAACATGTGATAATTGCGGCACGGTAATGCCTGTTGACGAACGTTTTATTGCAAAGGAAGAATGATAGTATTAGCTAAAATAATTACAGCACTTGTAGCATTTATTCATGTTTACATCCTATGGATAGAAATGTTCGCATGGACCACTACCGGTAGAAAGGTGTTTAAAAATTTCCCGAAAGATTTATTTATACCCACTAAACAAATGGCGGCAAACCAAGGACTTTACAATGGTTTTTTGGCAGCAGGGTTAATTTGGTCCTTACTGATTTCTGATGGTAACTGGTCATGTAACGTAGCCCTTTTCTTTTTAGGCTGTGTTACTGTCGCCGGTATGTACGGTGCCGTTTCGGTAAGCAAAAAGATATTTATTGTACAGAGTGTACCTGCCTTGGCAGGTATTATTCTATGGTTGATGGTCAAATTTGCCTAGTTGTAATTAGTTCTTCCTAAAGACAAAATTCTTTGTATTTTTGTAATATATCTAACATTAATTGCGTAAAAAGTTATAAAATGTCAAAAATAGCAGCAGATTTTGGAATACATGATGCCCTTAAGGCACTTGGAATTAAAGAGGTAAATGACGGTACATCAACCGGATCAGATCATTTCTCCTCAGGAGATATTATCTCATCTTACTCACCTGTAGACGGATCTTTAATTGCAAAGGTAAAAACGACCACAAAAGAAGATTATGAAAAAGTAATGTCTTCTGCTACCACTGCTTTTAAGCAATGGAGAACAAAACCCGCACCTCAACGTGGCGAAATTGTAAGACAATTTGGTGACAAACTTAGAGAGCTAAAAGAGCCCCTTGGAAAACTAGTTTCCTATGAAATGGGAAAAAGCTACCAAGAAGGTTTAGGAGAAGTGCAAGAAATGATAGATATCTGTGATTTTGCCGTTGGTCTTTCTAGACAATTGCACGGATTGACCATGCATTCTGAAAGACCTGGGCATAGAATGTACGAGCAATACCATTCACTTGGTGTAGTGGGTATTATTTCCGCATTTAACTTTCCGGTTGCCGTATGGGCATGGAATACAGCGTTGGCATGGATCTGTGGTGATGTTTGTGTTTGGAAACCATCAGAAAAAACCCCTTTATGTGGTGTAGCCTGCCAAAACATTGCTGCTGAAGTTTTTAAGGCAAATAACCTACCCGAAGGCATTTCCTGCCTAATAAACGGCGATTATAAGATTGGTGAACTTATGACCCAAGATAATAGAATACCGTTGGTATCCGCTACGGGTTCAATTAGAATGGGTAAAATAGTTGCCCAAGCAGTTGCCGCCCGTCTTGGAAAATCTCTATTGGAGTTGGGCGGAAACAATGCTATTATCGTTACACCGGATGCCGATTTAAAAATGACCGTTATCGGTGCCGTTTTTGGTGCCGTAGGAACGGCTGGGCAACGTTGTACTTCAACCAGAAGATTGATCATTCATGAATCTATGTATGACAAAGTGAAAGATGCCGTTGTTGCCGCTTACCAGCAATTAAGAATAGGTAATCCATTAGATGAGAATAACCACGTAGGACCATTGATTGATACTGATGCTGTTTCACATTATAAAAATGCTTTGAAAAAGGTAGTTGAAGAAGGTGGTAAATTAATTGTTGAGGGTGGTGTTTTAGATGGTGAAGGCTATGAAAGTGGTTGTTATGTTAAACCTGCCATTGCAGAGGCAAGTAATGATTTTGAAATTGTTCAGCACGAAACTTTCGCACCTGTTCTCTATCTTTTAAAATATTCCGGTGACGTTGAAAATGCCATCGCCATTCAAAATGGAGTTGTTCAAGGGCTGTCATCTGCAATTATGACCAATAATTTAAGAGAGGCAGAACGTTTTCTTTCTGCTTGGGGCAGTGATTGCGGTATAGCTAATGTAAACATTGGTACCTCTGGCGCAGAAATCGGCGGTGCCTTTGGTGGAGAAAAAGAAACTGGCGGTGGTCGTGAAAGTGGTTCAGATGCATGGAAAGTGTATATGAGAAGACAGACCAATACCATTAATTTTACTACCGAACTGCCATTGGCTCAGGGAATAAAATTCGACCTATAATCAAATCATATTTTCTTTTGCATGTTTATTATCTAAGCAGCTTTTCTATTTGGTGGTTCATGAGACCAACTTCCATGTAATAAAGTTTGAGTGCCCAGTACGATAAACATGCAAAGAAAATTAAAACACTTTTTTATTTTTTTCTTCATTTTCAATACAAATACAGCTGTTTCAAGCTAACAAATTGTATCCTTTAATGGTGTGAAATCTGTACAAATTCATGTAAAAATTGTATAGATGGAAACCTACTTTATAAACTATTGAACATAAAAAAATCCTGTCGACATATTGAAGACAGGATTTTTTAACCAACTAACTCAAAACTTTAAATTGTATGATCAATGCCCAAACTTTGTGGGGAGATGCATACCATTTAAATACTTACGCAAAATTGCAATTAATAGTTGTCGCATCATTAACTTTTTTTACAATCTCACCAACTGATCGTATACTTGGTACTATACGCTACATAACTGTTATTACTATAATGATTGATTGTAAGGCAATTAGGCTCAAATGATTTAACATTTTTAAGATTTTTTTAATAAATTGTGGGCTAAACACTAAACAGTATTAATAATGACAAAAACAATAACGTATTTATTAGGTATGTTGATTACCATTCTAATAGGTACTTATTTCTTTATCACTTGTTGTAGCGAATGTAATGCAACAAGTACGCATGAAGAACCTGCTAAAGAAAAAGTAATCGTAAAAGAACCCTCGGCAACATCTTACCCTTTTGCAATTGATGCAAACGGATTTGCCTATAATACCAATGACAACTACAATTTTAATGTCTCTTCCAATGCTGTATTAATGCCTTTAAGTGCCAACCTTACAAAAGGTATTAATGGTCTTAAGAGCTATTTAGAAGCAAATGATGGCAACGTAGTCAATGTCACCGGTTATTACACAAGTGAAGAAGAGAACAACTCAGCGTTTCCTAATTTAGGTTTAGCAAGAGCCAATGCCATAAAAAATGATTTAGCATCTAAAGGTATTTCTACTGCACAAATAAATACTTTGGGCAAACTAATGGATGACATGGTACCTAAAGAAAATACCTATTGGGGTGCGGCCTCTTTTGATATTGAAGAGCGATCTGTTAATGAAAAGGATGACCTTAATGCCCTTTATGAGAAAATTAAAGCCGACCCGTTAATACTTTACTTTAATACTGCAGAAGCTTCTATTTACCTAGATGCCGAGCAGCGCCAAAAGGTTGCAGATATTTCTAGATATATAGATAAAGTTGAAGATGCAACAGTGAGTGTTGTAGGCCATACCGATGCTACCGGACAAGCAAGTACTAATATGAGGCTAGGGCAAGACAGGGCAGAATTCGCCAAAAACTATCTAATGCAAAACGGTATAGCTGAAAGTAAAATCATTGCTACATCCAAAGGGCAGACCCAACCTATTGCAACAAATGCTACCGAAGAAGGCAGAGAAAAAAATAGAAGAACAGTTATTACATTAAATTAAAACATACACTAATCCTATAAATAAGTAAAATCATGAATTTTGAAAATATGAGTATTTGGTGCTGGATAATTCCATTGTTAGTAGGTCTTATCTGCGGTATTTTAGGTTATCTACTCGGTAAAAGTTCTACCAAAGTAATTGACAACTCTGCTGAAATAAACAGTCTTAAAGCCAATAATACAAAGTTAAACGCCCAATTGGCAGAATTGAACAACTTAAAGGCAAGCAACACTAAATTAAAAGCTGACCTTGATGCCTGCAACCAAAAGGTAATTGCCGCTAGCAAAGCCGTACCGCCAACGACAAGCACAAATCTTGGTGCTTCTGCTACAGCAGCATCATTTGCCGCCGGTGCCGCTACAAGTAGTGCCTTAGCTTTTGATGGCGCTGCTGCAAAAGCTGCTTTTGGCAAAACCGTTAAACAAGACGATTTAAAACTTGTAGAAGGAATTGGTCCAAAAATTGAAGGTATGTTCAAAGATCATGGTATTAAAACCTGGAAAGCACTTTCTGAAGCCAGTCTTGAAGATTGTCAGAAAATATTGGATACAGGTGGAACACGATATAAGATACACGACCCGGCATCTTGGCCAATGCAAGCTAAAATGTGTTACGAAGGTAAATGGACAGAACTTGTTAAATGGCAAGATGAGCATAAACACGGTAAACTATAAATCACCGTTTAGCAAAAAAAATCCCGATAATGAATTATCGGGATTTTTAATTTTATAATGCTCCATTAGCTTCTACCCACTTAAAGTGATATTGATCTTCTGGAAATTTCATTCTTTCCGCAATTCGCTCTAACCTTGCCGGTAATTTAATTAAATAATCACGAGCCTTTTCTGCTTCCTCATTTAAAGAACGTACAGAATCTAACTGCCAATAAGCATTTAATTTGCTTAATATATCTACATAATCCTGTGCTGTATATACACCTAAACGTTGTGCGCAATTTGAAAAATTCTCAAATGCCGATCCAATTGTACCACCGGACTCCCTTAAAAAATGAGCAGGCATTACAATCTTCTTCTTCATCATATCTGCGAAGGCAATCATCATACCAGATGGATCTTCGCCAAAAATAGTCTTAACGAATTCTCTATATGCCAAGTGGTGTCTCATTTCATCACCTGCAATAATTGTACACATTTTACCTAAAAGTGTATTTCCTTTTTTCTTTGCCATTTGCCCAACACGCTTGTGCGAAATATTGGTAGCCAATTCTTGAAAAGAGGTATATACAAAGTTCTTATAAGGGTCACGATCCGTACCAATATCAAAACCGTCTGAAATTAAATGCTGGGTGGTCAACTCTATTTCTCTCATATTTACCCTACCGGATAAATATAGATACTTGTTCAACACATCGCCATGTCTATTCTCTTCTGCTGTCCAAGCTCTTACCCATTTTGCCCAACCATTGGTCTTATGATCACCGTGTTGGTCTATACCTACAACATCCATCAACCAAGATTCATAGGTTGGCAAAGCTTCTTCAGTTATCGTATCCGCTACCATGGTTACCCAAAAATCATAACCAAGTTCTTTAGACTCTTCTCTAATATCTTTTACTTCTTGTAAAAATGTATCTTTTTCAGAATTTGGTAAAAAGTCCGTAGGCTGCCATATATCCTCTGGTTTAATAAGGAAAGAATCCATAAATCCTTCTACCTGAGGCTCTAAAGCCTGCATCACTTCTAATCTTATATTTTTAGTAGACATAGTTTATTTTTTTCAAAGATCGTCATTTAAACAATCCATTTTTAGTAAAGTTAACGGTTTTCTTAGTTTCTACCCTTTTCATTAGGGTAAAACGTATGTACAGGATCGCTTTGCCAGTATTCTTTTGAATCTGCATTGAAAATGGTCAAAGGTCCTTTGAAAGCTGCACCTGTGTCAATATTCCAAACATTGGCCGCTTTTTGCGGTGTAGTTTTACCAATTCTTGTTACTGGCGTATGACCAATATAGATCTCAGAATAGTTCTTTAGTCGTTTTGGGTAATGTATATGATCTTTTTCTAAATTTTTGTTCAGAGAAAGAGCTAGCTCCCATAAGGTACGGTCCCAGTAAAACGTTTTTTTAAAATATTCATGCTCAATTCCTTTTAAGTTAGTAAATCCTGCATGTAAAAACAACCTATTTTCGGTATCTAAGTGATAATTCTCTAGACTTTCATAAAAATTGAGATGAATCTCTTTATCCTTGCTAGAAATATTGGCGTAAGAATTGGAAGTAGCTTCACCACCATGCATAAACCAAGTTGGGTTATCCGCTTTACCTGTCAACCATTCATAGCAAAGTTCATCATGATTGCCCCTTAGGTATATGCAATTGTATTTTTTCTTTAATTCTAGAAGGTAATCAATAGTTTCTACCGCTTCACTCCATCCATCTATATAGTCCCCTAAAAATATTATAGTATCGTGTTCTGTTACAGCTGCTTTACTAAGCACTTGTTTTAACGCTTGTAAGCCCGAATGAATGTCACCTACAACCAGTGTTCTATTTATATTCATTTAGCAAAAATCGCAATTATGGTGATTATGACAAGTATAAAAAGTACTAAAAAGAAGATTTTCCAGAATGAATATGGCCTATTTCCGCTAAGCACCCCGGTTTGTCCATTTATATAAAAGTTATATTCCTTTCCCTCATAACTGTAGGAGCTTATATAAACAGGAAGCAGAATATGTTTAAATTTCTCATTAGATAATTTAATGTCGGCATTTGCCACTCGTTGGGTATCGCCACCAATGTCTCTTCTGATCCAGTTATAGGCTATATTTTTGGCTTCTTGAAAAGACTTATGATGACCTTCTTTTAATGAAACGGTATATTTCTCTGTTACAAACCCCGATAAATATTTGGAGTTGAATACCACTAAATCCTTTAGGTTCCAAAAAGCAACCTTTGACGGTATTTCTTTTCTCTTTTTTTCCGATGCACTGATCAAGATGTCATCAACGAACCCATCTACTTTACCAGAAGCATACGTCCATCTTGTTTTACGAACCCTTCTAGTTCTTTTGCCCTTATCACTATTATAGGTCTGATTTTCGTAATAATAATCTCCTCTTTGCCCTTGATAAGACGCAAAAAGATTGGCATCAAAAGTCCAGTAAGGAATATAAAGACCATGTAAACCTTCTGAATCTAATGCTGCTTTTTTCAAATTATCCGGCGCAAACCAAATTTTGCCTACCCAAGATTTAAAAATAGATTGTGCCTTCTTTGCATCCAATTCAAACGGTACCAAGGCACCGGGCAAGATCCAACCTTCTTTTTCAACGTCTTCCCGTATTAAAGGTTCACTACAGTACACACAATTTAATGATTTATAGTTTTCCTCTACATGCTGGTTTGCCCCACAATTTTTACAATGCAATAACTCAATGGTGTCGGTATAAGCATTTTCACCAACAATTTTTAAGTAGTGCTCTAGTTCTAGTTCTTCAAAACTGCTCTTAGATTGTTCAATAAATTCTTCATAACCACAATATTCGCAGGTAAGTTGATGGGAACCTGGCTTAAATTTAAGTTCTGCCCCACAATTGGCGCACGCTTTTTTATATTCCGATTGTTGAATATCGTCCATACAGAGTATACCTTATCTAAAAAAGAAAGATTGTCCAGTAATATTTTTACATTTTTTAGACCGTTGGTAAAGGTGGTGGTGTATTACCACCCAAGAAAGACTTTAACTCCTCAATTTCTTTAAGTACCGCCCAATTTTCCATTCCTTGTTTCCAAATTAAGGAGTCTCTATTAATGGTTCTGCTTGCAAAGAGCTCCTTTAATTTCTCAAAAGAAACAGGGCCCAACTGCTGACCGTTTACAGCATAGAAATAACTAACCTGTACTGGTATTGGTGGTGGCGCCTGTGGTTGTTGTACTGCTTGACCACCAATTGGCTGTGCTGCCGGTTGCCCCATAAGACCACCCATTTGCTGAGCCAGCACAAAACCCATGCCCATGCCCATACCAGCACCTGCTGTACCGCCTTCGTTCTTTGCTGCCAGCTCCATAGCCTTGGCCGCTTTGAACTGTGCCAGTTTACCCATGTCCAATTTATCTAAACGGCTGTACTCAAAAATTTCCTTTTTAAGTTCTTCTGGCATAGACACATTCTCAATGTAGAATCGCTCTAATTCTATACCTACCCTATTGAACTCAGGTTGCATAACCTCTTGGCAAGTTTCAGAAAGTTCACTGGTATTGGCCGCATATAACTCTATAGGCAAATTGGCTTCGCCAACAGTATCTGTAAATCGGGTTACAATTAAACTTTTTAAATGTTCATTTACTTCATAATTGGTAAAATTACCATCGGTACCCACTACATCTACTACAAACTTACCTGGATCATTTATTCTAAAACTATAAGTACCAAAAGCACGTATTTCTACCAGACCAAACCGGTCATCACTAAGCATGAACGGATTTTTAGTTCCCCATTTCTCATCTGTAAACAAACGGGTATTTACGAAATATACCTCTGCCTTGAACGGACTATCAAATCCATATTTCCATCCTTTTAACGTTGTAAGAATAGGTAGGTTTTGGGTGTTTAGTGTGTACGTACCAGGTTTAAAAACATCTGCCAATTGCCCTTCATTTATAAAAACTGCGGTTTGCCCTTCCCTTACGATCAGTTTTGCGTTATTCTTAATTTCGTTTTGATAACGCTCAAATCTATGTACAATGGTATCATTGCTAGTATCTAACCATTCTACTATGTCAATAAATTCATGACTTAGTTTTTTCTTAATTTCATCAAATATGCTCATAGTCGGTTTGTGTTTTAAAAATGTGCATTTCAAGATATGCAATTAGGCAACAGACCCAAAATACCTTGGGTAATAAATCATAAAAATAAACCGCACACAACTATAATTTAATATTTATTTAAGATTATTTAGGTTGAAGCGACCATTTCTATTTAACTTAGACCTCCTAATTTTCTTTTTGTACTATGAAAAAGGTTTTTTGTATTGGAGAATTGCTGATTGATTTTGTTGCCGAGAACCAAGGCAAAGATTTATCAAAAGCAAAAGAATTTTCCAAAAAAGCAGGTGGTGCACCTGCCAATGTAGCTTGTGCTATTAGTAAGCTTGGTGGTGACAGCTTCTTCGTTGGTGCAGTTGGCAATGATCCATTTGGGTCTTTTCTATTGCGTATTCTTGAAAATGAAAAAGTAGATATTTCGTTAGCACAGAAAAGCGATACCTTCACAACTCTAGCTTTTGTTTCTATTGCCGAAGATGGTGAAAGAGATTTTGTGTTTAGCCGTGGTGCAGATAAAGAGCTTACCTATGATTCTTCACTAAAATCAAATTTTGATAATAATATAATACACTTTGGTGCTGCAACAGCTTTATTGGGAGGTCCGTTAGAGGAAACTTATAGCAGATATCTTTTTGATGGTCTTACCAAAAATGCCATTATCAGTTTTGACCCTAACTATAGAGTTGACCTTTGGAAAAATAAAGAGGAGGTATTTATTAGAAAATGCCATCCTTTTATTGAAAAATCTCATTTATGCAAATTTAGCCTTGAAGAAGCCCAACTTCTTTCAGGTAAAGAGGACCTTGAAGATGCTTGCCAAATTTTTCATGAAATGGGAACAAAAATTATAGTTGTTACCCTTGGTGGAGAAGGTACATTATTAAGTACCGAAAAATTCAAGAAGACCATACCTAGTATAAAAGTCTCCCCAAAAGACACTACAGGCGCAGGTGACGCTTTCATTGGCTGCTTTCTTCAACAAATTGCGCAATACTCAAATTTTGAAGACTTACTTACAAACGAAAACCTATTGACCAACATGGTTGCCAGAGCTAATAAAGCCGGCGCCATCACTACAGAAAACTTTGGCGCAATAGAATCCCTACCTACTTTACAACAATTAGATTCTTAATATGAACCAGGCGGAATTATTAAGATTGTTGGCCTCTAGGGACCAAAAGAAAAGAAGTACCCAATCTTTGTTTGATCAGAGGTTAGCTACAAACATTTCTCTTATTAAAACCCAATTTTTCTCTTTATACCAAGAGAAAGAACACAAAGTATTTTTCAATACGCTGTTAAACACCTTAGAATCACTCTTTAAAAACCGACCAAAAGAACTGCAAAATCAAGACATTGACCGTTTAAATTCTGGTAATTGGTACCAAAGCGAACAAATGGTGGGTATGCAAATGTATGTTGATAGGTTTAACAAAGACATTAACGGACTTAAAGATAAACTGCCTTATTTTGATGATCTAGGAATTAATTTTCTACATCTAATGCCTATTACCACCCGGCCAGATGGTGAAAATGACGGCGGTTATGCCGTAAACAGCTATCATGATATTGATAGTAAGTATGGTACCAAGGCAGATTTTTTGGATTTCACCAAAAAGGCACGTAAAAACAATATGTTCTTAATGCTTGATTTTGTTGTTAACCATACTTCAGATGAATTTGAGTGGGCACAAAAAGCAAAAAAGGGTGATCTTCATTATCAAAACTATTACTATACTTACCCTGACCGTCATATCCCTGACGAGTTTGAAAAAACCATGCCCGAAATTTTTCCGCAATCTGCACCTGGTAATTTTACCTATTGCCCTGAAATGGAAAAATGGGTAATGACCTGTTTCAATAGTTACCAATGGGATTTAAATTATAGAAACCCAGAAGTGTTCATTGAAATGCTCAGTAATTTAGTTGGACTTGCAAATTTGGGGGTAGATGTTATCCGTTTTGATGCTCTTGCCTTTCTATGGAAAAAACTAGGTACACTGTCACAAAATTTACCGGAAGCCCATACCCTAATTTCCCTTTTTAGAATGTGCTTACAAGTTGTGGCACCCGGTGTTATTCTTTTAGCGGAAGCTATTGTAGCTCCTAGAAATATTATAAAGTATTTTGGGGAAGGCATATTAACCGGTAATGAGTGTGAAGTTGCCTACAACGCCTCTTTAATGGCATTGCTTTGGAATTCAATAGCCACCAAAAAAGCCTCTTTATTGGTAAAAAGCGTTTCTGATATTCCTACAAAACCAGAGGATGCCACTTGGATCAATTACATACGCTGTCATGATGATATTGGTCTTGGCTATGATGATGATTTTGTAAGGGCTATGGGTTATGACCCTACGGCACACAAACAGTTTATTCTTAACTATTATTGTGGAAAGTTAGATTGGTCGCCAGCAAAAGGGCTCATGTTCATGTACAACCCTAAAAACGGAGATGGTAGAATAACCGGAAGTGCTGCATCTTTATTAGGTTTAGAAACCGCACTTGAGCAAAAGAATGATAAAATTATTGACTGTGCCATCGCTAAAATTTTAATGATGCACGGCATAATTTTAACCTACGGTGGCATACCCATGATTTATGCTGGTGATGAAATAGCCACTTTAAATGATTATAGCTATGAGCAAAACCAAGAGCATATAAATGACAATAGGTGGGTTAATAGACCGATACAAAATTGGGATGTAGTTTCTAAAATTGAAAAAGATATAAAAAGTGCCCCCTCTATAGTTTATAACGGATTAAAAGATATGATCCACATACGAAAAGAGCATAGCGTATTTGCCGACACTAACGACCTTAAAGTACATGGTTGCCCTAATGAACATATATTTGTTTTTGAACGTACCAATAAAAACGAAACTATTTGGGTACTGAGTAATTTTAACGAGGTCACCGAGATGATAAACGTAGGCTGGCTACTTTCTATAGGTATTCACACGGGCAAAAAATCTACTGATTTGCTTTCCGGAAAAACATTAGAATTAATACGTAACGAATTACCTTTAAAACCCTACGAGCAACTGTGGATTAAGAATATTTAACTTTTCGTAAAACACGAAGTGCTTCTTTGAGCGAAGCATTTATATTAGGATACTTAGGTTTTAGAATCTGTCTTGCTTTTTCCATCCGCTCCTTTGCTTCTTCAAATCCGTTTAAAAAACATATCAAATAAGAATCTGCCAAATATTTTAATTGCTTTACCTCAGCAATGGTCAGTTCTACATTTTTCTTTGCCTTAATCACCAAGGCATTGTTACTTTCATAGATTTTCTTCAATACCTCTTTATCATGTACAGGTGGATCGAACAACAAATCGCTTTTAATTTGATAGGTACCATTTTCACTAAAATTAATGACAACCTTTTCTAACGGGTAATATTTTTGCTTTGCACCCAAGCCCAATTGCACAAACTCTATTGTGGAAAAAGAATCATTATCATAGGTTATAGTTACCTCATCTAAATTTGAATAGAAGAGTTTTACTTGCTCGTTGATTAATTCTATATCAACACGATAATAATAGGTAACACCATTGACCACCTTCTTATTACCCGCCCAACAGACTACAAACTGTTCTTTAAAAACTTTATAATCACTTTCAAGATCTTTGTGACGGTGATTAATAAAATCAATTACACCGTCTAACGTAAGTTCAATATTATTCTTGGCGTGTTGCTCAATGGTGGCGACCGCTTCAGAATTAATATCTTTCAATTCAATATCAAACACTTTTGGCAAGCTTATACTGCCTTCCCTAAAAAAAACAGAACCTCCATAATACTTCCAAATGTTTTTTCTGAGCGAGCAGATTTTTCCAATAGATTTTATAGTAACCAAGCCCACAACTTTACCTTCGGGCAAATGTGGAAAAGGAATATTTTCATAAGAGATCAACGGTGGATTATCCAAATAAGCGTTCACTAAATTTTGAATCTTGCTATCATCAAAAAAATCTACACCTACAATACTATTATCCTCATCTTCAACTCCAATAACAATAAATGAATTATTGGATGGGTTGCTATTGGCCAAAGCACAAACGTGCTTTAAGAATTTGCCTTTCCCCTCCTTTTCCCCAATGGCAATAAACCGCTTTTTATCGTAAAAACTGTTCTCATCATTATGTGCGAGCAAGTTTTTTACCAAAAGCCGTTTATTGATCATTTTGAGCTATTTTTCTTAAATGTAAACTTCTAAATATTAATGACCTATGTTTTATCTACAATTGTTGAAGAAGCTTGGGCGGTGGGCATAACTACCAAATCCGCAATATTTACATGATATGGCCTGGTAACTACAAAGTAAATAATATCGGCAATATCCTCTGGTTTTAAAGGTTGAAAACCCTTGTAAACACTATCTGCCCTTTCTTCATCTCCCTTGAACCTTACATTACTGAACTCGGTTTCTACCAAACCAGGGTTAACGGCACCAACACGTACACCTGTACCGTTTAAATCTATCCGCATACCTTGGTTAATGGCATCAACGGCATGCTTACTGGCGCAATACACATTTCCTTTTGGGTACACTTCTTTACCTGCAGTTGAACCAATGTTGATGACATGCCCAGATTTACGCGCTATCATTTGCGGTATCAATGCCTTTGAAACATATAGCAAACCCTTTACATTAATATCAAGCATGGCATCCCAGTCATCTATACTACCATCTTGTATGGTATCTAAACCATGGGCATTACCGGCATTGTTGATCAGAATATCTATTTGAGAAAATTCGCTTGGCAAAGATGCTATGGCTGCATGAACAGCTTCCTTACTTCTAATATCAAAATTCAACGTATGAATTTGTACTTCTTTCCCTAATTCTTTTTCAAGGGCATCTAAACGGTCTTGTCTTCTACCGCACAACACCAAGTTTATTCCTTTTAAGGCAAAATGAATTGCCGTTGATTTTCCTATGCCGCTTGTAGCTCCTGTAATAAATGCTGTTTTTGTCATTTTCTTTTTTAATTATGCAACTTCGTGCCCCTCATTAGCCTCAAGTAAAATAAACCAATCCTGTAACTCCATGTCAATTTCAACGGCATCCATGGCTAGTTTCAACCGTTGTGGTGTTGCGGTACCAACCACAGGATGTATAGTACTTGGGTGTTTTAAAATCCATGCCAAGAGCAACTGGTCTTCTGTAGCGCCATACTTTTTGGTCAGGTCTGCCAATACCGTTTTTATCCTAAGATTTGCCTTGGAATCTTCCCTAAAATAACTTCCTAATGGGCTCCAGCTCATGGCTAGTCTGTCAAATGTTACGCAGTCATCCAATGTTCCATCATTCATTACCTTATTGGACGAAAGTGAAAATTCTACTTGATTGGCTTCTACCTGAATCTCTTTCTCTATTAATTGTATTTGGGAAGGTGAGAAATTGGACACTCCAAATTGTTTGATCTTTCCTTCAATTTTTAGTTTATCTATGGCTTCGGCAATTTCTGAAGGATCCATTAAAGGGCTTGGCCTATGTAACAAGAGTAAATCCAAATAATCTGTCTGTAGCATTTTTAATGACCTTTCTACAGATGAAATAATGTAGCTGGCATTATAATCATAGTGCTTAACCCTATTACTTCTTTCTTTTACGTTGAATTGAATTCCGCATTTACTTATAAGCTGAACATCTTCTCTCTTGATACTACTCTTACTAAAAGCCTTACCAAAATCTTCCTCATTTGTATAATCTCCATAAATATCGGCATGATCAAACGTAGTAATCTTATTTTCAACACAATGGTTCATTAAAGCTATCATTTCAGCAGTAGAAAGTTGTTTTCCCCATTTGCCCCAGGTCATAGTTCCTGCAATTATTCTTGAATATTTCAATATATTGTATTTTGTTTAATGAAATTAAAAAGAAATACCTTAAAACGTTCATAAAAATAAGGGCTTTTCCAATTTTTTAACCTATCATTAACAGCGACTGACTGAATTAATTTTCAATTTGCATAACTGTTAAAATTAGAAGCCTTAACAATCAATAATATAATATTTTAAATGGAAGAAAATACCTCAATTGACATTAGTGCAGTAAATGAGAAAATTGCTCAAGAAAGCGCTTTTATCGATTTATTGATGCTTGAAATGAATAAAGTGATCGTTGGCCAAAAATATATGGTTGAACGATTATTAATTGGACTTTTAGGACAGGGTCACATATTATTGGAAGGTGTTCCGGGGCTAGCAAAAACATTAGCGATCAACACTTTATCAAAAGCTGTTAAAGGTAGTTTTAGCAGAATTCAGTTTACACCCGATCTTTTACCCGCAGATGTTGTTGGTACCTTGATCTATAACATGAAACTGAATGATTTCTCAATAAAGAAAGGACCAATTTTCGCAAACTTTGTTCTTGCAGATGAAATTAACCGTGCTCCTGCCAAAGTACAGTCGGCACTGTTAGAAGCCATGCAAGAAAAGCAGGTGACCATTGGCGACGAAACCTTTGTACTTGACAAACCATTTTTAGTAATGGCAACACAAAACCCTGTAGAGCAAGAAGGTACATACCCATTACCAGAAGCACAAGTGGATCGTTTTATGTTGAAAACGGTTATTGACTATCCAAAAATAAACGAGGAGCAATTGATCATGCGCCAAAATTTAAAGGGCAGCTATGAAACGGTTAATCCTGTTGTTTCCATAGATCAAATACTTAGTGCACAAAAAGCCGTTCGTGAAGTGTATATGGACGAGAAAATAGAAAAATACATACTTGATCTTGTTTTCGCTACCAGATATCCGGAAAAATACAATTTAGAAAGCTTAAAGCCTTTGATCAGTTTTGGTGCATCTCCTAGGGGTAGTATCAATTTAGGTACTGCTGCCAAATGTTATGCCTTTATAAAAAGAAGGGGCTATGTTGTGCCAGAAGATGTACGTGCCGTAGTACATGATGTATTAAGACATAGAATAGGTATTACCTATGAGGCCGAAGCGGAAAATATTACTTCTGTTGATATCATCAACAAAATTGTAAACGAGATAGAGGTTCCTTAAATACAGTACAACTTATTCAGCATGTGCTTTTTATGCATTGATTTATTTTTGTGCTGAACCAATGATACTTAAAACGGAAACTGTAAACTGTTTACCTTACAATGGATACCAAAGAGCTACTCAAAAAAGTACGTAAAATAGAGATTAAGACAAGACGTCTTTCTGACCATATATTTGGTGGGGAATACCACTCTACCTTTAAGGGTCGCGGTATGACGTTTAGTGAAGTACGGCAGTATCAATTTGGAGATGATGTTAGAAATATAGATTGGAACGTAACCGCTCGTTATAACGAACCCTACATTAAGGTCTTTGAAGAAGAAAGAGAGCTGACCATGATGCTAATGGTAGACATTAGTGGTTCAGAATTATTTGGTACTACCAACCAGTTCAAAAATGAAATTGTTACGGAGATATCTGCCACTTTAGCTTTTAGCGCCTTACAAAACAATGATAAGGTAGGTGTAATATTATTCTCTGATCAAATAGAACTTTTTATTCCGCCCAAAAAAGGTAAAACGCATGTTCTGCGAATCATTAGGGAGTTATTGGAGTTTAAGCCTAAAAGTAATAAAACCAACATTGCCCAAGCGCTGAAATTTTTGAGCAGTGTCATGAAGAAAAAAGCCATTGTTTTTGTGCTTTCTGATTTTATTGATGAAGGATATGAGAAAACTTTAAAGATTACAGGTAGCAAACATGATGTCACGGGTATCCGTATTTATGATGAGCGTGAAGAATCTATTCCCAACTTGGGCATGGTACAAATGGAAGATGCCGAAACAGGCAAATTGCAATTGGTGAATACCAAATCTAAAAAAGTACGCAATGCCTATGCTGAGTTTCACAGAGAGCGTGTTACCTATTTCAAGGAGTCTTTTACAAAATCAGGTTGCGGTGTTTTAGACTGTAGGGTAGATGAAAGTTATGTGAAAAAATTATTGGGCTATTTTAAAAGAAGAGGTTGATACGAATGAGTTATACTAATAGAACAAATAAAATAGGTGTATCGTACTTTTTACGTGTATTACCCGTATTCGTATTTCTATTATGCGGCTCTAAAATGAGCGCTCAAGAAAGTCCACGAATATCCACTGAGATAGATACAACTTTTATAAAAATAGGTGAACAGGTTCAATGGAAGGTTACCGTAGATATAGATTCTACAGACTTTGTAATTTTTCCTGAAGGGCAAACATTTTCGCCATTGGAAACCGTTGAAGCCTTTGCTACGGATACCACTAGAAATAAGGATCGGCTTACGCTCCAAAAAATATACGCATTAACCCAATTTGATTCCGGCGCCTATAAATTACCATCTCAACGTATTGACATCAACGGCACCGGTTTTATGACCGATTCTTCTTTGATCAATGTAGCTACGGTTCCTGTAGATACCCTGAATCAGAAAATGTATGACATAAAACCAATAATCAATGTAGAAAAAAGTAATTATACCTTTTGGAAATACCTACTTATCGGTCTTTTGATCCTTTTGATTTTAGGAGGACTTTTCTACTGGTTCGTCTTACGCAAAAAACCATTGACCGAAGAAGAAAAAGTAGCACTGTTACCACCATACGACAGGGCATTACTTGAACTTAAAAAGTTAGAAAACTCCAAGTATTTAATTCAAGATGAATACAAGCAATATTATTCTGAATTAACCACCATTGTACGTTCATACTTAGAAGAAGATGCCCACGTAACTGCTTTAGAGAGTACCACCGGTCAACTGATCGAAAAGTTAGAACTACTAAAGGATGCTGGCGAATTAAAACTAGATGATGATACTATAAAACAGTTTCAACAAATTTTACAAACGGCAGATTTAGTAAAATTCGCAAAGAACAAACCTTCTACAACTGTTGCTGAACAAGATCGAAAACTGGTTGAGCAAATAGTAGAAAAAACACACGAGGCTTTACCTGAACCTACAGAAGAAGAATTGCTGGAGCAAGCTGAATACCAAGAAGAATTAGAGCGAAAGGCAAAAAAGAAAAAAATACAAATTGCAGTAATATCCGCAGTAGCCGTAATATTGATAGGTATTACCATTGCCGGTGTTAAATTTGGTTTCGGTTATTTAAAAGACACTGTTCTGGGCCACCCAACAAAAGAGCTTTTAGAAGGTGAATGGGTACAAAGTAGCTATGGTTTTCCGCCAATACAATTAGAAACCCCACAAGTACTGGTACGCCAAAAGATAAAATTACCGGCAGAAGCAAAAGCTGCCATAGCGGATATCCAAGCTTTTGAATATAGAAGTCCAATTGCACTTTTTAACATTGGTACAACCAGCATCACTTTAGCACAACAAGATATAGAACCAGAATTTGATAAGACCATTGAACAAATACTATCAAATTTTGAAAGTCAGGGAGCTAAGAACATCATTACCAAACAAGAGGAATTTAGCACTATTAGCGGGGTAAAAGGTGTTAAGGTTTTTGGTAGTGGCAAGTTTCCTATGCCCGGATCGGAAGAATTAATTGATGGCGAATATGCAGTATTACTTTTTGGCGGAAAAGGCTTTCAACAATATGTAATACTCACCTGGTTAGAAGAAGACACATACGCACAAGAAATAGTAGACCGTATTTTAACATCGGTAGAAGTAAAAACAGAAGCATAAATGTTCGATAATATATCATTTGCAAATCCTGATTTCTTTTGGCTGTTCCTATTACTGCCATTGGCAATTGTGTGGTATATCTTTAAACAAAAAGAGCAAACTGCATCACTACGAATTTCTAGTGCCAAAGGATTTAGCCATAACAGTATTTTACCAAAACTTAAACCAGTACTTTTCTTATTAAGATTACTGGCTTTGGGCGCCATTATAGTTGCGCTGGCAAGACCACAGACCGAGGATATTTCTACCAGAACAAAAACTACAAAGGGTATTGATATTGTTATGGCCATAGACGTGTCTTCAAGTATGTTGGCACGCGATCTAAAACCCAATAGATTATCGGCATTAAAGAAAGTTGCCGCAGATTTTATAAAAGAGAGACCAAACGATCGTATAGGTCTTGTTGTATATGCCGGTGAAGGTTACACAAAAACACCTATTACCACAGACAAATCTATAGTGCTCAATGCGCTGTCTGAAATTACTTATGGACAATTGGACGACGGTACTGCCATTGGTATGGGGCTGGCAACCTCTGTAAACCGACTTAAAGAGAGTACGGCAAAAAGTAAAATTATCATTTTATTGACCGATGGTGTAAACAATTCTGGTTTTATAGAGCCGCAGACGGCTGCAGACCTAGCTATTGAATTTGGCATTAAAACGTATACCATCGCTATAGGAACTAACGGAAATGCTTTAACTCCCATACAATACAATCCAGATGGTTCTTTTAGATATGGCATGAGACAGGTAGAAATCGATGAAAATCTTCTAAAAGACATTGCAATTGCTACGGGCGGTAGATATTTTAGAGCTACGGACAATGAGTCATTGGAAGAAATCTACGATGAGATCAATAAGTTAGAAAAAACCGAAGTAGAAGAATTTAAATATTATCGTTACGAAGAGAAATTTAGATTTTGGGCACTTTTGGCACTAGGGTTGCTTTTATTAGAATGGATATTAAGAAACACGGTATTTAGAAGCTTTGTATAATATGATACAGTACGACGAAAAAATATATTTCTATTTGCTTATTATCATTCCGGTGATAGTGGTACTGTTCCTTTTGTTACTGGTTTGGAAAAAGAGAACACAGAAAAAATTTGCCAATACCGATCTATTAAAAAGGCTAACGCCTAACCGTTCATACAATAAAGGCGGTATTAAACTTGTGGTATTTATATTGGCCTTGGCTTTATTGATCATTGGTTTGGTCAACCCTAAAATTGGCACAAAACTAGAAACCGTTAAACGTGAAGGTGTAGATATTGTTTTTGCTGTTGATGTCAGTAAAAGTATGCTGGCAGAAGACATTGCCCCCAATCGTTTGGAGAAGGCAAAACGTTTGGTCTCCGAAATTATCAACCAACTGGCAAGCGATAGAATAGGTATAATTGCCTATGCTGGTCAAGCCTACCCGCAATTACCTATTACCACTGATTATGGTGCTGCAAAGATGTTTTTGCAGAGTATGAATACAGATATGCTAACATCACAAGGTACGGCAATTGACCAAGCTATTGAATTGGCCACTACGTACTACGATGATGCCGAACAAACCAACCGGGTTCTATTTATAATTTCTGATGGTGAAGATCACTCAGAAGGATCAACTATAGACGCTGTTGAAGATGCTGCAGATGAAGGTATCATTATTTATACTATTGGTGTTGGTAAAGAAAAGGGAGCTCCAATACCTATTAAAAGAAACGGTATACTAGAAAGCCTGAAGAAAGATAGCCAAGGTGAAACCGTAATTACAAAATTAAACGAGAGTGTTCTAGTAGATATAGCAAGTGAAGGTGACGGACAATATATTGACGGGTCTAACACTGATGCTGCCGTAGAGTTCATAAAAGAAGAATTGTTGAAAATGGATAAAAAAGAATTTGAAGCCAAACAATTCGCAGAATATAAAGATCAGTTTCAATGGTTTATTGGCGGGGCACTATTGCTTCTCTTTTTAGATATTTTTATCTTGGACCGCAAGACAAGCTGGTTAAAGAAACTCAATTTGTTCAATGAGAAAAGAAATGAATAACACAAGCACAATTTTAGTATTACTTCTTGTTTGCTTTTCATCTTTTGCTCAAGAGGTAGACGAGAAGGAAAAAGAAAAAGCTTTAAGGTTATCTACCAATTTAACTTGGGATGGTAACAAGGCTTTATCAGAAGACAATTTTATAGCCGCCGAAGTAGATTACAGGAAAGCGATTTCCAAAAGCCCGGATAATAGCGCCGCACCCTATAATTTAGGTAATGCTTATTATAATAATGAAACGTATAATGAAGCATTTAGCAGGTTTAAGGAAGCTGGTGAGACCTCTACCTCCAAAGCTGACAAACACAAAGCCTACCATAATATGGGCAATGTTTTCATGAAACGTAAAGATTACGCCAAGGCTGTTGAGGCATATAAGGAAGCATTGCGTAACGATCCAACCGATGAGGAAACCCGTTATAACCTAGCTTTGGCAAAAGAGCTTCTTAAAAAAGATCAAGACGAAAATAAACAGAACCAAGACGATAAGGACAAGGACAAAGAGAATCAAGATGAGAATAAAGATCAAGACAAAAAGGACGAAGGAGAAAACGAGGATAAGAAAGATCAAGGTGAAGACGGTGACAAGGGTGATGAAGGGGATCAAGATGAAGAGAAAAAAGATGATAATAGTGAAGGTGACGGGGACAATAAATCTGATCAACAAAAAAAGCCTGAACAAGGTGATGGAGAAAATGAACAGAACCAACAACAACCCAGACCTAACCAACTTTCCAAGCAACAAGTTGAGAACTTATTAAGGGCAATGCAAAATGCCGAGAAAAAGGTTCAAGATAAAATTGATGCCAAGAAAGTAAAAGGTGCTAAAATTAAAAACGAAAAGGATTGGTAGACTTTAAGTCCATAACTAAACTAGGGTTAGTATTAACCGTTTTTCTATCATCTGTTTTGATGATGGCCCAAGGCAATAATGACGTTACTTTTGAAATGAAGTTGAGCAAACCAAAGCTTGGCATCAATGAAAGGTTAAGGGTAGACTTTGTCATGAACCGTGATGGTGATAATTTTAGCCCTCCTGACTTTACTGGTTTCAAAGTCATTATGGGTCCGTCGCAATCTATAAGTTCATCTTGGATCAACGGGGTTAGAAGTTATTCCAAATCATATTCATACACCTTGGCACCTACCGCCAGGGGTAAGTTTACCATAAAACAGGCTACTATTGTTATTGGTGGCGAGACCTATAAATCACTAGCGCAAGATGTTGAAGTTACTGCCGCGGTAGACAAACCAAGCGATCAAATGACCGCTGATGATATAGCCGATGAAAATTTACATTTAGTTGCAGAAGTCTCTAAATCCAACCCATATTTAAACGAAGCTATTACGGTTATTTACAAGTTGTATGTTAGTCCTAACATTAGTGTATCCAACTATCAACCGTTGGACAATCCTACTTACAATAATTTTTGGAGCCAAGACATTAAAGTGAATGCCCTAAGTGCCCAAAATGGTACATATAAGGGAAAACCTTATCGCTATGTCATATTAAAACGTGTAGTATTATATCCCCAAAAATCCGGTAAACTAGATATAGAACCCTTATCCCTAGATGTTACCGTAGACGTACCCACAGGAAGAAGAGATTTCTTTGGTCAGCGTATGTACGCTCAAACAAATAAAACTGTATCTGCCGGTAATAGAACTATTAATGTGAAACCTTTACCATTAGATAATCAGCCCGCCAATTTTAACGGCGCCGTTGGCGATTTTGATTTTGCCGTAACTACTAGCAAAACAAGTTTAAATGCCTCTGAATCTTTGCAAGCTACCGTAGAAGTTAGTGGAAAAGGAAATCTTAAACTGTTTAAGCTTCCTGAACTTGAACTTCCAAGTGCTTTAGAAGTTTATGAGCCAGAATTTACGGAAGGGGTCAGAACTACATTGGCCGGCATGCAGGGTAAGGTAAGCAACCAATATACCATTGTACCATCATTTAGAGGAAAATACCCAATTCCATCTTTAAACTTTAGCTATTTTAATCCATCAACAGGTAAATATGCCACACTTACCTCAGATGAAATAGTAATCAATGTTTTAGAAGGACCTCTAAGCGCATCTTCCAATGCTTCCGCTTCTACCAATAATCAAAAACAATCGGTTGTCGCCAGTGGAAATCAATTCAATTTTATTAAGTTGAATCCTGATTTAACCGGAAAAGGTTATTCATATTTCTTTGGTTCCACCTCATTTTACCTTTGGTTGTTATGCCCATTATTATTAATCCCTATTGCAATAGTATTTAGAAAGAAGAGAGATGCAATGGCTGGCGATATTGTAGGTAATAAAATAAGAAAGGCAAACAAATTGGCACGTAAATATTTATCTGCGGCCAGAAAAGAATTGGGCAACAAAGACTCCTTTTATATTGCCTTAGAAAGAGCTCTTCATAATTACCTGAAAGCCAAGTTAAAAATTGAGACCTCAGAGTTCAGTAAAGATAAAATTACCGAATTACTCACTGAAAAAAATATAGACCCTACCACTGTTGATAGTTTTATAGCATTACTTAAAAACTGCGAAGCTGCCAGGTACAGTCCTTTTTCAAATGTACAGATGCAGGCAGATTATGATAAAGCGAGCGAAGTAATTTCTATAATGGATAAACAATTATAAACATGTTCAAAAAGCTAGTTACTCTTATTGGCCTATTTATGGTTCTACTGTGTACCGCTCAGAACGATCAATTGTTTGAGCAGGCTACCGATGCATATAATGCGGGAGATTATGGGAAAGCGGTAAGTTTTTATAACAATATTCTGGATAATGGTAAGCATTCATCTGCCCTGTATTATAATTTGGGCAATGCTTATTACAAACAAAATAAGATTGCAGAAAGTATCTATTTCTATGAAAAAGCTTTGTTACTATCGCCAAATGATCAAGAAATAAAAACCAATCTTAGCTATGCTCAAAATATGACCATAGACGCTATTGATACCATGCCCGAGACTGGTTTGGCAAGACTTTATAAGAACGTTACCGGTAAACTAACCTTTGACCAATGGGCATATTTGGGAGTAACCTTCATGATCCTTTTTGTAATACTTTATATTTTATTCTATTATTCCAACTATTCAACTAGAAAAAGATTTACGTTTATTGGTAGTTTACTCGCACTGTTTTTCTGTATAATTTCGGTATTGTTTGCTTACGTGCAAAGAGCTGATTTTGACAAAGACCAACCAGCAATTGTTTTTGCAGAAGAGAGTCCCGTTAAAGCGGAACCCAATACCACCAGCGCTGAAGTTTTTGTAATACATGCCGGTACAAAGGTGAATGTTCTAGACCAATTGGAAGACTGGAAAAAAATTAAACTAACGGACGGTAAAACGGGTTGGTTACCGCAAGATGATATAAGATTGTTAAAGGATTTTTAGTACCTTGTTAACAGTTTATACCCGTTTGGGTACTATCTTTACCTTTCTTATTTTAGTATATGCAATTAATCGCACGTTTAACTCTTTTAATATTTTGGCTTTTTGCAATTACTGCACCAAGCATTATTACCCTGTGCGATGTTGAAAACCCTATTATTATTACCAATTTAAACGAAGAAGAGCAAGAATCCGGTAAAAAATCCTTAGGGGAAGAAAAATTTGTAAATGAAAATTTTATTGATTTTTCATTCATTTCAATTTATGAAAATTCCGTAATTGGAAACAATAATAAAATAGGATATCTAGATTTATATTTAGAAGTCTTTTCTCCCCCGCCCGATTATATTAGTTAATTGTAACGTTTTCAATATTTTAACTAATCTGCCCTTAGTTTAGGGCAAAATTTTGTATTTCATGTTCAAACATATTAAAAGTGATATTCCCGCGAGTATCGTTGTATTTTTCGTTGCGCTACCTTTATGTTTAGGTATTGCATTAGCTAGTGGAGCTCCCTTGTTTTCAGGTTTAATTGCCGGTATAATTGGAGGTGTCGTAGTCGGCGGACTTAGTGGCTCTAAAATTGGTGTTAGTGGTCCCGCTGCCGGATTGGCGGCAATAGTACTTACTGCCATTGGTACTCTGGGCGGTTATCAAAATTTCTTGGTTGCCGTGGTTTTAGGTGGAATTATCCAAATAATTTTTGGTGTTTTAAAAGCAGGTGTCATTGGTTATTATTTTCCATCTTCTGTAATTAAAGGCATGCTTACAGGTATAGGTATCATTATTATATTAAAACAGATTCCTCACTTTTTTGGCTATGACCCAGACCCAGAAGGTGATTGGGCATTTTTTCAAGTTGATGGTGAGAACACCTTTTCAGAAATTCTAAATACTGTCAACAATATAAGTCCGGGTGCAACCCTTATTGCAATTATAGGACTATCTATTTTGTTACTATGGGATAAGGTGCTGTCTAAAAAAGGAAAAATCTTCCAATTGGTACAAGGTCCTTTGGTAGCGGTTGCCGTTGGTATTATATTTTATATCATCACCCAAGATAGTGAAGTACTTGGTATCTCTAAAGATCATTTGGTGAGTGTTCCAGTTCCTGAAGATGCAGCATCATTTATTGGTCAGTTCAGCTTTCCAAACTTTAGTGCCATAACCAATCCTCAGGTATGGGTAACAGGATTTACCATTGCCTTAGTAGCAAGTTTAGAAACATTGCTGTGTGTTGAGGCTACGGATAAGTTAGATCCACATAAAAATGTTACTCCAACAAACAGAGAATTATTAGCACAAGGTACCGGTAACATCATATCTGGATTGATCGGTGGTTTGCCTATAACACAAGTAATTGTTCGTAGTTCCGCGAACATTCAATCTGGTGGTAGAACCAAATTATCGGCTATCATACATGGATTCTTGTTGTTGATTTCGGTGATTTTAATACCAACTTTGTTGAATATGATTCCGCTATCGGTTTTAGCTGCAATTTTATTTATTGTAGGTTTTAAACTAGCAAAACCATCGTTATTCATGAAAATGTACAAACTTGGCTGGAAACAATCTATTCCATTTTTTGTAACCGTATTAGGTATCGTATTTACGGATTTACTGATAGGTATTAGTTTAGGCCTTGCTGTTGGTATTATAGTTATTCTATTAAAGAATTACCAAAACTCTCATTTTTTGCATATTGAAGATAATAGTGATGGTAAAAACAAAATAAAAATGACTTTAGCAGAAGAAGTGACTTTTATTAACAAAGGAGCTATTTTAAAAGAACTTGACAGTTTACCAGAAGGCACCTACCTAGAACTGGATGTTATGAAAACTAGATATTTAGATTATGATATCATTGAAATTTTAGAGGATTTTAGCCTAAAGGCAAAGGAGAGAAATATTGATATTAAATTAATTTCCAAAAGAGGTGTGGTTGAAAACCCTCCTAGCTATATTGAGTTTTTTAAGCAAAAACCAAAATCTAATTTAAGCTTAAGTTAAACAGTACCTTTAACACACAATAAAAAGTAATGTCCATATTTCTTACCCAAACTTTATAAACGCTTAAGTTTATAAAGTTGTAATAGCAGTAGTATTGGGAAGAAATTACTGGACAAATTAAAATATTAAAAACATTATGAAAGCACATACTAAAGAAACACAGGCTACAATGACTCCTGACAAGTCATTAACTTTTTTAAAGGAAGGCAATGAAAGATTTCAAAACAACCTTAAAGCAAACAGAAATCTGTTAGAGCAGGTAAATGATACCAGTGAAGGACAATTTCCATTTGCAACCATATTAAGTTGTATTGACTCAAGAGTTTCTGCAGAACTGGTTTTCGACCAAGGACTTGGCGATATATTCAGTGTTAGAATTGCAGGTAATTTTGTAAACGAAGATATTCTTGGCAGCATGGAATTTGGTTGCAAATTAGCCGGAACCAAGTTAATTGTTGTTCTAGGACATACCAGTTGTGGCGCCATCAAAGGAGCTTGTGATCACGCAAGGCTAGGAAACCTAACGGCATTGATCAATAAAATAGAACCAGCCGTAGATGCCGTAACTGAACCAGCGGATGAAAGCCTTAGAAATTCAAAAAATTTAGAATTTGTAGATAAAGTAGCAGCTAAAAACGTGGAGTTAACCATAGAGAATATAAGAAAACAAAGCCCGGTACTTGCAGAAATGGAAGAAAACGGAGAAATTAAGATTGTAGGTGCTATGTATGATATTGCTTCTGGAGCTGTAGAATTTTATGCATAACCGCAAATACATTTTAACAAAGTATTTAAAAAAACCGATGTACATACATCGGTTTTTTTATTAATGAATGTTCTATCTACATTTTTAATATAAAGGTATTTGTATCATTTTAATTCTATAAACTCTACTTAACCCATATAAACCGCCAAAAACATATTAAACCTCTTGTAAAAGTTTTAAATTTGCGGCTTTAATCAACATTTATGATTGATAATATAAAGAAAGAAATTGCTACAGTAGCTTCATTCACAGCAGATAATATTGACGCTGTTGAGACATTTAGAATTAAATACCTTGGTAAAAAGGGTATTCTTAATAACTTTTTTGCTGAATTTAAAAATGTACCCAATGAACAAAAAAAGGAATTTGGGCAAACCATTAACGAACTTAAGCAAGCTGCAACTGCAAAAGTTGAGGAATTAAAAGAGGCTTTAGAGAATTCAAAAACAGATGAGCAGTTATATGGTGATTTGACTAGACCAGGCAATCCTATTGAACTAGGATCGCGCCATCCAATATCTATTGTAAAGAATAGAATCATTGATATTTTCTCAAGAATAGGTTTTAATGTTTCAGAAGGTCCTGAAATTGAAGATGATTGGCATAATTTCACCGCATTGAACTTACCGGAATATCATCCGGCAAGAGATATGCAAGATACATTCTTTGTACAAACTGATCCAGATATACTATTGCGTACCCATACCTCATCGGTTCAAGTACGTTATATGGAAAATAATAAGCCGCCAATACGAACTATTTCTCCTGGAAGAGTATATAGAAACGAAGCCATTTCGGCTAGGTCACACTGCTTCTTTCATCAAGTTGAAGGCTTATATATAGATAAAGATGTCTCTTTTGCCGATTTAAAACAGACACTTCAATACTTTACCTCTGAACTTTTTGGGAAATCTAAAATTAGACTAAGACCTTCATATTTTCCATTTACTGAACCTAGTGCAGAAGTAGATGTTTATTGGGGGTTAGAATCCGAGGCAGACTATAGAATAACTAAAGGTACAGGTTGGTTAGAAATTGGTGGCTGTGGTATGGTTGATCCAAATGTATTGACCAACTGTAAAATTGACCCTAATGAATATTCTGGCTTCGCCTTTGGCGTAGGTATAGATCGTATTGCTATGCTTTTACATCAAATCACCGACATTCGTTTATTAAGTGAAAACGATGTTAGATTTTTAGAACAATTTAAAAGCGCCCTGTAAAACCATTACGTGAAAAAAGATATTGAAATACCGGTTGCCAAAGATGTGCATGTTGCCATGATCCGTGAATGGAACAAAGAGTTTTTGGATAAAGATTGGAACGCCTATATCATTAACGATCGCACCACTCCTATTGAGATGACCATGGTCGTTTCAAAAGGATATGATAAAGATCGTAAATCTTCAACAATGAGACATGGTATTGGTGATATGCAACCAAAATCTTTTAGAAAAATCGAAGTTGTTCAAGAAGATGTTCTAGGTTTGAACAATGAATTTTTTGTCACATTTTATGCCGATAATAAATTGTACGAAAAACGTTTTGTGTTTGAAAAAAATACGGTTAAAGAAAATAATTTAGTCCAAATTCAGCTTATAGATAAAGAAGGAATAATGGCCAAATAATAGGTTCTAAAGCAACCAACGCTGTTAGTTGGCGTATTATGGATAAAAAATGAACCTAAAAACGGCAATTCTTTTTGTTTTACTTATTATAAACTATAGTTGTAATGTTTCTCAAGAAGGAACTGATTGCTCTTTAGTAGATTGTGCCATTGAACAGTGGTTTTCAATTGAACTGGTTGATGCCAGTGGCAATAATTTAATTACCAATGGTACATACCCACTTTCTGAAATTTCAATAAACTATAATGAATCTGAAATAGATGTAATACCTTTTAATTCAAACGATTTTCTAAATTTTATAGTTGAAAATAAAAGTGGAGAAAATATTTATAGTATCATATTTTCAGAATCTGAAATTGATACGTTAACCCATAATCTTGTGGAATTAAATCAAACATCTGAGTGCTGTGGTCCTTACTTCGATATAGAAACCGCTACTTATAATACAACTGACTACGAAGTTTTACATAACGAGAACCTAAATTATTTTAAAATTAAAGTAGTCAAATAACAATGGTAAATACTGTAGCATACTACTATTAAAATCCTAAGAAACAGATAGTTATTTAAATTATATTCTACCAAATACAGTATAAAACCTAATTTTAACACTTTTTAAGTTCTTTTGGTTTCTTTATTACCGAACTAATCATACCTTTGTGCTTTCAAATTAAGAATGATGAACAAAGAACAAAGCAAACAAGTGTTAATTGAGGAGTTAGGAGTATACTTTGAGACAGAGTATGACCTACCCCCACTTGCTGCCAGAATATTTGCAAATCTTGTGGTAACCGATGAAGATGGATTAACGTTTGATGATTGCCTTGAAAAAAGAGGTGCTAGTAAAAGCTCCATATCTACTTCATTGAACCTTTTACAACAAATAGGCTTTATTAACTATTTTACTAAATCTGGTGATCGCAAACGTTATTTTAAAGTTTCAGAAAAAGATGCATTCTTTAGTAACAAATTAAAACAATCATTAAAAAAATTAGAAACTGAATGCAAAATGATTGATAAAGTCGCTGAATATAACAAAGAGCACAACATTACAAAATATGAGGAAAACAAAGAAAAAAAAGAAATTTACCTTAACTGTTTAGAAGAAACTAGAAAGATTTTTAAAAAAACCATTAATGATCTTAAAAAATTAGATGACTAATTTTTTTATTTAATTAGTTCGTTTATTACCGAACTTACAGAATTAACAAAACCTTAACACTCAAAAACAATTATACAAACAACAACTATCTATCATGAAAAAATTATCGATTATAGGAATATTAAGTTCAGTTTTACTATTGAGCTCTTGCTTTGGTTCATCTGAGCAACCGGCACAAAGTGCTACGGCACCACCGCCACCTAGTTTAAAAGTAGCGTCTCTCAGCCCCGAAACAATAACCGTTTACAACGAATTTTCAACCACCTTAGAAGGAAAGCAAAATGTTGAAATATGGCCAAAAGTATCGGGATTTGTACAAGAAGTCTATGTTGAAGAAGGGCAGAAGATAAAAAAAGGACAATTACTTTTTAAATTAGAAACCCAAACCTTAAACCAAGATGCCAATGCTGCCAAGGCTTCTGTTAACGTAGCACAAGTAGAAGTAAATAAATTGAAGCCTCTTGTTGAAAAGAACATTATCAGTGAAGTTCAATTAGAAACGGCAAAAGCCCAATTGGCTCAAGCAAAAGCCAACTATGAAAGTGTAGCTTCAAATATTGGCTATTCTAGAATAACCAGTCCTGTTGACGGTTATATTGGTGAAATTCCATTTAAAGTAGGTGCATTGGTCAGCTCTAATATGACCCAGCCTTTGACTACAGTTTCTGATATTAGTGAGGTACGTGCATACTTTTCCTTAAATGAAAAAGAGCTTTTGAAGCTTAAGGAGTCTATGCCTAAAAATGAGAAGAACCAAATGGACCTTAGCCAAGCTCCTAAAGTATCTTTAATTATGATCAACGGCGAAGAATATCCCGAAGAAGGAAAAATTGCAATGATCAATAACATTATTAATAGTTCAACGGGCAGTGTTACGGCTAGAGCGGATTTTGACAATAAAAACAACATGCTAAGCAGTGGTAGTACCGGTAAAATTAAATTACCCACAGTTTATGAAGATGCATTTGAAATACCACAATCTGCTACCATAGATTTACAGGGTAAAAAACTAGTTTACCTTCTTAAGGATGATAACACAGTAACCACACAACCGTTGAACATTATTGCAAATACGCAGCATGGTTTTATCATTAAAAACGGATTGGAACCAGGAACACAAATTGTTCTTGAAGGTGTTACAAAAATTAAAGACGGTATGACCATTTCTCCGGTTAAATAAACATCCGCTATTTCATAATACATAAATAAAGAACAATGTTTCAAAAATTTATTGATCGGCCCGTACTATCTACGGTTATATCGATTATTATAGTAATTCTAGGTGTCTTAGGTTTAAGTACCTTACCTATTGAGGAATATCCAGAAATTGCACCGCCAACAGTACAGGTAACCAGTACTTACACAGGTGCCAACGCAGAGACCGTACTAAAAAGTGTAGTAGTACCATTAGAAGAACAGATAAACGGTGTGGAAGACATGCTGTATATGACCTCTAATGCCAGTAACGATGGTAGTGCCACCATAAATGTCTACTTTAAATTAGGAACCGATCCAGATATTGCGGCGGTTAACGTTCAAAATAGAGTAGCTAGGGCAAATAGTGTATTACCACAAGCTGTAATACAAACAGGTGTAATTACACAAAAGTCACAAACAAGTGCACTACTGTTCTTTTCATTATTCTCAGAAAATGATAATTATGATGCTACGTTCGTAGAAAACTATGCTCGTATTAACCTAGTACCTAAGCTTCAACGTATAGAGGGTGTGGGTAACGTAACGGTTTTTGGTGCCAAAGATTATTCTATGCGTATTTGGCTAGACCCAGCTAAGATGGCCGCCTATAAGCTTATGCCATCTGATATTCAAGCAGCCTTAAACGAACAAAACCTTGAAGCAGCAACTGGTAAAATCGGTGAAAATGCGGATGGTGTTTATGAATATGTTCTTAAATATAAAGGTAGACTTTCTGAAGAAGCAGAATATGAGGACATCATTATTAGAGCTCAAGAAAACGGACAGTTTTTACGCTTAAAAGATGTTGCAGAGGTAGAATTAGGAGCATTTAATTACGGTACCAAAAATGAAGGTATGGGTAACCCTGGAACAGCAGTTGGAGTTTTTCAGACTTCTGGGTCAAATGCAAACGAAATTATTGACCAAATACAGTCTATATTACAAGAGAGTCAACCAGATTTTCCTGACGGTTTAGATTATGTAATTCCATATAACACAAAAGACTTCTTAAGTGCCTCAATAGAGCACGTAGTACAAACCTTAATTGAAGCTTTTTTACTTGTATTCTTGGTTGTATTCTTGTTCTTACAGGATTTCAGATCCACCTTAATTCCGGCAATTGCGGTACCTGTGGCCATTATAGGAACATTCTTCTTCCTATCCCTATTTGGGTATTCTATTAACATGTTGACCTTGTTCGCTATGATTTTGGCTATTGGTATTGTTGTAGATGATGCCATTGTAGTCGTAGAGGCGGTTCATGCTAAAATGGAGGAAGGTGCCACCAATGCAAAAACGGCAACGAAATCTGCGATGTCCGAAATATCCGGTGCCATTATTTCCATTACTTTGGTAATGTCAGCAGTATTTATTCCGGTATCATTCATTAGTGGTTCTTCTGGGGTATTCTACCAACAATTTGGTATTACATTGGCCATCGCCATATTAATTTCAGCAGTTAACGCTTTGACTTTGAGTCCGGCATTAGCAGCACTGTTCTTAAAACCACACAATCCATCAGAAGAACATAAAAAAGGATTGAAGGAGCGTTTCTTTACAGCCTTTAACACCGGTTTTGACACTATAACCGACAAATATGTAGGATCCGTAAAAGTATTTGCCAAAAATAAATGGCTTACCATTGGTAGTTTAGTAGTATTCACGGTATTAACCATTTTCATGTTTAAGACCACACCTACCGGGTTTATACCAAATGAGGATAAAGGAATCATTTTTGCCGATGTTACTATGCCACCTGGTACTACATTGGAAGAAACACAAAAAACCGTTAAGCAATTAGATTCTATTTATGAATCAATGGATATTGTTAAAGCAAGAATGAACATTACCGGTTTTAGTATATTAAACAGTGTTAACGGGGGTTCTTACGGCTTCTCTGTAATTCGTTTACAAGATTGGGAAGAAAGAACAGAACCTTCACAAACTGTAGAGGCTACCATTGGCCAATTGTTTGCTAAAACGGCAGGGTTAAAAAATGCCCGTATCTTTTTCTTTACACCTCCAGCGGTTAGAGGTTTTGGTAACTCGGCCGGTTTTGAGCTGAATCTACAGAATAAAGATGCAGAAGATTGGCAGTCTATTGGTCAAACGACCAATGAGTTTTTGGCAGCTTTAAATGCACGTCCGGAAGTTCAATATGCTATTACTTCCTTTAACCCTAATTTCCCTCAATACGAGCTGCAAGTAGATATTGAAAAAACCAAGTCTGCAGGTTTAGCAGTAACCGATGTATTCAATGCTATGCAAGGATATTATGGAGGACTGTATACTACCGACTTTAATAAGTTTGGTAAGCAATATCGTGTCATGATACAGGCGAAACCCGAAGATAGGGCGAATGAGGAGTCACTGAACCACATCTTTGTGACCAATGCCAATGGAGAATCTGTTGCGGTGTCTCAATTTGTAACGCTACAAAAAATATATGGTCCTGAAATTGTTAGTAGATTCAACTTACTGAATTCTGTAAAGATTAACGGTGCCATGAACCCAGGTTATAGTACCGGTGATGCCATTACCGCTATAGAAGAAGTGTCTGCTCAGGTATTACCCAATAATTACACCTATGAATACTCCGGACTTACCAAAGAAGAGAATAGCGCTGGTAGTCAAACCATCATCATATTTATATTGAGTTTGGTATTCGTGTATTTCTTGTTAAGTGCACAGTATGAGTCTTATATACTGCCATTCTCCATTTTATTATCGCTTCCGGTAGGTATTGCAGGTGCCATTGGGTTTGTTAGCCTGTTTGGACTAGAAAACAATATTTATTTTCAAATTGCATTGATCATGTTGATCGGTCTGCTATCTAAAAATGCCATTCTAATAGTTGAGTTTGCGCTTCAGCGTAGAAAGCACGGCATGTCAATAATGGAATCTGCCATTGATGGTGCAAAAGCAAGGCTTAGACCAATTTTAATGACATCCTTTGCTTTTATCCTTGGTCTTTTACCATTGGCACTATCCAGTGGAATAGGCGCAGTAGGTAACAGGTCTATTGGTATGAGTGCCGTTGGCGGTATGTTGATCGGTACCATTTTCGGTGTATTCGTAATACCTGCACTATACGTCATTTTCCAATCTATTCAAGAAAGATTTACCGGTGCTCCAAAAGAAGCCATAGAAAAATAAAGAACTATAGAAATCATGAATAAAATAATAGCAAATAAACTTATACTGGTAGCCATACTGCCACTGTTATTACAGTCTTGCTTTACGGCAAAAACGTATGAACGCCCTAGTGTAGAAACAGAGAATCTGTACAGAACAGATAATCTGCCACAAGACAGTATTTCTTTTGCCTCAGTGTCTTACAAGGATCTTTTTACAGATACTTACCTAAGAACTTATATTGAAAGAGGTTTACAGAACAATTTAGATATAAGAATTGCACTGCAGAACATTGCGGCCGCAGAGGCTTACGTGAAACAAGGCAAGGCTGGTTATTTACCTACCTTGAACGGTGCCGCAAGTGCTACAAGAACCGCTAGAACTAGTGAGAACGGACAATTCGGTAGCTTTTTTACGCAACCTTTTAACCAATTTGAAACCTCTGGAACATTGTCTTGGGAGGCAGATATTTGGGGAAAGATCAGAAGTACAAAAAGGGCCAGTGATGCAAGTTACTTACAGACTGTTGCCGCTCATAGGGTGGTAAAGACAAGTCTGGTATCACAAATAGCAACTACCTACTATCAATTATTGGCTTTGGACAAACAAATTTCAGTTACCGAAGAAACTATTGAAACCCGCTCTAAAAGTTTAGAGACCATTACAGCCTTAAAAGAAGCCGGGCAAGAAAACCAGGTAGGCGTAGACCAAACAGCAGCGCAATTATATAGTGCACAAAGTCAATTATTGGATCTTAAAAATGCTCTTTACAAAACAGAAAACACTTTAAGTATTCTTTTAAGTGAGGCACCACAAGATTATGACCGTGGAACTTTAGATGATCAAAAATTATCTGCCAACATGCAACTTGGTGTACCTGCACTTTTATTACGTAACAGACCAGACATTATGCAGGCGGAATACGGATTGGTAAATAGTTTTGAATTGACCAATGTTGCCAGAAGTAACTTTTATCCATCCATTACCCTATCCGCACAAGGTGGATTTCAAAGCTTAGAATTGGATAATTGGATAGATTCCAGCTCTATTTTCGCAAATTTAGTAGGCGGTCTAACCCAACCTATTTTCAATGGCAGAAAAGTAAGAACTGCCTATGAAGTAGCAAAAGCACAACAAGAGCAATCGCTATTAAGCTTTAAACAATCGCTTTTGGTTGCCGGAAAAGAAGTGTCCGAAGCCTTATATGACTACAATATATCTGTTGAAAAAGAGGCTTTTGTAAGCAAGCAAGTTGTTGCTTTGAAAAGAGCTGAAGATAATTCTGAAGAGTTATTGAACAGTGGCTACCTTACGTATTTGGACCTATTAACGGCAAGAGAAAACTCTTTGAACGCAGAACTAAGTTTAGTGGACAACAAACTTGATCAATTGTCTGCTACGGTAGAATTGTATCGTTCCCTTGGCGGCGGATGGCAATAAATCTTTGCTTATAAAAAATGCAGAAAAAAACTGAATATATAGAACAGGCATTACTGCTTTTCTCTAAATATGGATGCAAAAGGGTCGGAATGGATGATGTGGCTGAGACCCTTGGCATCTCTAAAAAAACATTATATGAAGTTTTTGAAAATAAGAATAATCTAGTTCAGGAAAGTGTTTCTCTTTTGCTTAATCGTACCCATGATAAAATAAGCAGGTTTATTCAAATTTCTGACCAAGAGCCAAATCCGTTTAATAATATCATTCATATTTATAATGTAGGACTTAAGGAACTTAGAAACCTGAGTCCTACATTTTTTTATAGTTTAAAAAAATATTATCCCCAGTCCTATATTCTTTACGAAAATTTTACCCAAGCCGTTGTTTGGACCTATGTATTAGATTTGCTTGAAGTGGCAAAGAACAAAGGCCTTTTAAAAGATAATATTAATCTTAAGCTCATATGCGAGCTATTTCTCATTCGAATAAATGAGGTTATATTGCCAAATAGAGACTTTTTTGATAGCTACAGTACAGAGGAACTACTGGAACACTTAATTATGGTACCCTTACATGGTATCAAAAAATAAAATGTGAATTACCGAAGTCCAAAACCTTTGGCCGCCCACCACGGGTGAATTTCTATTTTTAATCTACCCGCTTTTACCATGGGATCTGCGTTGGCCAAACTATCGGCAATTTCCATACTTGGTGTATTGTAAATGGTTATTCCCCTTATATCGCCATCATCACCAAATGGCCCAGAAATATCCGCATAGCCCAATTCATACATTTTACCCAAGTGTGCCATATGTAGCATTTGCAAACTATCCGCTACAGCTTTTGGCTGATCACGGTTTGGACCACTTTTTAAAAAAGCAATATAATACTCCTGCATAAGTACCGTGTCTTTGGTTTTCTCATCTACATAATCAAAAATCTGAAAACCCTTCTCTGTTAGTTCTGTTTTCAACTGTGCCGCCGATTTCTTTTCCTCATTGGGCACGTTAGGGCTTAATTCTACTTTCTTTTGATTACATGCCAAAATGAGCATCAATACCAGTATGCCAAAAAAAAGATTCTTACTTCCTACCATAGATTAAAAGGTGTTTTACTTAATTGGGAGTTATAATATTTTACCTCACCGGTGACCTCTACCCCCAACCAAGCTGGTTTTTCAAATAATTCATTCTCATCGTTCAATTCAATTTCAGCTACTGTCAACCCTTCATTTTCATCACGGAATTCATCTACCTCATACACATGGTTCCCTACCGGCACTTCATATCTATATTTATCTAAAATTCCTTTTTCACACAACTTCAACAGACTTTCGGCATCTACTACAGAAATTTCCTTTTCCCATTCAAACCTAGATGTACCTGAAGCATTGGATTTCCCCTTTACGGTAATAAAGCCTAAATCTCCCTTTATTCTAATTCTAACCGTTCTGTTGGGGTCTGTATTTAAAAAGCCTTGTACTATTCTAGTTTTAGACCTTGCTTCAGATTTATAATCCTCTGATCCTACCAAAAATTTACGCTCTATTTCTAACATATGAATGGGTAAAACTACTATTCATAAACTAAGATAAGTCTTAAATTTGCTTATGCCCAATGAAATGCCTCTTCGAAAAATTATTCATGTTGATATGGATGCCTTTTATGCGTCCGTAGAAGAGTTAGACAACCCAGATTTAAAGGGCAAGCCCTTGGCCGTTGGTGGTAGTGAGAAAAGAGGCGTGGTATCGGCAGCTAATTATGAAGCCCGTAAGTTTGGTGTGCGTAGTGCTATGAGCGGATTTCAAGCTAGAAAAAACTGTCCTCACCTTACTTTTGTAAAACCCCGGTTTGATCGTTATAAAGAAATCTCAAAACAAATACGGGCCATTTTCTTTGAATACACAGATTTGGTAGAACCATTGTCGCTTGATGAAGCATACCTAGATGTAACCATAAATAAAAAAGGAAACCCTTCTGCCACTATGCTTGCCACAGAAATCCGACAACGTATTCTAGAAAAGACAGGCTTAAATGCATCCGCAGGAATTTCGATCAATAAATTTATAGCCAAAGTAGCAAGTGATATCAATAAACCTAACGGACAAAAAACGGTTAATCCAGAAGAGGTAATTCCGTTTTTAGAAAATTTAGATATACGCAAGTTTTATGGCGTTGGTAAGGTTACTGCAGAAAAAATGTATAAGCTGGGCATTTTTACGGGCAAGGACTTAAAATCAAAATCCTTTGAATTTCTTGCCGAAAATTTTGGCAAAAGCGGTCCATACTATTATCATGTAGTACGTGGCATTCATAATAGTGAAGTTAAACCGCACCGCATACCAAAATCTGTTGGAGCGGAACGTACATTCAACGAAAACCTTAGTAGCGAGGTTTTTATGCTTGAAAGGTTAGAGCATATTGCTCAAGAACTAGAAAGAAGACTAACGAAATCTAAGGTAGCAGGAAAAACTATTACGCTTAAAATAAAATATAGCGATTTCACTTTAAACACCAGAAGTAAAACTATGCCCTATTTTATTGCGGACAAAGACCTCATTTTAGAAACGGCTAAAGATCTTCTCTATCAAGAGGAGTTACAAAACTCTGTTCGACTATTAGGCATCTCCTTATCCAATTTAAATACAGAAGATAAGAAAACTAAAAAAGTTGATGATAAATCGATTTTAGTGCAATTAAAGTTTGATTTTTAATTATTCACCCCATTTTTTAGCCTTTTGACCAATAATTGAAAATGTTAACAAAAATTAACGGCTTTTAGTTGTACAGCAACTATAGCTAGAATAATTTTGGCTCCTTAAATGAAAAAGAGTTTTTTAAAATTTCTTCTTTCCATCTGTATACTACTAACTGGTATATACAGCCCTCTATACGGTAACTACAATATAGAGCATACCTCTTTTCAAAACATTCAGCAATTTCAACATGCTATAGGCAATACCCAAGAAACGGTTGCTTTACACAAAACTGTTCTTAAAAACTCATTTGGCAACCTGGATAAGGTAATGGCAATTGAGGCCATTGAAATTGAAGAAGAAGAAAGTAAACAATCTCATTTTCAAAAAGATGTAGCGCATCAACATGCTTCTGCTTCATTTTATTTATTAGCTGTTTTATTCTTATTCAGCTATTTTACAAATAGCAGCACACTACAAAAGCTATTTACTTTTCTACCCATAGCAAATAGGCGCTTTGTCCTATATCAGGTATTTCGTATTTAAAATTTCTTCAGGTCAAGTCTCTATTTGACCCAAAACACGTCTACATTTTTTTAGCAGCAGCCAATTTTAGGATGTAATCATCTTCTGCTTTAAGAATTGTGCGTGTCTCCACATATTCACATTTTATTTTCCAATCAATTAAATATTATACTTATGACCAAGAGCGTACTCCTGATCGCTACCGCATGCACTTTGTTCATTGTGGCAAGCTGTAATTCTAAAAAAGAAAAAAAAGAAGAGCACACCAAATTCTTAATTACCAGTCCAATTAAAAAAGACACTTCTATTACCAAAGATTATGTATGTCAAATACATTCATTTAAACACATTGAACTTAGGGCCCTTGAAAAAGGATATTTGAACGAAATTCATGTAGACGAAGGACAGATAGTGAAAAAAGGGCAAAAAATGTTCAATATAATGCCCAACATTTATGAAGCAGATTTACAAAAAGCAAAGGCAGAGGCTAAAGTTGCCGAAATAGAACTACAAAACACCCAACTTTTAGCTGATGGAAATGTGGTTTCTGAAAACGAATTATCCATGGCAAAAGCCAATTTTGATAAGGCCAACGCAGAAGTTTCTCTCGCACAGACCCATTTAGGCTTTACCAATATTCGAGCTCCTTTTGATGGTATCATGGACCATTTACATGTTAGGGAAGGTAGCCTTTTAGACGAGGGAGAACTACTTACCACCTTATCCGATAATTCTAAAATGTGGGTCTATTTCAATGTACCTGAGGCGGAGTATCTAGACTATATCATGAGTACGGACAAAGACTCTAAAAAAGAGGTTCAACTATTAATGGCCAACAATAAAAGGTTCAACCAAACTGGAATTGTTGAAACTATTGAAGGAGAATTCAATAATGAAACCGGTAACATTGCTTTTAGGGCCACTTTCCCTAACCCAGATCAGATTTTAAGACACGGTGAAACCGGTAGCGTACTCATGACCATTCCTTTCAATGACGCTTTGATCATACCACAAAAAGCAACTTTTGAGATATTGGACAAACGCTATGTCTTTGTTCTTGATAATGATAATGTTGTTCACCAAACCGAAATTTCGGTTGCCGCTGAATTACCTCACCTTTTTGTAGTCAACAAAGGTCTTCAACCTAAAGACAGAATTTTGGTAGATGGTATCAGAATGGTTAAAAACAATGAAAAGATTGAAACCCTATTTGCCGAACCTACCGAGGTAATGTCAAAATTGGCCGTTTACGCCGAATAACCAAAAAACAAAGAACATGTTCAGTAAGTTTATAAAAAGACCGGTATTGGCTATCGTCATATCGGTAATCATAGTATTCGTAGGGTTGCTCTCCATAAAGCAATTACCTATTTCACAGTTCCCGGATATTGCGCCCACCACGGTCAATATCTTTATAGCCTACCCGGGCTCTAGTGCAGACGTACTGGTAAAATCAACGCTTATTCCATTAGAAACCGCAATTAATGGTGTACAAGATATGCGCTATATTGCTTCTGATGCTACAAGTGCCGGTGAAGGTACCATCCGTATCATCTTTGAGCCTGGCACAGACCCTGATCAAGCAGTTGTGAGGGTCAAAACAAGAGTGGATCAAGTAATGCCGTTATTACCAGAACTGGTACAACGTGAAGGTGTTATCATTACTCCTGTACAGCCAAGTATGCTTATGTACGTAAACCTGTATAGTGACAATGCAGATGATCACGAGCTGTTTCTATACAACTATGCATACACCAAAATGATTCCTGAAATTCAAAGAATAGATGGTATTGCAAGTGCACAGATCTTAGGTAGCCGTAAGTTTGCAATGCGCGTATGGTTAAAGCCTGATCGTATGCGTGCCTATAATATTTCTGCCGAAGAAATTCTTGAGGCTATGGAAGAGCAAAGTATTTTGGCACGTCCCGGTAGAATTGGGCAAAGTTCCGGCAAAACCTCACAGTCCTTGGAATATGTTCTCATGTACCAAGATAGGTATGATGAACCTCAACAATACAAGGACATTATTCTTAAAGCAAATGCCGAAGGCGAAATTTTAACGCTTGGTGATGTAGCAGACGTGGAGCTTGGTAGCGAATTTTTTGATATCTACTCCAATCTAGATGGAAAACCATCAGCATCTATAGTATTGAAACAAACTTTTGGTAGTAATGCCAGTGATGTTATCGATGAAGTAAAATCCAAGTTGAACGAACTTAAAAAAGACCTTCCCACGGGTCTGGATTACAAAATTAGTTATGACGTTTCCAACTTTTTAAATGCATCCATAGAACAAGTAATACACACACTACGAGATGCCTTTATTCTGGTTGCCATAGTTGTATTTCTCTTTTTGGGCGATTGGCGCTCTACCTTAATTCCCATTATTGCCGTACCCGTTTCCTTGATCGGGGCATTTTTTATTATGCAGTTATTTGGACTCTCCATTAACCTAATTACCCTTTTTGCATTGGTACTGGCCATTGGTATTGTGGTTGATGATGCTATAGTAGTGGTTGAAGCCGTACATGCCAAAATGGAAGAAACCCATGTGGGACCTTATGAAGCCGTAAAATTAGTAGTCAACGAAATAGGGGGTGCCATAATAGCCATTACTTTGGTAATGGTTTCGGTGTTCATTCCTATTGCTTTTATGACGGGACCTGTTGGGGTTTTCTACCGTCAGTTTTCTATAACCATGGCCGGCTCAATAATTCTATCGGCTATTGTAGCCCTAACCTTAACACCTGTGCTCTGTGCCATGATTCTTAAAAACAACCATGGTAAACAACGTAAAAAAACAATTGTAGATAAATTCATTGATTGGTTTAATAGAGGTTTTGAAAAACTTACGGGTAGGTATGGTAACATCCTTAATAAAATTGTTGCAAGAAGAGTATTGACCTTTGGTATTCTGGGTGCTTTTTGTGTCGCCATATTTTTCACCAACAAAAGTTTACCTGCTGGTTTTATTCCAAATGAGGATCAAGGTATGATCTATGCCATTATACAAACACCACCAGGTTCTACCTTAGAACGTACTAATGATGTAGCCCATAAATTACAGCAAATCTGTGAAGAGACTGAAGGTGTGGAGTCCGCCTCTTCATTGGCTGGTTATGAAATCATGACCGAAGGGCGTGGATCAAATGCCGGTACGGTGTTGATCAACCTTAAACCCTGGAGCCAGCGTCATCATTCCGTTCATGAAATCATGGAAGAGCTAGAGGAAGAAACCAAAGATCTAGGTGCGGTAATTGAATACTTTGAACCACCTGCGGTACCCGGTTTTGGATCCTCTGGCGGATTCTCCATGCGTCTTTTAGATAAAACGGACGGAACCGATTATCACGAATTTGAAAAAATCAACAATGATTTTATGGAAGCGTTGTCTAAACGGGATGAGCTTACCGGACTGTTTACTTTTTACTCTGCCAATTACCCCCAATATGAATTAAAAATCAACAATAAGATTGCCATGCAAAAAGGGGTTTCCATAGATAAGGCTATGGAAAACCTGAATATATTAATTGGTAGTACCTATGAACAAGGTTTTATTCGCTTTGGTAGATTTTTCAAGGTGTACACCCAAGCTGCTCCTGAATACAGGGCGTTACCATCTGACCTAGAAAAACTGTTCGTAAAGAACGAAGAGGGAGAAATGGTTCCATATTCCGCCTTTATGTCCATGGAAAAGAGACTGGGACCAAATGAGATCACCAGATATAATTTATACAATTCTGCTTCTATAAGAGGGCTTCCCGCTAGCGGTTATACCAGTGGTGATGCTATACAAGCTATTAACGAAGTTGCAGAGCAAACCTTACCTAGAGGCTTTGATGTGGCTTGGGAAGGTCTGTCATATGATGAGGCGCAAAGAGGAAATGAATCGCTCTACATTTTTATGGTGGTATTGATCTTCGTATACTTTGTTCTAGCGGCCCAGTATGAAAGTTTCCTACTTCCGTTCGCCATCATTCTATCACTACCGGTAGGTGTTCTTGGGTCTTTCTTTATGCTAAAGGCAATGGGACTAGCAAATGATGTTTATGCACAAATCGGACTCATTATGCTTGTTGGCCTACTGGGTAAAAATGCCGTGCTTATCGTTGAATTCGCAGTTCAAAAAAGAAGACAGGGGAGCACTATTCTAGAAGCGGCCATTGAAGGTGCAAAGGTGCGTTTTAGACCTATTCTAATGACTTCCTTTGCTTTTATAGCTGGACTAATTCCTTTGGTTATTGCACATGGCGCAGGGGCAATAGGCAATAGAACCATTGGTGGGTCGGCAATGGGCGGTATGCTTATGGGTACATTAATAGGTGTACTTATTATCCCTGGCCTGTATTACATTTTCGCAAAAATGGCAGATGGTCGTGGACTTATTAAAGGGGAGTCGGACGAACCCGTATCGGAAGAGTTTATGAGACTAAGCGAAGGTGAAAGTAAAACACGCCAAAAGCTTCGCGAATTAAAGCAAATGATTAAAAAACTAACCAAAAAAGAAGATAATGATTAAGATAAACAATACCATAAAGCATGGTAAGATCCTATTGCTATTTTTAATACTAATGGGTCTCTTCTATTCTTGTGTGCCCACAAAGCAATTAAAATCGGCAAATACGGACTTACCTTCAAGTTTTAATGGTTTGCCCGTAGACACTTTAAATATTGCTCAATTAAAATGGAGCCATTTCTTTGAAGATGAGCATCTTATTGCATTGATAGATACCGCCTTGGCAAATAACCAAGAGTTGCGCATTATGATGCAACAAATTGATGTTGCCCAGAACGAAGTGAAGGCAAGAAAAGGAGAATATTTGCCTTTTATAAATTATGGTGCCGGAGCTGAAGTAGAAAAAGTTGGCGAATATACCCGTAACGGTGCTGTTGAAAAAAACTTGGATATCAGGGAAGGCGAAGAATTTCCTGAGCCTTTAACAGATTACTCCGCCGGTCTATTTGCTACCTGGGAATTGGATGTTTGGAAAAAACTACGCAATTCCAAAAAGGCCGCCACCTTAGAATACCTATCTACTATTGAAGGCAAAAACTTTATGGTTACCAGGTTAATTGCGGAAATAGCCCAATCATATTACGAATTGATCGCATTGGATAATCAATTGACAATCATTGAGCAAAATCTAGAATTACAAGGTAATGCCTTAACTATGGTCCGGCTACAAAAGCAAGCAGCTAGAGCTACCGAATTAGCGGTAAAAAGATTTGAGGCAGAAGTAGCTAAAAACAAAAGCCACAAATTTGAAGTTCTCCAAGAAATTGTTGAAATGGAAAATAAGCTGAATTTTTTGATAGGTAGACAACCACAGCATATTGCCCGTAATTCCGATGATTTTATAGCAACGGCAATAAATACTATTGATGCCGGTATACCATCACAGTTGCTTTTAAATAGACCGGATATTAGGCAAGCGGAATTTGAACTGGAAGCGGCAAAATTGAATATAAAGGTTGCTAGGGCAAATTTTTATCCTTCAATAGGATTGAAGGCTGGCGTTGGGCTACAGGCATTTAAACCAAAATACCTGACAAATACCCCAGAATCTTTGATTTATAGCGCCGTTGGAGATATTGTAGGTCCTTTGATCAATAGAAATGCCATTAAAGCAGATTACAATACAGCAAATTCCAAACAAATACAGGCAGTCTATGAATATGAAAAAGCTGTTTTAGGCGGTTATATTGAAGTTGTAAATATGCTTTCTAAAATTGAAAATCTTAAGCAGAGTTATATGCTGAAAGAGGACCAAGTAGAAGCTTTGACCGCTTCGATCGATTTGTCTACTCGGCTGTTTCAATCTGCAAGGATAGAATATATTGAAGTATTGTTGACACAACGTGAAGCATTGGAATCTAAAATGGAATTGATCGAAACCAAAAAAGATCAGTTACTTGCAAAAATAAATGTATACCAAGCTCTTGGTGGCGGGTGGAACTAGCAATACTCTTGTTGAAAACTTAGCATATAAGTCCCCAAAAGTGATAGCACACTATTGGGGATTTCTATAAAACCACCAATTTTCAACAAATTTTGGCCATGGGGTGTTCAACCTTTTAAAGATCTATTGCCCAATTATCAAGGATTACTTAAACATTTATAGTAAACCATTATTAAAGTTATTCCCGTAGCAAGTATTTTTCATAGCTTTAACTTCCAAAAACCATGAAAAAATATAGATATTTTTAATCTAAACTATACAAGATGATGGAATTAAGAGATTATGATAATGCACATATCAAGTTTAGAAATAGCTTAAAATTCACCATGTTACCCATTCTTTCTTGGGATTTTTATGCTTCTAATTATGAGGAGATCAAAAACCTTGATGAAGATTATAACTCATTGTTATCTTTAGTTTCTACTAATTCTTGGAATATTGATACAAGCATTTTAGATAGAAAATTAAGAACAGAGAAAAACATTGTTGTTGTAACAGATACTCACCTAAACATTGTTTTTGCCACAAAGAACATGTGGAACATGAGCCAATATAGACCTGATGAAATAGTAGGTAAGAACCCTAAAATGTTTCAAGGCGACTTAACTTCTAATTCTACATTAAAAATAGTTTCAAAAGCAGTAAAAGAAAAAAATCCTTTTGAAGTTACTGTTGTCAATTATAGAAAAGACGGTACTACCTACAATTGTAAAATACAAGGAGAACCCGTTTTTGACCATAATGGCAAGGTGGTTAATTTTATAGCCTTTGAAAAAGAAGTTGCTTAACACATAAACAAAAAGCATAAAAAAAGGACCGCTAGTTAGCGGTCCTTTTTTATTATGAAAATGGATTCATTAGATATCCTTGGATTCAATTTCAGTAACCCTTAAGGTATTTACCATTCCTTTTTCTTTAATAGGCATGGCCGCAAGACTAATTACCATATCTCCAACCTGTAAATGCCCTTTATTAAAAGCAATGTGGTTAACATCTTCTATGGTATCATCCGTTGATACGAATTTATCATAATAGAATGCTTTAACACCCCACAATAGATTCAGTTGCGTTAAAATTCTCTTATTAGATGTAAATACTAAAATGTAAGCACTAGGTCTCCATGCAGAAATCTGAAAAGCGGTATATCCACTATTGGTCAATGTAGAAATTGCTTTAGCCTTGATATCATTGGCCATTAAGGCTGCATGATAGCATATAGATTTTGTGATAAATCTTTTAGTACGAATGTGTGGAGGATTTTGTGGTACCTGAATTAAATCTGAACCTTCAACGCTCTCTAAAATGCTAGACATCTTTTCAATTACCTGTACCGGGTAATTACCCACCGATGTTTCTCCAGATAACATTACCGCATCTGCACCATCCATTACCGAGTTGGCAACGTCATTTACCTCTGCTCTTGTTGGTGTAAGACTTGTAATCATAGTTTCCATCATTTGAGTGGCTATAATTACAGGTATTCTGGCCTTTTTAGCACGCAACACCAATTGCTTTTGAATTAATGGAACCTCCTGTGCAGGAACTTCAACACCTAAATCTCCACGAGCAACCATTAAACCGTCACAGTATGCAACGATCTTATCTATATTCTCAACAGCTTCCGGCTTTTCTATTTTTGCAATAATCGGAATTTTATGATCAGAATGTTTGTTGATGATATTCTGTAGATCAATAAGGTCTTGACTGAATCTCACAAAAGAAAGTGCGATCCAATCTACTTCCAATGAAATTGCAAATTCCGCATCCTTAATATCTTTTTTGGTAAGTGCAGGTAAAGAAATATTGGTATTGGGCAAGTTTACCCCTTTCTTGGATTTTAAAGGTCCGCCTTGAATTACTTTGGCCAAAACTTCGTCTTCACCATTGGTCTTTACAACCTCGAACATTAATTTACCGTCATCCAATAAAATACGCTCCCCAGCTTTAACATCTCTAGGAAACTCCTTGTAATTCATGTAAACACGTTCTGCACTACCTTCAAAAGGCTCACCTGTTACAAATGTTATCTCATCACCAGGGCTCACTACAACGTCACCTGCCATTACGCCTACACGCAATTTAGGGCCTTGTAAATCCGCTAAAATAGAAGTGTTGGTTTCCATTTCGGCATTTAACTCACGTATCATATTTACACGCTCCTTAACATCTTCATAATCAGCATGTGAAAAGTTTATCCTGAATACATCTACTCCAGCATCAATCATGCTCCTGAGCACCTCTTTCTTGCTAGTTGCAGGACCCAGGGTCGCTACAATTTTCGTCTTTTTTACAGTTGGCATATTTAAAAAATTAGATTGTTCTTTGATTTTAGTTTCTCTGTACTTATTTCATACGCTGCCATAATTCTTGGCAACGATTGTATGTTCTTAATAATAGAATTTATATCTAAATCCTTATCCGTTTCAATCTTTAGAAGATAATCAACATCTTTATACTCAGGAAGTAACCTTGGCGTCTTAAATGTTGTTTCGTTCTTAAATAAATCGTCATGTACAATGCTTTCTTTTTCACTGCTATGGTTGGCAATCAACACCCAGTACATATCATTATACTCGTCATCCCATTCAAAGATTGGAAACGATTTATTTTCAGCAAGATTAAAATTCTTTTTTGCCCTTACAAATTTTGCCTTCATACTTTGGTTTAAACCGTAGGCCAAAGCAAAATCTTCTAAGGTAGTGTGTAAAGCTATAAGGCTAAAGGATTCATCGTAAAAATCATCATTTATTTTAATAGTTGCAGCCATAACTCAACAAAAGGGTAAATATAGAACTTCTAAGCTATAATGCCTAGTTTCATAAATTGATAAAAACACTCTAAAAGTTATTAAAATGTTAGCATTTTACCTTTTGGTAAAATGATCAGCTATCCATTTTATCCTGCAGTGCAAAAAATGCCCTTTTAGCTGCTCTTTCTTCCGCTTTTTTCTTTGAGGTGGCTCTTGCTTTTGAAACTACATCTCCCCCAATGGAGAGTTTAACGGCAAAATGTTTTAAAGGATCATTTCCGGTATCTTCATAAACATCAAAATCAAAAGACTTCTTTTGTTTCTGACACCATTCGATCACCAAACTCTTATAACTAATGACCCGGCCTTCTAACTGTTCTATATCTACGTAAGGTTCTACCACCCTTTTTTGAATGAACTTTTCACAGTATTTATAACCGCGATCTAAATAAATGGCACCTACCAATGCTTCAAAAACATTGCCGTGTATGTTCTGCCCAAAATGGGATTTAGGTATTCTACTCTGTACAAAATCTATTAATTTCAAGTCTTTACCCAACTCATTTAAATGCTCTCTACTTACTATTTTAGATCGCATTTTAGTAAGGTAGCCTTCATCCCCTGCAGGTACCTCGCTGTATAAATGTTTAGATATTATGGTACCTAGCATTGAATCTCCCAAAAACTCTAGGCGCTCATAATTCATTGCATTACCCTTATCATCCTTTTTGTTCATTGACCTATGAAGAAAGGCCTTTTTATAAATAGATAAGGTTTTAGGTTTGAAACCTAAAATTTTGGTAATTCCCCAAAAAAAATCCCCATCCTCTTTAGGATGGGAATTAAATAAGTTCGTGGGAAAAGGCATATAAAAAATTAATCAATTTTCTTAAAAACTACACATGCATTATGCCCACCAAAACCAAATGTATTGCTCATTGCAACTTTAACATCTCGTTTTTGTGCCTTGTTCAACGTTAAGTTTAAACTAGGATCTATATTCTCATCTACCGTAGTATGGTTTATGGTAGGTGGTACCATACCATGCTCCATGGCCAATATTGAAGCAATTGCTTCAATAGCACCCGCAGCACCTAACAAATGACCGGTCATTGACTTGGTAGAGTTAATGTTTATGTCTTTAGCATGCTCCCCAAATACTTGAGTAATCGCTTTCAATTCTGCCACATCTCCCAAAGGGGTAGATGTACCGTGAGTGTTTATAGCGTCTACATCTTCTATGGACAAGCCTGCATCCCTTAGACAATTTTCCATTACCCTAACTACCCCTATTCCATCTGGATGTGGCGCGGTCATATGGTAAGCATCACTTGACATACCTCCACCGGCAACTTCTGCATAGATTTTTGCTCCTCTGGCAACGGCATGCTCATACTCTTCAAGAACCAAGGCTCCTGCACCTTCACCTAGAACAAAACCATCCCTGGTTGCATCAAAAGGTCTTGAAGCTGTTTCAGGACTATCGTTTCTTGTTGATAATGCGTGCATTGCACCAAAACCGCCCATACCTGCAATAGTTACTGCCGCTTCACTACCTCCTGTCACAATGACGTCACAATGACCCAATCGTATATAGTTCAAGGCATCTATCATTGCATTTGCCGATGATGCACAAGCGGAAACGGTAGTGTAATTAGGTCCCATAAAACCATGCTTAATGGATATGTTCCCCGGGGCAATATCAGCGATCATTTTTGGAATAAAGAACGGATTGAATCTTGGTGTACCATCTCCGTTGGCAAAATTCATTACCTCGTTCTGAAAAGTTTCCAAACCTCCAATACCCGCTCCCCAAATAACGCCTACGCGAAATTTGTCGATTTTCTCTAAATCTAATTTAGAATCACGAATAGCTTCATCTGAAGATACAAGTGCGTACTGCGCAAATCTATCCAGCTTACGGCCTTCTTTTCTATCAAAGTGATCTTCTGTCTTGTAATTCTTAAGCTCACAAGCGAATTTTACTTTGAATTTTTCTGTATCGTAATAAGTAATGGGCGCTGATCCACTTTTACCGTTTACCAAAGCATCCCAATACTCTTCAATATTATTACCTATTGGGGTAAGTGCCCCCAAACCTGTAACTACAACTCGCTTTAACTGCATTTAACTTTGTATTTGTTTAAATCTAAACCAAGCGTAAATTAAAAAAAATTATCCATGCGGAGCATTTACCACATGGATAATTTGAATTCTATTTAAGAAAACATGTTTTACTTAGCTTCTTCTATATAGCTGATGGCTTGACCAACAGTTGCGATATTCTCAGCTTGATCGTCTGGAATTTGAATATCAAATTCTTTTTCGAACTCCATTATCAACTCTACCGTGTCTAATGAATCTGCGCCTAAATCGTTAGTAAAGCTAGCCTCGGTTACCACTTCGTTCTCATCAACTCCTAATTTATCAACGATGATAGCTTTAACTCTTGATGCAATGTCTGACATAATAATATTTGTTTTAAAAATTTAAATTGAAGGCAAAAATAAAAAACTTTGGTTTAATTACACTAATTGTCGTTAAAATGTATGGTAATTTAATAAAATTAAAGACATGTGCTGTAATTTTACCGTATTAATATTTTGTTTCGGTAACGTTGATAAAAGGTATTGAAAAGTAGTGAGGTATTAGAACTATTCTATTTAATCGTTTTTTTCTAAATTCTGACAAGCTTTAAATTTGCTTTATTTGCCAAACTTAATTTCATTGTTCGTTATCTTATAAAGACCCTTTCTATTGAAAACCAAGAAAATTATACTTTTTGCCTCAGGTTCTGGATCCAATGTTGAAAACATCGCCAATTATTTTAAGCTTCGCAAAGATGTTACTATATGCTGCGTACTTACTAACAAAAGCGATGCCAAAGTCATTGAGCGTTGTAACAGACTTGGAATCAACGCCTTGTTTTTTAATAGGCAAGCATTTTCAAAGAGTAATTTTATTCTAGAAATGCTACGATCACTAGAACCGGACCTAATAGTGTTGGCCGGCTTTCTATGGAAAATACCCGAAGCCATTACCAATGCCTTCCCCAATAAAATTATAAACATACATCCTGCCCTACTACCAAAATACGGCGGTAAAGGTATGTATGGTATGCATGTTCATAATGCCGTAAAAGAGGCTAAAGAGACGGAAACCGGTATTACCATCCATTACGTAAATGCACATTATGATGAGGGTGCCACTATACAACAGGTAAAAACTATAGTGAACCCAAAAGATTCGCCCGAGGATATCGCATCAAAAGTACATCTGTTGGAATATGAATTTTTTCCAAAGGTCATAGACGAATTATTATCTAAGCAGTAATGGGCAAAAAGAAAAAGTTCTATGTTGTTTGGAAAGGTAAAAAGCCGGGTATTTATGAAACATGGAAAGAATGTAAAAAATCTATTGACGGCCATGCCGGTGCCGAATACAAATCATTTGAATCTTTTGAGGTAGCCAAAAAGGCATATAATGGCACTTACGCAGATTTCAAGGGAAAGAAAAAAACTGCACCTACTTTATCCAAAGCAGAATTAGAAAGAATTGGGCTACCAAATTATCATTCCATTTCTGTTGATGCTGCTTCTAGTGGCAATCCCGGTATTATGGAATACCAAGGGGTTGATACCAAAACTGGTAAAAAATTATTTAAACAAGGTCCTTTTCCTAATGGAACCAATAATATTGGTGAATTTTTAGCCATTGTCCATGGTTTAGCTTTTCTAAAAAAACATAATAGCGACCGTGTCATTTATACAGATTCTAGAACGGCCATGAGCTGGGTGCGTAAAAAAAAGTGCAACACCAAACTTACACCTAACGCAAAGAACAAAACACTTTTTGAATTTATTGATAGAGCGGTAGATTGGCTGAACAAGAATGAATACAAAACCGTTATCGTCAAATGGGAAACGAAAGCTTGGGGAGAAATCCCTGCAGATTTCGGTAGGAAATAAATGGCAATTTATATCAACAATTCGCCTTTGATAACTATTACAATTTGTATTCGATAAACCGTTTTAATTAGCTTTTCAAAATCGTATATTTGCAGCTTAAATTTTTTCACATTTATGGGCAAGCTTTTAATAGTAGGTACTGTCGCTTTTGATGCAATAGAAACTCCTTTTGGTAAAACGGATAAAATATTGGGCGGCGCAGCTACCTATATTGGCTTAGCGGCATCTCAATTTGATGTTGATTCAGCTATCATTTCTATTGTAGGTGATGACATGCCTAAAGAATATTTAGACCTTTTAACCGATCGCGGTATTGACATTTCTGCCTTGGAAATTGTTGAAGGCGGTAAAACCTTTTACTGGAAAGGAAAATACCACAACGACCTAAATACCAGAGACACCTTAGTAACGGAGTTAAATACTTTAGAGGACTTTAACCCTGTTGTACCGGAAAGTTATAATGATGCAGATGTGGTTATGCTTGGGAACCTTCACCCAATTGTTCAAATGGGTGTAATCAACCAGATGAAAAAGCGACCAAAGTTAATAGTATTGGATACCATGAATTTTTGGATGGACAATGCTTTAGATGATTTAATGAACGTTATTAAACATATAGATGTAATAACTATTAATGATGAAGAGGCAAGACAATTAACCGGTGAATATTCACTCGTTAAGGCAGCGCAAAAGATTTTTACCATGGGACCTAAGTATGTAGTGATCAAAAAAGGAGAGCATGGCGCACTTTTGTTCAATGAAGACCAGATCTTTTTTGCACCAGCGCTACCTTTAGAAGAGGTATTTGATCCTACTGGTGCCGGAGATACCTTTGCCGGTGGTTTTTCAGGCTATTTGGCAGCAAGCGGAGATAGCTCATTTGAGAATATGAAGAAGGCAATTATACACGGTTCTAATCTGGCATCCTTTAGTGTAGAGAAATTTGGAGCGGAAAGAATGTTACAGTTAGACCGAAAAGAAATTAGAGAAAGACTGCATCAATTTAAAAAATTGACCCAGTTTGACATAGAATTACAATAATCCCCTAGCCCCAAAATATTTTGGGGTTTTTTTAATACCAAAAACAATGAGTGACGCAATTAAGCATGAGTGTGGTATTTCTGTAATACGGTTATTAAAACCTTTAGAGTATTACAAGGAAAAGTATGGAACAGCATTTTATGGTGTAAATAAAATGTACTTAATGATGGAAAAACAACATAACCGTGGTCAAGACGGTGCAGGTTTTGCCAGCATTAAATTAGATGTTAAGGCAGGTGAACGTTACATGAGCCGTGTTCGTTCTTGCCAGCAACAGCCTATACAGGACATTTTTGCACAAATAAATGATCGTATCAATACCGAGATGAAAGAGCATCCGGAGTATGAGCATAATGTTGCCTTGCAAAAAAAGAATATACCTTATATAGGTGAACTCCTTTTAGGTCATGTGCGTTACGGTACCTTTGGCAAAAACAGCATTGAGAGTGTTCATCCTTTCTTAAGACAGAACAACTGGATGCACCGTAACTTAATTGTTGCCGGTAATTTTAATATGACCAATGTTCATGAGCTTTTTGACAACCTGGTTCAACTTGGCCAGCATCCTAAAGAGATGGCAGATACCGTTACGGTAATGGAAAAGATAGGTCATTTTCTTGATGATGCCGTTGCTAAACTATATAAGCAGATAAAAAAAGAAGGATACACCAAACAACAAGCTTCGCCTATTATTGCAGAACGTTTAAAGGTATATAAGATATTAAAAAGAGCTGCCAAGAATTTTGATGGTGGTTATGCCATGGCAGGTTTGTTAGGCCATGGTGATGCTTTTGTCTTACGGGATCCTAGTGGTATTAGACCGGCTTATTACTACAGGGATGATGAAGTTGTTGTAGTTGCCTCAGAAAGACCTGCTATACAAACGGTATTCAACGTACCTTATGACGAGGTAAAAGAACTTGACCCTGGTGCCGCCATTATCATTAAAAAGAACGGCACTAGCGCCATTCATCAAATTCAGGAACCTAAAGAACGTAAAGCATGTTCTTTTGAACGTATTTACTTTTCTAGAGGTAGTGATAAGGAGATTTACCAAGAACGTAAAGCTTTAGGTAAATTGGTATTTCCACAGATATTGGAATCTATAAATGAAGATATCAAAAACACTGTCTTCTCTTATATACCGAATACTGCAGAAACTTCTTTTTACGGTATGGTAAAAGAGGCTCAAAACTATTTGAACCAGAAAAAAGAAGAACAAATACTTGCATTAGGGCCTGCAATTACCGGCGAGCAACTTCATGAAATACTAGAGGTACGTCCAAGAATTGAAAAAGTAGCTATTAAAGATGCCAAGCTAAGAACCTTTATTACGCAAGATAGCAGTAGAGATGACCTAGTGGCACATGTATATGACATTTCTTATGGTTCTGTAAAAAAAGGAGACAACCTTGTTATTATAGATGATAGTATTGTAAGGGGTACTACCTTGAAAAAGAGTATTCTTAGAATTTTGGACAGGTTATCTCCAAAGAAAATAATAGTTGTATCATCTGCACCACAGATCCGCTACCCAGATTGTTATGGTATAGATATGGCAAAGCTTGAAGATTTTATTGCCTTTAAAGCAGCCTTGGCGTTGCACGAGGATAACAACTCCATGCATATTGTAGAGGAAATCTACAAAAAATGCTTAACACAAGTAGAGAGCCGTGATCAAGATGTCATTAACTATGTAAAGGATTTCTATGCACCATTCACTGCAAAAGAAATTTCTAAAAAGATCGGAGAGCTGTTGAGTCCAGATGATATCAATGCAGAAGTTTCCATAATATATCAAACCATATCTAGCTTACATGAGGCTTGCCCTAAGAATTTAGGTGATTGGTATTTTACCGGCAACTACCCAACGCCTGGTGGAAATAGAGTTGTAAATAGAGCGTTCATCAACTTCTACGAAGGAAACAACGAACGCGCTTATTAAATAATAATTCGATGAAATGCACACTTTTTATGTATTTCATCGACGAATATAGCATTTTAACGACTGAATAGTCGTTTTGACTTAACCCTGTTTACTTTTAAAGCTACCATAGCATAAGTAGGTTAAGTTCATGGTAAGATTTGGGGCAAAAAAGGTGGAGACTTCTCCGCCTTTTTTATTTTATACAGATTACCATTTTGTAATCCAATTCTTCACAAAGCCCCCTTTAACGTTTTAACGGTACGTTTAACTAGTACTATTTTCAATTGTAGTTAAGCATATTACATTTACAGAACCATAGCATAAGTAGGTTAAGTTCATGGTAAGATTTGGGGAAAAAGGCGGAGCAATGCTCCGTCTTTTTATTTTTGGACCTATTTCATCAAAGCTCTCGTTACCTAAGTATCATTTTCATCTAAAATAGTAGTACAACCTAGGTTTACGACGTACATCGATTAGCTTGCCCAACCACAGTAACATCATCTATATTTACAGAACCATAGCATAAGTAGGTTAAGTTCATGGTAAGATTTGGGGAAAAGACGGGGCTATGCTCCGTCTTTTTATTTTAATGCAACCTAGTTTACTTTCAGGCTGTTATCTATCATAATTCACTAAGAGAAATATAACACGACATAAATAAAAGTGAATTTTTTTCTTAAAATTCCTTTTTTTATTTACTCAATACCAGTAATTTAGTATCGCCATAGCATAAGTAGGTTAAGTTTATGGTAAGATTTGGGACGAAAAGGGTGGAGACTTCTCCGCCCTTTTCTATTTTAAAAACAAAAAAACCACCTATGAAATTTTCATAAGTGGTTTCCTACAAGTTAGTTAGGATTTACTTTACCTTTACTTATTTGTTACTAGCATAAAGTTTAGATACCTCATCCCAGTTGATAATATTAAAAAACGCTTCAATATAATCTGGTCTCTTATTTTGATAATTTAGGTAATATGCATGCTCCCATACATCTAATCCTAAGATAGGTTGCCCACCACATTCTACTCCTGGCATTAACGGATTGTCTTGATTTGGTGTAGAACAAACTTCTACTTTACCACCTTCATGAACACATAACCATGCCCAACCAGAACCAAATCTAGTACCTGCAGCAGCAGTAAACTTGCTTTTAAACTCTTCAAAAGAACCAAAAGCACTATCAATAGCAGATGCTAATTCTCCACTAGGCTTACCACCACCGTTTGGTGATAATATAGTCCAGAATAATGAGTGGTTATAAAAACCACCTCCGTTGTTTCTAACTGCACCATTACTCATATCCAAACCTGTTAAGATATCTTCAATAGATTTTCCTTCAAGATCTGTACCTTCAATAGCGGCATTTAACTTAGTTGTATATCCGTTATGATGTTTTGTATGATGTATTTCCATCGTCCTTGCATCAATATGAGGCTCAAGAGCATCATAAGCGTAAGGCAATTTTGGTAATTCAAAAGCCATAATTTATGTGTTTTTAGATTTATATTAATTGTATTTCAAAGTTACGGATTTTAACATTTATATTCACGTAATAATTTGTTAAGAACTGTACAGTAATCCTTAATTTGCAGTAAAAATCAGTGTCTAATAATCCGTTTACCATATATAATGCTTCTGCCGGATCAGGCAAAACGTATGCGCTTGCCAAGGTGTACTTGAAGATTATACTGGCTTCTCCTCAAAATTTCAGAAAAATATTAGCGATCACTTTTACCAATAAGGCGGTAAATGAAATGAAACATCGTATTCTTAACAGTCTTTTTGAGTTTTCAAAAACGACTTCTATGGACCATGCAGCACCATTGTTCAAAGATATACTGAATGAGACCGATTATACTTTTGAGGAGTTGCCCGCTTTGAGCAAACTGCGTTTAAAGCAAATTTTGCACAACTATGCTTTCTTTGATATTTCTACCATAGATAAGTTTACCCATAGGCTTATTAGAACATTCGCCAAGGATTTAAAGATCCCTCAAAATTTTGAAGTGGTTCTAGATGTGGATCTGCTTTTACAAGAAGCCGTAGAGCGCGTCATAGGCAAAGCTGGTGAAGATCCTGAATTTACCAAGGTTCTTTTAGATTTTGCACTAGAAAAAATAGAGGACGATAGAAGTTGGGACATTGGTTTTGATCTTTTAAAAATCGGAAAATTAATTTTCGACGAAAACAATGCTGCACATTTAAAGAGCTTAAATGCTATTGAGCTAGGTGATTTTTTAAAACTTCAAAATCACCTTAAAAAACAAACTAAGGATATAGAAAAAAAAGTTGAGGAACTTACAACCGCTTGTCTTGAACTCATTACCAATGCCGGATTGGATTTTAAAGATTTTCCAAGGGAAACCCTACCCAATCATTTTAAAAAAATAATTGCCGGCAACTATTCACCTACTCAACTTTACAACAATAAACTAGAAGACAATTTAATTGAAGGTAAAATTCTAAAAGCCACGGTAAAAAATGCCCCTATTGATTTAGCACATCAACTTTTAGTTTATTATCAAACTATAAAGCAACTTATTTACAAAAGAGGGCTGTTTGCCAACATTAACAGAAACATTGTTCCTTTTGCGCTCTTGAACGCTATTCAAAAAGAACTAAAAATCATTCAAGAAGAAAAGGATCAGTTATCCATATCTGAATTCAACACATTAATTGCAAAGGAAGTAAAGGATCAACCTGCCCCTTTTATTTATGAACGCTTGGGAGAAAAATACCGCCATTATTTTATTGATGAATTTCAAGATACCTCGCAAATGCAATGGGAAAACCTTATACCTCTCATAGGGAATGCCATGGAAGGCCAAGATGAGTTAGGCAATACGGGTTCTCTATTTCTTGTGGGTGATCCCAAGCAAGCCATCTACAGATGGCGTGGCGGTAAGGCCGAACAATTTTTAGAATTGGCGACCCATAAAACACACCCTTTTACCGTACCATCTGATTTGGTTACGTTACCAAAGAATTATAGAAGTTACGCGGAAGTCATTAACTTCAACAACAACTTCTTTCAAAGTGTGAGTCCTTTTTTGGAAAATGAGGTTTATCAAGAATTTTTTAAAATAGGCAACCAACAGGAAATCAACCATAAAGAAGGTGGCTATGTTCATATATCTCTTTTGGAAGAGGATGACGATGAGCTTTATGCCGAAACCACTTTAGCGACCATTCAAAAATGTATAGCACAAGGTTATACCTATAGTGACATTTGCATTATTATCAGAAAAAAGAAACACGGTCTATTGCTTGCAGATCAGTTGATGCAGCATAATATACCGGTAGTTTCCTCAGACTCTTTATTGTTGAGCGAGAGCAAAAAGGTTATTTTTCTTGTACAGCTAATTAGGCACTTGGTACAACCCACGGAATTGGAAATTCAATATGAATTACTTCATTTCCTTTCTGAAAACAAAGCTGACAAACACGCTTATATTTATGAGAACCTAGATAATCTAAACAACCATTTCCTAAACGTTTACGGCTTTGATTCTTCTAGATTAAGACAAACATCTGTTTATGATGGATTGTCATATGCCATTAAAACCTTTGACCTTATACCTACTTCAGATGCTCACTTGACTGCTTTTATGGATCTTGTTTTTGATGTAGAGCAAAAATTTGGCTCAGATATGCAGTCTTTTTTAGATTACTGGGACAAAAAAGGACATTCAGCAAGCATTAGCACACCAGAAAATATTGAATCTGTGCAGATAATGACCATTCACAAATCTAAAGGTCTGGAGTTTCCAGTGGTCATTTTCCCCTATGCAAATTCAAACATATTTGAAGAAATAGACCCTAAATTATGGCTGCCGGTTGATAAAGATGAGTTTCTTGGCTTTTCTGAAATACTGATCAATAAGAAACAGGAAGTTCAAGAATACGGAGAAACCGAAGCCTTGTTGTATTCCCATGATCACCAAAAATTACAGTTAGATGCGTTCAACCTTTTATATGTTGTTTTAACCAGAGCCGTAAAAGCACTTTTCATAATTAGCGAAAACAAACTTGATAAGAAAGGGGAACACAATACCAATTACTACTCTGGGTTATTCATTCATTTCCTAAAAAGTATTGGTGCGTACCAACAAGATAAATTAGATTACCATTTTGGTGAGTTCCCTCTTAATCAAGCCAAAAAAGAAATGGATAACGATCCTCTGACCATACCTTATATATATACCAATAAAGACAGGGCAGATTTTAAAATACTGGCACTGGCAGGAACCCTTTGGGATGAAGGTTTAGATATTGCCATTAATCAAGGTAATGTTATACATTTTATACTGGGTGCCATCCATACCGCAAAAGACCTAGAAAGAGCCATGCAACTGGCATTACAAAAAGGTCTGATCAAGGAACAAGAAGTCAATGAGATAAAGGAAGTTGTAAAAAAGGTCATCTATCATAAAGATTTATCGCAATTTTACACTCAAGATTTTGAGGTGCTGAACGAAAGAGATCTTTTAATGGCAGACGGTTCTACCCAAAGACCAGATAGGGTTGTGCTTAAGGATAACCATGCAACCATTATAGATTATAAAACCGGTGAACGCAATAAGCACTATCACCAACAGGTGAACGCCTATGCCCAAAGTTTTTCAAATATGGGCTACACCATTGATCACAAAATCATTGTGTATATTAATACTGAAATAGAACTAGATTATATATAGAAGGAATATGTACGGAAAAATCAAAGAACATTTACAGCAAGAAATTGAAACGATTAAAAAGGACGGACTTTTTAAAGAGGAAAGAATTATTGTTTCTCCACAAGATGCCGTCATTAAAATAAATACCGGGCAAGAGGTCATTAATTTTTGCGCCAATAACTATTTAGGGTTATCATCACATCCAGAGGTTATACAAGCGGCAAAAGACGCTATGGACACCCATGGCTTTGGTATGTCATCTGTAAGGTTCATTTGCGGCACACAAGACATCCATAAAGAACTGGAGCAAAAAATAGCTCATTTCTATGGTACCGAAGACACTATTTTATATGCTGCTGCATTTGATGCCAACGGTGGCGTATTTGAACCTTTGCTTACCGCAGAAGATGCTATCATATCAGATTCGTTGAACCATGCCTCAATCATAGATGGTGTTCGTTTATGTAAAGCAAAACGTTATAGATATGCCAATAGTGATATGGCAGATCTAGAAGAACAACTTATTAAGGCAAACGAAGACGGGGCACGTTTTAAGATCATTGTTACCGACGGTGTATTCTCCATGGATGGCATTGTTGCCCCGCTGGACCAAATATGTGATCTAGCCGATAAGTACGATGCCCTGGTAATGATAGACGAATGCCATGCAGCCGGTTTTATAGGCGAAAAAGGAAGAGGTACCTTAGAAGAAAAAGGGGTAATGGGTAGAATTGATATTATAACCGGCACGCTAGGCAAAGCCCTAGGTGGTGCCATGGGCGGTTATACTACAGGAAAAAAGGAAATCATTACTTTATTGAGACAACGGTCTAGACCTTACCTATTTTCAAATTCCTTGGCACCTGCCATTGTAGGTGCCTCTATAAAGGTATTTGATATGTTGGAGAACGACACTTCTTTAAGAGATAAGTTGCAAGAAAATACTGCATACTTCAAAAAAGGCATGATAGCGGCTGGTTTCGACATTGTTGATGGCGATTCTGCCATTGTACCGGTAATGTTATATGATGCCAAACTATCTCAAGAAATGGCAAATAAGCTCTTGGAAAAAGGTATTTATGTTATCGGGTTTTTCTACCCTGTTGTTCCAAAAGACAAAGCTCGTATTAGGGTACAACTTTCAGCTGCGCATTCAAAAGAGCATTTAGACGCTGCCATTACCGCATTCACAGAGGTAGGCAAGGAATTAAAAATCGTTTAAATGCACTATTTAATCTATTAAATGCATTAAAAAAAATAGGAAATTGATTTTGTTAATAATATTTAACAAGTTACATTTGCAGCTAATAAACACTTAAACTTAAAAATTTGAACATGAAACATCTTAGCAAATTATTGGTTGTTGTACTACTTGTTGTAGGTATCAACAACATACAAGCGCAAGACGAGAATAACCCTTGGCAAGTGCAATTTGGGGTTAATGCCATTGACGTATATCCAACTTCGGATGTAAGTTCTTTCGGTAATGAATTCTTCAATGCAAACGATCACTGGAATATCTTACCTTCTATTTCTTATGTAGGAGTATCTAAATCTATAGGAGATGGTTTCTCTGTTGGAGCTAGAGGTTCTCTTAACAAAATTAGCAAATTAGGTGACGTTAGTGTTGACGATCTATCTCACTACGCTATAGATGGTACAATTAAATATGATATCATAAAAAGACAAACTGTTCTTGACCCATTCATCGAAATAGGTGGTGGTTATACTTGGATCGATGAAATCGGTGCTGGTACTGCAAACGGTGGTGTTGGTCTTAACATCTGGTTCTCTGAGAACTTAGGTCTTACTTTACAATCTTCTTATAAGCATGCTTTCGAAGATTACTTAGCTCCTCATTTCCAACATTTAGCTGGTATCTCAGTTAAGTTTGGTGGTACTGACACTGACGGTGACGGTATCTACGATAAAGATGATGCTTGTCCAGAAGTTGCTGGTCTTGAAGCATTCAACGGTTGTCCAGATTCTGACGGTGACGGTATAGAAGACAGCAAAGATGCTTGTCCTAACGAAGCTGGTTCTAAAGAAATGAACGGATGTCCTGATGCTGACGGTGACGGTGTTGCTGACAAAGATGACGCTTGTCCTAACGAAGCTGGTGTTGCTGCTTTAGCTGGTTGTCCAGATGCTGACGGTGACGGTGTTGCTGATAAAGATGATGCTTGCCCTTCTGAAGCAGGTCCTGCTGAGAACAAAGGTTGTCCATGGCCTGATACTGACGGTGACGGTGTATTAGACAAAGACGATCAATGTCCTGAAGTTGCTGGTACTGTAGCTAACGCTGGTTGTCCTGAAGTAACTGAAGAAGTTCAAAAGCAATTGAACGATTACGCTAGAACTATCTTATTTGATACTGGTAAATCTTCTATCAAAGCTGAGTCTACTTCAGTAATGGTTGACATTATCACTATCCTTAAAGAATACCCTAACGCTAAATTTACAGTTGAAGGTCACACTGATAGCGTAGGTAGCGAAAAATTAAACCAAAGTCTTTCTGAGTCAAGAGCTCTTTCTGTAAAAGAATTCTTAGTTGACAAAGGAATAGAAGAGTTCAGATTATCTGCAGTTGGTTACGGTGAGTCTAAGCCTATCGCAACAAACAACACTAGAGCTGGTAGAACTCAAAACAGAAGGGTAGAAATCAACTTAGTAAAATAAGTAAAAAACATACCTAAGTGTTTTAATAAAATAAAAGCTCCGCAATATTGCGGAGCTTTTTTATTTTTACATCATGCAGAGCTTTATACAAGATGTAGTACAGGATGTTTTAAAACACAATTCCAACATTGCCAATACCATTTTTATCTTACCCAGTAAACGGGCTGGTGTCTTTCTTAAGAAAGCACTATCCAAATCATTGACCAAAACCATACTTGCTCCTGAAATCTACAGTATTGAAGACTTCATTGAAAAAGTATCCAACCTGGTAACCGCCAATACTACTACCCAGTTATTTGAACTGTATAATGCTTACTTGAGCGTTGGTGACTATGAAAAAGAATCTTTTGATTCTTTCTTGAAATGGGGACAAATTCTATTACAAGATTTTAATGAAGTGGATCGCTACTTAGTAGATGCCACTGCTCTGTATCAAAATGTTGCCGCTATACAAGAGGTAAATCATTGGTCATTGAACAGTGACAAATCTGAAATGATCGAAAATTACCTTCATTTTTGGCGCCACCTTGAAGAAATCTATACCAAATTCAATAATAACCTCATACAAAAAGGTTTAGGTCATCAAGGTCTTATATATAAAACATCGGTATCCCAACTTTCTGGTTATCTTGAATCCAACAGCAAGAAACATATTTTTCTTGGCTTTAATGCCTTGAACACTGCTGAAAGTATTCTTATACAAACCATTCTTGAAAAAACAGATGCCGCTATCTATTGGGATATTGACCCTTATTTTCTAAAAGACAATATTCATGATGCCGGATACTTTATACGCCAGTATCAAAAAACATGGAATGTTCTAAAAGACAAACCCCTTGCCGGTCTAACCAATTATTACAATACTGATAAGCACATAGAAATTATTGGTGTACCCAAAAATGTATCCCAGGTTAATTATGTAGGTGATATTTTAAATCACATTCAAGGTAACGCACCAGGAACATTGCAAAACTCCGCCATTGTTCTTGGTAATGAAGAATTATTAAACCCCCTATTAAATGCTATACCGGATCATATTCCGGCAACGAATATTACCATGGGTCAAAAGCTAGAATCTACTACCCTAGCAAGTTTTTTTATAAACCTCATAGAATTTCATGAACAAAAAACAGATCGTGGCTGGTTCTATAGACACCTATTGAATCTTTTGACGCATTCATATACTGTCATATTATTCGATGCGAATGAGGTTTCTACCCACCAGTTAATTTCAAAAATAAAGTTGAATAATTGGACCTATATCAACCATGGACAAATAAATGCGCTTTTACCTGAGCATGCCACAGTTTCTTTATTATTTGAAGAGATCAACAACGATCCCAATAAACTTTTAGAAAACTTTCTAGCCTTAATCACTTCTATGAGAAGCATAGAGGCGGTAAAACAGAATTCATTATTGTTAGAGCAGTTATATAAATTCTATACCTTGTTCAATCAGCTCAAGGATCTTTGCAACAATTTTACCTACATAAACAATTTAAAAAGTTTAAAACACCTTTTTAAACAGTTGTTAAGCTCAGAAACCTTAGATTTTCAAGGAAATCCTATAGAAGGCATACAGATTATGGGAATGCTAGAAAGTAGGTTGTTGGATTTTGAGACCATTATCATCACGTCTGTAAACGAAGGTGTGCTACCATCGGGAAAATCCAATAATTCCTTTATTCCGTTCGACTTAAAGACGAAAAACGGATTACCCACCTACAAAGAAAAAGATGCGGTGTACACCTATCACTTTTATCGATTATTACAGCGTGCCAAAAACGTATACATCTTATATAACACAGAGCCAGATGCTTTAGAAGGTGGAGAACGTAGTAGGTTGATCACCCAATTACTAACGGATGATAACAGAAGCGATATCAAAGAAGTCATAGCCACACCTACCATACAACCTATTGCCAAAGAAATTGAGCAGATAGCAAAGACAACTACGCTTACACAACTTATTCGTGAAAAAGCCGCTAAAGGATTTTCACCAAGCTCTTTGAGCAACTACATTAGAAACCCAATTGATTTCTATAAGCAGAATCTATTGAATATCAATGAGGTTATGCAGGTTGAAGAAACCCTTGCCCCCAATACTTTTGGTACTATTGTCCATGATAGCTTAGAAGAGTTGTATACACCTTTAATTGGCACAACCCTTACCAAGGAGTCTCTAAACGATATCCGTAAAAATGTAACTACCTCGGTAGCCCGTAACTTTGAAAAAACGTACAAGGATGGGAACATCAGTTCTGGTAAAAACTATATTTCTTTTCATGTCATCCTTAAGTACATTCAAACATTTATAGATGCAGAAATAGCCGCTATTAAAGACCATAGTATTAAAATAATTGCACTGGAACAGTCACTATCAGTACCCCTGGAAATTGCCGGTTTGGACTTCCCCATCACCTTAAAAGGAAAATTAGACCGTGTTGATGAATTTGATGGCGTTACCCGAATTATCGATTACAAAACAGGTAAGGTAGAAAGACGCAATGTTGAATTAATGGATTGGGACGTACTTACCGAAGATTATCAATTTAGCAAGGCTTTTCAATTGCTTTGCTACGGATTAATGTTTTTTAAAATGCATCCTGCAGATAACTTAACCATTCAAGCAGGTATTATCTCTTTAAAGAATTTTGCAGATGGAACGTTGCTGTTCGCGCAAAAAGAAACTGCCCGAGGACCCAAAAATCACCTTATTACCAATGAGGTCATTTCTGATTTCGAGCAGCTACTTGGTCAGTTAATTACAGAAATCTGTAATGCCGACATTCCTTTTACTGAAAAAGAAGTCTAAACTTATTTCTTGTCCGGTCTTGTTGGCCTTACCTCTATTTTACTAGGTAAGGTTCTTTCGTTCATCTGCAATAGATCTAACACCAATTCACCAATGTCCTCTGGTTGAATTTTCCATGCATCTTTGTCACCTGGCTCATTATGGTTAAAATGTGTTGCCACAGAACCCGGCATTATGGTAGATACTTTTATACCGTACTGTCTAAGATCTAGCATTGCCGCTTGTGTAAAGCCAACCACACCAAATTTTGATGCATTATACCCAGCACCTTGAGCAAAGAAATTGGTACCTGCCAAACTTGCTAGGGTAATATAATATCCTTCTGTTTTCTTCAGGGACGCTACAGATGCTTTTAGGGTATGAAAAACACCACTAAGGTTTACATCTATCATTTGGTGCCATTGTTCTTCGGTCATTTCATCTATGGGTGCAAAATTACCAACACCGGCATTTGCCAGAACAACATCTACTTGCCCCCATTTATCCGTTATTTTAGCTACGGCATTTTCTTCGTCTGAAAGTTTAGCTACATTAGATACAATTCCTAAAACATCATCGTTATTAAAATCTTTTAACGCCTGATCTACACTTTCTTGAGATCTACCGCTAATGGCCACTTTCATGCCTTGACCCAATAATGTTTGTGCTACGGCAAAGCCTATTCCCTTAGTGCCTCCAGTTATATAAGCTACTTTATTTTTTAAATCTTTCATTGTTCAATTTTAAAATTGTTACAAGTTACCAATTCTTTGATTTTTATGTTGACCCAAAAGATTATGATTTTACGATTTTCATTCATTATATTTAACAACAACTTAACACTCAACAATGAACAGAATTATCGTATGGTCCATTACCGTGGCCCTCGCAGGATTTTTATTTGGTTTTGATACCGTTGTCATCAGCGGCGCAAATGAACCTATTAAACAAATTTGGAACACATCGCCTTTATTTCACGGCACCTTTATCATGAGTATGGCACTCTGGGGTACCGTAGTAGGCTCTCTTTTTGGTGGCATTCCCACCAAAAACCTAGGGCGTAAGAAAACGCTGTTATGGGTAGGTATTCTGTTTCTGGTCTCCGCACTTGGCTCTGCCTTGGCTCAAGATCCATATTCATTTTCCCTATTTCGTTTCATTGGTGGTGTAGGTGTCGGTATTTCTTCGGTTGCCGCTCCTATTTACATTTCTGAAATTACATCTAAGGAGAATCGTGGAAAGCTTGGCGGACTTTACCAATTTTGGTTGGTATTCGGTATTTTGATCGCCTTTGTATCTAACTGGTTATTAAAAGGTTTTGATGGTGCAAATGATTGGCGTTGGATGCTTGGTGTAGAAGCCATACCCGCTTTCATTTACACCGCAATGGTATTTACCGTACCTGAAAGCCCGCGTTGGTTGGCTTTACACAAAAAGGATGATGCAGGTGCCTTAAAAATATTAGAAATCATACACTCTAAAGAAAAGGCCGCGCTACAATTGGCAGAGATTAAGACCGATTTACAGCACAGCACCAAAAGTGAAAGCCTTCTTCAAAAGAAATACTCAAAAGTACTTTGGCTCGCTTTCTTTATAGCATTCTTTAATCAATTATCAGGCATCAACTTTGTGCTGTATTATGCCCCTGAAATTTTAGAGCAAGCCGGGTTAGGCGGTAAAGAGTCGCTTTTCAACTCGATCGCCATTGGTATCGTAAATCTTGTATTCACCTTTATTGGAATTCGCTTGTTGGACAAACTAGGAAGACGACAACTGATTATTATTGGTTCTATAGGCTACATTATTAGTTTGGTTATGGTGGGTCTCTGTTTTCAAATGGATCTGGGATCTACCCTTACACTTACTTTCATCTGTACTTTTGTTGCCTCTCATGCCATTGGGCAAGGTGCGGTAATATGGGTCTTTATATCAGAAATATTCCCGAACAGTGTTCGTGCTTACGGGCAGTCTTGGGGTGTTAGTGTACATTGGGTATTTGCAGCGATCATTACATTGATCACTCCCTTTTTCCTAGATGCTACCCAAGGTGTTCTTAAAGACCATGTTTGGTATATCTACTACTTCTTCTGTGCAATGATGGTATTGCAACTTATTTGGGCAATGACCAAAATGCCAGAAACTAAAGGAGTTTCTTTAGAGGAATTGAGCAAGGAATTGGTGAAAGAATAAAACATCATCTTGTTAAACATACATTATCTACAAAGCCCTCATTACAGATGTAACGAGGGCTTTATAGTCTTTTCCCTTTAATAGTAATGGAAGTATCTAATTCACACTAAACTTTTCACGATAAGCCGTTGGGCTAATACCTTCTTTCTTTTTGAACAACCTTGAGAAATAATGCGGATATTCAAAACCCAACTCATACGCTACCTCAGCAATACTTTTACTGGGATGCAGCAACATATTCTTTGCTTCATCTATTAACAACAACTGCAAATGTTCCGTGGTGGTCTTACCGGTCTCCTTTTTTAAGGTATCGCTTAGATAACGTTGCGAAATTGCCATTTTATCGGCAATCTGTTCTATGCTAGGTATACCATTTTCCTGTAGCTGACCAGATTCTACGTACTCCAACAACTTTGTATTAAACTGTTCTAACAAACTTGTAGAAAGTTCTTTTCTGTTTAAAAATTGACGCTCATAAAATCGATTGGCGTATTTCAGCAGGGTACTCAATTGAGATACAATAATGTCCTTACTGAACTCGTCTTGATTGTTTTGATATTCAATTTCAATATTCTCGACAATGGATTCTATCTGCTTTTCTTCTTTTGGTGAAAGGTGCAATGCCTCATTGACGGAGTAGGAAAAGAAACCATATTTTTTGATCTGATGCGCCAACTCCGTTCCTTTTAAAAAGTCCTCGTGAAAGCTGATCGAAAACCCTTTTTGTTCAAACACCGCTGCCTCGTTCCATTGCAATACTTGCCTTGGTGCAATAAAAAATAGCGCTCCGTTATTGAAATCGTATGTTGTACGCCCATAGTTTAAATCGCCCTGTACAAACTTCTTAAAACTAATGGTATAACAATCATTGGTAATGGGCGGCGAACTTTCTTTGGGGCAAGGTAAAAAACCATCTCCCGTTGCCGAAAATACACTCAACATAGGGTGTTCCGGACCAGGTAGTTCCAAATACGCTATATAGGACGATAATGTTTTAAAATGCTGCATACTACTTGTTCATTTCTTTAGCTGCCAATTGTAATTGTTTATTATACCCATCTATTCTGGCATGGGCGGTACCGTCTACCAATAAAATAACCGTCAACATAGCTATGGTGGTAATCATACTTGCTCTCCAAACCGGTGTGCTTACAAACAACAGTACTATGGCACAAGCTATGATTATAATGGGTATCGCCTTAAAAACAATAGTATCGTATTCTTTTAAGGTAGCTTCGGCGCGTTCCAATTCTGATGCTACAAACGCCGGTGCATCTATTTGGTAGGCTTTTTCAAATTGGGGAATTCTTGATTTATTGGTAAAAAACAACCCAACACCAATGATTAAAAGTAAACTGCCCGCTACCAATGTAGGAATTATATACGCTCTGGCGATATCTGTTTTACCCAATTGCCAAAACCCCAAGCTTGCCACTAAAAATGCCAGACCGAACAGCATGAAGAACGGAGTTGAAAATAGTTCTGCCTTTGCCCAATCTGTTGCCGCTTTTAATATATCCATGTCTCTATGATTTAATTGCTCTATTCTACTAAATTAAAATTTAATCTATTGTTTTTGTCTATTTCCTAGACCCTATATTATTTACAATTTTTGCCGGACCTTCTGGAAACCATGTTTTTGCCAAGAAATTAGGAACTGAACCCACCGGAACATAATCTGCATTATAGGTGATTTTAGTGCTTGTATTGTCTACCTTTTCAAATTCGTAAACAACTTTATAGTCCGTCATTCTTTTTACATCTTCCTTCTTGTAATCGTTTGCAGCAGCTATAGCTGTAAAAACAAGTTTATCCTCTTGCTTTACCCTATTGATTTTTATAACAATATCACTATCTGCCATGGGCCAAGGAGCATCAAAATAATAGTAGGCCAACCATGCATTTTCCGACACTTTTTCTATCTCTTGGGTTACCGGGGTTCTCTCCAAGAAATTTTTATGGTTGGCCATATTTGAAAAATAGGCATCTAGCGCTTCTAAACTTATGTTGGCAGTGGTCTGGGCAACGTAATAAAAATGCGTTCCTTCGTCTTCCTTTACCAATTCGTATTTTACTATCGTTTTACCGTCTTTAGTGGTTTCGGTCTTCCAATTTCTTTCTTGTGAAAAAACGTGTAGTGATGCTAATAGCATTACTACGATACCAATGGTTTTTATCCTCTTCATTTTATTCCTATTTCATTATTAGTTAAATACTACACCTCCCATTCATAACCAACGGCTTCTTCTGAAACTTCCCACAGTTTTTCCATGACGGGTTTGTCCTTGGCGTGAGGTTCTAATTTGCATTCCCCAACCGGACCTGTCCAATAATTTTTACCTGTTGGTCCGTAAAAACCAGATTGATCTAAATCTGGCTCGGTGGCACACATGATTTCTGGGTATGCCCCTTTCTCTGCAGATTGTACCATGGGCGTTAATTTCATGATCTGCCAAATAAATCTTGTCAACAAGCTACCGCTGGTCTTGATCAATGATGTTGAAGAGGCTCCCGGGTGGCAAGCGTATGACTTCACACCTGTTTTTCCCGCCGCCTTAAGTCTATCTTGCAATTCATAAACGGTCATGATCTGCGCCAATTTACTTTGACTGTACACGCCGTTTGGACTGTAGTTCTTGTCCCAGTTCATATCATTGAACTGTATGGTCTTTATGCCCAAATTGTAGCCCATACTGCCCACGGTCACTATACGCCCTTTTGATTCTTCTATACGTGGGTACAGCAAAGCCTGTAATAAGAAATTACCGTAATGGTTTACCCCTAACTGACTTTCAAAACCATCTTCTGTAAATGTTTGTTTGGGTACTTGCGCAATGGCGGCATTGCACATTAGGGCATCTATTTGTGGTACGGTTTTCAAAATTTCATCTGCAGCTTTCCTGACCGATGCCAATGATGCCAAGTCCATTTCTATATTGCTTACAGGTATGGCATTGCCAAGCTCCTGTTTTAAGGTTGACAACGTATCGGCAACTTTTTTTGGGTTACGGTTTAGCATGACCACTTTAGCCCCTTTTTTCAACAGTATTCTTGCCGCCTCAAAACCAGTACCACTGGTTGTACCGGTAATTATGAATGTTTTGCCTTTAAGACTTTTGATTCTATCTGGGGTCCACCCTTTTTTACCAAATTGTGTTGTACTCATATCGCCTATTTTTTAAATGTCTAAAAGAATAGGACAAAAGTATATGCGAAGTTGCCGTTAGGACTTACACACATTTTCGAATGTTGTGTACTTTTTGGTGGGGATAGTGGGATAGTGGGATAGTGGGATAGTGGGATAGTGGGATAGTGGGATAGTGGGATAGTGGGATAGTGGAGAATATTAAATACCTTCTAATTTACATAGCTCATCTTGATTTTTTTAATCTTTAAAAAGATGATTTGACTCATAAGTGAAGATAATAATCAGTATTGCTATTAGTTTTGGAGTTTTAAATTGATCACAATTTTTTATAATACAATTTCAAAATTGCTATCCAACATCTGTATTAGAAATATCAAATCTTTTTGTTCTTTTATTTCAGCAACAATTGGTTTTAAATAATCAAATATTATTTTATTAAAAACTTCATCTCCAAGGTCGTGATTTACTCTTTTCACTAATCCACTAGTCTTGAATTCTGGATTTTCTGATTCGTATTCATCTTCCCATTCAGGTATTTCCATATAATCATATTCCACGAAATCAAAATCCGGACAATTATTCTCAGTTTCCGTTAGTTTGGTTTTTATATTGAAGTTTGTTGTTATCCATCCAGACCAAGGACAACAATAAATACCTATCGAAGTAGGTAGCCCATATTCTGTTTGAAAACGAGAAATAGAATTGTTTATGAATTCCGTAATCCCTTTTTTGTTTTCGTCTAAATCTATCATTAATGAATGTATTTTTATTCTGTAACCACCATAGTTTCCCACCCATCATATTCACCCCCAAACTTTGCTGCCAAAATTCTTAGATTAGAAGTTATAGGGTAAATAGTATCTATATCTACATGGTCCACTCTCCAAACTATTAATTCAAATGGTAAGAAAGACTCCTTATTAATATTTGTATGCTCAACATTAAATTTAGCTTTAATGAGTTCATTTTTGCATTGTATCATTTCATCTTCCGCAGAAAAATAAAACCAATGATCTATTCGTCTTGCTTTTGTAAGTTGATCACCTGCCTCTTCTAAACTTCTAAGCACTGATTGGTCTGCCATGTAGTTTTGCACCTCTTCGCTTGGGTAAAGGAAATCCGTATAATAAGTCCATTCTTTGTCTTCTTTAATATTGACATAGAATTTATATTCTGGATATTTTTCCTTATAAAAATTATCAATAATGGTAACCAAATCCTTTGGTTCCTTGAGGTAAAAATATTCCAAGCGCTCTTTGTCATACATGAACGAACCTACATTGAAATAGTCAGTTTCCTTCTTTACTATTTCAATTAACTGATCAGCTACATTATGAAGAATAACTAGAGTTTCATTTTCAGGAAATCCATTTTCATCAGCAGTTTCATAAGACAATCCTGTGACCAAAACATAGTTGAAATCTTTAATAGGAGCGGTATCTATTAAATCCATTCGTAACGTAGTTGAGCCTATTTTGCCTTCCTCATACGCTGCCATGTAACCATCCCATCGCTCTTCCGTTTGCTGTCCATTTAATTGTAAAATAGTACATGTAATTAGCAGTAAAATTTTAAATGAAATTTTCATTTTATTAGGTTGGTTTGTAACTAAAGAAAGCAATATACAATTTCCATATCTTCCTTATTATTTACTCAATGCTTTTAAAATTCGTTCTTCATTAATTACAATATCTCTAAATAATACATGAGGAAATTCAGTGTAATTTGAGCCTTTGAAGGATTCTAAAATTTTAGATAGAGTTGTAGCAGTTAGAAGCGATAAGTTCATTTCCGTATCCATTTCACAATCTGTTACGAAATCGTCACTAAATTCAGGAGCAACCAAAAGTATCTTTATTATACGTAAATTGTTTTTTAAAGCTAAATTTTGATAAGATTTCAATTGCCTTGAGACAGTACTAAATTTATTATATCCTCTTTCTTTACTTGTCTTACATTCAACAATAATTATCTCATCGTTCCCTAGATTCAAAAGAATATCAATCATATCCTTTTGCGTGTTTATATTATTCTTTAAAGTGTCATCTACATCAAAACCTAATCCCTTAAAAATTACCTTTGTCAGCTCTTCAAACTTTAAACCTAACTCACTTTCTTTAATTGTAATACCATTCTCTTTTAATAAGTTTAAATCTCTAAAAGCAACATTAGAGTAATTTTCCAAATATAAATTCTCTACATCTTTATAATGTTCAAGAATATTCAATATATCATCACCTCTTTGCTTAATTCCATTATCCTTTATGAATTTTGTCAAATCTGGTTTTATTATTAAATCAAGTATATCCCTAGGTTTAATATTATAATCTAATAGATAATCTCCTTTTAACACAAATTCATCCTGCAATTCAAATTGCGCCCTAATTTCTTTATTTAATTTTGGTAATGATTGATTAAGTTCAAAAAGTAGTTTTTCAAACCCATCCAAAGATATTCCAACTTTTTCGTCTCTCTCCACATTCTCAAAATGTTGAATTAGACTAACTATTTTATCTTCTAAAACACTTCCTTTAAGGTTACCTATATTCAAGCCTTTTTCACATAATTCATTCAAAGTTTTTTTCTTCTCCGTTAATGTACTTCCTGATTTATATATATCCTCTAAAAGCAAATTTGTAAAGGAAACACCCTCCTTAATGATCTCTTCAATCTTCTGTGCTGACGACAATTTCCTATCTATATTATGATCTCTTGCTATTTGATTTATTATAGGGTCCCTTAATAATTTTAATGTTCTTCTATAAAATTTAGTAGCTACTTCCTTTTTTCTGATTTTCCTCAATAGACGAACCATTTCATCAGCTACATAAATTGTATTTTCTTTATTCGAATAAAATATTACTCCAATATTTTTTAAACTTTTAATTACTTCTTGTATATCCAGTTTCTTAATTGGGACGATGGAATAGTTTATTAGCTTAACTTCTTCTTGAGAAAGTCCTAATTGTTTTCCCAGAGTTAAAATTATTGACAATTCATCTGAAGTTATTTTTGCATCTCTATTATTCTCTATATCATTTTGATAGGCTGTATGTAAACAAGCTTTATAGATTCTATAATCTCTTTTTCTTGCTAAACTTATCTCAGACTTTTCGTCTTCAATACTTGAGTTAAGAATTTTAATCTTAGATTTTAGATTCTTAATTTCTGAATCATACAATCGGGAAAACCAATCCTGCTTCATAATGCAATTACCATCACGTATAATGATATCTATTAAAACATCTAATTGCGAGGTAATTTCTTGAAATTCACATTCAATATAACTTTGGAATTCTCTTGAGGTTAAGTTGAAAATTCTAGAAATATTTTGATTGTCAACTGATTTTAAACCTTTATCCGATGAACTTAAAATCTTATCTATCTCTTTTCCGTTCGTTGGGTTTTTAGATATAATATTATCAATGATTTTAATGAATGAGTTTTTTTCTATAGACCCCAATTTATCTAATATTCGCTCTAGTTTCATAAGACTTGATACTTACTTGTTATAATTTATTCTGGACTAAATGATGTGACAGTAAAAAATTTAAACTCCAAAACGGCAGGGGGAAGTAGTGTTTTAGAACCGACCAACAAGGTAGTATATTTCTTCCATGGAAAATTACGGGTAACCGTAAAAGAAAGAGAAAAAAGGTATGAGGTAAGAAGTTAAAAGTTCAACATAAGTGCTACACTTTTCGTATTCACCAAAATAGCAACCTTTTAAGTGATAATACCCTATTTTTCACCACTCTATTCTAAACAAACTGCAAACATCTGTTCAGGTGTCGTTGAATTTTTTACACCATTTGGGCATTTAATACGGTAATACAGCCATCAAATTGATAAACATTAGCAGGTTTTGCCATATAAATAAGATGCTTCATAATTTGACAAAAACCTAAGCTTAAAATAACATTGAACATCTGAACAAAACCTGAACATACTACCTAGACCAGCACTCTTTATGCTATTTCTAAATACCGCTAAACCTACAGTAAAATGCAGAAATAGCTTTGTTTTCCGCAATTTTTACTTGGCAAAACAATCAACAAATACTGAAATTCAAAAATTTTAAGAATACACAAAAAAGAACCCGCCAAATATTCTGAATTCTTTGTTTAAAAATAGCCCAAGATTAAAAATAGTAAAACAGTGTCTAGTTTTTATTGAGGGCGTTTTTTATTACTCCTTTTAATAATATGATAATTTCATACCTGAATTTTTTTCAATAATTAAATTATTAATCTATTTCAATGACATATTAATAGTGTCATTAAAATACCAACTACCTAACTCATCATTATGAAAGGACAAAAACCAAAATTTATGAAAATGAGTGCCTTTGTGCTCTACCTATTTTTAGGAATAGGCTGGGCTTACGCACAGAAAACCGTTTCAGGTGTGGTAACGGACCAACAAAACACCCCATTGCCGGGCGTCTCCATAGTTGTTGAAGGATCAGGCAAGGGAGCCGTAACCGATTTTGATGGTAATTATACCATTAATGCCAACGTAGGCGAAACTTTAGTGTTCTCTTACTTAGGTTTTAAAAGTATAAAACAAGTAGTTTCCGCTAATACCAGTACAATGAACTTAGCCTTGGAAGAAGATTCCCAACAATTAGAAGAGGTCGTTGTTGTGGGTTACGGTACACAGAAGAAGAAAGAAGTTACCGGTGCCGTTGCTAAAGTAGATTCTGACGAACTGGTTAAAATACCTGTATCTGATATTGGAGCTGCCATTCAAGGTAAAGTTGCCGGGGTAAACATACAAGCGGCAAGTGGCCGACCAGGGGAAGCCGCAAACGTACAAATTCGTGGATTAGTTTCCTTGAACGGTGGAGAACCGCTATACGTGGTAGATAACATACCCCAAGAAGGAAATCCAAATCTTGCACCTGAACAAATTGAGTCTATAGACATCTTAAAGGATGGTGCCTCTGCATCGGTATATGGTGTGCGTGGTGCTGGTGGTGTAATCTTGATTACAACGAAACGTGGTAAAAAAGGTAAAATGAAGGTAGACGTAAATATGTTTACAGGTATCCAAAACATTACCTCTGGTACACCATTATCTAACACAACCGATTTTCTTTACGTTACGGAGACCAGTGCAGAAGCTGGTGGTGATGAGCCACTAAATTTTTTAATAGATAGCAACGTATTGGATTGGGATACAAACTTTGTTGATGAAGTACAAAACGATAACGCCGTAGTGCGAAATTTCAATGTAAACTTATCTGGTGGTGCTGAAAATTTAACGTATAACTACAATACTACTTTTTACGAACAAGAAGGGGTTTTGATCAATTCTGGTTTTGATCGTTTAACCAACCGACTTACAGGGCAGTTCACCAAAGGAAAATTTAAAGCTTTTGCTTCTGCTAGTTTAACTACAGAAAATCGTGAGCAAGAACCTTGGAATATATTCGGTTTTGCTATTGGTAATGCTCCCCACAGTGCGCCTTTTAGCGTATTTCAACCTAATGGGCAAAACACCGTTCAGTTAAGTGTACAAAACGAAATATTTTATGGCTTTTTAGCGCGCCAGTTAGACAATATTGATGAAAGGGAAAACAAAAGCAATAGTATTGCCTTGAATTTGGAATACGAAATTTTAGATGGGTTAACCTACAAAGTTAATATAGGACGTAATGAGAGTCAGTATTTTAGAAAGTTCTTTCAGCCTCAGTATTTAGCTTTAGATCGTAACGGGGAGTTAAGTTTATCCGCTTCTACACCCAATGCTATTCTACAATACAACCAATGGTTTTCTACAAGAGAAACCATTGAGCACATTTTAAACTATAAAAAATCTTTTGGAAAGCACAATTTAGATTTCTTAGCGGTTGCTTCTTACGAAAAGTACAAATATAGAACCTTGAACACGGGTACGGTTTTTGCCGACGATGCTTCAAATGACGTGCAAGTACTAAATGCAGGAGCTAATCCTACAACTCCAAGTGAATTCAGAAATGTTAATACGTTAGCTGGTAAACTAGGAAGAATACAGTACAATTATGATAGTAAGTATCTTTTAAGTGCAAGTATTAGACGTGATGGTTCTTCTAAATTTGCCCCGGAAAACAGAAACAATAACTTCTATGGTTTTTCAGCAGGTTGGAACGTAAGCGATGAAAATTGGTTTAACTCAGGTACAGTAAACAATTTTAAAATACGTGGTAGTTGGGCCCAAGTAGGTTTTAACGGTATTCCAGATTACTCTTACATACCCGTAATAGAACCTGGTGTAAATTATCCATTTGGCGCTGATGAAGATTTACAAAACGGTCTAGTACAACGTAGATTTCCTAATGTTAATGTACAATGGGAAACCCAAATTTCATCTAACATTGGTTTTGAGTTAGGCATGTTCAACAACAAGTTAAACCTTACGGCAGATGTCTATAGAAATGATAAGAAAGATATGTTAATTAATGAGTTATCCCCTCCTTCTGCCGGTTTATGGCAACCACGAGCGCAAAGCGTTTATGGTGCCGTGGCGGTCAATGCCGGTAACATGCAGAATAAGGGTGTTGAGGTAGCCGCAAACTATAAGGGTAGCATTGGTGATGATTTAACCTTTGGATTTTCAGGTACTTGGACACTTAACGATAACAAGATCACCAATTTAAATGGTAAAACACTTGGTGCTTCTGGCGGTACGCTTACCAATGCAGATGGTAGTACAGGTAATGACCCAACTACTTTTTTAAGCGTTGGAGACCCAGCGGGATCATTCTACTTGATCCAAAATGACGGTGTAATTAAAACTCAAGAAGAGTTGGAAGAGTACCAACAATTAGATCTAAGCGCAGTTAGTAGCCCACAACTAGGGGATATAAAATATATTGATGCCAACGGTGATGGCGCTATTAATGATAGTGACCGTGTATTCTCAGGTTCTGGTATTCCACAATGGGAGGCCGGTCTAAATTTTGATTTAGGTTATAAAGGCTGGGATTTTGGTGTGCAAAGTTATTTAGCATACGGTGCAGAAATTTATAACGGTGGTAGGCAAATAGCTTTTGCCGGTGGACGCCATCAAGAGCAAGTATTTCAATGGACACCTCAAAACCCTGATTCTGATATTCCTACCTATAGACAAAGTGGTACCCACTCTAATGTTAGGGCATTTTCAGATTATTTCCTAGAAGATGGAACCTACCTACGTATACGTAACATATCTATAGGATACACTATTCCAAACACACAGGATTTCGGCGTAGATAAAATAAGACTGTATTTAAATTCCGTAAACCCTTTTACGTTTACAAATTATACAGGATATGATCCAGAAGTGGGTGGCGATAACCTATTTCAAAGAGGTGTAGATAATGGTAATTACCCTATTACGCGCCAGTTTATAATGGGAGTTCAATTAAGTTTCTAAAAAAAAGACTATGAAATCAATAAAAAAAATAATTGTAAAAAGTTTTGTTCTTCTTACGCTGGTTGGTGTTAGTTGTAACGAAAACACATTTTTAGACGAACCAAATCCAAATGCGCTTACAGAAGCTAGCTTTTGGAAAACAGAGAGCCATTTTAACTCTGCACTTACATCAGTATATGGTGCGTTGCAATACCGTTCTGTTAGTGGCTCTGAATTGGTACAGGAGTTTGTAATGTCAGATTTAGCTGGTACAGAAGCTTGGTATAGACCTTTTCCGTTTAGAAATTTAACATATACCAACGGTCAAAATCACTTATCGGAAAAGTGGCAAGAGCTATATGTTGGTATTTTTAGGGCAAATACAATTCTTACTCAGCTACAAACAGTTGACGAAGATATTTTAGATGAGACAACTAAAACTGAAATAGAAGCTCAAGCCCGCTTTTTAAGAGCATTCTTTTACTTTCAGCTTGTACACACCTATGGTGGTGCAATGATTCATGATGAGGTGGCACAATCTCTAGAAGAGTTAAGTAAAGAGCTATCTTCTACGGCAGATGTGAACGCACAAATTATTATTCCAGATTTGGAATTTGCAATGAGCAATTTACCTGAAACCTGGGAAAGTTCCGCGGCAGGTAGAGCTACTTGGGGCGCTGCCACTTCACTTTTAGGCAAAGTATATCTTTATGATGAACAATGGCCGCAAGCCGCTAGTTTATTTAAAGAGGTCATAGATTCAGGTATATATAGTTTAACCAGAAACATTGAAGACAACTTTACGCATTTCAATGAGTTTAACGAAGAATCTATTTTTGAGGTCAACTACTCTTTTGATTTAAATCCTGGAAATAGTGGTTTTGCAGAAGATGATACCTCTATCGGTGGAGCAGGTGCGGAATCTACCACACTAAGTACAGAAGTTGGTCATATACAGTACGGTGCTTTTAATACCGTATTGGCTTCATATAACCTTCATGAAATGTTGGTGAACGACGAGGTTGACCCTAATAATTCAATTAATGATGGCAACCTAGAGTCTCGTAGAATGAACTATACCATTGCTCCTAGAAACGGTGAAGGAGATTGGTACCTAGCACCTTTTTCAGAAGCAAAGGCAACTTGGGGCGGTGGACAAAGTGCTTACGTAAAAAAGCACTCTAACTGGTATCATATGGACGGTGAGCCTGTACGTGGACGTAGCGGTATCAACTTTAGACATATTCGTTATGCCGATGTTTTACTAATGTATGCAGAAGCTGTAATTAATGCCAACGGTGACTTTGCCACAGCTATTAGCTATGTTGATATGGTGAGAAGTAGAGCTGGTGTTGTCACTTTACAGCAATATATGGATATGAACGGTGGTATGTTTCCACAGCTTCATGTTAGTAAACAGGTTCATGGCGATCAACCAATGGTTACCGCTAACGCGCAAACTGTTTTAACACATATTCAACGTGTGGAAAGAGCCATTGAGTTATGTTTTGAAGGACATCGTTATAAGGATTTAGTGCGTTGGGGTATCGTAAAAGAAGTTTTTGATGATTTACGTGCCGATGAAATTTGGAGAGAAACAAATCTAGATATTACCGGGCAAGGTGTAGCACCTTTATTTATTTCAGGAAGGGTAAGACCAGATTTTAGTCAATCATCTCAAAACTACAAACCTGAAGAACATAACTATTTCCCTATTCCTTCAGGAGAAGTATTAAACAATCCAAACTTTAACAACTAAAATTACTAGACATGAAAAAATGTAAGTTTTTAAGTATACTTTTTGTTTTCACCTTACTTCTAGTAAGTTGTGAAAAGCAAGAAGAGCTAAATTTAAATGACCCTAACCACAGAATTATCGTTACCTCTGAAATGGACTTTGAAAACAAAGTAATTGTTGGTGGGGACATAGATTTTGGAGACATTTCACGTGGTGTAGAATCCAGAACTTGGATCTTACCTAGCAATGCCCGTATTGTTGGGGAAAGTGGAACAACGTCATCTGAAAAAGTCGTAAAAGCGATATTCAATAAAGCAGGCGTATATGATGTGGTGTTGAACCAAACATTTAAGGGTAATGTATACCCAAATGATGATAGTACATCACCTATTGACTCTAGAGAGTTGGATACCACTATTGTAGTAACGGTTATTGATTCTATACAATCGGTACTTAAAGCATTTAGAATAAACCCTGATGGATCTACCGGTGCTGAAATCAACTTGGCAGACGGTGCTGAAAATGAATTGGAAGCCAGCAACTCTATTCGTCTATCTTATACAGCTATAGGAGAACCACAAAGTGTATCTTGGAAGTCTGTAGGTGGTAAGCCAAATGCTGTTACCATTAGCGACGATTCTGAAGTAGACATGAGATTCAATAGGTTAGGGTCTTGGGATATTGAATATATTGCTTCTAGGTTTAGACCAACAGATGCAGATACCCTTTCTTTTGAAAAGGTAATAAAGGTTATTCCTTCTACTGCGCCTGTTACTTTGGATAGAGTAGCGGAAAGAAATGACAAAGTTACCCTAGAGTTTAGTAGAGAAATAGATGGTACTTCTGTTAATGCTGGTGATTTTACAGTTAGAATAGAAAACAATACGGATGAAATGAATCCTAAAATACTTACTCCTACAGTTGTATCGGCAACCGTGGATAAAGATGAAGCTACTATTGTTATCCTAGAACTAGATGGAGAACAGCTTTATAATGACGACCAAGTTTTTGTAAGTTACACTCCCGGAGCCTTAAGAACGGTAGACGAAGTAGAATCTGAAGCTATTACCGATGCGCTATTAACAGAATTTGATCCTCTAGATAACTTTTATACAACTACTTCTTATGATTACGGTTTTGAAACAACAAATGTTAGTAATTATGTTTACCAAGGATGGGGTGCACCATGGGATGGATTTGATATAAGTATGGACTTATTGAATACCCATACAGGATCGCAAAGCCTTAAGGTTAATTTGAGACCTAATGGTGGTATGATCATTAGACCCGAGTCTGGAGGAAATCCTATTACATTTCCAATAGAAACTGGTAAAACATACGAATTTGGCTATTGGCTATACATTGAAAGTGATTTATCCAATTTACCGACCGGAACCCAATCTGCAGATATTCAGCTTTATGCAGATGACTGGGGTGGACCAGGTTTGATACCTACTACATTTACTTCTGACATGCCTACAGGAAAGTGGATCTACCAAAAGCAAATATTCAAGGCAGGTGCCGGTAGAGATATCTCATGGTTTATAAGAGGGTACAACGAATTTCATGACAATAACCTTGTCTTCTATTTAGATGACTTTTTCTTAGCTGAAGTTCCCGTTAGGCCATAATTATAGACTACGCCATAACTGGTGTATTTAATATTACAAAAGGGCAGCCTATTTTAGGCTGCCCTTTTTATTTGCCAATGTTTAGTCTCATCATTACAGGTACGGTTTTAGAAAAACCAATGGCAATACGTGTCTGTACATAAAGACCTTTTCTGCCCTATTATTATTTACGGCGAGATGGCAAAAACAATTAAATCTTTGTGAACAATACTTATAACTTATCATATTACCCTATGATCAGGCATGTAAGTACCAAATTCAACTACCAAAATGAACTACAAGGATATAAACCTGCTTAAATAAGATTAAAGCTAGGTTGTTGACACCAATTTGTTCATGTTATAAGCCTTAAACTTTACACAGTAATTACTTAAAAAGGAGATTTGCACGGCAATTAAATAGTAGACATAAAATCTATTAGGTTTTCACCTTTTTCCAAATTTAGTTTCTTACGAAGTCTATATCTTGAGGTATGTACACTTTCAATGGTAATACCCAATAGAGATGACATTTCTTTACTGGAAAACCCCAACTTGACCAAAGCACACAATTTTAGATCCGTTTGGCCCAAATTTGGATATTTAGCCCTAATCTTTTCATAAAAACTTTCGTTAATAGAAGTAAACCTGGCTTCAAATTCTTTCCAGTTACCACCTGGGGTGTTTTGAAAACCTTTCAGCATATTATGAATGGCCTTTGTATCTACAGCGTCACTCTTAGAGATATTCTGTTTTAATTTAGAAATGAATTCTTCTTTTTCAATCAACTGAAGGGCAGATGCCGTTAGCTCTCTATTTTTAAGCATCATTACCTCATTGGTCTTTTGTTTTTCAAGTTTATGTTTTCTCCTAAGATTTCTAAAAAACAGAACACCGTACAAAAACATAAAAACCACTACCACGCCCATTAAGATATTTTGTAAAAAACCTATTCTTTTCTGGTCTTCTAGCTTCTCTATTCTTACCTCTTTTAGTAATGCCTTTTCTTTTTCTTTTTGAAGTCTATATCTATCTTTTATTCCAAATAAATGTTTGTGGTTTTTACTTTTTCTCCCAAATATGCTTTCATTTAATGCTTGTGCTTTGTCTTTATAAAAAAAGGCTTCTTTAAAGTTATTCTGATCATAATATAACTTAGATAGCTCTTCATAATTAAATAGTTTGTAACCTAAATGTTTATTATACATTTCTGAGAATCTCAACGATTCTTTGTAATTTTTTATTGCTTTATCATATTCTCCCCTAAACTTATATACCTCTCCCATTAAGAAATGAACCACCGTTAAATATGAAGGGTTTTTATCTTCAAAAAATAGCTTGGTCTCGTTCAGTTTGCTCAAGGCTTTTTCATAATTACCCGCTACCGCATCAAAATATCCCTTTTCTGTCTCTACGTAATATGATCTTTTATCTGGACTGATCTTTTTTAATGACAGTTCACAACTATCCAAATATGTTTTTGCCATAACATAATTACGATTTACCCTATAGCAGTTTACTATGGCAAAGTAGTTACTTACCAGATAATCCCTACTTATCTTTTTCTCCTCGACTAGTTTCTTCTTAAGCTCCAGCGACATATTGAAGTATCGTAAAGATTCTTCTTCCTTTCTATATGCGGTATATAGCCAACCCAGTTCTTGATATATTCGTGATTTAGAAATATCATCATTAGATTCATCGGCTAATATCAATGCCTCCCAATACCCATCATAAGACTTACCATAATCCAATACATTGTCATACAAACCAGACAATTGGCAAATACTATTAATTAAATTAATGGTATCCTTTTCTATTGAATAATGAACAATACCCTTTTTAAGATAATAGATGGCGCTATCCAAATTTTTAGCTGTAAGCTGGTTTGCCTTTTCTATGTACTCATTAGTACCATAAGGTTGTTGGGCGGTTACGCACAAACAAAAAAGAAGTACCACTATACTGGCCGGTTTTTGAAATGCTATACGTGTCTTCATATCGTGAAAAATATTAACTGAACAATTTTAAAAATCTAAACACTGTCAAAAATTGCACTGAACATATAGCAAAGTGCAGTTGTGAAAATCAATATAATATTTGCTCAGCTTAAATTCATGTAAATAAGGGCTGTTTTTAAGAATGTTCAGTTTTTATTCATTAAAAAATCGAAGATTTTACCCGCATATAGTTAATATTTGTCAATATAATGGCAACATAATTATTAATCCAATATGTAATCGTTGCTTTTCATAAATCACGATCATCACATTGAAAAGCAAAAAATTAAAACGGGGAAAATAAAAACCAATGTGATAAAAGCCAAAAAGATCAAATAGACAGATTAGAAATATTTAAAACATTGAACATGAATCTATGCGGTACAACCTAACAAATGAACATTTTGCAAAATGCAATTATCCATATTATGTACTAAGCGAAAATCTGGATTTAACCATTCGGCTTAACCAAAAGATCCATGCAAACTTTCTATAAAATTCGTATAAATTAAACCACAAATACAATGATCAGTAAAACCAAAACAACCTTATATTCCTTTCTACTTTTCGCAATGTTTATCCTTCAAAGTACAGCCCAGGATACAACATATGACCAAAATATTTTAGACTCTTTGGGGGTAACACAAGAACAGATAGACCACTTGGGCATTACAGATATAAACCACTTGAGCTCAGCTTCTAAAAGAGCTTTAAAATGGCCCGTAGACCTAGGCAATGAATGGTTTATCGAGTTTTCCAATCTAAAGCCCTTAAAAGGAGACTTAGCCTATGAAGAAGGTGTTGTGCGTAGAGATCCCAGTGCCGTCATAAAGGAAAATGGAAAATACTATGTATGGTATTCAAAAAGTACTGGACCAACACAAGGCTTTGGCGGCGACGTTGAAAACGACAAGGTATTTCCGTGGGACCGTTGTGACATTTGGTATGCAACTTCAGAAGACGGTGAAACTTGGAAAGAAGAAGGTTTAGCCGTTCCTAGAGGTAAAGCCGGAGCATATGATGACCGATCTGTTTTTACCGTAGAGATCATGAAACATGAAGACAAATATTATTTAAGCTACCAGACCGTAAAATCTCCTTACACCGTTCGTGTAAAAAACCAAATTGGCCTGGCTTGGTCCAATTCTCCAGACGGCCCTTGGACAAAGAGCAAAGAACCTATTTTGAGTCCTGCCGATAATGGTATTTGGAAAGGTGAAGAACAAGATAGATTTGCGGTTGAACGAAAAGGTGACTTTGATAGCCACAAAGTTCATGACCCTTGTATTATTCCTCTTAATGGTAAGTTTTATCTGTACTACAAAGGTGAACAGATGGGTGAGGAAATTACATTTGGCGGTAGACAAATACGCCATGGTCTTGCCATAGCGGACAAACCTGAAGGACCATATATAAAATCTCCTTACAATCCAATTAGTAATAGCGGACACGAAATATGTGTTTGGCCGTACAATGGCGGTGTAGCAGCTTTAATTACGACAGATGGACCAGAGAAAAATACTATTCAATGGGCGCCAGACGGTATTAATTTTGAAATAATGTCCGTTATTCCCGGAGTTAGCGCACATGCCATTGGCTTAAACAGATCAGCTGACAATGAAAAAGAACCTACCGAAATATTACGTTGGGGACTTTCTCATATGTACAATAGCTGGGATTACCAGAGCATTATGAGCTTTACTTCAGAAAGAAAGACCCAACATAGGGCAAAAGGCGAGTAAAATAATTATTGAGTTTGTTAAGATAAGGACAGTACGCCATAAGAAGCTACTGTCCTTTTCAATATAACGAATTTTCATGTGCGGCGCATAACCATAAAAAGCCTATCAAATATAAAACCAAAATCTACTTTTTTTATGACAAGAAGAGCCTTCATCACAGTAGTAACCATGATATTTTACGCCATATTAGTGGTAAATTTGACTTCATGCCAGAACCAGGAACCTAAAACTTACGAGAGTGCTTCCTATAAACGTTTTCGTGAAAACCACATTTCTTATGAAAAGTACAACGAGTTCAATACTCAATTTAAGTTTCAAAAAATAGAAGGATTCGAAGATGGAGCTGAACGCTATTACCCGTCTAGCATAATAAAGGCAGACGATCAATATTATATGTGGTATTCTAAGCCCCAATCCAACAGTGAGGTTGTAGGTCCTATTGATGCCAACGATACACTAAGGGCTTTTCATTGGGATCTGTGCGATATTTGGTATGCAACTTCTACCGATGGGCTAAAGTGGGAAGAACAGGGACTTGCTGTTTCCCGTGGCACAGCGGGGCGCTATGACCACCGCAGTGTTTTTAATCCAGATATTTTATTTACAGATGGTAAGTACTATTTAGTTTATCAAGCAGCAAAAAGTATAGAAGATGCGCGCTGGTCAAAACAATTTAGAACATCTGGAGATTTTACGCCCAACGTAATTGGTATGTCTGTGGGCAACTCGGCAGCAGGACCATGGAAAGCTTTGGACGAACCAATTTTAAAACCCGGTTCTGAAGAAAGTTGGGATGCAGAAGTAATACATGAACCAACCTTTTTTGTTAAAGGAGGGCAATTTTTTCTATACTATAAAAGTCATGGCCGATTACCATGGACCCCCAATGTATCTCCGGGTAAATTTAACAAAGATTATGCCGATATACCTTTAGCTACGGGTGTTGCAATTGCAAATGACCCTAAAGGTCCGTATACTAAATCTAAATACAACCCTGTATTAATGGGCGGGCATGGCAGTATGGTATGGCCCTATCGTAACGGTGTATGTGCAATATTACCAGAAGGACCTGAAAGAAACAGCATTCTATTTTCTGAAGACGGAGTAAATTTTTACCCAAAAATTCAAGGTTTAAACATTCCTAAGGGTGGCGGTGCTTACCGACCTGGGAATTTTACCGATGTAAATACAAGCCCAGGAAAAGGGATAACTTGGGGAATTAGCCACCAATTATACCCTAATTACCATTTTGTACGTTTTGAATGTGATTTATCTTTAGAAAAAGGCAACAGGGTTCGTAAAGAATACAAAATGATCAAAGAGTACATGAATAACGACTCTTATGATTATAATCCAAAATTAAATATCGATTAAACAACTACTACCTTAGTGTAATACTATTTTTAAGAAAGATGGGGTCAACGTAACATTCGTTTTACTTAATGTATTTCCTGTTGTTTAAACACGCAAGCAACTCTTGTGAAAAAGATAAGATAAACCTACTTCTCCATTTCACCATCAATCTAAAGAATCTATAAAACTTAAATGTATTTAAATAGAAAAAGGCATGGTAAATACCATGCCCCCTTTCCGTTTTAAACTAACAAACTGCTTCTTTATTTCAATGTTTCACACTACGTGAATAATTGATGTATTACTACTTTGATTCAAGTTTCCAAGTACGTACCCAATCTACACGCATAGTGTTTTTAGAATTGTCATTTAACTCTTCCTTTTGAGGTAAACCTCCTAAATAACACTCTTCAGATGTCCATAGATCAAATATCAACTCTAATTCTCTTGTGAAATCTTGGTTAGTAGTGACAACACCAGCTGGCTCTCCATTTAAATAAAACTGAACCGTTCTGGCATCTTTCCACCATGCACCAACAATATGGTAGGTTTCATCCCAAGTCTTTCCTTTATTAGGATTGGCATCCGATAACATTCTAGTATCAAAATTATCTTCATGCCTTTCTGTAACACCACTTTTAGCTATAAAATACTGGGAATTCATTTGGGTAGGAAAATCCCATGGAGTCCATGGATAGTTACTTGGTTTGGTAGATTGATCACTACACTCAGGAGTAGGGTTTGCGTTGCTTTCCACAATATCTATCTCATCCCTATCATTGATATCGCCATTGTTCAACCAAAATGTATTGAACGCCGAAATGCTGGAAGTTTTCATACTACACTCTGTATACATAGGATAACTTATTTTGGTTTTAGAATGTACCCTAGCCGTTTGAAACCATTGAGAACTGTTCTCATCTAAAGTGGCCTGTATATTTAATTTGCCATCTACCACGCTAGAGTTTTCACTACGCATAGAAACCGGGGTGTTACCGTAATTCCAAAATGAATTAAACCACTTGTCCTCGTTCCACGTATCAAACTCATCTGACATGGCCTCTACTTTCACCCACTCCATACCTTCTGGAGTTTCATCTACAACAGACACGAAAGAAGGTAGATCAGGGTCTAGATCAGAAAGTTGAAATGGTTCAATTTCATCTGCCTGGTCTTCATCATTTTCCTCTACTTGTTCTGGGTTTTCCGGATCTTTTACCATTTCCTCTTCATCACTAGAACTTGATGAACATGCAATAAATGCACTAATAATACTTAAAATTAGAAATACGTTGAATTTCATATGATGCTATATTAATTGTTTGATCTGTTTTAAAAAAGTACCTTTTGCTGCTGTGTTAGCGAATCTATCTGCCTTATTTTAATGTCCTTAAAAAATAACTCTGCAGCTTCACTCTGTAATTGAATTTTTCCTTGGATCAGTGGTATTTCTTCACCGTTTTCACCTATGTATCTTGAATCTTTTAAAATCATGACCACCTCTCCGTTTACAATATGCAGGCTTTTGCCTTCGTAACATATTAGATCTAGCGTGTTCCACTCGTCATGGGGTTTTTCATAATTACCGCTTCGTAAACAATAATTGTTGTATTGACTACCCATACCAATGGGCAAATACTCTTGTGATTCATGTGCCAATGGATCTAAAACAGATTCTGGTTTGTATGCCCTAATATCCATTGCAGAATTAGCTTGACTCCAAAAATCTCCTGTATGCCCTTCCATAATTTGAAATTCTTGAGAAAGCATCCATGAACGCCAGTACTCAACAGCCATAGGCCCTACGGAGTGATATAATATTCCGGAGTCTTTCAACAGATCCTTTCGGTAGGCCCATTTTTTATCTCCCCACTTGTACTTTAATTGAAAGTGATAATTCTTATACTCCTTTTTAGTTATCAGGCAACCATAGTATTCTCCCGTATTCTTGATAATGGTTTCTTCACCCTCTTGTAAGGTTGAAAAAACCGTATAATCTTTATTGTTCAACCCAATTGGGGCAATTTCTTCACCATTTTCATCTAAGGGTACAGAACCATCATAACCTGGTTGATGTTGGTAACTTAAATAAGTATCCCACTGAGTTAGATCTTCATCTATTAATTCTTCCCACTCATATGTTTCTTCTAGATTTTTTTGTTCTTCATTTTTTACCTCTGAACAGGAAATTACAAGGAAAAAAAGTGGTAAATAAAGTGTACAATGTTTCATATTACTTGTTGTTGATTAAGTTGTATGCCTTGTAGATTGCCGGTCAATATAGAGACCCAATTTCATTCAAATAATTGAATTTTATTGAACATCCCAAAGCAAGTGAGTATGGTAATTTTACAAAGAAATATTCACCAAAAGATAAGATTGAACATGTAAACCTTCATTGTTCAGTTTTTATTGAAGCTCTCTTGATTATGTTTAAGTGTGCTCATTACAAACATTGTAAATGTTCAGTTTTTGTTAAGCCATTTTGAGCTTAAGATTCATCCATAATATCATAGTTTTAACAAAACGATATTTATTATGAAAGTTGATTATAACCACAGTACAAAAAACCATGAACTACAACGTCTAATTTGTAAAACTTGCTTCTTTATAGCTTTTGTTTTAACAAGTACCTATTATAGCTTTGCACAAACATCTGATTCTTCACCTAGCGAAATTGAAATGATAGGTTCTGAAAAAGCAAGGGTTACCGGTTTAAAGTACATTAGTGTACATGTATTGGAACTTGAGAAAACCCTAAAATTATATCGAGAAATATTAGGTTTTAAAATGGCTGATGCCGAAGTACTTCACGGACCTGGACTTGAAGGTATGTTGGTAATGAAACTTAAGGCAGATGATCTAACTATTGGACTATCTTTAACGGCTCCAGAATTTATAGACACCATTGGACCTATAGGAAACACCAACCATAACCACTTTATGCTAAAGGTAAATGATATAGCTCCTATTGGTGATATGCTGAAAGAAGAAGGTTACGAACTGGAAAACGAAAACTACGCTCGTGACAAATACACCTTTTTTGTAGGACCCAACGGAGAAATTATTGGGCTTTCCGGTTGGGATTAATGCATATTGTAATCAATTCACTAGATAGTATTTTCTTTTAATGTAAAACGGGAAAGGATAAGAGAAAATGGTACGAGGTACGAAGATTTAAGTACGAAGTATTTAGTATAACGTGTTTAGGAGTTAGGAGAAAAATAATATTAAGTAATGAGTACAAAGTATTAGGTAAGTTATTTTTAAAAGTAACATCTAAGTACTTAATACTTGATACTTATTACTTACTTACTACTATAAACTAAACCACTATCTATATTCTGGGTTCTCAAATTCCCAGCGCTTGCCATTGTCCCATTCGGTGCGAGAGTTTCCGTAATTGGAGTAGCCGTTATTGTCTTTCATCATTCTGGCTAAATGTAACAGATTATAGGTCATAAAGGTGGTGTTTCTATTGGTAAAATCGCTATCAAAACCTACGGGTTCTTTAAGGTCTTCGTCTTTCCATTTGGTATCGCCATACCTTGGTCCGGGTCCTTCTTTACCGGTCCATCCACTATCTGCTTGCGGCGGTATAGAGTAGCCCACATGTTGAATAATTCATTGCTTTATAAGTATTAAAAATACTGCTTTGCAAGCAATACCATTATTAAGAATTAACCTGAAGTTGTTTTAGTAGTAATAAGATAAATGTCCAAAAACGGTAGGGGGCAGTAATGTTTTAGAACTGACCAATAAGGTAGTATTTTCTTCATTGTAGTTTTTCAGGAAAGCGTAAAAGGGAAGGAAATGAGTAAAGATATTAAATTAATTCCGCCATATTTTCTGTAACACATTAAACACCATCAACGCTTAATTACAAACGTCAAATTCTAATAACATTTTAATCTATTATACGCCCTAAATTATCACGAAGTAAGTAAATTTATCTTTCTCTATTAGAATTAATATATGAGCTCTATTTTATTGATAGAAGATGAAGAGAATGTAGCTAATATTATTAAAAAAGGCTTAAAAGAAGAGGGTTATAACGTTATACATGAAATTGATGGTATAAGTGGGATGGACACTCTTGGCAAGAAACCTTTAAACTTAATAATTCTGGATATTCTCTTGCCCGGAATGAACGGATTAGAAGTATGCAGGAAAATAAGGGACTTAGGGTATATTGAACTACCTATTCTAATGCTTACGGCATTAGGCAGTGTAGAGAACGTTGTTTTAGGCTTAGATAGTGGTGCTGATGATTATTTAACAAAGCCCTTCAAACTTATTGAATTAAAAGCTCGTATTCGTACTTTGCTACGTAGAACAGTTGCTTTAGATGAAAGCAAATATAAAAACGGTGACCACTACTCTTTTGCAAATATCCACTTAAACGATTATTCAAAAACTGTATCTCGTAACCAAGTAGAAATCAATTTTACTTCGACCGAATATCGATTATTGCTAACATTTATGAAAAACCCCGGCAAAGTATTATCAAGAAACTATTTGCTTGACGAAGTATGGGGAATTGATTTTGACATTGGCACTAATGTAGTGGACGTCTATGTCAATTACGTAAGAAAAAAATTAGAAAGCAAAGGTCAGGAACGAATCATTCAAACTATAGTAGGTATGGGTTACGCCCTTAAGCAAGATAAATGAAAATACATTATCGAATAATATATTTACTTATATCGGTATTCTTTCTATATACATTACTTTTCTGTGGCTTTATTTATTATTCAATATCAAATTTTTCATTTACCGATTTTTACAAGCGCCTTGAAATAAGAGCGGCTACTACTGCAAAAATACAATTGGATAATCCGGACAACGCATTAATAATTAAAGAAATGCGACAGGAGTTTCTAGAAAAAATGCCTAATCAGAAGGAATATCTATACCCTATAATCCATAACAAAATCGTTATTAACGAAAAACAAGACACACTACCATCAAATTTTCTTAAAACCCTATTAAATAAAAAAGAAGGAAGTTATAGAAATGGTAACATCTTTTATTCAGGCATTCGGTACAAGACTATAAAACAAAAAGATTATATTGTTGTAGTCTCTGCCGAGAATTATTTTTATTCTCATCATATCGCTTATTTAAAAAACCTACTCATCACCTCTCTTCTTTACGGGTTACTGCTCATTGTTCTAATATCTATGCTAATTTCTAGAACGCTTATTCACCCCATAAAGAGAATTATAAGTGAAACCGAGAAAATAGGCTCCGAGAATCTACATTTACGGCTAGAGATTCCTAAAACCAAAGACACTATCAGTAATTTGGCACAAACCTTTAATAACATGCTCAACAGGTTAGAAACTACTTTTGAAACCCAAAAGAATTTTATAAGCAATGCTTCTCATGAATTAAATACACCGCTTACCACTATAATTGGTGAAGCTGACTATTCATTGTCAAAAGAAAGAGATGCTCAACAATACAAAATATCTCTTTCAAATATTCTTAAGGAATCTGAAAAACTAGAACAAAAAACTAAAGCACTATTATTACTGGCGCAAACCGGTTTTGACGGCAAATCCCAAAAACTTATAATTTTAAGAACTGATCAGCTAGTACTTGATGTAAAAGAGACCGTTCAAAAATTAAATTCTAAATTTAAGGTCGGTTTAGATTTCAGCTTACTGCCCGAAAACCCAAAAAAACTAAAAGTAAAAGGAAATTTTCACTTGTTACATTTGGCTTTGACCAATATTGTTGTCAACGGTTGTAAATACTCAAACAATCAACCGGTATACATAGCCTTGGGAGCATCGGACTCTCATGTTGTTATTAATATTAGAGATTTTGGCATAGGAATACCAGCGAAAGATTTACCGTACATTTACGATCCATATTTTAGAGCTTCGAACACTACAGATTATGCAGGGTACGGTATAGGTTTACCGCTGAGCAGAAATATAATACGTATGCACAAAGGTGAAATCATTGTAACTTCTATAGAAGGAAATGGCACCTCTGTAAATATAAAAATTCCTATTTGGAGTTCATTAGTTTAATCTAATTTTAATCTCTGATATAATTTCTAACCTATTTCTAATCTGTTTCTAAACCTGGTCTAATGACTCCTAGATACTTTTGAGAAAAAGAAATTATGGAGACAAATAAAATTATTTTACCTACCGACTTTTCGGTTAAATCACTTGAATTAGTTCGTAAAGTTCTAAATGATGCCTCTGCCCCTGAGCCACTATCTATAGTTCTACTGCATGGCACCTATCTTTCCAATTCCATTACAGATCTATTGTTTTTTTCAAAATCAAAAACAATTAACAAACTCAAGACAGATGAGTTCAATGAGGCTTGTAACTTACTAAAAAACAAGTACCTGGATAAAATTAACTCATTACATGTAGATTTAATAATATCAGACCAAAAAGCTTATTTCAACAGTTTTGTTAAGAAATTACAAATCACCAAAATATTCATTCCTGACGAAGGTTTTTTAGACTTTTCTAAAGTAAACGGCTTTAATACTTTGACATTACTCAAAAATTGTGGGGTTTCTTGTTCAGAAATAATTTTTGAACCGGAAGCGAACCTAAACAGTGTCGAAAATGGCAGGTTTTCTAATTTATTACTTTCTAAATTAAAATAAAAACTATGAAACTGTGGTCAATTTATCTGTTTTTTGGCATTCTACTTTTGTTCAGTAGTTATTCTATTATAAACAAAGACAGCCCAGAAACGTTAATACTAGGTGACTGGGAAGAGGTTTCTTGGAAATATGAAAAACTTGATTATAACAATAAATTAGATTTTAGCATTAATGATTTATTAAAGAAAGAAATATGCCAAGATCTAATTATCCATGAAGCAGAGACTTGGCGATTTAACTCAGATAAAAGCCTAACCTTTTTAGAAAATGGAATTATCAAGGAAGATTTAAAGTGGAATGTAAAAGGTCGTGGCAATATTTTAGAATTACAGCACAAAAACGAGATTATTGAAGGTTATCAAGTAGTAACTATTTCAAAAGATAAACTAATAATACAATTTCATTCAGATTTACAAATAAAGGGAATCGTAAGAATAGCCTTTAAACGAATAAAAAATGCTCAGGAAGTTTAGTAATTATAGAAGTTTTTTAGACAATATAAGATTAGGTATACTAACTGCCTTCATTGCAGGTATGGTAAACGTTATATCTGTGACTATATTTTTTTCCTTTACGAGTAACGTTACAGGTCATTATGCCATATTAGCTCAAGAAATTTCTAAAGGAAATTGGTACCAAGGCGCAGTTGTATTGATCTGGATTTTCTTATTTTTTGCCGGTAATTTTACATCAAACTGTTTAATTATACACAACAATACGCCCAATGGCCGATATATTGCTCATGCAATTCCTGTATTTTTAGAAATGGCTTGTTTGATGTTCGTGGGAACCTATCTACAATATTTCTATACCGAAAGTCTTCAAGAAACCGAAATTCTAGTGGGAGCAATGTTGTTTGCCATGGGACTTCAAAATGGTTTGACAGCAAGTATAACCAATGCAAAAGTAAAAACAACCCACCTAACCGGTTTAACTACAGATTTAGGTATTTTACTTTCCATGTTTACCAAAAAAGAATACCGAAAAGATAAAAATTTAGTTGAAAAAGGATATTTATTATTTGCAATAATGCTATCATATATGGGTGGAGGAATTGCATCTGGTGTTCTCTATCTAAAAATACAAAACGCAACCTTTATAGTAGTAGGCACCGCATTAGGAATAGTTCTTTTATATGACTACTCAAGATTACAAATAACCAAAATAGTATTCAAACGTAGAATGTATAACAAAATTATCAAACCAAATTAAAGTTTGATAAAATCAAAAGCAACATTTACATCGAAATCTACCCTATTGTAGAAACGCTTGTAGTGATTATAAAAATGACATTTAAATATTGAAAATGAAATATTTAAATGTCATTTTGGATTTAATTTTCTACACCTAAAATAAATTAAACGTTACCACAATATACTTGTACTTTTTGCATAAAATGCAGCAAATGTCTTAGAAACGGCTGTTTTATTTTTAAGCATGTATTCAATATATTGTTAATTCGTCTTTTTAACTTAAAATCTGGATCCGTTTATAAAAATAATTCCATCTACCTATACAATTGTAACGGTAGAACAACTTTTGGTCAGTTTGCAACTTTACTATAATTCCGTTATTAAGTTTCAAAAACGGAATCATAAGCAATGTGAGAAATCATCTAAAATAGAAAGCAGCCAACTTCTTAATACTTTGTATAATTTGATATTGAATGCTTGTTATAGCGCAGGTAATAGCTTTAAAACATAGCTACTTTTTAATACCTTAGACTGGACAAAAAACAGATCCGCATCAAAATTATTTACTATGCAAAAGCTATTCTTTACCCTTTTCTTGTTTTTATCCCTTTGCTCAGCAATAGCCCAAAACACTTTTAAAGATGTATTCTCCAACGCTAAAAGACCATTAAAAGAAAACATACGCATAGCATTTCAAGACGCTAGAAACAACAAAACCTTCTTGCCCATATCTATACTAAAGGGAAAAAATGAAGGACCGGTTTTTACCATTGTTGCCGGCGTTCATGGGTTTGAATATCCACCCATTGTTGGCGTACAAGAGCTCTTGAGAGAAATTGATGTTGACAAATTGAACGGTACTTTAATTATTATACCCATTGCTAATACCAGCTCTTTTTTCTCGAGAACTTCTATTGTAAATCCGCATGATCAAGTGAATTTAAACAGTGCGTTTCCTGGAAAATCTACCGGTAGCGTTACGCAAAAAATAGCTGATTTTATCACAACGGACATTATACCCGCGAGTGATGTTTTTATAGATATACATGGCGGCGGTGTCAATGAAGATTTGATTCCGTTTGCACTTTTCTACGAAAACCCCAATTATCCGGAACAAACTAAAAAGGCAAGGGAACTTACAGAGATCAGCGGATTCAAGTATATAGTTTCATACCCTTTTAGTTTAAGGGACGATGAACCTGCTAAATATGTCTTTAAACAAGCCTCACAAGATGGCAAAATAGCATTGAGCTTTGAAAGTGGCAAATTGGGCAATGTTCAGAAAGATGCCGTACGTTTCATAAAAAATGGAATCTATAATATGCTTGACCATTTGAACATGTACGATAACGGTTCCGAGCCAAGTGCCAATCTTGTGCAACTCAACAATCAAACCTATTTAAGCGCTACCGAAACAGGGCTTTTCTACAGTGATCTGAAAGCGGGAGATACCGTTAAAGAAGGTAATGTTGTAGGCTACACCACAAATGAATTTGGCGAAAAACTTAAAGAGTACAAAGCACCTACATCAGGTATTATTTTGTACAAAATTTCAACCCCACCAGTTAATATTGATGATACTTTAATGTGTATTAGTAAGCGTTTGTAAATAATCAAAGTGAATTCAAAAATTGGTTTAGATCGGTTTCTTTATCTAGCCCAAGTTTCTTTTTTAGGCGGTATTTAGATTTTAAAATACTATCTGGTAGTACGTTCAAGGTGGCTGCAATTTCTTTTGTGGTCAGGTTCATTCTGAGAAAAGCTGCTAATCGAATTTCTTTTTCTGAAACGTCAGAAGATAAAGTCTTTAGTTTCTGGTCAAAGTCGTTATGAACTTCAGAAAAATAAGTTTTGAATACCTCCCAATCTTTGTCAGAAGCATTCTCTTTCTTTAATAGCATGACAATACGCCTAAATTCTGTTTTAAATTTATCTGGCGAGTTCTTTATATTCTCCAAATTCTCTTTTAACTCTTGAATAAACGTGTTCTTTTGAACTAGATGCAAGGTCTGGCTCGTGAGTTCTTTTTGCTTATACTCAATTTCCTTCTTATAAATTTCCTCTTGTTTTTCCCTTTCGGCCTTATTCTTCTTCATGCGTTGCCGAAACCCAAAGAAAAGTAATCCTGATAGAGCCAGTCCAGATATGGCTCCACCGGCATAAAGGCCTTTGGTCAATTTATCCACTTTGGCTTTTTCGTTCAGTGTGTTTATTTCTTCTTCTTGCAGGGCAATTTCTGCTTCTTTTTTTTCTGTCTCGTAGGATATTTGAAGCCGCTCAATTTGTTTCGACTTTTCCGAGGTGAAAAGGCTGTCACTAAGTATTTGAAATTGCCGCTGATCATCCAGCGCTTCTTTAAATAACCCTCCTATTTCGTAAGCTTTTGAGCGATATCGTAAAGCCATCTTTAACTGATCCATGGATCTAATCGAATCAGCAAGGTGTATTGTTCGGTTCAAGTAGGTAATAGATTTATTAAAATCACCTTTCATCGCATATGCATTCCCTATTTCCCCCATTGCACTGATAATGTTGAAGTATGAGTTGCTGGTTTTATTCATTTCGACACACTTCAGTAAATTTTTAATTGCCAAATCATAGTTACCTTGTTTTGCAAGGACCATACCTATATTGGCAAGGGCATTGGCAGTATTATCATCAAACCCAAATTTCTCGCTAATCGCTTTACTTCGTTGATAATATTCTAGAGCTTTTTCATGTTCTTCCATTTCTACATAAGAATTGCCAATATCCACCATTGTATAAGCTTTATAGAGATTGTCGGCAGTATCCTCATACACCCCTAAGGCCAGATTAAAGTTTTCGATAGACTTGGTGTAATTTCCTTGATAATAATTAACCTTTCCTAATTGTCGATATAGGTCCGCTTTTCGGAAAGGTTCTCTATCGATTGTATCCAGAACCTTTAATGCCTTAATCGTACCTATCATTGCTTTTTCGTAATCCCCTTTATTTATATAGGTATTTGCTATATCCCCTATGGATATACCATACTGTAGATAACTCTTGCTTTGTAAGTACATATTTGAAACTGAATCCTTAAGCTTTATGGAATAATCATAATTACCTATGGCATCCTCAATTTGTGCTAGGTTGGAAAGGGAATTGGTCAGGAGTAATTTATCTGTTAGTTTTTCAGCGAAATCTATGGCTTTTCTATAATAGATTCGAGCTGAATCATTGACATTGGTCATATAAAAATAGTTGCCCATGCAATAGTTTCCAATGGCAATTCCCTTTGAATAACCTGTATTGTTTGACAGCTCCAAAATCATATGAGCATTTTTTTTTGCGACTGACTGATTATTGTATAATTGCATATTAAATAATTCTTTAAGTGTTGCAACTTTTTCTTTGTGCCCCAATTGCTTTTCATAAACCTGACTAAGACTGTCTATTCTCTCTTGACCTTGGAGTTGGGCTAGAATTGAAATTGGCGTTGCAAGAATTATTAAAAAAATGATTTTCATTTTCATAATTACAATGGTTTGGTTTTCACTAAGATAAATCATAATTCTCTTCATAAAACATGTGCATCTTTGCTAGAAAAATCCTTTGTCCATAAAAAGGTTATACTTTCTTGGAGATCATAGCTATAAATAAAATATGTAAACCGTTGAATATAAAGGGTTTTTGAATTTTTTATGATTTTAGGTTTTTTATGCTGTCCATGGTGTAGTTCATCGAAATCCAAGTTGCTTGTCCATACTTTGTCCATGGACAAAATTAGGGATGGGATCATTTCTACTCTAAGTTTGGAATGTTGAATCCTGAAAAACAAGAAGTTATGAAAACAAATCATTTAAATTTTAAAACCATAAGCGTACTATTGTTAAGTACAATATTATTGACCTTTGTAGGATGTAATAAAGATGAAGTACTTCCTGATGACCCAAGCTTACCACAGTTTTCCAATAATGATGCCGATGACTTTAATTCTGCAGTGGCCAATCTAAGTGGATTCAACCAACCTGAGGAGTCGAGTATCGTTGAGACCGCCTCGACCAATCCCGAACGTGAGGGAACAACGGAATTTGAATGCTTTACCCAAACATTCAAGGGAGCACCCGGTTTTAGTGAATTGTTCACGTTGGATCCAACTACCGATGTCATATATCCAGGATCTATGTTAAAAGGGGAAACCATACCTACTGGGGAATATGCGAGGATCAACAAGGATCGTGCGCCAATTACCATGTCAATTTCGCTAAACAATGTCAAAGGAAAGACTAGTGTAACTGTTAATAACCCAAATTTGCTGAGTGAGGTTAGAGCTGGTGTTAATGAATTGCTCAACCTTGAAGTTAAAGGTGCTACTCCTGCACAGTTAGAATTTGATAAGTCTCAAGTCTATTCTGAACAGCAATTATCTATAGCCCTTGGAGCAAATTATCGCGATAAAACCAAAGACATTTCGGGTAGTTTTGATTTCAATACCACAACGGTTAAGAAAAAGTACGTGCTAAAATTTATTCAAAAATATTTTACTATTGATTTGGACTCCCCAGGTCAAGTTCCAAGCGATCTTTTTACTGATCTTCCTAGTATTGAAAGTTTGGGATCCACAAGCCCTGTCTATGTTTCAGCTGTTACATACGGTCGTATGGTATTGTATACCGTAGAGTCTGATTATAGTATAACGGAAGTAGAAACAGCCTTTAATGCGGCAATAGAAGCGGGTGAAAAAGGAGGAGATTTTAACCTTGATGTTGATTCAAAGAATGTTCTTGAAGAGTCTAACATTAAGGCATTGATAATTGGAGGCAATGGTGCTAGTGCGGCCCAAACTATTGGCGGAAATCTTGAAAAAATTTATGATTATATTGCAGCTGGCGGCAACTATTCACCAGAAGAATCTCCCGGTTCCCCTTTATCCTATAAATTAAGTTATGTAAAAGAAGGTTTTCCTGCAGCAAATGTAGTTCTTGCAACGGAATATCAATCACGAAATTGTGATGTTGCCTATCCAGAATATCTAGCAACCATTGTTAACATTACGGGTACACAATTTACCGATACAGAGGTAAATGGTAAACTAAGGGTGAAAATGTGGGTTGGAGGGGAACGCCTTGACATTAATGAGAACGGCATAGATGATGGTAAAACTTGGAGCGTGGATACCGATAATTTTGTTGATGTACAAAACAATAAAACACATACAATTAATGAATCATACACCTTTAAGCCCTACAGACCAAATATGGCAACGGATTATGTTGAATGTTCAGGAGAATTATATGATTATAATGGTATTTTTGGTAATGAAAGTTTGGGTAATGCGGGAGGAATAAACCCTGTTGTTCTGGATAGTTTAAAACTCAACGTTCCTGATACTACATATTTAAATTTTAAAAAGGGAATTACAGCACAGTTTATTATTATAAGAAAAAAATAAAACAAAAAAGCTTCCAAAATGGAAGCTTTAAGTGGAGAATACCGGATTCGAACCGGTGACCTTCCCGAAGGCTTTCGGGACGCTCTATTCTTGTATTCCTGTTGAGATTAAATAGTCACTATACTTTCTACTTTTCTTCTTTTTAACCAGAAGTTCAAACGAGACTGCTTCTGATCGAGTTTTAAAATTAAGCTGCCATTTCAATACCCAATCATTTGCTTTTTTGGTATAAGTACTTCCGTTGCCATTATTATGGCGTAATAACCTTGTATCAATATTCTCTGTACTCCCCACATAATAACAATTTAAAGTCTTTCTATAAATGATATAAGTTGTGAAGCTCATATTTAAAAATAATTAAATAAACAAAGGCTTCCAAAATGGAAGCTTTATCGTGGAGAATACCGGACCGGAACCGGTGACCTTCCCGAAAGCTCTCGGGACGCTATTCCTTTGATTACACTATTTACTCAAAACCAGAAAAAAAGCCCTCACTTTCTTGAAGGCATTAAAGTTGTGGAGAATACCGGATTCGAACCGGTGACCTCTTGCCTGCCAGGCAAGCGCTCTAGCCAACTGAGCTAATCCCCCTAATTTCTTTAATCTTAATTCAATATCGAAACGACCTTCCCGAAAACTTTCGGGACGCTCTAGCCAACTGAGCTAATCCCCCTTCAATATTGATTGCTTAAAATTGCTTGGTATTCACATGATGAAAACCCCAATTTTCAAGAGGATCAAAGGAAATACATTTTAACAACGTATCAAAGTACAATTTAATCTTTCTTTACACTGAGCACCAATACGGGTACAGGCGCAAAGAACTCTGATTTTGAAATGGTACTTTTTTCCCATAATTTCTTAAAAAAACCTCTTTTTCTTCTAAAAACACATAATAAATCGGGGTGTTTTGCTTGAAAATGTTCCAAAACCCCATGATATGTGGTTGGGTTATCCGTAAAGGTTAATTGTGAACTAATGTCCATTAACGCCGTATTGATCTTTAAATCATCATCTGAATACCCAGGCGTTTTCACCATTAAAAGATTCACTTTTGCATTATGTTTGTTCTTTATTTCAATTAACGGATCAAGTATTCTCTTTCTTTTTAAAATACCTGATTTAAAGGCTACCAATATATTCTCAAATGATTTATAGGCAGTTCCTTTAGGGACGATCAGTGTAGGTATATTAGTTCTTTTGATAATGGCACCAGAGGTATGCCCCAGGTAATATTCTTCTTGTATATCATTACTTCTAGGTGCTAAAATGATAAGATCAATACCTATTCCCTTATCAATTTCCCTTAACCCATCTTTAAGCTCGCCATTAAAACTTGCAATTTTGATAGATACATCTTTGGTATCTACCGTAGCTATAACCTCCTTTAATCGTTCTTTAGAATTCTCAGTAACTTTTTGGGTAACGTTCGTAAGGGTTCCCGTTTTTCCACTGACGTTGAAAACTTCCATTACATAAATATCCGCACCAAAGTCTTCTGCAAAATTAACGGCATATTGTAAAGTTTCGTTCGCATTTGTTGAGGTCCCTATAGGAACAAGAATATTCATCATGATAAAAAGTATTGATTATAACTCTAAATTTACAATTTAATTAAATGGCTTTTATGATAGCACCTGCAAAGATATCGCAAATACCCGAAATTTTAACCATGACCAATGCCTGTAGAATTGCCATGGAAGAAAAAGGTATTTACCAATGGACAACGGAATACCCTTCTAAAAAAGCATTTGAAAAAGATATTGAGCGTAATGAACTTTATGTACTTTTAGAAGAGGATGCCATTATTGGCTGCATTGTACTATCGCAGGTAATGGACGATGAATATAAAAATGTTGCCTGGTTAACAGAAAACGGCAACAACTACTATGTTCATAGACTAGCGGTACACCCTAAATATCAAGGCAGGGGCCTTGCACAACAATTAATGGATTTTGGCGAAAACTTTGCACGTAAAAATAACGCCCTATCAGTAAGGTTAGATACCTTTAGCCAAAACAAAAGAAATCAGAAATTTTATGAGCAACGTGGTTATGTTAAATTAGAGGATATCTTTTTTCCCAAGCAAAGCGCACATCCTTTTCACTGCTACGAACTTGTACTATAGAATCTATATTTTTGAAAACTTCCGTTAATTTTAAATCTATAAATGCCTTGGCCATACCCGCAACTATAGCAGGCATAGCAGAACCTTTATTATCTATTACGGATACCGCCATAGTAGGGAATATTCCGGTTGACGGACTAGAATCTCTTGCCGCAGCCGGTATAGTAGGTTCTTTTCTTTCTATGCTCATTTGGATTTTAGGGCAAACACGTAGCGCTATTTCTGCCATAATATCACAGTATTTGGGCGCTGGTAGAATAGAAACGGTCAAAACCCTGCCAGCGCAGGCCATTTACCTCAATATTGCTCTTAGTATTTTAATTTTGCTCTCTACCATTTTTGTCATTCAAGAAATTTTTGAGTTGCTAAATGCCTCGGGAAAAATACTGCAGTATTGTATTAGTTATTACAGTATTCGCGTTTGGGGATTTCCCTTGACCTTATTCGTTTTTGCCGTAATGGGTATATTTCGTGGATTACAAAATACCTATTGGCCCATGGTCATTGCCATTACAGGAGCTCTATTAAATGTAATTTTCGACTTCGCCTTTGTATACGGTATTGATGGCTTTATACCAGCAATGTATTTAGATGGTGCGGCCTATGCCAGTTTATTGGCGCAAAGTATTATGGCCATTATGGCATTTTATTTACTTTGGACAAAGACAGATATTAGTCTAAAGCTAAGGCTACCCATTCACCCAGAACTTGGTAGATTAGTGGTTATGAGCCTAAATCTTTTTGTTCGTGCCATAGCATTGAATACGGCTCTTATACTTGCTGTTAGGGAAGCAACTGCACTAGGCGATAAGTATATTGGCGCACATACCATTGCTATTAACCTTTGGTTGTTCTCAGCTTTTTTTATCGATGGTTTTGGTGCCGCCGGAAATATTATGGGCGGTAGATTGCTGGGAGAAAAAAATTATAACGCACTTTGGTTATTGGCTAAAAAAATAACGAAATACGGACTCGTAGTCAGTGTAGTGATTATGGCCTTTGCCGGTATTTTTTATAAACCTTTAGGTGCCCTTTTTTCCAATGAAAGTTTGGTGCTATCCGCATTCTATGCCATTTTCTATATCATTATTTTAGGATTGCCCATAAACACCATTGCCTTTGTACTTGACGGAGTCTTTAAAGGTCTGGGCGAAATGAAATATTTACGAAACACCCTGCTCGCAGCTACTTTTTTAGGGTTTGTTCCTATGCTTTTTTTAGGTAAATACCTCAATTGGGGGCTAACGGGCATATGGCTGGCCTTTACCGTTTGGATGTTTATTAGAGGTGCCGCTTTAGTGTGGAAGTTTAGAAACAAATTCAAACCTTTATTGCAAAATCAGTAATTTTGTGTTCAATACCTTAGGGCAATCCCTAATGCAAATCGTCTCGATTATCGAGCAAAAAAAGATGCTATGGTCACCACAAGAAAAAATGGAAGTTTATATACAAGAATAGATGGTAAAGTTGCGCATGTAGAATTTGGGCATCCTGCCAGTAACTCTTTTGTTTCTGAACTTTTAGAACGCCTAACCGATACTATTAATGAACTTTCAGAAAACGAGGGTATTTCTGTTATCCTTTTAAAATCTGAGGGAGAAAAGGCTTTTTGTGCCGGCGCTTCTTTTGATGAGCTGTTAGAGGTTTCCAACTTAGAAGAAGGTAAGGCATTCTTTAGTGGTTTTGCCCACGTGATAAACGCTATGCGTAAATGTAAAAAGGTCATTGTTGGCCGTGTACATGGTAAAACTGTTGGTGGCGGCGTAGGTCTTGCCGCAGCTTGTGATTATGTGTATTCTAACGTGAACTCATCAATTAAACTTTCTGAGCTTAGTATTGGTATTGCTCCGTTGGTTATTGCTCCTGCCGTTGCCCGTAAAATAGGAAATGCAGCTATGGGCGAAATGTCTTTAGCCCCTACGGAATGGAAGAGTGCTTATTGGGCTCAAGAAAAAGGACTGTTCAACAAAGTATATGACAATGCCCAAGAAATGGACAAAGAACTTGATTTCTTCATTCATAAATTGGCAAGCTATAATCCTGATGCATTGACCGAATGGAAGAAAGTTTTATGGGTAGGCACCGACCATTGGGATACCTTATTGACAGATCGTGCATCTATAACAGGTAAATTGGCACTATCGGAATTTACCCGTAACGCGCTGTCAAAATTTAAAAAATAGACAATAACCGAAACAGCCTGTCGTTCTGTTTCTAAATCATTATTATGGAATTCTTTCAATTTTTAAACGGTAACCTTGTATTTCCAATTCTTGCACTTTTTGTTTTGGTCATTTATTTTGTAAATAAAGTCCGCGCAAAAAGAAAATACAAAAGGTAATGCTGTATCACCACGCAACTAATCGGTATTTATTCATCTTTTAATAAAATCCGTTTTTATGTTCGCAAAAATTACATTGATACTTCTATCCTTCTTTTTATTGACGTGTAGTGATAAAAATGAACCTGATACTGAGGTAGTAGATTGTTCCTCAACGGTATGTACCTTAAATTTTGTAACTATTACCGTGAGCATTAAAGATACATCTGATAATGCCGTAGTTTTAGATAGTTTAGAAGTAATAGACACTGCAACCGGTGAAAATTTGGCAAAAGATATAAGTGCCGAAGAATACCACAATGATCAAGGCATATACCCACTGATAAGTGATGCACACCGCATTCAATATCAAAATAAGGCTACTACCCTAACTTTTAAGGGTTATATTAATGATGAGTTAGTGGTAAACCAAGAATTTGAAGTAGGGGCAGATTGTTGCCATGTTAGCTTAATCACAGGAAACAGAGAGATTGTATTAGATTAATTTCTTCTGTATAAATACGTTTATACTTTCCCTACCTTTGCCATATAATTATTGGTTATGAGCAAAATTCGCATTACAAAACAATTTAACTTTGAGACCGGTCATGCACTGTATGGTTATGATGGTAAATGTAGAAACGTACATGGCCATAGCTATAAATTATCCGTAACCGTAATTGGAAGCCCTATTACCGATACCAACCATGTTAAGCTGGGTATGGTGATAGATTTTGGAGACCTTAAAAAAATAGTGAAAGAAGACATTGTTGATATTTTTGATCATGCTACCGTGTTCAATAAAAATACACCACACGTAGAACTGGCCAAAGAATTGACCGATAGGGGACACAATGTTATTTTAGCGGATTACCAACCTACTAGTGAAAATATGGTGATAGATTTTGCAGCCAAAATAAAATCGAGGTTGCCCGAAAATATTTCTTTGTTTTCCCTAAAACTTCAGGAAACGGATACCTCTTTTGCCGAGTGGTACGCAAGTGATAATTAAGTTCATCTAAACTTTACACTTCAAATGCCGTTCATCATTATAAATTGCTTTATTTTGAGGGTAATTCCTTAATATATAGCAACATGACCAAACATCATATCTATTGGTGGAATCTTGAAAATTTGTTCGACATTGAAAATTCGCCTAGAAGAAGCGAATTTTTAAACAACCATTTAGGGAACGAACTTAAAGGTTGGGATGCTACCATTCTCAACCAAAAAATTGCCAATCTCACCGCTATCATTTCCAAATTCAATAATGGTGAAGGTCCGGATATTCTTGGCGTTTGTGAGGTAGAAAACGAACATGTAATTGAATTGCTGATATCTGCCATGAGCACGGCATTACAAAAAAATTACGGTTTTGTTATTTCTGAAGGGGATGATAAACGAGGTATAGATACTGCACTTATTTATGACAAGACCAAATATGGACCAGAACAGTTGACCTTTAGCCTTCGTATCATTAAAAGAAATACTACACGCGATCTATTTCAGGTACATATAAATACTGCCAACGGCAATAAGCTTATTTGTATTCTTAATCACTGGCCATCAAGATCAGGAGGTGAGCTAACAAGCGAGCCTTTTAGAATAATGGTCGCGGAAAACCTATCATATTGGATTGAACGCATTTACGAGGAACAGGGCAGCGATGCCAATATTCTATTAATGGGCGATTTCAATGACAACCCTTACAATAAAAGTATAACCAATTATTTAATGGCCATTAACAACAAGGCATTGGTTAAAAGCAATAGGGTGCGGTTAAAGTACTTCTATAACTTAATGCATCGGTTTTTAGATGCACAGATCGGTACTTTTGTATTTGACAACACCTATAATATGCTAGACCAGTTTATGATCTCTAAAAGTATTTTATCAGAAAAATCAGGTTTGCCGTTTAAATTGAGTACCGTAGAAATTATTGCATACCCTGAACTAACTTCCGGTGCTTACCAAAAACCTGTGAAATTTGGTAGACCAAACGCTTCAACCTTCAACGTAAATGGTTTTAGCGATCATCTCCCCATTAAAATTGTATTGAACGAAAAAGACCCAACTGTTTAAACCAAGTTCACAAACACCTGTATGTACTTATTTTGACCAACGTATTCCCTAGGTACGCAAAACAGTTATTATATTTACATTCTGATGACGAACATTGAACTTCCAGCAGGGAAAAAAGTATACTTTGCCAGTGACAACCACCTAGGTGCACCTACTATGAAAGAAAGTAGAGTGAGAGAACTTAAGTTTGTACGTTGGTTAGATACCATTAAGAAAGATGCAGGAGTCATTTTTTTGATGGGCGATCTGTTCGACTTCTGGTTTGAATACAAGACCGTAATACCAAAAGGATTTACCAGAACCTTGGGGAAGCTAGCTGAACTGTCTGATGCAGGTATTCAAATTCATTATTTTGTTGGCAACCACGATCTTTGGATGAATGGTTACTTTGAGGAAGAACTGAATATACCTGTTTATCATAAACCACAACAATATACCATTAACGGAACATCATTCTTTATTGGTCATGGTGATGGTCTTGGACCGGATGATAAGGGGTTTAAAAGAATGAAAAAGGTGTTTACCAACCCCGTAGCAAAATGGTTCTTTAAGTGGTTACACCCCGATCTTGGCGTTCGTTTGGCAAAACATCTATCTGTTAGTAATAAATTGATCAGCGGTGATGACGATGCTAAATTTTTAGGAAACGATAAAGAATGGCTTGTACTATATGCCAAACGAAAATTAGAAAGCCAGCATTTTGATCATTTTATATTTGGACACAGACATCTGCCATTGGAAATTGAATTAAAGAAAGATTCAATGTACACCAACTTAGGAGATTGGATAAAATATTACACCTATGCCGAGTTTGACGGTTCAAAACTTTCGTTGAAAGAATTCAGCTGAATTCCATCAAAATCATCGATGAAATGCAATATTTAATTTGTAATCCTTTTCTTACAACAAGAATTGAGCAGTTCACAACAATAGTTTTATAAAACTTAGCTTTCAACATACCTTTACAGTGTTAGTTAGTTTAAGTGTTGTATCCCAAATCTTCACATTACCTACAAGTTTCCCCACTTGAAGATTTAAACCCTTAAGTGTTACTTAAAAGAATAGCCCCTATGTTTAGGGGCTTTTTTTTTGTAACTTAATACTTGCAAGTCCCACATATCAAAATTGTGCAACTACTTGCATCAACTTCCCATAAAAATTGGCAAAAAATAGAATTTGGTTTTATCTTTACGCACAAGTTTAGATAAAGTGTTTATTCCCAATACTATAACTGACCTACGAGAATGCTACCACTTTACGACGAAAGTCTTAAGTACTACTTACAATATAAAAAAGCCCTTTCATTAGGGCTTTTTTTAAAGACACTATAGATCATTAATTTTCATGGTCTTCTACATCTTTCTGTAGATCTAATTTTCTAAACTTGGGCGAAACAATTGCGGTAAGACCTACCGTAAGTAGCGTCATGCTACCCCCAAAAACCACCGCTGTTACCGTACCCATTAGCTTTGCCGTAACACCGCTTTCAAAAGCACCTAGCTCGTTAGATGATCCTACGAACATAGAATTTACCGATGCTACGCGGCCTCTCATATTATCGGGCGTTTTTAATTGTAAAATTGTCTGTCTAATAATCATGGACACTCCATCTACCGCACCACTTAAAAATAAAGCAATAACGGATAGCCAAAAATAGGTGGACAAACCAAATACGATCATACATACACCAAAACCAAATACTGCAAGCAACAATTTTTTACCTGCATTCTTATGCAATGGAAATCTCGTTGATCCTAACATGGTTATTGCGGCGCCCACTGCCGGTGCTGCCCTAAGTACCCCAAAACCTTCTGATCCAACATGCAGTATATCTTGTGCAAATATGGGCAGTAACGCTACGGCACCTCCAAATAATACGGCAATCATATCCAAGGTAAGGGCACCCAATACCGCTCTGGTCTTAAATACAAATGTTAAGCCTTCCTTTAAACTTTGAAAAACGGGTTCTCCAATCTTAGGATTAAGAATTGGTTTCTTTGAAATATTGAAAAGTGCCGTTAACGCCAACAAAGAAAATCCGAAAATTACGCACATTGACCAATGTACTCCTATAATACTAATGGAAAAACCTGCCAATGCCGGACCTAATACTGATGCCATTTGCCAAGTAGTACTGCTCCAAGTAGCTGCATTAGGGTATATTTTTTTTGGAACGATCAATGCAATCAATGAAAATATAGTGGGCCCTAAAAATGCTCGTACCAACCCACCACAGAAAACCAGGGCATAAATACCATATAAAATGGTTTTGGTTTCATAGGTTTCTAAGACCGAAGGCAGACTTAACATAAACAGTCCAAAACTAATGACCGAGAAACCAAATATACATTTCATTAGTAGGTTTCGTTTTTCTTTCTGATCAACTATATGACCCGCAAAAAGCGCCATGCCCACTGCCGGTATTACCTCCATTAAACCAATGATGCCTAATGACAATGGGTCTTTGGTAATGGTGTATACTTGCCATTCTATAACTATAAATTGCATGGACCAAGCAAAGACCATAGCAAAACGAACTAGTAGAAAAATATTGAACTCCTTAAATCGTAAGGCAGCATAGGGATCGTTCACGCTCATATAGCTTTTGGTAAATTGACCTCAAAGATATTTATTAATAAAATGGTCAAATATGATTTAGGCAACAAATATGGTAATTAATGATGCGTGAATTTTTGCATCTTATTCAATACCTAATTCACCAAAGAAAGAATCCAATTCTAACCTAAACATTGTGCCGTTGATCAGATCTCTAATCTCAATAGCTTCTTGATAGCTTACGGCAAAAGTTATTTGATGTGCAGGAGAATTTAAAAGTAATGATCGGCAAGATTCCTTTGATTTACAGTCGCCGCATAAATTACCCTTTCCATTTTCAATGGTATGTGCAATGCATTTAGAAAAATAGCGTAATTCACTAGTGGTCAATAGTAACCCAATATCCCTGAAAATCACCTGAACTTTGTTCGATTCACGGGGTTTATCACGTTTCCATTGAAAGGCAATACCAAAATCGTTCTGATAAATGGGGTTTATATCGTTCATAAGATGTAAATATTTATATAAAAATAACAATCTTATTTAGAACAATTATAAATAATAATGTTAAATGGTGATTTCTATCTGATTTCCTTCAGGATCCAAGATGACACTTTCGTAATACCCATCACCGGTAGTTCTTGGTTCTCCTGCAATAGTAAACCCATCTTTTCTAAGTTCTTCGGTCAAGGTATTTACCCTCTTTTTTGAGCCAACCGATATGGCAAGATGAGCGTAACCAGTGTAGGTAACGTTCATGTTACTAGTTGGGTCAATTTCTGGTTTATGCATAATCTCTAACCGGGCACCATCATCAAAGCTCAAGAAATAAGAAGTGAAGTTTTTACTAGGATTATGGTATCTCTCCCCTGAAACAGCATTAAAATATTTTTCGTAGAATTTGCGCATCGCCTCTACATCAGATACCCAAATGGCGATATGTTCAATTCTCATTTGATATCCTTTAATTTCAGTTGTAAACTAACATTGCCCTGCCATTCATTTTCGTCAATAGAAAAAACGGCGTTAAAAGGTTTTCTTCCTGTTACCAACGATAGCTTATCTCCCATATTAAAACCAATGCCATCAATTTTATGACTATCCTGCTGAACCACGGACAATTTCAAATGTGCTTCTTCTTTACCCACTCCTTTGGCATAACCAGTATCTTGCAGATTTTCTGCCATAAAAACTGGTGACATATTCCCTGGACCAAAGGGTGCAAATTGCTTTAATATGCGCATTAGCTTAGGATTAATATCCTTTAGCTCAATAACCGCATCAATGGTAATTTCAGGAATCAGCATTTGTGGGTCAATAGTTTCTTTGACCACTTTCTCGAACTGATGCTTAAAATTGTTATACTGCTCTTCTAATAAAGTTAAGCCCGCAGCGTATTTATGACCGCCAAACTGTTCTATATAGTCTGAGCATCCTTCCAAAGCATTATACACATCAAAGCCTCTAACGGATCTTGCAGAAGCGGCCAATTTATCGCCGCTCTTGGTAAAAACCAAAGTAGGTCTATAGTAGGTTTCGGTTAATCTTGATGCTACTATACCAATAACGCCCTTATGCCAAGTATCTTTATATACCACAGAGGTAAAGCCTTCTTGCTCTTCATTTTCTTGAATCTGTCCTAAGGCCTCTATCGTAATTTCTTGATCCAGCCCTCTTCTATCCGTATTGAACTTTTCAATTTCAGAAGCAAATTGAATGGCTTGGTCCATATTGGTTTCCGTTAAAAGATTTACGGCATGTTGCCCATGCTTCATTCTACCGGCAGCATTTATTCTGGGAGCTATTATGAACACTACATCTGTAATGGTCAATTCTTTTTTATTGATTTGATCAATTATGGCTTTAAACCCTATTCTGGGTTGTTGATTGATAACCTGTAAGCCATAATAAGCCAATATCCGATTCTCCCCAGTTATCGGTACAATATCCGCTCCAATTGCAGTTGCCAATAAATCAAGGTAATAGATGACATCATCTATAGTTTCACCTCTACGTGAGCCCAATGCCTGAATCAGCTTAAAACCAACACCACAGCCACATAATTCATCATACGGATATGAACAATCTTCTCTTTTAGGGTCTAAAACAGCTACAGCACTTGGTAATATTGTACCAGGTCTATGGTGGTCACAAATAATAAAATCTATTCCTTTTTCTTTAGCGTAGGCTACTTTATCAATTGCCTTTACCCCGCAATCCAGAGCAACGATCAAAGTGAAATCATTATCCTCGGCAAAATCGATTCCTTTAAAAGACACTCCATACCCTTCATCATAACGATCAGGAATATAGGTTGCTACATTAGGATAATAACTTAACAGATAAGATGACATTAATGCAACGGCCGTGGTACCATCTACATCATAATCGCCATACACTAGAATGTTCTCTCCGTTGGCAATAGCTTCTTCAATTCTTTCCACGGCAATATCCATATCCTTCATAAGAAAAGGATCGTGCAAATCACTCAACTGCGGGCGAAAGAAATGCTTTGCCTCCTCAAAGGTCGAGATACCCCTTTGCAATAATAATTGCGCCACCAAACTATCAACATTAAGCGCATTGGCTAAAGTGTCAATATCTTCTTGTTTCGGTTTTGGTTTAATTGTCCAGCGCATTCTTTAAAGTTCAAATTCAAAAATCAAGTTCAAGTTCAAGTTTGAAAAACATCAACTCAATTCTGCTTTTTGTTTTTAATTATTGTTGCTATAATTCTTATTAATTGCTCTAATTCACCTAATAATTCAGTTCTTATTACTTGCTTACCATAATCAACTTTAGATAAGATTTTAAGATTGACTCTAGATTCCTTTAATTCTTTTAAAGAAATTGAAGCTTTATTTATATAATCTCTATCCGAGTTTGTCCCCTGTGCCTCTCCAAAATTAAGAGCAGAACTGCCTGTAGATCGTAATAGTTGATTACCATAATACTGACCAGTCATATCAGATGGTAAGTCTTTGCAAAATAGTACAATGTTAGCTGCAAAATCAACTAACCTATCTTCAAGGTCAAACTTTTTATCTGGCATAATGTTTTATTTGAACTTGAACTTGATTTTTGAATTTGTATTTGAGTTTTTTTACTTCTTATGAAAAACAGTCTTAATCTCCAATTCAGCAAATTGTCTAAACATCTCCATTACTCCGCAATACTTTTCAATGGATAGGTCTACTGCTCTTTGCAGTTTTTTCTCCGCTAAATCTGCACCGTGAAAATGATACTCAATCACTACCTTATCGTAGTACTTGGGGTGTTCATCTGTAAGATTTGCAATGGTTTCAATATGAAACTCATCTACCTCTAACTTCATTTTTTTGAACATGGCCGCAACGTCTAGTCCTGAACAACCGGCCAATGAAGAAAGCATAAGTGCTTTTGGTCTTAACCCACTACTGTCACCACCATCTTCTTTGGCAATATCAATTTTTAATGAATGCCCAGATGGATTGTTACTTTCAAAGGACATGTTACCCAACCATTTCGTGCTAATATGATTTGTTGTACTCATAATTTTTTGTTTCTTGTAGATTACAAAAATACAACAATAAAGGCTGTTTTAATATCCAATGTGGTGTACTCAATGGCCAATAATCAATTAACACAACTTAAATAAATACTTAAACAAAACGTATGGCATTAGTTACACCTCTTGACCCAAATCATGATCCAGAAACCAAAGAATTGGCTGCATTTTTCAATGAAACTTTAGGATTTTGCCCTAATTCCGTATTAACCATGCAGCATAGGCCTGCAATTTCAAAAGCGTTTATAAATTTGAACAAAGCCGTTATGGCAAATGAAGGTAGAGTAACCTCTGCCCTAAAAAGAATGATTGCGTGGGTGAGTAGCAACGCTACGGGTTGTAGATATTGCCAAGCTCATGCTATACGAGCTGCAGAACGTTATGGTGCGGAACAAGAACAGTTGGATAATATTTGGGAATACAGAACACACCCTGCCTTTTCAGATGCAGAACGTGCCGCTTTAGATTTCTCCTTACAGGCCTCACAGGTACCTAACGGTGTTGATGCCGAAATAAAAGAACGTTTATACCAACACTGGAACGAAGGGGAAATTGTTGAAATGCTAGGCGTAATCTCCCTCTTTGGATATCTTAACCGTTGGAACGATTCTATGGGGACATCTATTGAAACGGGAGCTGTTGAAAGTGCCGACCAATACCTAGGTAAACATGGCTGGGAAAAAGGAAAACATGATGGATCGGTTTATTAGCAATTAGCAATTAGCAATTAGCAATTAGCAATTAGCAATTAGCAATTAGCAATTAGCAATTAGCAATTAGCAATTAGCAATTAGCAATTAGCAATTAGCAATTAGCAATTAGCAAAAGTTAAAAATTTTGAATTACAGGAGCTAGTTGCCTGCAGAAAAAACTTCATTGAATAATAAAAAGTATCGAGAACCCTTCGACAGAGCTCAGGACATCGCCTTTTGGAACACGAAAGCTTCTCGATACTAATTTTCTCGTGCCTCTAAGATTCACTCGAAGTGACATTGTAGCCTTCAATACTATGCTCTAATATGTCTCAAGATTAAAACCATAAATTTCCAGCAATTTTTTCCATAATTTATTATTTATGTTTGTTATCTAATTTATAACAAATAGCTTATAATCAAGTGCATAGCCTCTATTTTTAGCCATTATTTGGCTATTTACGTTTTATGTTTAGATGAATTGGTTTTATTACCGATTCTTTACGTTACACGGAAAAATATAGATAAAAGAATTAGAAATGGAAGAATTTTTATTGCAAAATTTTAAAAACATCATTGCTTCTCTTTTAATTGTAATTAGCTTAATTATTCTTTTAAAAGGAGACGCAAAAATCTCAAATAATCTTCAGAATTGTTTATACGGATTAATAATAGCCTGTACAACATACTTATTTAAATGAAAATCTTAAATAAAATAGAAGGAAAATACATTTATAAATCAGTTCGTTTGATACTATTATTAGCAGTAATACCAATCATCATAGTTTTAACCATGTTATTAATTTTTTTTCCCGACAGGATATTTGAAATACTAAGAATTATTTATTCATGACCCATTTTGCAGTACTGGAAGTCTTTTAGTTAAAAACAAACTCCTACGATTATCGCAATTATATTCTATTCCAAAACAGAAGCAACCAATTTCTGCAATTCTCCAACCACCTTTTCTTCGAACCAAGGATTTTTACTTCGCCAAAAACGATTTACTGGTGATGGATGTGGTAAAAGGAAATACTTTGGCAAAAACTCTTCGTAGTGCAACACATTCTCTGTCAAGTTCTTTTTTGCTTCTTGACCCAAATACTGGTCTTGCGCATACTTGCCAATAAGTAGAATGAGTTTTACATTCTTGAACTCTTCCCACACTTTTGGGTGCCACAACGGGGCGCATTCTTTCCTTGGGGGCAAGTCACCAGATTTACCCTTACCCGGATAACAAAACCCCATGGGAATAATTCCAAATTTATCGGGATCATAAAAATCGTCATCGGTTACCCCTAACCATTCTCTAAGTTTTCTTCCGCTGGGGTCGTCCCATGGTTTATTCTCCACATGGGCTTTTCTACCAGGTGCCTGCCCTATCACTATTATTTTAGAATTCTCAGAACCAGCAACAATAGGTCTAGGTTCTAATGGCAAATGTGCCTCACAAACCTTACAATTTCTTATTTCAACCAATAATTCTTGCATGGGTTTGTGATAAAGATTCTTTACTTATTCTATAATAATTTCAATGCTTCGCCCTCAAAATGCAAACCTTCAAAACCGGTCTCTATAAAATTTCTAATATTCTGATGAGAGTCTCCTTTTAAATCCAATAATACCTCATCAAAATAATAAGAACCAAAACAAACCAAGGTCTCTTCTTTTGTGAGCCCCTCTTTGATTGCAAACGAAAATAATTTGCACGAACCAGAGTTTTGGCCAGCTTCATTTTTTACTTCTCCATTGGTAAATGCCGTAGGCGTAAAACTATATTTAGAATCTATTACCTGCATAGTGTCTGAAAAAGATATTTCTTTTGGTGCTGCAGTTAGTTTTTTCTTAAACTCTACTAATGTCATGGGCAGTTATTTAGGTTTTTAAAAGGTTATCTATCATATATTGATATTCAAATATAATGAAACCCTGTTTTTTACCTCAACTTTACCTTCATTCAAATTTTGCGAAATGGGCAGCATACTAGAAAACCCAAGTGCATACCTGTTATAATTTAACTCTACGGCCAATCGCCCAAAATAGACATTGCCACCGGTATCTGGTACGGCCAAACTAAACTCAAAATTCTCTTCAAAAAATTCGCCTCCAACACCTATTTGCGGAGTAAGGGATACAGATGGGGATACATAGTAGGTCTTATATGTATTTAATGCCACATTCCATTGATTTCCAAATTGATACTTTTTACTGTTCTCCGTTTTAATGGTATAATTAACTAACGTGGACAAGCCCCAATTTCTATGGCTAATACCATAATTGGCAGCCAAAATATAATCCCAGCTTCCGGTACCTAATTGAAAACTTGGGTTAACACTGCCCTCAATATTTGCGGCATCAAAACTACCCGTAGGCAATTTTAGACCTCCACCAATTTGCAAGGCATGTTCCGGTTTTATAGAAATAATACTATCTGGTGTTTGCCGTAGTACATTGTAATATGCCAAAACAGTAGCATCACCTATGCCCGTTATGGTCTGCTCAGTATTATCTGTAAAGGTTCTGTTATGAAAATGATACGGCAACAGGGCATTGATCAATACCCTTTTCCCAACCGGGAATTTTCCCCAGGCCTGTACCGTATTGAAGTTTTCGTTGATCCAAGGGGAATTATCAAAAATACCATCTCTTGAACGATACTTCTGACCTATATATCTCAACCCTACGAAATTATTGTTCAGCCCTGTTCCAAAACCCATGCTACCACCGTTACCCCCGCAGCCACAGGTGTCGCAGAAATATTCAAATTCGGTATTTTTCCAAATACAATCAGATCCTACTTCTGGCAAATCATTTGCTTTGGCACTTAATAGTCCGCCAAGCAACAACATATATATTATAATCTTGTTCATTTTTTAATATTCTGAAAATCGTTCGTCATTTATAAAAGTCTCATCTGTCAGTAGTTCAAAGAAGACCAATAGTCCTTCTTTTTCCCTATCACTTAATGCTATTCCAAGTCCGTCATCAGTTCTTAAAGAATCATCCAATGTTTCTGAATCTACCACGCCATTGGTATAAAAATTTAGTACGGATTCTAGGCTACCGAACCTACCATCGTGCATGTAAGGTGCTGTTAGCGCGATATTTCGTAAACTGGGCACTTTAAACTTATAATTATCATGAACACTACCGCTAACCTCAGCCCTACCAACATCGTTCAATTGAGGATTGGGTGGCAAGCCATTGTTTCTAAAACTACCATCGGTAAATAAATCAGTGGCATGGCAAGTAGTACACTTTTGTTGAAAAACCGATAAACCATATGCTTCAACTTCGGTTAATTCGCCGCCCTCTTCATTTCGTACAAACTTGTCATACTTAGAATTTGAGGAAATGATCATGACCATAAACTGGGATAAGGCCTTTAAAAAATTCTCGGCGTTTACACCACCTTCTTCAAAAGCATTTTCAAACTGTTGCTGATATTCACTGTCCGCTATGAGTTTATTGATGACTCCTGTCATGGTCTCCCCCATTTCTACCTCATTGGTTATAGGTATGATTGGAAAAAGGTCTAAATGCGATGTAGCACCATCCCAAGCAAATTCATTAAAAAATGCCATGTTAGCAATGGTAGGCGTATTTCTTGTGCCTTCCAAATCATCTACACCATGACTAAATTGATGACCGTGGTGGGTGAAGGCAAAATTTTGCTCATGGCAGAACCCACAAGAGATAAACCCGTTGGAAGAGAGTTTACCATCATAGAACAATTTTTTGCCCAACTCAAAACCTAATTGTGTTGGCGGGTTGGCTTCTATATCATACACCAAGTCAGGAAAATTCTCAGGAACTTCTACCGTCAACAAGGTATTCTCCAATGGTAGATATTCCTCATTATTACAGGACACCAAACACACTAACAGCAATACCCAAAATAGATATTTCATCTGTTTTAATTTTAAAACAGGGTCGCTAAAACTAAGCGACCCCATATGTGATTAATGTGAGTGTTCTGATCCGTTATGTACGTGATCTACCGTAAACATACTTGCCGTATTTAAGGCCACCAATGGCGACTTTTCTTCGCTTACCATAATTACCGACTGTTCAGAAAGTGATAATTTATGCGCTCCGTCTAAAATAGCATTGGCATCTGCCACTAGGTGAACAATGGGAGACATTTCATCACTTACCAAAGCGTCTGTACCCAGGCTTAGGGTAACTTCCTTATAATTATCCAAGCTTGAACCATGACTACCCATATGCACCTTAAAATCTGTTGTTTCGGTCACGGTTTCCGAAGTAAACGTTCCTTCGAAATTTAAAAACTTATAGCCTGCCTGCCATGACCACATCATATTGGTCTCTTCGGCTACGGTTAAAAAATCGCCCTGACCTTCAGCACCTTGAAGGTACTTTTCTTGATCTACACCCACACCAAATGTGATAGACACATAGGTTCCCGCAGGTATGTTTTCTAACACTACCTCTGTATTACCGGTTTCTTCACTGGTAACAAAGTAGCTGTCATCTTTTTCATAAGTAAAGGTTTCACCTTGATCATTGGTTAAACGAAAATTACTGACAATATAATTGAGCCTTGTAATTGTCAATGTTTCATTTTGGGAATTGGTATAGCTAGATGTTGCCAGTAAAAGATCATCTGATCCCACACTGTTATCAAACTCAAGCGTTACACTGTTCTCGCCAGTTAACTCCGTAGCAGTATCATCATCGCTGCTACAACTAACAAATACGGTTAATACTAAGGTTATTGCTAAAATTTTATATATAGATTTCATCTGTTGATATATTATTATGAATGCAGAAGCCATGTAAAACTGGCTTGTTACATTCATGTCATTGTAATGGTTTCACCTTATGCACAGGCATAAGATATTTTTAAATAAAATAATTGATCAGTTACCCCCGACTTCAGGATTTGAGCCGTGGTAATAACACATAGCTGGGCATCACTTTAAATAAGCTTGCCTAATCTACAATGCTATTTAGGAGATGAAATTTGGTGGACGAAAAACAGTAGATATAAACTGTTGTTCGTTCAAGTTAGGATGCATTGAAACCAAAGCTGTTTTGATCAATACACTTTCAAAATCAACATCAAGAATATTTACAAAGCCAATAGGATATTCGCGAAGATCGGCAGAAGGTATATCTTGATGATCTTTTTCTTGTTGCTCTTTGATCATTTGTGCCAAGTAACATTTACCATCACAATTAAGCATGGGTTTGTCTTTATTGATACACAGTACTTCAGCAATATAATCTTGATTTATCACATATTCTAGCACAGGCAATACCGGCTTTACCATTGCAGTGAGGTAAAGAAGAATAAAGGTATATGTGAGAATTTTTTTCATGCTAAACTGGAGTAAAGGTAATTCTCATTTTGAAAATTTCTTAATTATTTCTCCAAATTAACACTTAGGGCTATTGATTTTAAATGATTTGGGTAAACAGCGTTTTATGAGTATCAGAAAGTCAGAAAAGAAACGTTATATTTCAATATACAAACCCTTTTGCATTTATAATATGAGCAATAGACTCCTAAGGTTATCTTCGATTAAATTCACATTTTCATTCTTGTTTATCTTTATTATAGCCTGCTCTTCAAATGAGGACATCGTTATTGATAATGATGATGATCAAATAACCGAGGAGGTCGAAGAACCGGAAGAAGAAATTGTAGAACCTTTACCAGAAGGACCATCAGAGCAAGAAATATTGCAATCAAAGAATGATTTACTTCAGCTTTTAATTGAGAATACATTAAACAATGGAGTAAAAAAGACTTGGCACATTTCAAGCGCTTCATTAGTTAATGCTACGGGGACATTAGATATTACCGCTAATAGCAGCATTTTGGATGATGAATTTATTTTTAAATCTTCTAATTCTTCCGATGAAGTATCAGGTATTTTAACCTGGAAAAAGAGAAAAGGTATAAACCATATTGCTGATGCAAATTCATCAATCGCGAATGATAATTATTCGTCGCCTGTGGAGCTTGACTTTATTATTAATGATAATATAGAAATAGTACATCCAGATTTCACACTGATTAAGGACACTGAAAATACAATTTCCGGTGAAATTATAGTTGATGAAGCCACTAATTCCAAATTAATGGTTTCATTGGTCCAAAAAACTAGTGACGATTATAAAATAGCGCCTACTAACATTAACTTTAAATCATTTGCAAATTTCAACAATATTACCAGCTATGGTAAAACTACTGGATTTGTAGGGAGCAATAACACCAACAGTTTATATCTATCTTATCGTGATGATAGCAGTTCCCCAAGAGTTAGAAGGGTCTACAAATATGATATTAATTCGCAGGTTCTGGATTCTACCGAAATAACGTATACTGGTTCCGAATTTACTTCAAGCAGATTACATTTAATTGATGATCAATTAGTGGTTGTGGGTTCAGGACGAGTATCAACAATGAAAAACACATTGGATTCTGAAATTAGTACCTACCCATATGCTTCTAATTTATCAAGAGCTGGTTCTGCATTCGTTAATTCTCAAGTGTATTTACTTGGAGGAGATTTAACTGTTCTAGACAATCCAAAAGTTCCTTTCAAAATTCGAAGTTTAAACAACAGCACTTATGATTTACAAGATGTTTTTACCATAGAGGAATCAAGGACTATTGCGGAAGGAGAAATAGTTGATTCTGATTTATATGTTTTTGGCGGATTAGTTGAGAACTCAAATCCATATGAATTAATTAAAACCGGTTTTAAATACAACTTGGATAATGGCTCTTTAGATTATTTTGATTTACCTAAAGGAATATTTGAAACTACAGCTTGCAGATATGAGAATCTAATCTTTGTTTCTGGTAAATTACCTTTTGTGGAGAATGAGCCAAACTTCTTTTTTGGTGTCTTAAATGTAGAAACAAATTCTTTTATAGAAACCTCTATCAATTTTGAAAGTATAGATCCGAGTTTGGTGGATATTGAAGGCTTAACTATTGTTAACGATACTTTATATATTGCTGTAGAAAATATTTCAAACTCTAAAATTGTTGTAGAATATGTAGATTTAAATTCACTTTAATTTAAGTGTAAAACTATTATTTATTCCCCCCAACAATAATAACGATCTCACCTTTTGGCGGTTTTTCCGTAAAATGTTTTAAAACTTCTTCGGCAGTTCCACGAACGGTTTCTTCGTACAACTTAGTTAATTCCCTTGATACGGAAACCGGTCTTTCTGCACCGAAATATTCAACAAAATTTCCTAATGTCTTTAAAAGTTTATGTGGAGATTCATAAAAGATAATGGTGCGTGGTTCTTCTGCCAATAACTTTAAACGTGTTTGCCTTCCTTTCTTTACCGGAAGAAATCCTTCAAAAACAAATTTGTCATTTGGCAAACCACTGTTGACTAATGCAGGTACAAAAGCCGTGGCTCCCGGTAAGCATTCTACCTCAATACCTGCTTCTACACAGGCACGGGTCAATAAAAATCCAGGATCTGAAATTGCCGGCGTGCCAGCATCGGAAATCAATGCAATATGCTCACCACCTTTTAGTTTTCCCACTAAAAAATCGACCATTTTATGCTCATTATGCATATGGTGACTCTTCATTGGTGTACCAATTTCAAAATGATGCAAGAGCTTTCCACTGGTACGGGTATCTTCCGCCAGAATCAAATCTACCTCTTTAAGAACCCGTATGGCCCTTAAGGTCATGTCTTCTAAGTTTCCTATAGGTGTTGGCACTAAATACAGCTTTCCCATTTGTTTTAAAGTGAACAACCTCAAGGCACGACCTCGAAGCATTGTATTGAAAATTTAATTTAGATTTAGATGCAAGCGTAGATTTGATTCAACTCTTGATTATCGTATAAAAAACCCAACACAAGTGCTGGGTCTACGATATTTAGTTTATAACTCTTAAGAAAATCTACGAGAAACCAATTCTATGAATCGTTCTTCAAACGCTTCTTTTCCTACCCAATTATTGTAATCAGGTTTCACCATATTCTTTATAAACGCAATTGACCTTTCTTCAGTATCAATAGTATTCAATTGCGACAACACACGGTTATAATCTTCCATACTGTCATTGAACAAATGCTTTACAAAAGCCAAGCGATCATTTAAATCTACCTTTACATTACTTTTTGCCAAGCGATCGTTAAGCGACTTTGGTAATGCTTCGGCCTGCTTTAGATCTGCTTTTGTGGGGGTGAACAATTCTTTATCGTTCTTCATCAAATCGGGCTTCGACATAAATTCTGTCAAAACATCTTCTAATTCATCTGTGCTGGGCATTTCAGAAACAAAACCTTTAATGGTATCCATACCTGGGTATTGAATAATATCCTCTTCATGTGGATTACTTTCCGGTACCGATTTATTAGAATCCAAAACGGCATTTGCCATTTCCTCAAATTTTGCCGCTATCGCATTTTTAGAAACATCTACTTCCATGTCATTGAGCTCTACCTCAATGAATTTTAATACTGCTAATTTTTCATACAAGTTCTTAGAAATCTCATACAAACTTGTAACATCATCTAAGTTCTCCGCAGTCAAAATTTCTGTAGATAACTTTCTCAATTCCAGTTTCAACTTGTTTTTCATAGTACAATTTTTAAGGTCAAGACCTAAATAGCAGGATTTTTAAATACCTTTATCATCTTTAAAGAATAAACGAAAATCCACTTATTTTCGTCTAAAATTACAAAATGTTTCTTGAAAACACAGTTAATCATAAAGAACAATTCGGCTGGATAGAAGTCATTGCCGGGTCTATGTTTTCTGGAAAGACAGAAGAACTGATCCGTAGACTTAAACGTGCCCAATTTGCCAAATTAAAGGTTGAAATCTTTAAGCCAATGGTTGATACCCGTTATGATGATGAAATGGTGGTATCGCACGATGCAAATGAAATTAGGTCTACTCCGGTACCCGCGGCAGCCAACATTCGTATTTTGGCAGACACTTGTGATGTTATAGGCATTGATGAAGCTCAATTCTTTGATGATGAAATAGTTACCGTTTGCAACGACCTTGCCAATAAAGGGGTAAGGGTTATTGTTGCAGGTCTGGATATGGATTTTAAAGGAAAACCTTTTGGACCTATGCCTGCGCTTATGGCCACTGCAGAATATGTTACCAAAGTACACGCCATATGTACACGTACCGGTAATTTAGCCAACTACAGTTTTAGAAAATCGAGCAACGATAAATTGGTGATGCTAGGTGAGGTTAATGAATATGAACCCTTAAGCCGTGGCGCCTATTATAAAGCCATGCTTAAAGAGAAAGTGAAAACGATCGATGTAAATTCCGAAGAGGTAAATACGATCAAAAAAAGCGAAAATGGCTAAGGCAGAAGAGACCGTTTTAGAGATCGACCTAAAAGCACTTGGTCATAATTACAATGTACTACGATCAAAAATAAAACCCGAAACCAAATTTATGGCGGTCGTAAAGGCATATGCCTATGGTAGCGATTCGGTCACTATTGCCAAACACTTACAAGAGTTGGGTGCCGATTATTTTGCAGTTGCATATGTTAACGAAGGCATTACCCTTAGAGAAGGTGGTATTACCGCACCCATTTTGGTTTTACACCCACAAAAAGTACATTTTACAAGTCTAATTGAACACCGGTTAGAGCCTAGCATATATTCGCAATCTATTTTGAACGATTTTATTGCTACGGCAAATGCTATGAACATCGTAGACTACCCCGTACATTTAAAATTTAATACTGGACTAAACCGATTAGGTTTTTCAGCAGATGAATTGCCCATAATTGCAAGTCTTGTTGAACAACAAAAAGCCATTAAAATTGTGGCGGTATTATCACATTTGGCAGCAACCGAAGATCATGATGAAAGAGCGTTCACCAATTTGCAATTACAACGATTTAAGAACATTTGCCAGCAGGTGGACCAACTTTTTAAGGATAAACCGCTTAAACATGTATTAAATACTTCGGGTATTATAAATTACCCAGAAGCGCAGTACAATATGGTGCGAAGTGGAATTGGCTTATATGGTTACGGAAACGAACCAGAAGTTGACGCTACGTTACAACCCGTCATGACCTTAAAAACCATAATTGCCCAAAAACACATTATTTCTGAAGGTGAGTCAGTGGGTTATAACAGAAAATATACCTCCAATTCCAAAAGAATTACCGCAACTTTACCTATAGGGCACGCAGATGGTATAGGTAGAGAATACGGTCATGGTAAAACTTTTGTAAGCATTAACGGTCAATTGGCTCCAATAATCGGTAATGTTTGCATGGATATGATTATGATAGATGTTACTTCTATTGCATGCGATGAGGGCGATGAGGTCATTATTTTTGGAAAACCCTTACCGGCAAACGAATTTGCCGAAACCGCACAAACCATTTCATATGAACTTTTAACAGGTCTTTCACAGCGAATTAAAAGAATAATCGTTCACTGATTTGTTAACATTTATTTAAGGAATCGCTTTTTTTTGTAAATTGCCTCACTTATTATATTTAACCATTAATAAAAACACTAGAACATGTTAAAAGAATTTAAGGAGTTTATTATGACAGGTAATGTCATAGATTTAGCCGTAGCCGTATTACTTGCAGGCGCTATGGGATTAGTTGTTAGCGGTTTCGTTAGCGATGTAATGATGCCAATTGTTGGTCATTTTAGTGGTGGACTTGATTTCGCCGATATGAAAGTTGTATTGGATGAAGCTGTTGTTGCTGCCGATGGATCAGTGACCAAACCAGAGAATGCTATTCTTTACGGTAAGTGGATCAATGCTATCATCAACTTGGTTATCGTTGGTTTTGTATTATTTATCATTGTTAAAGCTTACAACAAAACTAAAACTCCTCCTGCTCCAGTTGAAGAGGCTCCAAAAGGACCTACTGCTGAAGAATTATTGGTAGAGATTAGAGATGCTTTAAAAAAGTAATTTATAATATACCCTTGGAAAAGGGAACCGTTGCACTGCAACCTATTTTAATTTAAACCGTCAACGTTGTTTCGCTAACAACATTGACGGTTCTTTTTTGTTTACTATCCAAATTCACATCAACAATTAATTGTTACAAATAAAACATTTTGTTATATTTTGATTATTCTTTTCTTTTTTGCTTGTGCAAGTACTTGTAATACGTATTTTTGCCGCTTAATATAATTGTTTCACAAATGAAAGTAGCTGTTATTGGTGCCACAGGCATGGTTGGCGATGTAATGTTGAAAGTTTTGGCAGAACGTAATTTTCCGTTAACGGAATTATTATTGGTTGCCTCTGAGCGTTCCGTAGGTAAGAAAATGACCTTTAAAGGAAATGAATATACGGTTATAGGCTTAGCAGATGCTGTAGCTGCAAGACCCAATATTGCCATATTTTCTGCCGGTGGCGACACTTCTTTAGAATGGGCTCCAAAATTTGCCGAAGTTGGTACTACGGTCGTGGATAATTCCTCAGCATGGAGAATGGACCCTACAAAAAAATTAGTGGTTCCAGAAATCAATGCCCATGAGCTTACCGCTGAAGATAAAATTATAGCCAACCCCAACTGTTCTACCATACAATTGGTCATGGCGTTACACCCTTTACATAAAAAATATAAAATGAAACGTGTGGTCGTTTCAACCTACCAGTCTGTTTCTGGTACCGGGGTAAAAGCAGTTAAACAGCTAGAGAACGAAATTGCCGGTGTTCAGGGCGAAATGGCATACCCTTATCCTATTGGTAGAAATGCCCTGCCCCATTGCGATGTGTTCTTAGAAAATGGTTATACAAAAGAAGAAATGAAACTGGCCCGCGAGCCACAGAAGATTCTTGATGACCGTACATTCTCAGTTAGTGCAACCGCTGTTCGTATTCCTACGGCAGGTGGGCACTCAGAATCTGTAAACGTGGAATTTGAAAATGATTTTGAATTAAACGAGGTGCGCCAATTATTGAACGAAATGCCAGGTGTTACGGTACAAGACAACCCAGATACCAATACCTACCCAATGCCAATTTATGCTCATGACAAAGATGAGGTATTCGTTGGGCGTTTACGTAGAGATGAAACTCAAAGAAACACTTTGAATATGTGGATCGTAGCAGATAATCTTAGAAAAGGTGCCGCAACAAACGCTGTTCAAATTTCTGAATATTTAGTAGAAAAAGGCTTAGTTTAATTTATACCCTTAGAACGTTAAAACCTTCAAAACTTCACAGTTTTGAAGGTTTTTTTATGGTATTTTAGTACAAACTGAACTACACATGAAAAATGTTATACCGGCGCTCTTTGCTGTTGCGCTAATTTCTTCTTGTAAAAACGAATCTAAACCAGAACCCATTATCGTGAATTACCCTGTTACCGCAAAAGTAGATACCGTAGACACTTATTTTGGCACCGAGGTCAAAGATCCATACCGCTGGCTTGAAGATGATAGAAGCCCAGAGACAGAAGCTTGGGTAAAGGATCAAAACAAAACTACATTTGGCTACCTAGAAAAAATTCCATTTAGAGACGACCTTAAAAACCGATTGGAAAAATTATGGAACTATGAGAAATTAGGGTCTCCGTTCAAAAAGGGAGATTACACCTATTTCTATAAGAATGACGGCCTACAAAATCAATATGTTGTATATAGGGCTAAAGGAGATGAAGAACCTGAGGTTTTTTTAGACCCCAACACCTTTTCTGAAGATGGCACCACATCTTTAGCAGGATTAAGTTTTACCAAAGATGGATCTTTGGCTGCCTATCTCATTTCTGAAGGTGGTAGCGATTGGCGAAAAGCTATTATTCTCAATGCCGAAACCAAAGAGGTTGTGGAAGATACCTTAGTTGATATTAAATTCAGCGGACTTTCTTGGAAAGGAAATGATGGTCTTTACTATTCTAGTTATGACCAACCACAAGGTAGCGAACTCTCTGCCAAAACAGATCAACATAAAGTATACTATCATAAACTGGGTACTCCACAAAAAAATGATGAACTAATTTTTGGCGGTACACCTACAGAAAAGCATCGTTATATTGGTGCCAGTGTTACTGAGGACAACAAGTACTTATTGATCAGTGCATCGGTTTCTACTTCTGGAAACAAATTGTTTATAAGAAACCTTGAAGACCCAAATGGCTTGTTGATACCTATGGTTGAAGACACAGAATCTGACAACTATGTAATTGACAATGTTGGTTCAAAACTATACATTGTAACCAATAGAAATGCTCCCAATAAAAAAATAGTAACGGTAGATGCCAGTAACCCCGAAGCTAAAAATTGGGTAGATTTTATTCCAGAAACCGAAAATGTATTGAACCCCAATACAGGTGGTGGCTATTTCTTTGCAGAATACATGGTTGATGCTATCTCAAAGGTTTTTCAGTATGATTATGAAGGCAAACTTATACGTGAAGTAGATTTACCAGGTCTTGGTTCTGTTGGTGGTTTTGGCGGTGAAAAGGAAGATAAGGAATTGTATTTCTCATTTACCAATTACAATACCCCGGGATCAACTTTTAAATATGATGTAGAAAGTGGTATATATGAGCTGTATTGGAAACCGAATATAGATTTCAATCCTGAGAACTACACTTCTGAACAGGTTTTCTATAGTTCTAAAGATGGCACTAAAGTACCAATGATCATTACCTATAAAAAAGGAACCGAACTTAATGGTAAAAATCCGACTATTCTGTACGCCTACGGCGGATTCAATGTTAGTGTAACTCCGTCTTTTAGCATCGGTAATGCCGTTTGGATGGAACAGGGTGGAATTTACGCTGTACCCAATTTACGTGGTGGTGGTGAATATGGTAAAAAATGGCATGATGCGGGAATAAAAACTAAAAAGCAAAATGTTTTTGATGACTTTATCGCAGCTGCAGAATATTTAGTGGACAACAACTATACTTCAAAGGAGTATTTAGCAATTCGTGGCGGCTCTAACGGTGGTTTACTTGTTGGCGCCACAATGACCCAAAGACCAGATTTAATGCAGGTAGCGCTACCTGCAGTGGGCGTAATGGATATGCTTCGTTATCATACATTTACAGCTGGTGCCGGTTGGGCCTATGACTATGGTACCGCAGAAGATAGTGACGAAATGTTCCAGTATTTAAAAGGCTACTCCCCTGTACATAATGTAAAAGCAGGTACTGCATACCCTGCAACCTTGGTAACTACCGGCGATCATGACGATAGGGTAGTGCCTGCACATAGTTTTAAGTTTGCGGCAGAACTACAGGAAAAACAAGCAGGGTCTAACCCAACTTTAATCCGTATAGAAACCAATGCAGGTCATGGAGCAGGTACACCAGTTAGCAAAACCATTGAACAATATGCCGATATTTTTGGGTTCACCCTATTTAATATGGGATACTCAGAGCTACCCAATAAAAGTGTTTTAAAGGAATTTAAAGAGTAAATATTTTTTTAAATCAATAAATTATCGAAAAATCCGTTTCAAATTGGAACGGATTTTTCAATTTTACAGTTCTAAGCACAAAAGCATGTTACGAGTAGAGAACCTATCATTTTCTTATGACAAACTTCCAGTATTAGCGTCTATCGATCTGCGTATTCAACGTGGTGAACATGTGGCTATCATTGGAGAAAGCGGTTGCGGAAAAAGCACCTTGTTAAAGTTAATGTATGGGCTAATGGATCTGGAACAAGGTGAGATTTTTTGGGAAGATGAGCCAATTTTAGGTCCTGCATTCAACTTGGTTCCAGGTATGCCTTTTATGAAATATCTTTCTCAAGATTTTGATTTAATGCCTTTTATTTCTGTGGCAGAAAATATTAGCCAATACCTTTCTGTTTTTTATCCAGATGAATTAAAGGAAAGAACTCAAGAGCTTTTAGAGATGATAGAGCTCACAGCATTTGCAGATAAAAAAGTAAAGACACTTAGTGGCGGTCAACAGCAACGTGTAGCACTGGCAAGGGTTCTGGCTCAAAAACCAGAGGTATTGCTTTTAGATGAACCTTTTAGCCATATTGACAATTTTTTAAAGAACAGTTTACGCCGTAACATCTTTAATTACTTAAAAGAACATAGAATTACGACTATTGTGGCCACGCATGATGTTAACGATGTACTACCGTTTGCAGACAGAGCTGTTGTACTACGTGATAACAAGATCATTGCAAGGGCAAGACCTATGGAGTTATATAAAAACCCTAAAAGCTTATATGTAGCATCGCTCTTTGGCGAAGCCAGTATGATCTCTATAGATGTGCTTAAAACGTATGCCAATACCAAAAGAAAAATAATTGTTTATGCACATGAGTTTAGGGTTTCACCCTCCTCTGGTTTTCATGTTACCGTAGAAAAGGCTTATCCTATGGGAAGTCATTATTTAACCGAAAGCAAGAGTGATGACAATGAAACTATCTATTTCAATGCGGACAAACTATACCCTAAGGGGAAAGAGGTATTTTTAAATGTAGCCATTGAAACCATCAATCAGCGTATACAAGAAGCTGCATCTAATCTATAATGTAATAGCTTTGTTTTCAAATTCGTAGAATAGTATCTATTACGCCACTACATAGAACGCTTTACTTTTTGACTACATTTACAAAAAGCATATTGTGAACCAAGAACAAATTCTTAATGAACTCCAGTTTAAAGCTATTAGAAGTAGTGGTCCCGGTGGTCAGCATGCAAATAAAGTCTCTTCTAAAGTAGAATTGTCGTTTCAGATAGCAGCTTCTGACGGACTCACAGAACGACAGAAAAAAAGGCTTCTTTTAAAATTAGGCAACAAACTCAGCAAAGAGGGCATTTTGATTTTACAGTGCGATGAATCCCGTAGCCAACACAAGAATAAAGACTTGGTCATTAAAAGATTTTTTAAGCTTTTGGAAAAGTCATTGATCGTACCCAAAGCACGAAAGAAAAGTAAGCCCACCCGTTCTTCTATAGAAAAAAGATTGAAAAGCAAGAAAATTGCTTCGCTCAAAAAAGTTAACCGAAGTAAACCAGATTATTAAACACTGTATTTTTAAACGAATATAGTGTAGAATACAAATACAGTTATTGCTCCTGTAAGACCAAGAACGCCCGTACCTAATCCAAAAAGTCGATATCCTGTTTTTACGTTCATACCACTCATTTGTGTTACTACCCAAAAAAAGCTGTCGTTCGCATGGGAAATTACCGCAGAACCCGCCCCAATAACCACTACGACCAAAGCTTTTTGTATTTCTGTATCAAAACCCAAAGAGGACATCATAGGCATTATGATAGATGCCGTAGTTACCAATGCTACGGTAGATGAACCTTGTGCAGTTTTTAAGGCCGCAGCTAAAACAAAAGGAAGAAAGATACCCATATTATAATCGGTCAAGGTTTGCCCTAGAATATCGGCTATGCCAGAGTTCTGTAAAATTTTACCGAAAATTCCTCCAGCTCCAGTAATTAAAAGTATAGAGGCAGCGTCTTTAATAGCCTTACCTACCCACCCCGCAGAAGAAAGCATATCGTAATTTAATTTTTTGGGCAAGAGCAGGCATAAGAATACGCCGATCAATAAAGAAATAACCGGCTCACCCACAAAATTGATGAAATCTACAAGTCCATTTTCTTGCCCAATGTTCATGGAATTCAAGACGGATTTTAAGACAATTAATAAAATAGGGACCAATATAGGAATAGAGGCCTTTAAAGCGCTTGGCGAATCTTTAATTTCTGATTCTGCTTCTAGCGCATCTTCAACATTGGGCGTTATCATTGTTTTTGAAGCATACTTTTTAGCAAATATGATACCGACAACCAAAGCGATTAAACTGGTGGGAAATCCAAATGCGATGACCAAACCTAAATCTGCACCCAAAATACCTGCCGCCGCTATAGGACCGGGTGTTGGCGGCACCATAGTGTGCGACGCCATTAAACCCAAACCCAATGCTATTGCCGGACCGGCAATGGAGATTTTGGCTTTCTTGGAAAGACTTTTATTCAGAGGATGTAGCAACATAAAACCACTATCTGCAAATACGGGAATAGATACGATATAACCAATAATACCCATTGCCGTGGGTACCCGTTTTCTACCTATCCACCCCAAGACTTTTTCTGCAATTGCAAATGCACCACCGGTATGCTCCAAAAATGCACCAATAATTACTCCCAGTACAATAATCAGCCCTATTTTACCAAGTGTACCCCCAAAACCATCATTTATAGATGTAATGATATCGCCATAAGGCATACCAGCAAAAATCCCATATAAAATAGATATGATAAACAAGGCTAAAAAAGCATGGATCTTAAGCTTAGTCGTCAATATAATTATGGCAATGACCGCAATAAGTAAGTAGAATATTTCCATGATTTACTGACTAAAAATTTACTTGAATCAAATGTTACCTGTGATTAAAAAAAGCTATTTAATATAGCACTATAAGTTAGCTAAAATTTAAGCACAAAGGTTCATCAATGAACATCAATGAACATCAATGATACTTAGTTCTTTACCATTAAAACTAAAAACATCCCCTACCTTTTTACCAAAGACAAGCTTACCAATAGGCGTTGCCGCAGAAATACAGTAGACGGACTTACCCGTACCGTTAAATTCGCCTGCTGATATAGCAATGAAATATATGAACGAGTCTGTATTGACCAGACTTCCCAAACCTACAGTTTCTGCATTTCCTTCCTTTGGGACCTTAGATAATAGTTGCTGGGTTTTTTCAAGTTCAGCCAGCTGCTGCCCTAGTTTTTCCCGTTCTAACTGAATCATGGCACGACCGGTTTCATGCTTGTCACCAGCACTACTTTTGGTCTCTGAGGTTAAAGCCGTTTCAAGTTCCTTGATCTGACCTTGAATTCTCGCCAACCTCTCGTTAACGAAAAGAACACAAAAGTTGTAAGCGTCTTTTTTTAGATTTTTAAGTGAATCAATTTCCTTCAATGTGATACAGATCTGCCAGTTTATAGATCAAGTAATTTACAATTTGATTATCACTTTCACCAGCACTGAGCATCTTTTGAATCTCAATTTCATTTTCTGCCTTAAAATATTCCAAATCACCAGAGCGGTCTTCGCTAAAAATATTCCAAGATTTTAACCCGCTAAGCATTGCTTTATGTGCTTCATAGCGATTTGTAATCGCTTGTGCCCTCTTCTTGTCTACTTTTAGTGCTGTTTCATTATCCTTTAGCATCTTGTAGTCTGCTGTAATTTTAGCATCTGCTTTTTCCGCTTCGGTAATAATTTTAAAATAGGCTTTTGAAACTAAAGACTCATATGTGGCATTGAATCCGGAAACCTTTGTTTCCTCTTCTGCTAAAGTCACTTCAGTGCCTGTACTGGCATATAAATCATCTTTGGCATACTCATTATTTGAAATGAGAGATTGTTTCCATGCTTCGCTCTTAATATGCTCTTTCCATACCCTGGCATATTCTCGCTGATAATTGGTTTTTGTCAATCCACAACTTGTTAAACAAGTAATACCCAATACAACTGTTAGCACAGCTGTAGCAATTCTATTAAATAATGTTCTCATATAGTATACATGCTATTACAACCTTCTTAAAAGTTCACTGTTCTAGGGCAAACTTATAAGCGCATTTAGGGTAATAGATAATCTGAGGGGGCATACAATTTATAAATAAAAACAAGAGTACACCTCTCTTTTGGACAAGATTTAAAAAAACAGGTTAAATGGTGCATTTATTAGTTGACCAAACGTGCTAATTTTTTACCAATTGTAGTACCAATGGCAATGCCCATACCACCTAAACGCACACCACAAAATACATTAGCAGATACTTGTTTTACAATGGGTTTCTTTTGTTGACCAACACCCATAATACCGCTCCAACTGTAATCTATTTCAAAAGCCGTTTCTGGTAAAATGATATTGGAAAGCAGCTCTTTAAGTTTATTTTCTACCAAACTTGTAGTTCCAAACTCAGTAGTCTCCTCTGTTTTAAAATCTAGGTTTCTTCCGCCGCCCAATAAAATACGGTCATCAATATTTCTAAAATAATAATACCCTTCTTCTAAGTGGAACGTGCCTTTAACGGCCAAATTATTTATCGGTTTTGTAATTAACACTTGTGCTCTTGCCGGTTTTACATTTTCTGATAGTAATTGGGCGGCAAAACCATTTGTAGCTATTAACAATTTCTTGGTCACAAATTCTATGTCGTCTGTTTTAACCGTTACGGACGTGCCAGAATCTTCAAAAGTTTTTACCTGTGTTGAATTTAGGATTCTGATGCCTTTTTGATGTGCCAATTGTACCAAAGAACACATCATTTTACCCGTATTTATTTGTCCTTCAAAAACTTGTGAAATGTAGTTTTTATGAAGCCCTTTAAAACCAAAATCATTTGGAGCTATTTTGAAAGCATTCTTCTTAAACACAGGGTGTAGTAACTCATTGATGGTTTCCATCTTCTGTATACATCTCTCATACAAGGCTAAATCTTTTTCCAGAAATAATTCATGTCCACCATTATTTTGATATCCTATGGGAGCATCACCCAAAATAGTACGAAGCGATTGTATGCCATTGAACCTATCTTGTACCAATTGCACGACTTCTAGTTCTGTATGTGTTTTAAGGTCCGATAAGATTTCCGAAATACTGCCAAAACAGGCAAAACCAGCATTCTTTGTACTAGCGCCTTGCGGCAGTTTTCCTTTTTCCAATACTAGAATATGTGCTTTTGGATGTTGCCTACGCAATTCTAAAGCACAATTTAAACCTACTATACCACTACCCACGATTGCAAAATCGATATTAGAAAACCATGATGTACGTTCCCAGTAGCTTAGATCCATAGTACTATTTTGATTGTGATATAAGATAGAAATTCCATCACAAAATAGAACAAAAAAACTCCAACATTGCTGTTGGAGTTTTTATTAATGTTCTTTTGGAGGATCCATTTTAAAATCATCCATAAAGGCCGTAGTATAATTACCCGCCAAATAATCTGGGTGATCCATTAATTGCCTATGAAAAGGTATGGTGGTTTTAATCCCTTCAATTACGAACTCATCTAAGGCGCGTTTCATTTTATTGATTGCCTCTTCCCTAGTTTGGGCGGTGGTAATCAACTTAGCGATCATTGAATCGTAATTTGGAGGAATACTGTACCCACTATACACGTGGGTGTCCATACGAACTCCATGACCACCTGGTGTATGCAAGGTCGTAATCTTACCCGGCGATGGTCTAAAATTATTATAAGGATCTTCTGCATTAATTCTACATTCTATGGAGTGTAGTTTTGGAAGATAATTTTTACCAGAAATTGGCACACCTGCGGCTACCAATATTTGCTCACGAATTAAATCGTAATCTATAACCTGCTCCGTAATTGGGTGTTCTACCTGAATACGTGTATTCATCTCCATAAAATAGAACTTACGGTGCTTGTCTACCAAAAATTCAATGGTACCTGCACCTTCATATTTTATGTACTCTGCAGCTTTAACCGCAGCCTCACCCATTTGCTCCCTTAACTTGTCTGTCATGAAAGGTGAAGGAGTCTCTTCCGTTAACTTTTGGTGACGACGTTGTACTGAACAGTCTCTTTCTGATAAGTGACATGCCTTACCGAATTGATCACCGACAATTTGAATTTCAATATGACGAGGTTCTTCGATCAGCTTTTCCATATACATACCACCGTTACCAAAGGCAGCGGTAGCCTCATTTACGGCACTATCAAAAAGCTCTTCCATTTTGTCTTCAGACATTACGGCACGCATACCTTTACCACCACCACCGGCAGTTGCTTTGACCATTACCGGGTAGCCCATTTTTTTGGCTACTTTCTTGGCATCGGCAACATCTTTTAAAAGACCATCTGAACCAGGTACACAAGGTACACCTGCCTCTTTCATGGTTTGCTTGGCCGTAGCCTTATCACCCATACGATCAATTTGATCGCCAGATGCTCCAATAAATTTTATATCGTGTTCTGCACAGATACGTGAGAACTTTGAGTTTTCAGATAGAAAACCGTACCCTGGGTGTATTGCATCTGCATTGGTTATTTCAGCAGCAGCAATAATGTTAGGGATCTTTAAATAAGATTCGCTACTAGCGGCAGGACCAATACATACAGCTTCATCTGCAAAACGAACATGCAAACTTTCTTCATCGGCCTTGCTATAAACGGCTACCGTTTTAATACCCATTTCTTTACAGGTACGGATAACACGCAAAGCGATTTCTCCCCTATTGGCAATCAGTATTTTTTTAAACATCTTTTAAATTTTAAGTTCTTGGTTCTACATGATTCTTACACACCGTTCAATAACGGCATCTAACAATGACTACTCAAAATTTAGTTAAGAAGGGTCTACCAAAAATAATGGCTGATCAAACTCAACTGGAGAAGAGTCATCTACCAAAATCTTGACAATTTTACCAGAAACTTCAGATTCTATATCATTGAACAATTTCATTGCCTCAATAACACAAAGTACATCGCCGGTCCCTATAGTATCTCCTACCTCAACAAATACTGGTTTGTCAGGAGAAGGCTTTCTGTAAAAAGTACCAATGATCGGAGATTTGATCGTGATGTATTTATCATCATCCGCTTTTTTCTGCTCAGCTTCAGATGCAGCCGCTGCAGGTGCAGCTACTTCTGCCGGTGCAGCTGCTACAGGAGCAGGTACGGCAGGTTGAGCCATAGGCATTGTATGCACATAGGTTGGCTCAGAATTACCAGTTAAGCTTCCGGTACGGATGGTAATCTTTATATCATCCGTCTCGAGTTTTACCTCGCTAGCGCCAGACTTGGCAACAAACTTGATAAGGCTTTGAATTTCTTTAATATCCATATTTCTCTAAGTTATAATTGGTAGTTGATGTTAGTTATACGCCCATTTAAGGTAGATAGAACCCCAGGTAAAGCCGCCACCAAAGGCTGCGAAAACCAAGTTATCCCCTTTTTTAAGCTGTTTTTCGTAGTCGAAAAGTAAAAGTGGCAATGTACCGGATGTGGTATTACCGTAGCGCTGAATATTCATCAACACTTTTGAATCATCTACACCCATTCTTTTTGCTGTGGCATCAATGATTCTCTTATTAGCTTGATGTGGCACCAACCAGTCAACGTCTGACTCGGTAAGATCATTTCTATCCATGATTTTGGCCGCTACATCTGCCATATTGGAAACCGCAAATTTGAACACTGTTTTTCCTTCCTGAAAAATATAGTGTTTTTTATTGGTTACACTTTCAATTGTGGCCGGCATTAAAGATCCACCGCCTTCCATGCCTAAAAATTGTCTTCCTGTACCATCTGCCCTAAGGTATTCATCTTGTAGACCCAAGCCTTCGGTATTAGGTTCAAAAAGTACTGCTCCGGCACCATCACCGAAAATTATACAGGTTGTCCTATCTGTATAATCTATTATAGATGACATTTTATCTGCACCTATAAGTAATACCTTTTTATATCTACCTGTCTCAATATGCCCGGCAACCGTTGACATTCCAAAAAGAAAACTGGAACATGCCGCCAATAGATCATAAGCAAAGGCGTTTACAGCCCCAATTTCAGAAGCTACGAAAGCTGCCGTAGAAGCTACCATACTATCTGGTGTAGCGGTAGCTACAATGACCAAATCTATTTCGGCAGCATCAAGCCCTTTCTTTTCCATAAGGTCTTGGGCCGCCTTAATGGCTAAATACGAAGTACCTTCCCCTTCTTCCTTTTTTAACACCCTTCTTTCCTTAATACCTGTCCTGGTAGTAATCCATTCATCATTGGTGTCAACCATTTCCTCAAGCATTTTGTTCGTCATTACAAACTGGGGAACATAGCCTCCTACTGCGGTAATAGCTGCTGTAATTTTGGTCATACTTTATTTGCTTTCTTGTAAAAAACTTAAAAAACGAGTCAAAAGTCATGAAAATTAGTGATTTTCAACGACTTTTCGCCTAAAGTTATCGGGTTTTTGAAAAATTGCAATTGATAGCACTAAGGCTATAACCTTTTAAATTATCTGAGTTACAAGGTGATAAAATACAAATTGGACTAAAAAAAACTCCCTACTTCTAATGAAGTGGGAGCTTAGTATATTGTAAAAAAGTCTTAAGCTTCTGCTTCTTCGGTTTTATCAACCAAAACTTGACCTCTATAATGTAATTTACCTTCGTGCCAATGTGCCCTATGGTAAAGGTGTGTTTCACCTGTAGTAGAATCTTTTGCTAAAGTAGGTGCTACCGCTTTATAATGAGTTCTTCTCTTGTCTCTTCTTGTTTTGGAAATTTTTCTTTTAGGATGTGCCATTTAAACCTTATTTATCCGTTAATAGTTTCTTTAATTCATCCCATCTGGGATCGTTTTCTTCTTTGTTTGATCTTTTCTCTTTTGGTTGAAGCTCGTTCAATTTGTCCAACACTTCAGATTGTAAAGTGCCATCTTCAATACCAGGGTGTATTCTTTTTTGCGGAACCGCCAACACCAACATTTCATACACATACTGTGCAATGTTCAATTGATGTTCACCATGAGGAAGAATCAAAATTTCATCATCTTCATCGTTATACTCCTCACCGAATTTTACCACCAAATGTAAATCTCCACTTATGGACTGATCGTATGGTTCACTGGTAATATCACAAGCTACATTAACTGTTCCCGATGCGTTCATATCGACCTCCATCATTGTACTTGTTTTATGAAGTACTACATCTAAACTGATGCTGGCTGCGTTAAATTCATCGTATCCAAAAGAATCAAAGAACGTATTGTCAATCTGGTAATTAAAGTTGTGTTTTCCTTGCTTCAAACCTGAGAAAGGAATATTGAACTCCTTTTGCTTCATCACGTACACACTTAAATTAACACTAATCGCCCATAAAAGGCGGGTGCAAAGATACTATTATTTTAATAAAAGACAATAGTTATCAACTATTTATCTTTATAACTTTTTTATTGTACCAAAATTTAACGTTCTCTCTTTAAACGCTGCTTTTTTAATACATCTTGTGTTAGCTCTTGATATTCTGTTCTGTTCTTAAAAATGTTCAATGCCATGAACACAGCTTCTTTAAAAGAACTTTCATCTGCAACACCTTTACCAGCTATCTCAAATGCGGTACCGTGATCGGGTGAAGTTCTTACTTTATTCAATCCGGCGGTAAAATTGACTCCTTGCCCAAACGATATTGTTTTAAAAGGTATAAGACCTTGATCGTGATATGCCGCTAAAATGGCATCGAATTTTTTATAGGCGTCAGAACCAAAAAAACTATCGGCAGAATATGGACCAAAGACCAAATGTCCCTTTTCGGCCATTTCTTTTATGACAGGTTTTAAAACTTCATCATCTTCTTTGCCTATTACTCCATTATCACCACTATGCGGATTAATACCCAGCAAAGCTATTTTTGGCTTGCGAATACCGAAATCCATTTTCAATGATTTCTCTATGGTGTTGATCTTATCACGTATTAACCTAGGCACTATAGCGGCACATACATCCTTTACGGCCACATGATCTGTAAGCAAACCAACCTTTAACGTATCTGTAACCATAAACATTAAACTTTCACCTTCTAGTTCTTGCGCTAAAAAATCTGTATGCCCTGGAAAATTAAACTCCTCAGATTGTATATTGTTCTTATTGATGGGTGCCGTTACCAATACATCTATATCTCCATTCTTTAAAGCTTCCACTGCTGCTTTTAATGATTTAATAGCATACTCGCCACCTGCTTTGGTCGCTTGACCAAAATCAACCCTAGGCACTTCTTTCCAAACATTTACAATATTGATTTTATTATCTATTGCTTTTGAAGCATGAGGTATACCATTGAAAGCAATATTTAATTTTAATTGTTTCATTTGAAAGGAAACGGTCTTATTTGAGGCAAAAATAACCGGTGTGCAAAAATCTAACATTCTACTGTCCTCGAATGTTTTTAAAGCGACCTCACAACCTATACCATTTAAGTCTCCTATAGAGATACCTAACCTTATTTTCCTATTTTCGTCCATGATAATCTGTACCTTTGTACTCAATTTTGAATTTTCAAAATTACTTAAATTAAACGACACATGTTTACGGGAATTATTGAAACATTAGGTAAGGTCACCGCTCTGGAACCTAAAGGTGGCAACTTGGACATTACGATAGCATCTAGTTTAACTCCAGAGCTTAAAATTGATCAAAGCGTAGCTCATAACGGTGTTTGTTTAACGGTCGTTAGCCTTACGGATACTACTTATACGGTTACCGCAATTGCCGAAACGTTGAATAAAACCAACCTTGATACACTTAAGATAAATGATACGGTCAACCTTGAACGTGCTATGATCTTGGGCTCTAGGTTAGATGGGCATATTGTTCAAGGCCATGTAGATCAGACCGGGGAATGTACAAGTGTTCGAGAAGATAATGGAAGCTGGATTTTCTCTTTCACCTATGATGCGGCAACTGGTAACCCCACTATTGAAAAAGGTTCTATTACTATAGATGGTACAAGCTTAACCGTAGTTAATTCTGGCAAGAATACCTTTGAAGTTGCCATTATACCTTACACCTACGATCACACTAGGTTTAACACCTATAAACCGGGCACCATTGTAAACTTGGAATTTGATGTTATTGGCAAGTACGTAGCAAAATTGATGATTAAGTAAGCCTATTGCTACACCTTTATAAATATCTTTTTCTGATATAGGATATAGCCCACAAGACTATAGAACAGTACTACACTTAGCCCGTATAATAAGGATGAAGTTTCTAGCGCAAGAAAGTCATGGACATATACTTTTTGAAACAACCAACCGTGTAATGAGGTGTCGCCCACTTGTATTTGACCCATCACCTTGCTAATGAAGCTAGAAAGAAAATATATTACAATAGCATTTGCTCCTGCATATCTGAATATAGATCCAAATTCAATTTTCTTTACATCTGTCAGGTAATATATAAGTGCCAAAATAAGGTTTGCCCAACCTGCAGTGACCAATACAAAACTGCTTGTCCATAGTGCTTTGTTAATGGGAAACACTAGATCCCACATATGCCCTATGATCAAGAAACTACCGCCTATGCCCATTAGAATAGTGGCTTTCTTTTCTTGCTTAGCGGTTAGTATCAATCCTGTAAATACCCCTAATAAAGAACTGGCAATAGCTGGTACTGTACTTAACAAGCCTTCTGGATCGTAATCTGCCTTATAGTTATGCGTACCAAAAACTTTTACATCTATCCAGTTTGCCAAATTATTGGGTGCTCTTTCCAAGGTGGATGCCACTCCTTCTACAGGAACGAACGTCATTAACAACCAATATCCTATTAGTAATACCGCCGTTACCCAAATTAGTTTTTTCCAACTTAGGTTAATAAACAAAATAGCGGTTAAAAAGAATACCATTCCTATACGTTGTAATACCCCAGGAAATCTAATGTACTTGAAATTTTTAAAGAATGGGTAATGAATTAAAAATGCCCCTAAGAAAAGACCCAAAGCAATTAACTTCAATGCCCGGATTGCAATTTTTCTATATGCTTTTGCATCAACCGTTCTGTTCTTATAGGAAAAGGCTATTGATGTACCAACAATGAACAAGAAGAACGGAAAAACCAAATCTGTTGGTGTATAACCGTGCCAATCTGCATGTAAAAAGGGCCCGTACACATTTGACCATGTTCCTGGTGTATTCACCAATACCATTAATAATATGGTGGCTCCTCTAAAGATGTCTACCGAAACAATTCTGTCCTTCTTCATGTTGATCTTATAAAATATTGCCTTTTAAGCGATTCCATGCTTTTACCAGCAATATACCTGCTATTATTGAAATAACCGTTAATACGATTGCTTGGGTAGTTCTACCATAGATCCAATATCCAGTAGCGAACATGATCGAATAAATCAATAATACACCTAATAACATTGCGGTTACCCCTGCAGGCACGCTCCATTTTTCTTTATCCTTTACAATTTCCACTGCATCGGTTTTTGCTTCATCAACTACTTTGGACCAACCCGGTCCACCTGGTTGTATTTTTCTGTAGAAGCTTCTCAACGTTTCATTAGACTCTGGCTGCGTCATAAATGTGGCAATCAACCAAATAATGGTTGTTACTACTACTATAAATATATACTCTGACCAATCTGGCAACAAACCTGTTTCGGTAGCAAATAAATATGCACCTACGGGAGTTAATTTTAAGATGATAGAAATAATACCCGATGCAAACATTGCCGTAATCTCACTCCATGCATTAATCCTCCACCAGAACCATCTAAGTATAAAAATCAGCCCTGTACCCGCACCGAATGCCAATAGCACATCGAACAGCTGTAATGCGTTTTGTAGCAATAATGCCAGTGCCGCACTGAATATCATTAATACTACGGTTGAAATTCTACCTACCGCCACCAATCGCTTTTCAGATGCATCAGGATTAATCTGTTGTTTATAAAAATCATAAACGATGTATGAAGAGCCCCAGTTCAATTGGGTACTAATGGTACTCATGTATGCCGCCACCAAAGATGCTAAAACAACTCCTAACAATCCGCTTGGTAGTTTGGTCAACATGGCCGAATATGCTAAATCATGACCTAATTTATCTGCCGTTACATTAGGGAAAGCTTCTTGTATGCTCGCCAAATCTGGGTACACTACTATAGAAGCCAATGCCACTAAAATCCATGGCCAAGGTCTTAATGCGTAGTGCATAATATTAAAAAAGAAGGTTGCCCCAATAGCATGGTTCTCATCTTTTGCCGCCAACATACGTTGTGCAATATAACCACCACCGCCTGGCTCAGCACCTGGATACCAAGAACTCCACCACTGTACGGCCAGCGGTATTATGAATAAAGTTATCAATGCTTTCTTGTTACTGAAATCTGGCAATATATTCAGTTTCTCTGTTACATTTTCATTCGCCATTAAAGCTTCAATTCCTCCAACTTCAGGAATATTCACTAAATAATATGCTGCTCCTATGGCACCGGCCATGGCAACAAAAAACAAAAGGAAATCTGTATATACCACACCTTTGAATCCGCCTAAGGCACTAAAGGTAACCGTTATAAGACCTGCACTGACTACGGTTTGCCATGGTTCTAGTCCCAGCATTATACTACCTATTTTAATTGCTGCCAAGGTTACCGCAGACATAGTAATAACGTTAAAGATAACGCCCAAATAAACCGCCCTGAACTTTCTTAAAAAACTTGCCGGCTTACCACCATAGCGCATTTCATAAAACTCTAAATCTGTATTTACGTTAGATTTACGCCAAAGTTTGGCATAAACGAAAACGGTCAACATACCGGTAATCAAAAAACACCACCATACCCAGTTCCCCGAAACTCCGTTAGTACGAACAATATCTGTCACCAAATTGGGGGTATCCGTTGAAAATGTCGTCGCTACCATTGAAAGACCTAATAGCCACCACGGCATAGTACGGCCCGATAGAAAAAATTCTGAAGAGTTTTTGCCTGATTTCTTTGACACATATACCCCTATTCCTAAGACAAGAGAGAAGAAAACTATAATAAATGCATAGTCCAATGTACTGAGTTCCATAAGTTGGTTTTAGGTTGATTGTTAAAGATATATTATTTTAGGACATTTTTATATCTAATACGCTAAACGTACTACGTGCTACTATCAATAACTTCTGAAATTACCCCAACGGCCTGGATTCTTGCTTCTATAGCCACCTTTATCATAGGATTATCCAAAGCGGGAATAAAAGGCATTGCCGTTTTAAACGTTACGATCATGGCGTTGGCATTTGGCGCAAGACAGTCTACGGGTATGGTAGTACCGTTACTGGTTCTCGCCGATATTTTTGCAGTAATTTACTATAACCGTTACACACAATGGAAATATGTTTTTAAAGTACTTCCATGGATGTTGGTAGGACTTTTAGTAGGGGTTTTTATTGGCAATGAATTGCCTGAGAAATTTTTTAAAATAGGTATGGCCATCATCATCATCATTACCGTAGGTATGATGTTCTATTGGGACCGTAAAAAAGACAAGAACGTACCATCACATTGGTCGTTTGCAGGATCTATTGGTACCATTGCAGGTATTACCACCATGGTGGGAAACTTGGCGGGAGCTTTTTCCAATATTTATTTTTTAGCCATGCGCCTACCTAAAAACCATTTTATTGGTACTGCGGCTTGGTTGTTCTTGATCATAAACATTATTAAACTACCCTTTCACTTTTTTGTTTGGAAAACCATTTCCGTAGAGTCGTTACAATTAAACTTAATGCTCTTGCCTGGCATTCTATTAGGTTTCTTCGTAGGGGTCAAATTTATTAAATACATTAAAGAAGCATTTTTCAGAAAAATGATTTTGGTGTTGACCGCTGTAGGTGCGGTGCTTATTATGCTTAGTTAGTGGTGTATATTTAGGTTTGAGATTTTTTGGTTTGAAGATGAAAAATTACATTTTATTACTTTCGATTTTTTCTGTCTTAAATATATTCGGTCAAGATTCAATGACTACAAGTTTAGTTGAAAGTATTATTGATAATGATTTTCCGAAAGACTTTGGGCATTATTTATTATTTAAAGAAGGTTTAAAAGAACCTATTATTAACGATTCGCTTCAAAAATTTCAAATACGGGAATTAAAATTGCTAGATAATAATTTTCCTTTAGACTTGATTTATAGATCAAATGAGGAAACAATAGACTGGACAAACTACTCTTTAAAGAATATAAAATATCTATCTAGTGATGAGTATAAAAGCTTTTCTCCACCTCTAGGAAAGAGTATCATTTTTGTAAGATTTAATATCAAACGCGGGAAATACGATAGTATTTTAAGGTATAAAAAACACCATACAATAGTAGTAAAGAAAAAACTACTTTGGAATAAAACTAAAATTTGGGAAAATAAAAAACTTAACGAAGAACTTGTAAAAGCTTGGGAAATTGACGAGGAAATTAATGCAGAAGAGAATATATACTTTCAAATTTCTAAACCTATTTTTTCAAAAGACCATAAATATGCTAAAATTTCTATTTTTGAAAACCAACGTTGTAAAGGTGAAGGTTACACCGTACTTTATAGATACCACAATGAAACTTGGGAAATGCTATTGAGATACAATTTTGTGTCAACTAAGATTTGGACATCGCATGCAAAATGTGGTAATATTCAAATAATAGGAACTAATTAAATTATGAAAGAAACAAATTCAACTAATAGCTTTTTTTGGTGTTGGCCCCTGAGGCTACTGTGCTTATCATGCTTAATTAAGGATTGATTTTTTAGAAATAGTTTAATTATTCTCAACATACTTGCAAATGAAATGTTAAGTTTTAATATTGCCTTTAAACACCTCAACCCAATAAAGTCCACATATTTCAGATTAGGGTCAATCTTTATCTCTACCCAGACCTACCTTTATAGTCATTAATCTAGAAACACTTTTGGCTCATGAATATCATAGGAAACTTTATTAAAGGGGTTATCAATGTTACCGATAAAATTGCCGGTGAAGACAACCCTATTGAAGATCAAAAGGCTGTGCTTCAAAACCTATTGGAAACGGCAAAAGACACTTCTTTTGGTAAAGCGTATGCGTTTGAAGATATTCTAGAGAGTAACAACCCTCAACAGGCATTTCGTAATGCTGTTCCTTATTTTGATTATAATCAGATCAATGATGCTTGGTGGCATAAATTACATGAGGGACAAACCGATGTCACATGGCCGGGTAGTCCCGATTATTTTGCACTGAGTTCCGGTACTACTGGAAAAACAAGTAAACGTATTCCCGTAACAGATGCCATGATAGATGCCATAAGACAGGCAGGTATAAAGCAGGTGCTGGCCATTTCAAACTTCGATCTTCCGGCAGATTTCTTTGAAACCGGCATTTTAATGCTGGGCAGTTCTACGGATTTGGTTGAAAACGATGATCATTTAGAAGGTGAAATCAGTGGTATTAGTGCCAGTAACATTCCGTCATGGTTTAGTGGTTATTATAAACCTGGAAAGGAAATTGCCCAAATTGATGATTGGGACGAACGTGTTGCAAAGATTGCAGAAAAGGCTGCGGACTGGGACATTGGAGCGTTAAGCGGAATTCCTTCTTGGATAGAACTAATGCTGAAGGAGGTCATTAAAAAACACAACCTTAACAACATTCACGAAATATGGCCCAATCTACAGGTCTACACATCTGGTGGAGTGGCTTTTGGTCCCTACGAAAAGAGTTTTAACGCCTTAATGGGCAAACCCGTTACGGTAATTGATACCTATTTGGCATCTGAAGGGTTTATCGCCTTTCAAGCAAGACCAGAAACCGATGCCATGAAGTTGGTGACCGACAATGGTATTTACTTTGAGTTTGTTCCTTTTGATCCAGATTATATTCTTGAAGATGGTTCTCTTGCTCAAGATGCACCATCATTAACTCTTTCTGAAGTTGAAAAAGGACAGAACTACGTGCTCATTATCAGTACGGTCAGCGGTGCTTGGCGTTACCTAATTGGAGATACCATAGAATTTACAGATGTGGAACGTGCCGAAATAAAAATTACGGGGCGCACCAAATTTTTCTTAAACACCGTGGGTTCACAGTTATCTGTCAATAAATTGGATGATGCGCTACAAGATATCATGGAAACTTTTGACATTGAAGTGCCGGAATACACCCTTTGTGCAAAAAATTACGAAGATGGTTTTTACCATACATGGTACCTAGGCACTACCGCTACTCAAAACCCTGAAAAGATTGCGGAAAAACTTGACGAATCATTAAAAGCTGCCAATAAAAATTACAAGGTTGCCAGATCTAAAGCTTTGAAAGGAGTGAAAGTATTCACGGTAAATCCAGAAGTTTTTTACGGTTGGAACGATAGTAACAAAAAGAAAGGCGGACAAGTAAAAATGGAGCGAGTTATGAAAGAGGAAAAGTTTGCCGAGTGGGAAGCTTTCGTTAAAAAACATCAATAAAGCCTATTATCTTATTCTTTAAGCGCGGCGTCTCTCTCTTCTACCAATACCATTATTTCTTCTGGAGATAGATAGAAATTCTTAATTCTATCCACATATTTTTGGGTTAAGCCGGCTTTCTTTAAAATGAACTCTTTTGTAGCGAGTATATAGGTTTCCATACCGTAGTTTACCGCATAAGAATCTGCACGGCGTTCTGCTTCACGTATATAATTTTTAGAGGTTATATATTTAAACCCAAATGCGATTAAATTCAACCCACTGCGCTGTTGATAATCCATCACATGCCCAAGTTCGTGACCCAACCATCCGATCATAATTTCTGACGGAATGTCTTTGGTATAGTACACAGAATCGGCTATTTTTATTCTTTCGCTTATCAATATTTTATATGACCTTTTTTTCTTTGATTTAAAAACACTCCAAAAAGAAGGTTGTGCCTGCATGGTAGACTTTTTAATGTTCTTCTTGAACTTAAATTCAATAGCAACATCTGTAAGTTCCGGATAATGGGAAAGCGCAATTTTTGCTTCTTGGGTTATTACTTCTGGAATTATATGTTGTGCAGATGCAACCATAGGGAAACTGAATATAAATAAGATTAAATAGTTTAATTTTTTAACGGATTCTGATGTAATCATAATAGTGGACTAAAGAATTTGGCAAGCCCTTCTAAAAACTTACTAAATGGGGATCTTTTTTTAAACTCCTCAAGGTCAACTTTAACCTCATCGGTGCAATGCGACTCAAACAACTTCTCTATTTCAGAAGCTTTTTCTTTATCGTATAAAATAGCATTGGTCTCAAAATTGTGCTCAAAACTTCTGTAATCAAAATTACCTGAGCCTACCGATACTATTTCCCCATCAATAATAATGACCTTGCTATGAGAAAAATCCGGTCTTAAATATATATTGGCGCCCACTTCAAGCAATGCTTCAAAAGTGGAGAACATACTGTATTGTGCCAATAATGAATCTGAAATCTTTGGGGTCAACAATGTGACCTGTATTCCGCTCAATGCCGCAATTCTTATGGCTTCCAAGACCGGCTCACCAGGGATAAAATAAGGGTTGGCAATGCAAATACTCTTGGTGGCTATATTGATCATTGCCAAATATTGCTGCATAATTGCAGGGTATCTAGAATCTGGTCCGCTTGAAATAATCTGCGCAACCGTTTTGCCAGAAGAGTCTACTTTGGGAAAATATTTATCCTGTAGCAATAATTCCTCTTTACCTGCAAAATGATAATCCTTTACAAAAACACGCTGCAAGCTATTTACTGCCGGTCCTTTGATCTGTACATGCAAATCTTGCCATATTCCCAGCTCTGACACTGGCTTCATATACTTATCGGACACATTGAAACCACCGGTAAAACCAACGTTACCGTCTATGATTACAATTTTTCTGTGATTTCTATAGTTAAGGGTAAACAAGAGGTTTCCAAAACGAATGGGCATCGTAGAAAATGCTTTTACCCCAATATCCTTAAATCGCTGTACTCTTTTACCCCGCATTGAATTGCTACCAAAAGAATCATACAACATTCTAATTTCTACACCTTCTTTTACCTTCTCTTTGAACAGTTCATAAAACTTGTCTAACAACACTCCATCTTCTAAAATATAGTATTGGATGTGTATGAATTTCTTAGCCCCTTTAATGGCTTTGAATATGGCACCAAAGGCTTCTTCTCCACTATTGAGCAAGGTTACCTCATTACCTTCATAAGGAGCAAAATAACTGTTCTTTCTTATTAGTGATGCTAATTTATCTCTCTTGTAGTCATCAAAATCATGAACGCTTTGTTCGCCGCCCTCCAACTCTTTATAGGTTTCAGAATATAACCTTCTTTTCTCTGTTTGTTTTAATTTAAACAGCTTGAATTTTCTTCTGTTAATACCGAACAGATAGTATAACAGCGGACCCAAAAAAGGAAATATTATAACAGAAAGAGACCAACTAATCATCTTAGTTGCCCTTGATCCATTGAAAATAATATTGACGATACTCCACAGCGTTACCGCTATATATGCAACCCAAAAAAAAGTATTCACCACCTTATAAATTGTTTATCAACAATATACTATAAAATCGCGCGGTGTTACCCCTAATTATCCTTTCAAGATATTTTTAGTTTTAAACGAGTTAATTACTCCCTGTGGTTGTGAGTACTTTTAAAAAAAAGTGATGGGAGTAATTGCTATGGATAAAAAACAGATAACCCTTTATTACAGTTCAGAAAATTCAATTGGTAAGCAATTAAACGCTTATGTGGAATCTTCTGGTAAAGAACATTTAACAATAGATATCTCTAAGACAAATGTCACCGGCACCCAATGGGCAGAGCTGGCAGATGGCCTAGGCAAGACCATCTCTGAATTGGTAAATACCGACCACCCGGATTTTAAGGATGAGTATGGCGATAAAACCGTTAATTTAGATGATGATGGTTGGTTGAAAATTTTAGATAAAAAACCTAGTCTTTTAAAAAATGCCATTGTCATTAAAGGAAAAGATTTCATAGAACTTACCAGCGCATCGGATTTTAAGCAATATATGGACCCTGACAGCGCGGGTATAGAAAAGCCTTATAAGTAACAAGGTCCTAAATCCCATTTTAGAATCTACTTCTCAACAAATAGGTGCTTTACCTTTTGTTACGCTCTAACTTTTACCTTATGTCAAAGATTTTAAAGTGGCTAGTTGTTATTCTCATTTTCTCCATAGGTAGTTATATGCTTGCCGAATGGAAAATGAAGCATGAAATCATCAGTTTTTTAGAGCGAAAAGTACCCGATCACATTAATTTTTCATATGATGAACTTGCAATAAACCTATTAGAGGGCAACATTGCTTTTACCGACGTTGCCGTAGTCAGTTTAGGCAAGCAAACCTCTTCGTGTGAAATAAGAGTAAATGCCAACGAGCTTTCCATTGAAGGATTTAGTTACTGGAAAATACTTTTTCAAAAGTCTGTTCATATAAAAACCTTGACACTGTCAACACCTCATCTTCATTTTAAAACTTGCCCAAAAGACCCTAACAACGTAGTTGCCAACAAAAGCAATCCCATTAATCTCCTGAAAGAAATCTTTGTTGAAGAATTAAAGTTCGAATCTGGTGTTGTGGAAATTTGGGACGCTGATGAAGAAGTTGAACTCATTTCAGTAGCATCTTTAGGTCTTCATTTAAAAGATGTAGCTACCGACCCCGAGACAATTACCAAATATGTTCCGTTTACATTTTCTAATTATCAAATAGAAATAGCGCAATTTAAAGCTCCCCTTGGGGAATACGAAAATCTGCAAATGGCCTCTTTAGTGATGAACAATTCTTCTATAGACATGACTGATATTTCTCTTTTAACCAAATATTCTAAAGCAGAACTCAGTAAGCAAATTACCTATGAGAGAGATCATGTAAGCTTAACAATTCCGGCTATTTCTATCAACGATCACAATTATGTGGCCAACAAAGATTCACTTCAAATTAATTTCAAAGAAGTAAAATTCATAGAGCCCAACCTAGAAATTTATAGGGATAAGTCTCCATTGGAAGATTTTAGTACAAAGCCTCTTTACGGTACACTGTTAAGAAGACTACCTTTTATAATAGCAATAGATGCCATTTTAATTCAACAAGGAACAATTGTTTATAAAGAAGATGCGCCCAATAATGTAAAAGCGGGTGCTTTACGTTTTACCAATTTAAATGCAGATATTAATAATCTATCCAATTTGACAACAGTTAACAATACAGTAAACATTAAGCTAAACGCTCATTTAATGGATGCCGGTGCACTGCACTTAGATTGGAAGTTCAAAGTGAACGATCCACATGATTCTTTTTTAATATCTGGCAAGCTTTCAAATTTTTATACTGAAAAGCTAAACGATTTTCTTGTACCCAACTTAAGAACCCAAACTACCGGAACCATTGAACAACTCTATTTTACCATATCGGGTGATGAATACACCTCTAGCGGGGACATCAAAATGCGATATGAAGATTTTAAATTTCAATTGTTGAACAAAGAAAGAAACGGTGTAAAAAAGGTGCTTTCCTTTATTGGTAATTTATTTGTTAACGATGGCTCAAAAGCTGATGAAAACGGTTTTAGGTATGGTACAATTTCCGTTGAACGCACACAACATAAATCGTTTTTCAATTATTTGTGGATAAACCTACAAGATGGCCTGGTAGATGTACTTACCAGCAATGGCAAAAAAGAATAGCCTATAGGCCAAACATAAAAAAGCCAGATAGAAAATCTATCTGGCTTTAAATTTCATAGCAATTTTTATACTAGTTGTCGTCAGTAGCATCTTCTACTGCATCTTCAACTTCTTCTGCACCGTCTTCAATACCATCACCAACATCTTCAATACCTTCTTCCATTTTTTCTCCTGCTGATTTTTCTTCCCTACAACTGGTTGCTATGCCCACAGTCATAATAGCAAATAAGAACATTAATAGTGACTTTCTCATAATATAGATTTTAATAATTAGGTTAATATTTTGATTGTTCATAATGAAATGCTCTAAATAGTATCTCATTATTGTTGGTACAAAAATGACACTAATACCCTGTTTTGCTTGGTTGTAAAAAATTAAATCTTAACTCATCCAAACAATATGGTTAATTGGCTAACATATAATTCTTTACCTACATTTTTGTGTTAATCTAAAACCTTAATAAGCCAAATATCCTTTCGTAAATTGACTTATCTTGTACACATAATCCAATTAGTATGGGTACAAAAAAAGAGTTTAAGGAGTTGAACGTGGTTGATGTCGTAAAGGATATTGCCCACAGATTAGATGTTGATTATAGGGAAGAGAACAATGAAATTTGTATGGATATCCCTAAAGAGGCTGGTACCGGTCATATAAAAGCAATAAGTTTTTCTCATGGTGTGGGTATTTTAGATGTTGATATTACCCTAAAGAAAGACACCCGGTTTGTGCTTAATCAATCTTTAGTGCAGCCATTGGAAATTGTATTTAATAGGGAAAAGAGTATTTGGCATGAGTTTGAAGGCCAAGAAAAACAAACAGAAATAAAGCATTTAGAAAGTGCCATTTTTTCTTGTAACAGTAAATACGGAAATGTACTTACACTTAAAGCCGAAGAACCTGTTTGCTTCTTTAGCTTAGAGATCAACAGAAAATTGTTCGAAGAAAAAATTGAGTCTTTTTTACCGGAAATAAACGAAGACCTAGAGGGTCTGTTTAGAGATGTTAACGGTATTAACCTTTTTTTTCACAAAGCTCATTATAGCCTTGATATTGCAAAATGTATTGAGGAAATCAACCAAACGGAAGATCAAGGTTTTACAAAAAGTGTATTTATTGAAGGCAAATGCTATGAAATATTGGCGCACCATCTAAGGCAATATGTAGATGACGCCTCCCCAAGCGAAAAAAGAACAATTCTTAGACAGTCTACCGTTGTTAAAATAGAACATGCCGCAAATATTATAGATGAGAGTTTAGACCAGGCACCAGATGTTTTAACACTTTCAAAAAAAGTAGGCTTAAATCAAAATACACTACAAAACGGTTTTCAAAGCTTATTTGGACTTTCGGTCAAAGAATATTTGCAAAACAAACGCATGGAAAAAGCCAGGCATTTAATGGAAAGTACTCATTTGAACATCACTGAAATTACTTATAGAATTGGTATTACCTCTAGAAGTTACTTCTCTAAATTGTTTAAAGAACGATATTCAATGTCGCCAAAACAGTATATGCAAAAATTAGAAGCTACCAAGGAAAAAGATGATACCACTGCTATTTAGGTATGCTTTTTAAATTTAATCAAAGTTGCTTTCATTCATTTTTTAACATTTCATACAAAATTAAAAGTACCCATTTGTGTCAATTAACATTTCAAAAGTGTTAACCTAATTCTGCTTTTTACAGTTGTTTTGTAGTATACAATTACCAGTGTATACCAATGATAAAACAATGAGGGAGTTGATTATAAATAGTACTAAGTCAGAAAACATTTTTACCCAGATACAAACGTGTTTGCAGGGTAAACTTAAAGGTGACTGGGGCGAAAAAATCATAACCTTCAATAATAGCACAGGAAAAGGTACGCTGAGAACCATTGATTTTAATTGGGGCCTATCTCTAATTGATTGTGATATTAAGCTCAACGAAGATGTAAAAATTGTGTTTGATACCGATGAACTATCTCCAATTGAATTCATTTTTATTACAAAAGGCTATTTTGAGTATAGCGAAAACTACACCGATGCTTTCAATAGGCTTAAGCAGTTTCAAAATACGATTATCTCCCATAAAAGAAATGCCAAAAAAACATTTCTATTTCCAAAAGGTGAGCATTTAAAAATCAATTTTATACGGGTAGAACGTCAAGAATATCTACAAAAGAAGAACAATGACATTTCGCAATTAAATCAATTATTGGTTTCAATTTTCAATGACAATGAATGCAACACCGCTTTTCAGCACGGTGGTAGTTATAGTCTAAGAATTGCGGAAGAAATAAAATTGCTCAACAACATAGATATTGACAACGGCATGCTAAGATCCTTATCACTAGAGGGTAGGGTCTATCTTATACTATCTCTACAATTATTAGAACATAAAAATTTTGAAGAAAATATGAATTTACCTGAAGCTATTTCTAAAGAGGATATTCTAAAAATTCACAAATTGACCACCTATATTATTGAAAATATATCCGAGAATATATCAATTACCACCTTAAGTGAAGAGTCTGGACTAAGCCCTAAAAAATTACAATTAGGTTTTAAAATTTTATATTCAAAAACGGTCAATGAGTATGTACGATCTTTAAAGCTTGAAATTTCTAAGAATTATCTAAAAAATTCCGATCTCTCCGTTTCAGAAATAGTCTATGCCATAGGTATTAAAAGTAGAAGTTATTTCTCTAAAATTTTCTTTGAAGCATATGATATACTACCAACCGAGTATAGAAAGCATATAAAGAACAAAAACTCATCTATACGTTAATTTTCAGGATACTCGCAAGAGTTGAGCATGCTATCGTATGATATGTCTTGATTGAAAAGACTTTTAGCGATCGGTCTTACCGCAAGATCTGTTCTATGCGGTGGTCTTAATAGTGCTTTAGCTTGTTCTACTGAAATATCACCAGATAGCCATTCTTGTTTATCTTCATGGTCTATAATGCTAGGCATGTAATCCACTAAATTCTGATAGTCTATAACCACTTCTTCCAGTGGTCCTGTAAGTAACGAACATGTTAAAAACCCATCGTCCAAGATGGTATAAATACCTGCCAGGTATAATATTTCACCGTTTGTTCTACTAACGTGATAAGGATAAATTTCTCCATTTCTTAGTACTGATGTAAAGAAACCCGTAACGGGCACTATACACCTTCTGTTCAGAAAAGAATCATGATACCAGATTTCTGTATCCATCTTATGGGTGGGTATATTGAGAGTATTGGTCAGTTTTTGAAAAAGCTCCCAATCCTCATTAAAACTACTGGGCAATAGACCCCAAATAGCTAAAGATATTGTGTTTGGCTCATCCATGGTTACTATGGGTATAGACACTTCGGTTAAACCGCTGATAACAACTTGGGGGGTATATAAATTGGGATATTTGAACAAAGCATTTACGTCTCGCTCTATCTCCTTCATCTTTGCTGTATTCGAAATTTTAAAATACATATCAATCTTTTGCTTTAGACGTAAAGTTCAGTTATTTAGCAAGCATCTCTTATTGCAGAAACTAAAAATGATGACGCATTAAAAATAAGTTTATGTACTCCTTAAATTCTTGCATACAATCCAAAAAAAAGAGGCTTAAATAAGCCTCTTTCATTAGTTTAAATACTATTGTTTATCGTGCGTCTTCTAAAATCTTAATATTGGACAAACCATTTTTGATCGCCTCTTTTTGACTTCTTAAAATTGTAGCTGTGGTAGACGGTAAGGAGGTATCTTCCAATACATCTTCATACTCTTCAATAGCTGCTTTTTCACCTCTAATAGCTTCTTCTAACATAGATTCTGCATTATCAAGTGAAAATAAGGCTTTAACGTCCATCCAAGCTCTGTGTGCTTTACCGGTAATGCTATCACCTTTATCAACTTTCTGACCAAATGACATAATTTCTGTCTTTAACTCATGACCAAAATCATAACGTTGTTTTGCCTTTGATTCAAAAAACGCCTTTAATTGAGGGTTCTCAATGTTTTCGGCCGCTTTTTTAAAGCCTTTCTCGGCATCATAGGTTTTCTCCAACAACTCATTTAATTTATTTCCAACTTCTTCTGTATATGTACTCATTTTATATAGTTTTAATTACGTGACCTCTTTTTTAAAGATGTTGATCACTATTACATCTTGTAAAATTTATTTCTGTTTTTAAAATCTTGTAATTTTCTTTTTAGCTCGTTCAAATCTTTCGCTTTGCTTTGATCGGAATACATCAACATATGATCTAAATCAATTTCGCAAAACTCATCTCTTTGGGTTTTGCCCAAATCATCAACAGTATTATCTATCAAATATTCGTTTACCAAAAAACCTAGATAACCTAGACCTATCATTATCGATATCCCTATAACAAAATCTATCATCGTATTGTTTTGATATCAAATATATACGTGCTCATTGGTTCTTTTTATCCTTAAAAAAAGAAGCATTGACTCCTTTGAATTGGGTTAATATTCAGGTGTTTAGAGCAAAAAATAAATGCAGCATTTCACACAATAATTTCAAATAATATAGAAATTGCAGTATCAAATTTTAGTTCTCGTGTTTGTGCCCCTGAAAAAGGTAATTTCCATCACTGGTTCTCCAAAAACTAGAAGTGATGGAAATGCACAAACAACAATAAATAGGTATGATAAGAAAAGGTACAGTAGTAAAATGGTCATGGGGTAATGGTACTGCAGAAGGTACTGTTGAGGAAACGTATACATCTAAAACCACAAAGACCATAAAAGGAAATGAGGTTACTAGAAATGGCAGTAGTGACGATAAAGCACTATATATAAAACAAGATGATGGTGATTACGTTCTAAAAAGTGAGAGCGAGGTTGACCGCGCCAATTAAATTGAAAACAACCTAATTCTTTTTGGACAAATTCAATAACGGATTAAAATCCGAAATTAATTTTATCAATGCTTTCTCTGCCGCTGTTTGATATGCTGACGAGGACTGTTTCTCCAAATTCTGAAATACCTTTTTTAACCCTCCATTTTCATAGGTGCTTACCACATATGGGTGCACATAATACTTTTTACAAACATTTCTGGTATTACCAAGAGCTTTGGCCGTGGCGTCAAAAGCCTTGATTACATTCTTTTTAATTTGGGTTTCATCATTGGTTGGTGCATTCTCTAGCAATGACTCAAAAAAGATAATGGTGCCGGACCAGGTTCTAAAGTCCTTTGCAGTAAATAGGTCTCCGCTTATTTCTTGTAGATACTCATTGACCATACCACTATCTACATTGGTTTTAATTCCGTCCTCGTCAAAAAATTGAAAAAGATTCCAACCCGGTATCTCCTCGCATTGAAGTACCAACCTACGCAAACGTTTATTGTTAAGAGTTATGCTATGTTTTTTACCCTTTTTACCTGTAAACTCAAACTTTAATTTGTTCTTACTGGTTTTTAAATGCTTATTTCTAAGCGTAGATAGCCCATAGGTCTTGTTTCTTTTAGCATATTGTTGATTGCCTATACGAATATGCGTTTCTTCCATTAACCTAACTATAAGTGCAAGCACTTTATCTTTTGGCCAACCTTGTAATTGTAGATCTTCATCTACCTGTTTGCGTATACTGGGCAATGCCTGCCCAAAATGGTGCATTCTCAAAAACTTGGTACGGTTTCTTACCCTTAGCCAAAGTTCATGATATCTATATTGCAATCTATGTTTTAAGTCATAGCCCACTGCTTGTAAATGTGCGTTGGCTATCGATGCTATTTTAACTTCTTGCCAGGCAGGTGGAATTACTAACTTTTTTATCCTTTTTAGTTCAGTTTCTTTTTGCAAAGGTTTATTCTTCAGCAAATACAGAAACTTGTCTTTTTCTTTCACCCTTTGAATGGTCAAGGCTTCTCTATCTACATATTTTAACTGCATATGGGCAGCAATATCATGGGGCTCACTAGCCAATAGTTCTGAATAATTCATTTTTAGAGAAGTAAAGTGAAACGCATTTGTTTTTTTGTTTATTCTTTTTAATATATCATGAAACAAAAATAAATAATGTAGTCATCTTTTTAGTGCCCAAAAAAACTGTTTTATAGCCTAAATGACTTTTCATTTGCTAGTTGGATTGTGATATCATTTTTATGAAACGAGGTCGTTTTGATAATAGAAGTTCTCTACCTTGCCCCAATATCTTTATACTGCCGCATATGAAAGGATCACCCATGTTAATTTGTATACCAGACATTAGTGGCTTTACTGAATTTATGAGCGAAACGGATTTTGAGCTAAGTTCAAAAATTATTCCTGCGCTTTTAAATCAGATCATCTACACGAATAAAATCGGATTAAAAGTTTCTGAAATTGAAGGCGATGCCGTACTCTTTTTTAAGACTGGAGAAATGCCGTCATTACAAGCACTCATTGAACAGTGTAGAATATTCTACACTGAATTCTACAAGGAATTGGATGCGTTGAGAGAAAAATATAAGAAAAACAAAGATGCCGCTTCCATACCTGAAATATTAGGTCTTAAAATAATCCTGCATTATGGAAAAGAAATAGCATTGACCAAGGTTGGCAATAGCATTAAGCTGTTTGGCGAAGACCTTATCATTGCCCACAAGCTTTTAAAGAATAAGGTAAGAATGAACGAGTATTTGTTATTTACCGAAGGCTTAACCAATTTCTACAAAGAGAACAATTTGGATGATCAATTTGATTGGGGTTCCTTAAAACAAAACTCTACCGAGTATGAACATGTTGGTGAAATAAACTATTCATACATTAACCTAAAGCCCCTTGTAAAACCCTAATAACACTACTAACGTTAAAAAAGGTTAAAGTGTTGATCATTAAGCTTTCTGGATCAACACCCTACCGTTAACATTATTAATTTTGTACTAAACAATTAAACAAATTTTTATGAGCTACTTAGATATAAAATCAAAGGATATTAAGCCAATTGTCAATGAATTAAATACGCTGTTGGCAGATTACAATCTCTACTATCAAAACTTAAGAGGCTATCACTGGAATGTGTCCGGTAAAAACTTTTTTGACCTACACATTAAGTTTGAAGAGCTGTATACAGACGCTAGAATAAAAATTGATGAAATAGCTGAACGTATTTTAACGTTAAGAGATAACCCAACCAGTGAATTTTCAAAATATTTTGAAATGTCGTCCATCAAAGAAACGTCTTCCCTGATCTCTGATACCGAAATGGTAAAAAATATACTTGATCAGCATGAGACCTTATTAAAGCAAATGAGCAAGGTTGTTAAAGTTGCAGAAGCTGGTGGCGATGAAGGAACCATTGATATGATCGGTGGATACATTGGCGAAATTGAAAAAGTAAGTTGGATGTTAGATGCTTGGACCAAAGAATAATATCAACATACATTACACATAAAAAAAGCACCTCATTAAACGAGGTGCTTTTTTTATGCTTTTCAAATGGTTATATATTTTATTTGACCACTTTACGTACCAAATAAAGCATTCCAAATTTTTTGGCAGCGGAGATTGCAGTGGAAACCCAGTTGTACGGACTCAAATCTTGTTTTACGTCATTCTTTATGCCCTTAAGTTCTTCTAAAGCAATTTCACGCTCTAACTTCAAGCGCTTTAAATGAAACTCTACTTCCTCAAAATTTTTATACATAGCTCTATTTAATTAAAGAATTTGACCGACAGCTTTTTCACCAATAGATTATCAATTTTGCTCCTAAATAAATAGGCCAATATCAATAAAAGAATAAAGAAAGCACCGGCAATTAGACATGCGCCTACCATACTATCAATGATTTTTGCCAAATACACAACACCGGCAACCGTAATAAAAACAAGTGCCATAAAACCAAGACCACCAAATACAGCTGTTTTCAGCAGCATACCAGTGGTCATAGTTAATTGTTGAAACACTTTTAGCCTGTAGTATTCTTGGGTTTTTTTATAATAAACCTCTCCTACATCAATAGCTTTATTAGACGTTTCGTTAAGTGAATCAATTACTCCCATTTATACTGTTTTCTGCAGTTTCTTATTTTTGGTCTTCAACTCGGCCAATTTTTTCTCCAATGTTGAAATAACATCTTCGGTTTTATAACTTATATCAGAAACCAAAGATTCTACCCTGGTATCTAAAGTCTCTCTTTCATCAGACATTTTTGATACTACTCTGTTCTTTAGATCTAAAGCACTTTCTGTAAAATTATCTCTTGTAGATGCTGCTTGATCTGCAATTAATCTTCTTGTATTCTCACCCTTATCCGGTGCATAAAGAATTCCTAAGGCTGCACCAATGGCAGAACCTGCAATAATTGCTAATAATGTATTTCCACTATTGTTCATATTTTAAATTTTAGATTAAACGTTTCTTTTATTCAATAATAGCGGTCTAGCTATCATCTTCAACAAAGATCTTTAATACCTATACAATTACTTAACTCAAAACCTTATAATATTGACCGTAACAATACCTAACTTAAAGGGTTAAGAATAATATGGAACGAATTAATACACATAACCCCTTACACCTAAATTTGCCGTTATGAAAGATTACGATTTAAAAAACCCATACACTGGCGATACTATAGCTACTTATACTTTAGATGATAGTAAGTCTATACATACTAAGTTGAAGAAAGCATTAGAAATCCAAACTTCATGGGCCAACATGGAAATTGAAGATAGATGTCAATTGTTGACCAATGTCGCCGAGTTGCTTATAGAACGTAAAGAGGAATACGCCAAGCTAATGACCCAAGAAATGGGCAAGCCGATATCACAAGGCATTGCCGAAATTGAAAAATGCGCTTGGGTCTGTGATTTTTATGCTTTAAATGCCGAGGACCTTTTAGCCGATGAACTTATTGATACAGATGCAGATGAAAGTTTTATTAGTCATGATCCCTTAGGATGCATTTTAGCGGTTATGCCCTGGAATTATCCATTTTGGCAAGTGTTAAGGTTTGCAGCACCTACATTGACCGCTGGTAACACCGCTTTATTGAAACATGCAAAAAACGTTACGGGATGTTCTCTGGCCATAGAGCAATTGTTTTTAGATGCCGGATATCCAGAAGGGTGTTTTCAAAGTATAAAATCCGGTCATGAAGAAATAGAAAAACTTATTGCCCACGAAGGTATTAAGGCCGTAACCCTCACTGGAAGTGAGAAAGCAGGTAGGTCTATTGCCCGTACAGCAGGTGAAAATCTTAAAAAATCTGTCCTGGAACTTGGTGGGAACAATGCATGTATTATATGGGAAGACGCTGATCTGGACCAATACATATCAACAATGGCCACTGCTCGTATGCAGAATACGGGACAAAGTTGTATTGCCGCAAAAAGGTTCATTGTATGTGCTGATATTTATGATGACTTCATAGAAAAGTTCACCGCAGAAATTAAATCTTTTAAAGTAGGTGACCCAATGGATAAAGATACTTTTATCGGTGTTATGGCGCGGACAGATTTGGCTGAAGAACTTCAAAAACAAGTACAGGATTCCATTGATATGGGTGCAGAAGTTATTCTGGGCAATGAAAGAAATGGCGCTTATTTTTCACCTACCATACTTACCAATGTCACCAAACAAATGCCAGTGTTCAAAGAAGAAACTTTTGGTCCTGTAGCTGCTATTACCAAAGTGGCAAATAGAGAAGAGGCAATACAATTAGCGACCAATTCTAGATTTGGACTGGGTAGTATGTTATTTACCCAAGATATAGATAGCGCCATGGATATGATATCACAAATTCCAGATGGAGCATTCTTTATCAATGACATGGTGAAATCTGACCCTAGATTACCATTTGGAGGTACAAAAGCTTCTGGTTATGGTAGAGAACTGTCTAGGGAAGGCATATTGGAATTCGTTAACAAAAAAACAGTATACATTAAAAAATAAAAACATGAAAGAGAATACAAAAGAGACAAAGTTCGTAAAAGAACCCGAAGAAGAAACCAGGGAATTTATCCTTCAGAAAAACAAAAAAACAAAACTGGGCGTAACCATTTTAATTTCATTTTTGGTTATTCTCATAATTGGCATCATTGTATCAAACGTGTTTTTTACCAATTAAAAAACGCCTCTTAGACCAGTATCAACTTAAACATTTATATGACCAACCCGCCATACAATTCTTGGGCAAATTATTTGACCGTAAAACCTTTTAGTATTCTAATTGCTTTACTGTTTGTATCTTCTTGCGCAACATACCAAGAACAAAGCAACATACACAGTGACTCAACTGTGGAAAACACCAATGATATCACCCATACCTTCTACATTGCAGGCGGTCTGGGCAATGCATCTTCGGTACCTAACAATGCACTTTTACAGCGCTTTAAAGAAGAACTAGACCTAGCTACAGAAAATAGTACGTTGGTCTTTACGGGTGATAATATATCTCCCGAGACCAATAATTGGCTGATCGATAGCCTTTTTATTCAACAACAGTTAGATCTTTCTTCTAATTTTAAGGGAGAAACCATATTCTTGCCAGGTAATAACGAATGGAAAAGTTATAAGCTAAACAAGATAGAAAAAGTAGAAAACTATCTAAAAGATGTTGAAAGACAAAACACTGCAGTACTTCCAAATAATGGCTGCCCTATAGAACACAAGGTCATAAATGACGATCTTGATCTTATTTTAGTGGATTCTAAATGGTTTGTATCCAACTGGTCCAGAATTGAAGATATCAACAAAAAGTGCTCTGATATTATTACCCGTAGACGATTTATGGAGGAGCTGGAAGGGTACATAGGCGATGGCCAAGGCAAGAATATTGTCATAGCTATGCATCACCCCGTATTTACCAACGGTACCTACGCTGGTAAAACAACGGTTAAAGATCACGCTACACCGCTACCGTTAGTGGGTACTATTAAAAATGCCGTGATGGACTTGGGTGCGTTTGATCCTGAACATGTAAATTCCAGAAGATATAATTATCTACGTATTGCAGTAAGTGCCTTGGCACAGGCCAATGATAGAATTACCTTGATTTCCGGTCATGAAGAAAGTCTGCAATTATTGGAAGGTGGTGGCATTCACCAAATAGTAAGTGGCTCTTTAGGAGAAAAAAGTGCGGCCAAACTAACAGCTGGTAGAATTACCGCCATAGGTGGTTCTATTGATTATCATGGTGAATATGTTTATGGCGAACGTGGCTTTGCAAGGCTAGACTATTTTAAAGATGGTAGTTCTAAAGTAACGTTTGTTTCTGAAAACGATCTTTCATCTAGCAAGACCTTTAATGTCCTTTCTAAAAAAGAACCTGAAAAAGAATTTGATCAATTTACGGCAAATGGTAAGGAAATAGAAGAAACCAATATCTTAGACGACCCAAAGGATTACAATAAAAGTGGATTTTATAAATTTTTGTGGGGAGAGCGTTATCGTAACTATTATGGTCAGCCTGTAGAAGCCCCCATAGTTCAATTAGACACCCTTTACGGAGGTCTCTCGGTTGTTAAAGAAGGAGGCGGACACCAATCTTTCTCCCTTCGTTTAGAAGATGCAAACGGCAAACAATATGCCATGCGATCATTAAAGAAAAGCGCGCTTAAGTTTTTAAAATTCAAACTTCCGGGCATATCGTATAATACGCAAGATTATCAAGATACTTGGGCAGAAAAAGCAATTTCAGATTTCTTTACCACTGCCCACCCATACATGCAGCTGGTCATTAATCCTTTAGCCAAATCCGTAGGAATAAACCATTCTGATACAGATTTGTTTTATGTTCCAAAGCAAGACAGCCTTAAACAGTTCAATGAAAATTATGGTGATGAGTTATATTATATAGAGCGTAGACCGTCTGAAGAACAAGCACATTATAAGGGCTATAGAAGAACGATCAATGAAAATTCCGGTGAAGTGGTAGACTATGAAAGTACTACGGATATGTTAGAAAAAATAAAGAGCGATGAGTCTTATGGGGTAGATAAAAAGAGCTTTATTAGAGCTAGAATTTTCGATATGCTTATTGGCGATTGGGACCGCCACCAAGATCAATGGAGGTGGATCGAATATGAAAGTCCGGATGGTGAAAAAGAGTTTATGCCCGTTCCAAGAGATAGGGACAATGCATTCCCAAGGTTCGATGGTAAAGTAATCCCTTTTGTACAGTGGTTTGTTCCCGGTACAAGAAATTGGGAAACCTATGATGAGGATGTAGACAATGTAAAATGGCTGAACCTTTCCGGTAATAGACTAGATAGAACATTGGCCACTAGCTACGGACCAGAGGCATGGGTAGAAGAGGCAAGAGCCATACAAGATGGCATGACGGCAGAGGTTATAGAAAAAGCCTTTAAACGTTTGCCCCTGGCGGTGCAAGATGAAACTTCAGAATATATTAAGCAAAGTTTAAAACAACGACTAGAAACATTGCACAAAACCGCTGAAGCGTATGCAAATTACCTTAATAAAATTGTAGCCGTTCTCGGTACCGAAAAAGACGACATCTTTACCATGACCAGAATGAAAAATGGTGAGACCAAGGTTGTGGTAAAACGTATTCTAAGTGATGAAAAAAATGAATTGGTCTACTCAAGAACATTCAATGATAGTTTAACGAAAGAAGTCTGGATATATGGTTTAGGTGATGATGATGTTTTTGTTGTTGAAGGTGAAGAAAACCCTAAAACTAAATTAAGAATAATTGGAGGTTATGGTGACGATACTTACACCATAGGCAATAAGAAAAAAGTAAAATTGTACGATTGGGAACATGAAAAGATTGATATTCAAGATCAAAAACCTAAAACCCTATTAACTGATAATTATAAGACGAACACTTTTCATTTTAGATATTTTGAGCCTAATACCAATGTATTGGTGCCCACATTAGGGTTTAGAACGGACGATGGTTTTTTTCTAGGAGCATCAAACACCTATACCCAAAAAGGAATAGACGGTAATTCATTTAGACAACAGCATAGCATTAGTGCCAATTACTACTTTAATTTTAAGGCTGCCGAACTGTCTTACTCCGGTATTTACGGAAGTGTTTTCCCCGGATGGAATTTTGAAACAAGTGCCTACTTTGCCAATGATCGTTATGTAAAGAACTTTTTTGGCTTTGGTAACGAAACTGTAAACAATGAAGATGCCCTTGATAGAGATTATTATAGAGGCAGAATTAGAATGTTCAAGGCAAGTGCCGGTTTAGCATATTACAGCCTTCGTATCAGAGGGTTATTTGAGTCGTTTAAGGTAGAAGACAACCCAAACAGATTGTTCAATAGCAACAATCTTAATAATGAAATATTTGAAACCCAAAACTACGGAGGACTAGAATTGACGGGGGAATATGATCGTGATGATGCAGGTGATTTTCCATCAAAAGCTATTTACTTTGGCTTCTCCGCTGGTTATAAAATGAATATCGCCAATAATGACAACAAGTTTGGTTATGCTTCTTTGAAAGTAGGTTTTGACCATAAATTAGAACATAAGGGAAACCTTGTATTTAGTACTATTGCGGAATACAAAGGACTTTTTGATTACAATGATGTATATTTTTACCATACACCCTCTATTGGTGGTGGTAACGGACTTAGAGGATTTAGGGATGAACGTTTTACCGGCAAGTCTTATTTCTACCAATCTTCAGATCTTAAACTAAAACTAAAGCGTTACATCACCGCTGTATCTCCTGTGACCATTGGTATGTATGGTGGGTTTGATTATGGTAGGGTATGGATGCCCAATGAAAGTTCAAATGTTTGGCATACTTCCCAAGGCGGCGGTTTTTGGATCAGCAGCTTAAAGGCTCTTACGTTTAATATTGGATATTTTAATTCTAAGGAAAGTAATCTTATTCAGGTTGGTTTTGGTCTATCAATTTAACATAAGCAGATAATTTTTGTACATTTCTAAAGTATTACCTTTTTCATTAAACTTATGTCTACAATAGTTTCAAAAGCCAAAGTATTTGCCACAGATCTTTTGACCGGCAATATTGACCCAAGATTTTTATATCATAATCTTAGGCACACCCAACGTGTTGTAGAGAGTACTAAAGAATTGATCGAAGGAGAAAATATTTCAGACGAAGAAAGTGAACAATTATTGGTTACCGCCTGGTTTCATGATCTGGGCTACACAAAATCTTACACCGATCACGAAGAGCAAAGTTGCCTATTGGTAAAAGATTTCTTGGCAGAACATAAAATGTCCGTTTCCTTCTCAGAAGTTGTTTGTAGCCTTATTATGGCCACTAAAAAAAATTACGAGCCAGTAAACGAATTAGAGAAAATAATTCGCGATGCAGACTCATCACACTTTCATATTAAAAATTTTGTTGCAACTACAGAGCTTTTACGTGAAGAACTCGCCCTAATTGGCCAACAAAGCTTTACAACGGCAGATTGGCGAGAAGAGAATATAAAACTCTTACGTACCAATCATCGCTTTTATACAGATTATGCCATAAATAATTGGCAAGAGGGCAAAGACAAAAATATTAAGAGACTCATTAAAGCAAGAAAAAAGCACAAAGAGCTCGTAAAAAAAGAAAGTTTAAAAGCTAAGTTCAAAGGAGAACTGCCAGATAGGGGAATACAGACATTGTATAGAGTTACGTTACAAAATCATTTAAAACTTAGTGATATTGCAGACACCAAAGCAAACATTCTATTGTCCGTAAATGCCATTATCATATCTATGGCGCTCGCTAATTTGGTACCCAAATTAGACAACCCCACAAACGATTATTTATTTTACCCTACCTTTTTGTTCATCGTTTTTAGTGTAGTTTCTATGGTAATGTCCATTATTGCCACAAAACCTAACGTAACCACTGGGCAGTTTACAGAAGAAGAGGTTACCACCAAAAAAGTCAATTTATTGTTCTTCGGTAATTTTCACAAAATGAAACTAGAGCAGTACAATTGGGCTATGAAAGAACTTATAAAGGACAAGGATTATATATATAGTTCTCTAACAAAAGACCTATATTTTCTGGGTGTGGTCCTGGAAAGAAAGTATCGCATTCTAAGATGGACATATACCATTTTTATGATAGGTATGGTATTATCGGTAATCGTGTTCGGTATTGCTTTAAAATTCTACGGACCAGACCGCATACTTGAACTTCCTGTAATGCAACCATAGTAGAAAACTGGTAAGGCTGATTACGGTGTTTTTTCAATAACTGTAAAGTTTAAATACCAAAAGCCATAAACAGTACACATAACATAATACCGATAACGGCAATTACAATAGTGAACTTTAATGCTTTGGCCAATACCGGTTCTTTACGGCTTTCATTTACATTTACCCTGGTCATGAGTGTTGGTTTATTTAGAATAATACCACAAAATTATGGCTTCACGTTTTTAAGTTTTAACTCCAAAAGCGAATTTATTACCTCCATTAAATATACACTAACTTATTGAATATAGGGCAACTAGAAAACCATATAGTGTTATTAGCCCATTTGTATCATGGCTTCCTTAAACTTTGATTTAGGAGCGGAGCAGACCGGGCACTCATATGCCTCACTTATATCTTGAAATTTTGTGCCTGCAACTATATTGAAATCTTCATCTCCAAAAGATTCATCATATACCGTAAAGCAATCTTGACATTGATATAACTGCTGTTTAGTTTCAACCACCTCAACATCTGTAGTTTTTTCCAAATCGTCAACTTGCCCTAGTTGGTCAAAATACATCTTACTCAACTCCATTAACAGACCGGGCAGTTCTATTTTATCAATATCCTGGGCGTAAGTAATATACTTTTGACTATTGGGATCAAAATGTTCAAAATGTAGCACATTGTACGTTGGGCGAACTTCAAACTCTTTAACAATGGTGGGCAAGCTGTTCTTTTCAATAATCACCGAGGCAAAGTGCGAACGCTTACCCACTTCATTGCTTATACCAAAAGTAAGACCGTAGGTACTAATATCATTTTGATCAAAACTTCTGACCAAATATTTTTTAAGCTCAAGGGCTTCACCGTCATCAATTGGTACGTGCCAGTTCATCTCTAACTGAGAGTGCCTAACATTAATTCCCCTTTTGCCCAAAAACCTTTCAAGTTCTGGTCTACTTGATTTTTTAATTCCTTTTACCACGAAAGATTTCCAAGGTGTAATACAGATTTTACCAATACTATTATCTAAACAAAAACCACAGAACGCCTTTAAAAACGATAGGTCATATTTATTATTTCTCCAGTACAGTCCCAACCAATAAAGATCGGTACCCAACCGGTTCATACCCTCATAGTACGGGAAGGTCTGAAAAGGAACCTTTAATTCCTTTTCCATGGTTTTATTGTTCGTCTCCAAGTTTTTGTTCATTATAAAGAACAACTCATCTATATCTGAAATGTCTTCATGAATTTCCTCTATTTGCTTTGAAATGGAGTTTATATCCCAGCTATAGATCAAAACCGGATAAAAAGCAGATGATTTCCAGTGTGGAAGTTTAATGTTTAAATACCAATAATCTTCTTGATCAGATGCTATAAAATTGAGATTGCCACTAAAAATAGGCACTAGCCTTTGTTTAGGATCGGTAATATTGATTTTGAGTTTTGGCAAAAAATCAAAACCTTCTAAAATATATAAATACGTAGACCCCTTTAACCAGTGGGTCATGTCAAAAATATCTGCAGATACGTAAGAGCTTACAATATTCTGATACGATCTATTGGCAATAATATCAGTATTGAATTTTGAAATACTTTCCAATTGCTCTTCTTTGGCATCTTTCAACGGAAACAAAATATCTTGTCTAGAACCAAAATTTACACTGGTAAGTCCGGCAGACTCCAGCATGGTAATTATATCCTTTAATTCACCCGGGGAAGTAACCCCTCCCTTGATCAATATTCTATGCAGATCATCGTTCATAATGTCCTATTTTTAATTAGCCAATACCAGCTGTTTTTGTAATAACTCCTTAATCTCTGGCTTACAGCTACCACAGCCTAAACCTGCACCTGTTTCTGAGCATAATTTGTTGAACTCAGAGCATCCGCCATTAATAGCATCAATAACATTACCTTCACCTACTTGACTACAGGAACAGACCAATTTACCCTTTAACGGAACAGAGGTAGAAGCGCCACGTAATAGCTCATCCCGCTTTTCAGAGAGTTCAATTTCTTCTTCTATGAGCCTTTTAAATTCTGCAAATTCATTTTTATCGCCCATTAAAATGGCACCTTTAAGCGTGTCGTCTTTTACGATACATTTCTTATAGAAGCGCTTGCTGACATCCATTAGAATAATTTCTTCATACGATGGATCCCCTAACGGTGAGTTGACCATGCCAATGCTGCAGAGATCTAAATTTTCGAACTTTAAAATATTCATTAAAACAGAGCCGTTGTAAATACTGCTGAAATCGCCAAGAATAAAATTTGCCGCAATATCAGCTTGTTGTTCAGCTGCCGACGTAATTCCGAATAACGAATTTTTGTATTCCGCTATTTCCCCGAGTGCAAAAATAGAAGGGTCGCTACTTTGTAAGTATGAATTTACAACGACTCCCCTACGGGTATGAACCCCAGTCTGTTTTGCCAATTCTATATTGGGCCTAGTACCAATGGCATACACAATGGCATTACATTGAATGGTTCTACCAGTTTTTAAATTCACCAAAAGACTATGTTTTTGGCCCTTATCCTCAAAAACGGTACTTACCTCATTATCAAAATAGAGGTTTATGCCGCGCTCCATGACATCTTCCGCTAACAGCCTACTTGCAACACTATCCAATTGACGTTCCATTAAACGCGGTGCCCTTTGAATAATGCTAATGTTGATGTTGATCTTTTTCAATGCCGCTGCAAGCTCCAAACCTAAAAGTCCGCCACCTACAATGACCACATTCTGATCTTTTGCCTTTAGACCGGTTTCCGCTAAATATTTTCTAAGTTTATCGGCATCGCCTCTTTCACGCATGGTGAAGCGACCAGGTAATTTTATTTGAACATCACTAGGGATAAATGCCCTACTACCCGTTGCCATAATAAGCAAATCATAAGAATGCACATTACCCAAAGAATCTAAAATCGTCTTTTCATCTGCATTGATATTGTCTATACAAATACCGGAATGCAAGGTGACATCTAACTTTTGCAACTCACCTTCCTTCAATTTTTCCAAAGCTTCCCAAGAAAGTTCATCACTAACATATTCCGGTAGTAGAACCCTATTGTAAAAAGGATCTTTTTCCTTTGAAAACACATGAAGTTCATCTTCTGTATTTTTTTCTCTGTAAGATTGTATGAAACGATATGCAGCGGCACCGGCACCTACGACTACTACCTTCTGCTTCTCTTTGACAAATTTGGAGACCTCAACCGCACAGTATTTAAAATCCGGTTCTTTAGATATTGGGTCTACCAAATCGTTGGTCAGGTTATTTGCCCTACCAAAATCATTGTTCAATACTTTACCCCAATGCATTGGTAAAAAAACTACCGATTCTCTAATATCATAGTTGAGCTGTACCTTCACCTGTACCTGCCCACGTCTGCTTTTGACCACTGCAATATCTCCATCCTTAATTTTTCTTAAGTAGGCATCAACAGCATTCATTTCTAAATAAGGTTGTGGAATATGGGTCAATAACCTCTTAACCTTACCGGTCTTGGTACGGGTATGCCATTGATCGCGAACCCTACCTGAATTTAATATTAAAGGATATTCGTTATCCGTTTCCTCTGACTTGTTATAAAGCGTTGATGGGGCATTAAAATGTGCCTTTTTATCATTGGTAAAGAACTTACGATCTGTAAATAATCTAGGTGTCCCCTTATGTGTTTTGTGCGGTACGGGCCATTGAAAGCTACCCTCATTAATCAACCTTTCATAAGACAGACCAGATATATCTATTTCGGTGCCCTTGGTAAGCAAACAGTGCTCATCATAGACCTCACTACTATTTGCATAATCAAAACCTGTATAGCCCATTGCTTGTGCAAAACGCCAAATAATCTCTGCATCTGGCAAGGCCTCGCCAGGGGCATCTATAACTTTTGGCAGATAACTAATTCTTCTTTCAGAATTTGTCATGGTACCTTCTTTTTCTAACCAACCCGCCGCAGGTAGCAAAAGATCGGCAAATTTAGTCGTCTCCGAGTTATGTGATATGTCTTGTACCACCACGAATTTTGCCTTTTTCAATGCTCTTTCTACCTTTTTTACATTGGGCATACTAACTGCAGGATTGGTACAGATGATCCAAATGGCCTTTAGTTTTCCTTCATCCAAGGCATCGAACATTTCTGTAGCGGTATACCCTGGTTCTGCCTGTATTTCTCCACCTCCCCAAAAGTCGGACACTTCTTTTCTATGCTTAGGGTTGCCCAAGTTTTTATGGGCTGCCAATAAACTGGCCATACCACCAACTTCTCTACCCCCCATGGCATTTGGTTGCCCTGTCAATGAAAACGGACCAGAACCAGGTTTTCCTATTTGACCTGTTAATAACGATAGGTTTAATAGCGAGACATTTTTAGCAACACCTATAACACTTTGGTTCAGCCCCATGGTCCACATACTAATGAACTTTTTGGCATTGCCTATATACTCTGCTGCCTTACGAATATCAGCAACAGGAATACCGCATTTTTTAGCCGCTTCTTTGAGCGTTAATGTATAAGCCATTTCTTTACACGCTTCAAAATTTGCTGTGTGTTTTTTAATAAAGGCAACATCTATTTTTCTTTTATCTATTAATCTACGCGCAATGGCATTAAATAAAATTACATCGGTACCCGGTAAAATCTGCAAATGTAAATCTGCCCCAGCACAGGTTTGGGTTTTTCTAGGATCTACGACAATTACTTTAACCTGCGGATTTTCTTCTTTATGCTTTTCCAATCTTCTATATAAAATAGGATGGCACCAAGCCGGATTTGCTCCTGCTATTAAAAAACAATCTGCCAATTCTATATCCTCATAACAAATTGGAACGGAGTCTTCCCCTAAAGTTTTCTTATATCCTACTACGGCAGAACTCATGCACAGTCTAGAATTGGTATCTATATTATTTGTGCCTATAAAACCTTTGGTCAATTTGTTTATTAGATAGTATTCTTCTGTTAGGCATTGGCCTGACACATAAAATCCTACACTATCTGGTCCGTGTTTTGCAATGATACTCTTAAAAACCGCCGCAGCACGTTCAAAGGCGGTATCCCATGAAACCCGCTGTAATTGGTGATTGCGGCTCCACTTCATCTCTGGATATAAAATTCTATCTGTAGTATCTTGCGCTACGTAATTTAGATTACGCCCTTTGGTACAGAGCATGCCCTTATTTGAAGGATAATCAGGGTTACCATCTACGCTTATTGTTCCTTTTGCATCAACATCTACCAACATACCACAGCCTACACCGCAATAAGAACATATTGTTTTATGAGTTTTAGTACTATTCATTTTACCAGAGATAAAGAATGGTTTAGAAGTATACTGCAAATTATAAAAAGTACGTATAAATACGTACTTTTTTATGATAAATGTTTTGCCTAAAAACTAGTGATTCAAAATTAAAACGGACAAATACTGAGAATAAGTCAAAGAATAGCATTCTAGAGCTAATACCCGTTAAAGTATTAAACCTCAGCTCTATTTGAAAAAGAGTTGTTTATCATATCCGTTTTAGGCTACAGCTCTCTTTTGTAGCACAACAACCTCAAATACAAACGATATTAAATTAAATTATACTTCTGCGATTTTTTAGAAAGATCAATGAGGTTTTTTACATCCATCTTACGCATTAAATTAAAACGATGCGTTTCAATAGTACGCTTACTATTCTGAAGCTTTTCGGAAATTTGCTGATTGGTTAAGCCAGAGAGTACCAACTCTAACACTTTTAATTCTTTATTGGTAAGATCAAAAACATTTTCACCTGTCTTTTTTGGTGTTTCTTCTTTTTTTACAATTTCATTTTTACCACCCAAAAGATTGTTTACCAACACATTACTAATATCTCCACTAAAATATTTACCACCTTCCCTAACGGTATGTATAGCTTTAATGAACTCTGATTTATCAGTATCTTTCAATAAATAACCATTGGCGCCGGAGCTAATGGATTTCAAGATATACTCTTCAGAATCATGCATTGACAAGATTATAGTTTTCACCGAAGATTTGCTTTGCGTCAATTCGGCAACGGCATCAATACCGTTCATAACGGGCATTCTAATATCAATGATCAAAATATCGGGATTTACTTCCCCTACCAAATCAATGGCCTCTTTACCGTTAGACGCTTCACCGATTACTTGTAGATCAGACTCTGTTTCCAATAAAGAACGTATACCGTCCCTTACCAAAGCGTGATCATCTGCCAATACTATTCTTGTTATTTCACTCAAAATATAGGTAATTATACGTATGCCGCTAAATTACATATAATTTTAAAAAAATACGGTCTATACAAAAAGTGCTGTATAGACCGTAAAACCAAACTAATTTAAGTTCTAATATTATTCTTTTTTGGTATTCAAAAATTGAGGCTTGATGGTTAACTGTACCCATGCCCAATTTTGGCTACTGGTAGCTAGATCTTCTGTAATTCCCTTAAGTTCATACATACCATCTGCAGCGAACATTTGAGAGTACCCGATTGCTAAACCGTAGCCTTTGAATTTTTTCGCAAATACCAAATCAATTTCAGTACCCAATGATTTCTCGCCACTTGGTAATTCTTGCTCGCCACTAAAGTTCAACACCTTTACCAATAGGCTAGACTGCTTGCCTAAATCGAATTTTGCACTTGCGTGAATATCAAAAAGACCTACAGAATTGGCATGGTTGCCTACGTAGAAATAATCCATGAATCCGTTGAACTTATGGTTGGTACCGTACAATGGAAAAAATGCTTCCGTTTTGTCCGTAGTATCCGCTTTATTACCACTGATTATTTCTGTACCAATACCCAAAGCTACTTTATCACTTGCTTTATAACCCAATTCCAAACCTAATAAATAGGCACTAGATTTTACTTCATTTTGTCTTTCTCCCGTCTGTAAAAACAAGTTGGCATTAGCATTGAACTTTCCTTGCTTAAAATTTAAGTGTGTACCTATTGTTTGCAAATTGCTTACACCGTCTGCAGCGTCTGTATCATCAAAATTTTGAAAGCCATTGTTCAGGGCTAACAAACTTGCAGAAAAACCATCCCATTGTTGTTTTGCATATACATATTGCATGGTCTTATAGGTAAAAAATCCTGCTGTATTATATGCCGTACCTACAGACTGAAAACCTGTTGGGTTGTCAAAATCTTGACTAAAGGCCAAACCTATGTCCAAGATAAATTTATCTTTCTTGTACTTTAATAGTCCGGCATCATGGTTTCTTCCTTGCTGTGCCCAATCCAACCCGCCAAATATTCGTTGGTCATCATAAGATATCACTTGACGGCCCAATTTAGTGGACCACCCTTTTCCTAAATTAATATTTGCCCATGCTTCAAATACGGCAAAAGAATCGTTTTGATCATCTGGTAGAATTTGTCTGTTCTCACCCCAAACCATTACATCTTGTAGGCTAAGATAAAACTGATACGACTCAGATTCATACTTAGCATTTAAACGTGCACGTGTAGAAATGGCGAATCCGGCATCTGCCGCATCTGGTATTAAACTACCAAAGCCATGTCTGTATTCCGTTCTTGGCCTAAACTGACCGTCTAAAGTAAATTGTGCATATATGGCATTAGCCGTTAGAAACAATAGGGTGATGATTAGGTATTGTTTTTTCATAATCTTTATAATTAAAATTTTGAGTTAGTTAATGGTTAGTGTTCAAGAAAATCTATTAAGTGTTTTCTGTAGGTATAATAATCGTCGCTTTCCAAGACAGATTTGCGAGTTCGTGGCCTTTCAAAGTCAATGGAGAGTATATCCCCAATTTTTGCCCTAGGCCCACTGGTCATCATAATAACACGATCTGCTAAAAAAATGGCCTCATCCACATCATGGGTAATCATGACCGCCGTAATTTTCTCCTTGTTCCAAATTTCTATGAGAATATCTTGCAACTCTCCCCTGGTCAACGAGTCTAGCATTCCAAAAGGTTCATCTAACAACAATACTTTTGGTTTAATGGCAAAGGCTCTTGCAATACCTACACGTTGTTGCATTCCTTGAGAAAGTTCTGATGCTTTTTTATGAAAGGCATTCTCAAGACCTACTTTGTGCAAATAGTATTTAGCAATATCTTCTCGCTGTCCTTTAGTGGCTTGAGGAAAAACCTGGTTTACCCCTAACAAGACATTCTGAAGTGCGGTCATCCAAGGCATTAAGCTTGGAGATTGAAAAATAACCCCCCTATCTGGACCTGGACCTTTTACCGGATTTCCCAGAACTGAAATATTACCGCCAGAGATAGGATTAAGACCTGCTATCATGGAAAGCATGGTTGTTTTACCACATCCTGAATGCCCAATAATGGTTACGAATTCTTCTTTTAAGATCTGTAAATTCAAATCTTCAAGAACTACGTAGTCCCCTTTTGGCGTAGGGTATACTTTTTTTAAGTCGGCCAAATCTAGCATTACCTTGGATGGGTAGATAATGCCGTTCTCTGAATATACTTCGTTAGATTGTTCTATTGTATTCATTTTCCAATTCTTTAAGCGACAAAACTTTTTGGTGTAAGCTCTGGCAATTTATATTCTACATTAGATACCGTTTTTCTCTCTTCGCCTATATCCATTAGATATTCTATAATGGCATTTCTGGTTTTCTTGTAAACAGGATTGTCATTCATGGCCGTTTTATCCCTTGGCCTTTCTATATCTATTTTAAACTCCGGACCCAAAGTTGCGTTTGGTCCCGGCTTAAGAGGTATTATTCTATCTGCCATGTAAATACCTTCATCAACATCATTGGTAATCAATAATGCAGTACGCTTGTCCTGGCTCCAAATATTCAAGATTTCATCTTGCAGATTACCTCTGGTCAAAGCATCTAAAGCTCCTAAGGGTTCATCCATAATGATCATCTCAGGGTTCATGGCCAAGGCACGTGCAACCGCCACCCTTTGGCGCATTCCTCCAGAAAGTTCTTTGGGTCTTTTATTGATTGCGGGACTAAGACTTACCATTGCCACATACTCCTTTACCCTTTTCATTAAATCTGCTTTACTTTCTTTTGGAAAAGCTTCTTTTACCGCCATGTAAATATTTTGCCCAACAGTTAACCATGGCAATAGCGAATAGTTTTGAAAAATAACTCCACGTTCATGGCTGGTATCGGTTACGGGTTTTCCTTTAAAAAGTACTTCGCCGCTTGTTGGCTGCAATAAACCGTTGATCAAATTTACCAAGGTGGTCTTACCGCTACCCGTAAACCCTACAATGGCAACAAATTCTCCTTCATCCATGGTAAGGTTAATGTTTGACAGAACTTCTGTACTTCCATCTCCTTCACCATAGGTTTTGTATATATTATTTAGTTCTAAGTATGCCATGCTCTTCTTTTTATAAATTATGCCATCTCGTTTTTGTTGAAAGAAACCATGTTCTGTACGGTCAACATCAACCTATCCAATAAAAACCCAATGATACCTATGACAAACATGGCCACAATGATTTTTGAATTGGAGTCGTTGGCACCATTCTGGAATTCCTCCCAAACGAAAAGACCTAAACCTTGACTTTGTGCAAGCAATTCAATAGCGATCAAAACCATCCAAGCAACAGAAAGCGTTATTCTTAGACCTGTAAAAATTAAGGGTAACGAAGATGGCAGTATTACTTTGAATACTTTTTGAAACGTGCCTAACTTCAATACTTTGGCTACATTGATATAATCTTTATCTACCGATGATACCCCCATTGCCGTATTGACCAAAGTTGCCCACATGGCACATAACCCAACACTGATAAAAGAAATAACAAAGGCATTATCTGAACTATCGCCTATGTACAACGTTTTTACGATCATAAAAACCAATAAGTACCATACCACGGGCGATACTGGTTTAAAAACTTGGATAAACCAGTTGAACGCACTACGTAAAGACGGACTAAGACCTATTATGATACCTATGGGCACAGCAATCAACAATGCCAATAGAAAACCTGCAAATACCGTTTTAATACTTGTAAGTACTATATCTATAAATGACGCCCTACCCGTATAAACAATAGGATCTTTGCCCTGAGCAATTAATTTTTCATTGGTAGCCGACAATTTTTCCGCAAAGGCAGCCTTGTCCGCTTTTATAACTTGGTGATCTGCGACCAAAGATTTTAAAGATGCCCAAACCTGTGTAGGTGATGGTAGGGTGTTGGGCTGGCAACTACTGTCACCAGACTCTATACAAGCTCGTTCTGCCGCTGCAGCTTCTTCACCCCGTTCTTGCAACGCTTTTTCTACCTTGTAATCTGCCTCTTTGTTGTAAAGGGCTTTAGATCCCATATGCCATAAACCTATAAACAATAAGATGGATAGAAGTGTTATCCCAGCATTCTTCATAGATTTTATAATGCCATCCTTTTTTACACTTGGTGTAAGTTTTAAAAGTACCTGCTTAAAACTTGCAGACATGCTTTTTTCGTTTTTTAAGACCATTTCTTGCTCCATAATAATTTGTTTAAAGTCAATGAATAAATGTGCTTACTTTTTGTCTTTGTTACCTATAGAAAAACTATTGATATACCCAATTGGATCTTTGGCATCATAGGTGGTACCGTCTATAAAATCTGCCGTAGGTGCTTTGTAGCCATCTGTTGCAGGTATATCCGTTGCAGGTATTTGACCTTCGGCAACCAAAAGATCCGCAGCCTTTTTCCAAATATCAGGTCTGTAGATATCCTTAATGGTTCTAGCATACCAGTCTGTAGTTTTAGCTTCTGGAATTTGTCCCCATCTACGCATTTGAGTTAAGAACCAAATTCCGTCAGAATAGAAAGGATATGTTGCGTTGTACTTATAGAATACATTGAAATCTGGCATTTCTCGTTTGTCTCCTTTTTCGAATTCAAAAGTACCGGTCATAGAATTTGCCAATACTTCTTTTGGCGCGCCTACATATTGAGACATAGAAAGAATCTCAACCGCTTCTGCTCTATTAGAAGGCTCATCTAACCATTTACCGGCTCTGATCAATGCTTTTGTAACCGCAATTGCCGTGTTAGGGTTCTGCTCTACAAACTGCTTGGTCATTACAAATACTTTCTCAGGATTATTCTTCCAAATGTCATAGTTGGTAGTAACCGGAACACCTATTCCTTTAAATACCGCTTGTTGGTTCCAAGGCTCACCTACACAGTATCCGTAAATAGTACCGGACTCCAATGTAGCAGGCATTTGCGGCGGAGGTGTAACAGAAAGTAAAACCTCGGCATCTATTTGCCCTTGTACATTATCCGCAGTATACATACCTGGGTGAATACCTGCTGCAGCCAACCAATAACGCAATTCGTAATTATGGGTAGATACCGGGAAAACCATTCCCATTTTAAAAGGTTTCCCTTCATTTTTATAAGAGGTAATTACAGGTTTTAATGCATCTGCCTTAATAGGATGAATTGGCTTACCATCTGAATCTGCCGGTACATTTGGTTTCATTTTTGACCAAACATCATTAGATACCGTAATTCCATTTCCATTTAAATCCATAGAGAACGGAGTAACCAATTCTGCTTGTCTACCAAAACCTGCTCCTGCAGCAATTGGTTGGCCTGCCAACATATGTGATCCGTCTAACTGACCGTCAATAACACGGTCCAATACATTTTTCCAGTTAGATTGTGCCTCGACAGAAACAAAAAGTCCTTCCTCTTCAAAAAAGCCCTTTTCTTTTGCAATTGCCAATGGTGCCATATCGGTCAATTTTATAAAACCAAAAGTTAACTGTGGCTTTTCAATATCCAGCATTTTTGTTTTTGAGGTTACAGCTTCTTCAGTAACCGCTTCGGTTTTCTTACTTTTTGTATCTCCACAAGCGGTAAACACCAAAGCGAGGGAAAGGGTTAAAATAGATGAAGTAAAAATGTTTTTCATAATCATATCATTTAGTTTTCTACGTATTAATACTTATTGAAGCAAATATATACGTATCCTATACTTTTGTTAATGCTATTAGGTATGTTTAAACCTCTTTTTACACCATATAATTAACCCTGTAAAACACATATCATTTACTGCGAAAAAGCAGTTTTTATCAAATAAAAACCTCTTTATCAGCAGTATATAAATACTGAGAACATTGAGAATAACTACGTAAGTATGTGTGATTAGATAGTACGTACTATTAACTATCCAAATAGAAATTGTGCTCTGAGATTTCTTTTTTAAGCAATGCTATATCAGCAATACCAATTCTTTTGCCTTTGGTAATCAATAAGCCCTCTTTTTTAAGAATAGATAACATTCTTATGACCTGCTCCTCGGTAGTACCCGCATAATCTGCATATTCTCTCCTGCTTAATAAAAGTGAAGAATACCCATTTACCTGTCCAAATTTGCGGTCAATATATAATAGTGTGTCTATAACCCGTTCACGAACCGTCATTTGAGATAAGGATTTTACCCTTATTTCACTACGATTAAGTTCATTGGCATAAAACAACATAAAATCATACGTAAGACCAGGTGTTTCCCTTAATGATTCTTGAAGTAACTCTTTTGAGAAATAACATAAGGTGCAATCTACCAAAGCAATGGCACTAATTGGATAAGTCTCTTCTGTGCCAAAACCTCTATGCCCAATGATTTCACCTGGAGATGCAAAACGAACAATTTGTTCTTTACCATGTAGACCGGTCCTTAAAACTTTGACCTTACCACTTAAAAGAAAGAAGAGTCCGGTTACCGAAGCTCCTTCCATAATAAATTGCTGTCCTTTTTTACACTTTATTTCTTTTCTTGCCTTTACAAGTTTGCCAATACTAGAAGTATGAATGTTCTTTTGAATAAGACAATTTTCATTGGAGCATAATCCACAGGCACTATCTAGCAGCTCCGATGAATCGGAAATACGCGTTGATATATGATTAGCACCTGCTCGCATAGCTACATGAATTTAGATACTACTTGGCGATAAATTGATAACGGACTTATCTGCCTTTTGTAATTCTTCCTTAACTAGTTTTTCATCTTCGACGGAGAATTTAATGGCCAGCGTAACAAGTGCCGTGACTATAACAAAGCCACCTATAAGTAAATACCCACTTGAAACAGCCCCCGATGCCGCAGCAGATTGAGCGGCCTTCATTGCTTCTTCACCTAAATTAGCGTTAGCAGCCAAGGCATTGGTTTCTGCCAAAGCGGATTTTGATTTTAATAATAATGCCGCCAAAAAAGCACCTACATTACCACCTGCACCAACAATACCAGAGATAGAACCAATAGCTTTTTTATTTATAAAAGGCACTACCGAAAACGTTGCCCCTTCTGCCATTTGTACCGTTAAACTAAAGGCAATTAAAAATACAATTCCCATGGCAAAGCTTGTTGCCATTGAAAAAACGGAGAGCATAACTCCTTCTAAAGCCAATATGACCGTTAAGAAAAGTACCCTACCGCGCAAGCCTTTTAATCTACCGAAACGATCTCCGAAAAAGCCGCCCAAGGTTCGGGCAAATATATTCATCAGGGCAAAAGAAAGTACCAAGTTACCCGCAGTGGACCGTGTTAACCCAAACGTGTTTTGCAAATAATCATCCATGGTACCATACACCGTAAGTTCCATTCCAAAAGATGCTGCGTATACAATGAAAAGAATCCACACCCTATAATCTTTTAAAACACTTAAAAACGATTCCTCATCTTTTTTTAGCTTCGGCATTTTACCTGCCTCCTTTAATTCCTTAAAATTACCTTCTGGTGTGTCTTGGGTAAAGAAATAATATACAAGTCCCATTAGCATAGCAATGATACCTGCAATGATCATTGAATATCTCCATGCAATTTCATCGGCAACCCCAAAGCTTACCACTGCAGCAGCGATTAATGGCATACCTAAACGGTTGGCACCACCACCCAAATTACCCCATCCGGCAGAAGTTGCATTTGCGGTACCAACAATATTGGGTGCAAACATGATAGATGTATGAAACTGGGTGATTACGAATGAAGCACCTATAAAACCAATAAACAATCTGCAAATTAAAAATTGAAGCGGCGTTTGCACAAAACCGATAAGAATTACGGGAATGGCACCTAGTATCAATAAATAGGTATAACATAACCTAGGACCATATTTATCACAAAGCTTTCCTATTAATAGTCTAGCGAAAACGGTTCCTGTAACCGCCAATATTATTGAGTTCCATTTTTGATCTGGAGTCAACCCTAAATCTTTAACAACATCTGGCATGAAGGGTACAATACCGAACCATGCAAAAAAGCAAATGAAAAATGCAATTGAAGTTATCCAAAAAGTACGAATGGGTAAACTCTTTATATTCGTTAAATTTAAGGTGGTGGACTTTTTAGATTGATTTTCCATAATATAGCAGATTGCGTTATTGAATGCATACAAACCTACTATAAATAATACGTAATTATACGTAGTTTTTAATATAATTTTAAATTACTACGTATTTTTGAGGAATTAAGGAAATGAGCCTGTTACAATTATTCGATTCTAAATTAAATGCTCAAAAAAATTGAAATAGTGTAATTTCTACCACTAAAATGCCTTGCCGTTTACCTTTTATTAGACTACTATAAAGGTGAAATCTCCTTTATTTGATTAAATAGCATGGTGTAGAATACGCTGTACTTCTTCTTCAAAAAATGATGGATGATCAGCTACCACGTCTCCAATGACAATAATGCCCGGTTTGGTAACATCAACCTCCCCTATACTATTGTTCAATGTATCTAAAGTAGCTACATAACATTTTTCATGTTGGGTAGTTCCGTTTTGAATTACCGCAATAGGCGTCATTGAACCCCTATATTTACTAACTTCTTTCACTATTTCATTAAGTTTTCTAATGCCCATTAAAACAACCATAGTGGCAGAAGATTTTGCTGCATATTGCAAATCTTGCGAAAACGTACCATCTCTTTTTGTTGCCGTCATCACCCAAAAACTACTACTTATTCCTCTTTTGGTCATCGGTATACCTTGACTAGATGGTACAGCTATAGCACTGGAAATTCCAGGAACTACACTAACAGGTATGCCAAATGACTCTACATATTCTATTTCTTCATTTGCCCTGCCAAACACAAAAGGATCACCACCTTTTAAACGTACCACATGACCGTATTCAAAGGCATATTTTACTATTAATTCATTGATTTCATCTTGGGAATGCGAATGTTGACCACATCTTTTACCCGTAAATATCTTAGGTATATCAGTACGTATTTCAGATAATAGATCATCACTGATCAATGCATCGTACAAAATAATATCGGCTTGGTTCAAAACCCTCAAACCCCTTATAGTTATTAGGTCTTTAGCTCCTGGACCCGCACCTACTAAACTTACTTTTGCCGTTTTTTCTAATTCCATCTTCATAGTATTTAGCATTATTAATTATCGATTCTTCAACAAGAATACGTAATTATTTTCATAAAATCAGTATTTATATACGTATTTATACGTAATATTGCTAAGTAGCTAAACAATATGGGTATGAAAACAATAATTGTTGTCGGTAACGGAATGGTAGGATACAAATTCTGTGAAAAATTTGCCGCAAGGGAAGAAAGTAAACATTTTAAACTAATTGTTTTTGGTGAAGAACCACGCGCAGCCTATGATAGGGTTCACTTAAGCGAATTCTTTGAAAATAGAGATGCCAAAGCTCTAGAAATGGCGCCCTTGGAATGGTACGCGGATAATGATATAGAATTAGTGGTCAATGAAAGGGTCACCGATATTCACAGAAGTAAAAAGACCATTACTACCGCCAGTGAAAAAGAATTTAAATATGACTACCTGGTATTGGCTACGGGTTCTGCTCCATTTGTTCCTCCAATACAAGGCGTAGAGAAAAAAGGTGTCTTTGTTTATAGAACCATAGAAGACCTAGAGGCAATGCTAGCATATGCCGAAGAAATTAAAAAAACTAAACCTAACAGTAAAGCGGCTATTCTTGGTGGCGGACTACTTGGTCTAGAGGCAGGAAAAGCTGTCATGGACATGGGGCTAGAACCGCATGTGGTTGAATTTGCTCCAAAATTAATGCCTAGACAACTAGATTCCAGAAGTAGTAACGTACTACAATTAACATTGGAATCCATAGGTATTGCCATACATACAGGAAAAGCTACCAATAGTATTATGGGCAACGGCGCCATTACAGGTATGGACTTTGGCGAAGATGATAAACTAGATGTAGATATGTTGGTCATTTCCGCCGGTATACGTCCAAGAGATGAATTGGGCAAAACCTGTAATCTAGAAATGGGCGTGCGAGGCGGTATTGTGGTCAACGATAAAATGCAAACCTCTGACCCAACTATATTTGCCATTGGTGAAGTAGCGCTATACAACCAAATGATCTACGGTTTAGTGGCACCGGGCTATGAAATGGCCGAGGTGGCCGTAAATCAAATTCTTGATCAAAACGAGGTTGTCATGAAACCGGAAATAGATATGTCTACCAAACTGAAATTAATAGGTGTTGATGTTGCCAGTTTCGGTATTCCTTACATGCCTGCGGAAAAGGGACTTTCCATTATCTACGAGAACAAAACAAAGGGTATCTATAAAAGAATAAACGTAAGCCATGACGGTAAAACCCTTTTAGGGGGAATTATGGTGGGTGATGCCGAAGATTATAGCATTTTACACCAAATGTACTTGAACAATATGCCACTGCCCGATAACGCTGAAGAACTAATCGTTGGTTCTAGAGGTGAAGGCGGCTCTGCTTTTGGTAGTGCCATGGACCTGCCCGATACCGCAGTTATTTGTTCTTGTGAAGCGGTTACCAAAGGCCAAGTTTGCTGTTCTGTATTAGAAGATAGCAATGAAACCATGAAAGATGTAGCCAAAGCCACAAAGGCAACAACAGGTTGTGGCGGGTGTAAACCTATGGTGGCAGATTTAATCAAGGAGAGCTTAAAGACTTTAGGGAAAACGGTAAAAGAGCGCTTGTGCGAACATTTTGATTATTCCCGCCAAGAGCTTTTTGATCTTGCCAAATTAAAGGGAATTACTGATTATGATACCCTATTAGATGAAGTAGGTACCGGGCATGGTTGCGAGGTATGTAAGCCGGCAGTTGCCGCAATATTTGCTAGTCTATATAATGAAACCGCCAACAGGCAAGAAACCATACAGGATAGTAATGACCGTTATTTGGCCAATATACAACGTAACGGTACCTACTCTGTTGTACCAAGGGTTGCTGGCGGAGAGATTACACCTAAACAATTAATGGCAATTGGAAGAATAGCTCAAAAATATGACCTCTACACCAAAATTACCGGTGGCCAGCGCATAGATATGTTTGGAGCAAAACTACACGAATTACCTCCTATTTGGGAAGAATTGATTGCCGAAGGATTTGAAACGGGCCAAGCTTATGGAAAATCTTTACGTACGGTGAAAAGTTGTGTGGGATCTACATGGTGCCGCTATGGTATGGATGAAAGCGTAAGTTTCGCTATTGAAATAGAACACCGGTACAAAGGCATACGATCTCCTCATAAATTTAAAGGTGGCGTTTCGGGTTGTATTCGTGAATGTGCAGAAGCAAGGGGCAAAGACTTCGGATTCATTGCCGTTGAAGGTGGTTGGAACGTTTATGTAGGTGGTAATGGTGGTGCTACGCCTAAACATGCCCTTTTACTTGCTGAAAAAGTTGACAAGGAAACCGCCATCAAATACGTAGATCGTTTTATAATGTTCTACATAAAAACAGCACAACCTTTACAAAGAACCGCACCTTGGTTAGAGAAATTAGAAGGTGGTATTACCTATTTACAAAACGTTGTTGTCAACGACTCTTTGGGCATTGTTGATGAATTGGATGCTGAAATGCAAGCCTTGGTAGATTCTTATGTATGTGAATGGAAAGAAGCGGTAGAAACTCCAGAAATAAGAGAGCGCTATACACACTTTGTAAATTCTGAAGAAACGGATAACAATATTGAATTTGTGTCTTTAAGAGAACAAAAAATGCCAAAGGAGTGGGCGTAACGGTTGATGGTTGACAGTTGTTGGTTATTTATAAACCATTATTGCAATCATCTAAGTGTAGAAAATTATTAAAAATCAAAAAAACGAAATTATGTCTTTATCTGTTTTGAATACGTATGCAAGTGTAGCTGCCAGTGATGTTAAGGTTTGGTTCAAGGCCGCGCCAATTTCCAAATTTCCTAAGAATGGCGGAGCTTGTATAAAATATAAGGACAAACAGATCGCCGTATTCAATTTTACAAGAGAAGGTACTTGGTACGCTTGTCAAAATCTTTGTCCTCATAAAATGGAAATGGTTCTTTCCAGAGGTATGATCGGTGAAGAAAATATGGAAGCTAAAGTGGCCTGCCCACTTCACAAGAATACATTTTCCTTAAAAACCGGAGAAAATTTAAACGGGACTTTAGACCCCATTGCTACATATCCTGTAAAAATAGAGTCGGACTTTGTGTATGTTGGCTTTTCTGAATAGCTTTGAGTAAATAAAAGACTTATGGCGACCACAGATAAATTACTACTAGCATTTCAACAATTTGACGAAGCCAATAAGCAAGATCCAAATACCGAAGTTTTTGAAGGTACTACCTACCCAAAAGAAGTTTTGTACGGTATACGCATGACAGAAAGACTAAATGCCTTTGACCCCAATGCATCTGAAGCATTACGCCTAACCGCAAGATGTCAACATATCTGTAGATGGGAAATTCCTAGAGAATCTTACGAGATGAACCGCGAAGGGTATTTGAGATGGAGACAAGAGTTAAAAAAGTTCCATGCCACAAAAGCCGCTTCTATTTTAGAAGATATAGGCTATGACAAGGAAACCATTGACAATGTCAAATTTCTTTTACAAAAAAAACAACTAAAGAAAAACGAAGAAACCCAAACTTTGGAAGATGTTATTTGTTTGGTCTTTTTAGAGTTTTATTTTGAACACTTTGCCCATAAACACCCAGAGGACAAAACTATTGATATTCTTCAAAAAACATGGAGAAAAATGTCAACCAAGGGTCAAGAAGCAGCTCTAAAACTTCCCCTTTCTAAATTCTCTTTAGACTTAATTACCAAGGCCCTAAACGCCTAGTTTAATATACGATTGCTTTTTTATGGACCATAACGAGCGTAACATACCATTGGACACCGCTACGTTTATACGTATACGTAAATGGTACCTATTGGCATTGGCAGCTATTGCGCTTACGGTAATCATTGCCCAAGTACTTATTCAACTACATTTAAAGGCACAATCTGGCGATTCTCAACTTATAAACATTGCGGGTAGGCAACGTGCCTTTAGTCAAAAATTGACTAAAGAGACTTTGCTATTAAAAGCACTGAACAACCCTGAGGAGAAAAAATTAGTGCTTTCAGAAATTGCAAAAACCCTAGAAATTTGGAAAGTTTCCCATATGGGCCTTCATTTAGGTGATGCCTCCTTTAACCTACCTTATGAAGATGATCCCAAAGTACAATCATTGTTCAAAAAACTTGATCCGCATCATAATGCCATGGTCCATGCCATAGAACATGTACTATTCACCCATCAACAAAATATTAATGCACCGGTAGAGCAAGCAGATTTAGACACCTTATTAAATAATGAGCGGCAGTTTTTAAACCTCATGGACCAAATTGTTAATGAGTATGATGCACGTAGTAACGAACAGCTTCAAAAATTAAAACGAAAAGAATATTGGCTACTTGCTTTTTCGCTACTGATTCTTCTACTCGAAATCTTTGTTATTTTCAGGCCCTTATCCATCCAAATTAAAAATACCATTGGCCATTTAATTGGTAAGGATGAAGAATCTAAAAATCAATTAGATAGAATACAAAGCCTATATGACGAAAAAGAACGCTCGCTAAAAGAACTACAAGAGCTGAATTTCGTAATTGACAATGCCGCCCTTTTTGCCAGTATACGTAAAGACGGTAGCATTGTATTCATCAGTAAAAAATTTCTTGATCTATTAGGGCACACGAACACCCCGGTAAACAAGCCGATTTCAGAAATTCTAACGGTAGAAGAGGGTCAGCAATCGTATCTAAAAGAGGTTCTAAAAATCAACAGAAAAAATATCATTAGAAAAGAGGAGTTGCAGGTAGTGACCACTAAAGGCGCAACCATATGGTTAGACATGTCTATTGTTCCCATGCACCATTCTACTCTAGAACAGGATATTTTAATTCTATGTTCAGATATCACAGAACGAAAAGAAAACCAGCTAAAAGTACAAGAATTGACCCAGCAGAATTTTGAGGAGCGTATGCAACAGAAAAAACTGCAGGCAAGTCAAATCGTAGAGGGACAAGAAGAAGAACGCAAACGTATTGCAAAAGATATTCATGATGGTATTGGACAAATGTTGACCGCTCTAAAGTTCAATATTGAGTCCATTGATACTGAGGATAAGACCAAGACAAAAGAAAAAATCGCCTATTTAAAGGCACTGACATCAGATTTAATTAAAGGGGTGAGAACCGCTACTTTTAACCTTACCCCACCAGAACTTGGTGATCATGGTATTTTTCCCGCATTACAGAAAATGACTGCCGAACTGTCTAAATTGACCGGTAAGACCATTCTCTTCAAAAATAAGACAGATGCCAACATTAGATTTGATTCTTTGGCAGAAACCAACATTTATAGAGTAACACAAGAAGCGGTGAACAATGCTATAAAGTATGCCGAATCTAATTATATTTTGGTTACTTTAAATTACTCTTATCCTATATTAAGTGTGGTTATTGACGATGATGGAAAAGGTTTTGATGACACTTTATTGGCTCAATTGCCAAAGAACAATAGTGAGGGTGGCATGGGGCTTTTCTTTATGAAAGAACGTATAGATTATATCAACGGACGCCTTTTTATAAATTCAGAAATAGGTAGGGGCACACGTGTTACTATCAATTACAAAACAGAAGAAAACAAAATTTCATATGGAACGGAATGAGCTATATCCCATATTTTTAAAAGTATCTAACCTGCATATCTTAATAATTGGCGGTGGCAATGTGGCTCTAGAGAAACTCACTTTTCTTCTAAAGTCTAGCCCTAATGCACAAGTAGAAATGGTGGCACCTATGTTTAGGGACGAAACCATTGAACTTGCCAATAAATTCAATATTAAGATGCACAATGCTACTTACGATGCATCATTTTTAAAAGGAAAACACATTGCCATTGCCACTACCGATAACGTACCGGTAAATGAACAGGTATATCATGATTGTAGAGAAAGGCAAATTTTAGTAAATGTTGCGGACAACCCACCATACTGTGATTTTTACATGGGCGGTATTGTTACCAAAGGGAATGTGAAAGTGGCGATTTCAACAAACGGTAAATCCCCAACCACGGCCAAAAGGCTACGACAGTTTTTTGAAGATGTTATACCGGAAAATATTGATGACCTGGTTAAAAACCTCAACGAATTTAGAAAAACCATAAAGGGCGATTTTGAAGAAAAGGTGGAAACCCTAAATGAATTTACCAAAGGGCTGGTCAACAAAAAAGAGAAGTAAAATTACTTCTCTAAACTAGCGTGATCCTGATCATGGCTACAACTGTAATGTGCATTATCCGCAGCGTAAACAGAAGCATCTGCAGACTCTTGCGCCTCTTTTATTAAGCGTTGCGCAATGCGCATATGATATTGTAAATTTCCTAGGTTACGCGCTTTTGCGGCACTCTTTACATTTTCAAAAGCTTCTGCAGAAAAGTCTCTCGTATCTATAGCATGCTTTTCAGCATCTATGGTATAGCTAATGGCTTCTGCCAAACCGCAACTTTCAGAATCGTATTGCGCTTCAGATGCTAAAATTACGGCCTCATCCGCAGCGTTCACCGCTTGTCCCATTAAAAGCATTACAGTTTTGGTGTTCTTTCTTGCTTTGGTCAAAGAAGCATCAAAAGCGGCAATTTCCGCAGAAGTACTGAGCGAATCTGAAAGCTGACTCACTTGCTGCATATAATGCTGTACATCGCTAATTTCACTCTTAAAAACTTCACATTGGGCGTGTACATAGGTAGAAGTAATACATAATACAGCCACCTTTAAACAGGTTTTAATCTTGTTCATTCTTGGGGGAATTATAATTGGTTATGATACTAACTACTTTATTTTCAAAATCGTATTATTATTAGGCCAACTGCATAAATTAAAGAATATTCTTACTAAATATTCGCGCCTCATCATCAAACAAGTATATTTATTATACCGCAAAAGCCCCTTTTTCTATACCTTTAAATGCTTAAACTTGTTTCATATAAATGACTTTGGCATCTATCAAAAAAATACTGGTTGAATTCAACCTCAACGGAAATTCTACCCAGTGGACACCGCTTAATAACGGACTTATCAATGACACTTATTTAGTAAAAGGGGTTAATGGTGAGCAGTATATCCTTCAGAAAATCAACACACAGGTATTTAAAAATGCCGGTATTTTAATGGCAAATATTCAATTTACATTGCCCATTCTAAATGCTGATGACTATGAACAAATAACTTTTCTAAAAACGAGAAGCGACAAAAATTATCTTGTTCAAAACGATGAGTTTTGGCGAATGATGACCTTTATTCCCAACAGTACTACGTATAATACCACTACCCACCCAACTACCGCATTTGAGGCAGGTCGTATTATTGGTAAGTTTCATCAACTGTTACAACATATTGATACAACTCTTATTGAAGACACGCTGCCAAATTTTCATAAGCTGTCTCACAGAAAACATGAGTTTGAACAAGCCTTGCAAAATGCTACCAAAGAAAAGCTTAATGTTGCCGATAAAGATATCAAAAAGGCACAGCATTTTATAACCGAGCTTGCCCATTTGAATACAGGTAGCCTACCCATTAGAGTTTGCCATAATGATACAAAGCTTAATAATATTCTCTTCTCAAAAACATCTGAAAAAGCATTGTGCCTAATTGATTTGGACACTATAATGCAGGGATTTTTCTTTTATGATTTTGGTGATGCCATAAGAACCATTGTCAATACTGCTGCCGAAGATGAGCAAGATCATAGCTTAATTACATTTAACGAAGCATTGTTTACTTCCTTCGTAGACGGACTGGCATCTAACGGACCCATTTTATCATCAGCCGAAAAGGAAAGTCTTCCGCTTGGTGCTGTATTTATGCCCTTTATTCATGGCTTACGGGCGTTGACCGACTATTTGAACAACAATACATATTACAAAGTCAGCTACGAAAATCAGAATTTAGACCGTTGTCTTAGTCTCTTTAATTTTGCGGAAAAAGCACTGGACCGTAAACACTATATGGCTAGGTACATTAAGAATGCTCTTGGCTAAATTTCTTGCTTTTTGGTTTTTTCTTTTTATCATACCAAACGTAAGCTATAAAACACAGCAAGCTCACTAATGAACCCCACAACAACCCCATTTTTAAGTTGTCTATATTTTTACCAAAAACGGCTATGAATATGGTCAATGGCAATATACCTGCCAACGTTGCCCCCATGAACCTCCAGTACCCCATACTTAGAACTCCACCAACAAAACTTATGGCATCATTTGACAAAAAGGGATTCAACCTGGTAATAATTATGGCCCAAAACCCATAGTCATCTAAAAATGATGCTACTTTTTTTTCAGATTTCTTTCCTATAATTTTCTTCACGAATGCATCGCCAAAATAACTACCTATAAAGTAACCTACCGTAGAAGCGGCAAATACGGAAACAATGATGATTACACTGCCCCAAACGGGACCATAGGCCAATACCGAAACAACCATTAGCAAAATACTGGGCACTACCAAAAGAAACAGTTGGGCTACCATGGCCAACACCAGTACTACCGGACCAAACCATCCAAAACCAGATACCCATTGCTGAATGCGCTCTTCATTATCACTTGTTAAAACAGACCATGCTTCATTTAAAAAATCTTGTACACTGGGCACTACAAAATAAGCTATTACCAACGCCACCAAAATACCTATAGAGATATATAACGGCAGTTTACTTTTAGATGTATCGGCTTCTTTGTTTGGCATATAATTAAAGCAATAATTTTAATTTTGTGATGGTGCCCACACCATCTTTTTTCCCTTCACTTGAGATATACAGGTCTCCATCTGGGCTAAAAGTAATGCCTTCTGGTTGCGGAAATACTTTCTTACTTAAACTATACCCATTCTTTGCCACTCCGTTTTTATCCAATATCAATAGTTTGGGTTTAGCCCCTTCTAGCATGTATATTTCTTTTGTTTGCGGATGAATTGCAATATCAGATGGTCTAAAATTTTTATAAATCTTTTTCTCCCTAAAGTGTTTTAATACCTCATCATCCATATCTAGTTGCATTACTGGATTATAACCCATAGTGAACTCGCTTAATGAGAAGGCATAAACACCTTTTGTATTATCAGCATCTATATCACGGTCTTTGGGGATCATCAATAGTTGATTTGCGGATAAATCTAACCAAAGACTTTCCATGTTGTTCTTTTCATTAAACCTGGTTTTATACTCGGTAACCTTTCTATCCTTATGTTGAAAATTCTCAATAATGGTTATTGTACCATCACTTTCAAGCGCATAGGCATTGTTTCCTTTTACGGCAAGGCCTTCATAATCACCTGCGTTGCCAAATTCAATTTCCTCTACTACTTTTCTCTGCTCAAGATCATAGATATAAATAATACCGTCTTCATCTTGTATTGCAGCTATTTGATGTTCACTTACCCATGAAATACCTGAAACTTCCCGTAATTCTGCCGGCAACTCCCATCTTTCTGAAATTTCATATACTGCCTTATTAGCACTATCATAGGGTAACCAATCTCTAAAGTTCATAAAAAGGAAACCCATACCTAAAACGATGGCTGTAATGGTCCAAAATTTTACTTTTGCCATATTCAATGTTGCATTCTTAGTTGTCATAATTCCTTTATTTAAAACTATTTATATAAAAATAGCCTTCAAATCTGTAAAGAAATAGGAACTAATGCGCTTTGATCCGTTTTTTATAAAAACCTTAACCCTTTACCTTAAATAGAATCCTAAAATGGTGTTGCCGGCTATAGCTATACTTTAATTGTAGGTTGTATTTATCAGCTATAGCTTTACTAATGGCAAGACCCAACCCTGTAGAACGACTATCTGTAGAAACCTTTTTAAATCGTGAAAATAATTCGCCGGAATCCAATGCTTTCTCTTTACCATAATTTTTGATGGTTACACTATTTTCATCAATTACAATGGCTATTTCCTTACCTTCTTCGCCATGGATTATGGCATTTTTAATAAGGTTGGTGACCATTATAATTGCCAAATCGGTATTCATGGTATACCGGATTTTGGCATTAGATATTACATTGACCTGCATGTTCTTATGGGTGGCAAAATCTAAAAAATCTGCCGCGACTTTCTCTATAAGTGCATTAAAATCAATATCCTCCTCTTCCAAATACTGACGGTTATCTATTTTAGACAGTAATAATAGCGACTTGTTCAGGCGTGTTAAACGGGTGAGGTTATCAAGAACTCCTCCTATTTCTTGGGTCTGATGCCCTGTAAGTTCATTTTTCTCCAATAGAAGTTCTAGTTTATTCATTGCAATGGCCAACGGGGTCTGTAACTCATGTGCGGCATTTTCAATGAACTCCTTTTGTGCAATATAACTATCGCGAGACTTCTTGGTTAACTTTTCTACACTTTGGTTCAGTAGGTTAAACTCATCTATATCCGTGGGCTCTTGTTGGATAGGTTCGTCTTTTTCAATTCTAAATCCTTTTAATTTATCAATTAAGGAATAGAAAGGTTTCCACACCTTTTTCAAGACCAAATTATTAAGGACCACAATACTCAATACCAACGCCAAATACAGCCCCACCAAATAAGTAAACAGGTTCTCTATTTGATCATCTTCTTCCACCATTGACGTTATAAGCTTGATCTTATAATAGGTGTCATCTTGCACAAAAGTACTTTCAAGCATTCTAATGGGCTCAAACTCATCTTCATTCTGCATGTACATTAAAGTATCGCGATAACTATCCTTATTGATGTCGTGACTAACTGGAGCTACCTTTTTAATGGTATAGTTGTTTACCCCAAACTCCGTATCCTGCAATAAACTGGGATCTATTTTTACCGCATCAATAATTAGTTCTTTTTGGTTTTCCAAGCCATCATCTAAACTGTCGTACACCTCATCTATCATAGCAAAATAGAAGATAACCGCCCAAACGGAAATGAGAACTATGAGTAGTAAGGCAAAATATTTTGTGGTGTGGTTTAGAAGTTTCATAGTACCTGCTGCTTATAAGACCAGTAATTTGTAACCCACACCATAAACCGCCTCAATTTCAATTGTGGCAGCTGCGTCTGACAGCTTTTTACGTAAATTCTTTATTTGCGAATAAATGAAGTCGAAACTATCGGTTTGGTCAATATGATCGCCCCAAACATGTTCTGCCAATGCGGTCTTGGTCACCAGCCTTGTTTTATTAGCTACCATATACCATAGTACATCATATTCCTTTCTGTTAAGTACTACTTCATTTTCATTGATATGTACGCTTCTACTGTCTGGATCAATGTTTACATTACCGATTTCTATAAATTTATTACCGTCAAAAGTTCTTCGACGAACTATGGCGTTTACACGTGCATGTAACTCGGCCATATGGAAGGGTTTTGGCAAATAATCATCCGCTCCTAAATTAAGGCCCTTAATACGATCATCTAAAGAATCTTTTGCCGAAACAATGATTACACCATCATCTTTGCCAAGTTGTTTTACAAGTTTTAACAACTCCAGTCCGTTACCATCGGGCAAGGTGATATCCAACAAAATACAATCATAATCGTAAATGCCAATTTTAGATTTTGCCGTTTCATAATTAGAAGCCGTTTCTACAGTATACTGTTCACGCTGTAACGTTTGGCGCATATTCTGTAGCATTTGGGGTTCATCTTCTATAATTAGAATTTTCATGGCATCATTATTTGCATCAATAATATAAAAGAATTCTAGAAAGATATGGGAATAATGTTGCAGTACTAAATAGTTGTTAAAATTGAGCACATCAATTCCATTCCCAATTTCTTCTAGATTTGGTCCTTTTCTTTGAACTGAATTTAAAAATTATCTGATCATGAAGAATAGAAATTTAATAACTGCAGGTTTTACATTACTTGGTGCATTCTCAATATTTGCACAGGATATGAACCCTGATAATGTACCTTCAAATTTAAAACAGAATTTTCAGAAAAATTTTCCTCAGGCTACCGATGTGGAGTGGGAAATGGACGGACAGTCTTATAAAGTAGAATTCGATATGAATAGAAATGAACATGAAATATGGTACGCTACAGATGGTACTACTACGAGAACGGAACAAGAATTGACCGAGGCGGAATTACCACAAACGATTAAAACGGCCATAAGCGGAAGCTATGCCGGGTATAAAGTAGATTCCATTGAAAAAACTACGGTAAACGGAAGTTCAACATATGAAGTAGAACTTGAAAAAGGATGGAACAACGAAAAGGACGTTGTTTTCAATGAAGATGGAAAAGTACTTAGTGAAATGATTGATTGATGTTTCTTTGATTGGGAAATGTGGGAAAGGCCGGAATTCAGTTTTCGGCTTTTTTTATTTTAAACTATTACTTTGCCATCAACTCATTCAGCAAATTTCTCACTTTAGAACTGTTCCAATCCGCTGCTCCGGTCTCCTTAATGATGATGGTACCTTGAGCATCAATTACATAATTGGTAGGTATACTGTTTTCTTGTAAAATTGCCGGAGTCTGCATTTGTGGAAAATAGATAGGTAGCTCATAACCTTTCTTACGAACAAACCGCTCCACTTTTTCTGGTTCTTCTTGGGTCAATAGTATAAAATTGACTTTGTCCCCGTAGTCTTTATACAACTCTTGAATTCCTGGTAATTCTGCAATACAGGGCGGACACCAAGTTGCCCAATAACTAATGAAGGTAACCTTGCCTTCACCAACGGCAATATTTCTTGAAGCGCCTTGCAAATCTGTAACCGCGTATTGAAATGGCGCCACTTGATCTTGGTCATTGGCGTCTTCTAAACTGGGCGACCAAACCGCTACTTTTAGTTTATTGACCGCTACTTGAATAGGTGTTCTGGTCTGTGGTATTAATAGTAAAACAATAAACCCCACAAATATGACATCACTAATTTTGAACTTCCTCTTTTTCATATGGGTGTGAGTCGAAAAACATAGTGTTTGCTAACAGTTAAACGTAATTACCTCTTTGCGTCAGATTAAACTATAATTAGGTTAAATTTGTACAAATTCTTAAGGAGTTATCCATTCTTGCTTTCCTTAAGATACCCGTTAAATACCACACCAAATAGGGCAACCCAAATTAAACGGAAAATCCAGATATTCATGTCAATTCCAAAAAACTGACCTGTTTCACTGTTGCTAACAAAGCTATAGGCTATTTCAATTATTGCTATAACCATACCAATAATAAAAATTGCTTTTCTCATATTACTTTATTTATTGGCACCGCCAAAGGGTATAATATCCCGAGGCTTGCCTCGAATTTAATAGTTTGTTTCCTTTGAATGCCTCATGGGCTTGCTCTGAGGTGTTTTACAATCTGGAATCCAATTCCTTTTTAAAGGTATTCATATGCTTTACATTCAATGGAATAATTGCCGACAATGCAAACGGAACTGCCAATAACGGAGTTAAGCCATCTTGTATAGATACGTAGATCAAAAAGAGTAAAATTCCGAACAATACAATTGCCAAGAGCCATACCATAGTTTTGGCTGCTGTATGCTTTTTAAGCAGTTCTTGGGTACTTAATTTAGCTAAGGCTTCTTTGGTCATTTCATTTCTTTTTTGGCAAGTCCATGATTTAGGTATAACCGCTATTCTTCAACATCGTCCTTAGACTTGTTGTATTTGGTAAACTCTACTTTTTTATCTTCCAATATTTTATAAAACCTACGATGACTTATTTTAAGGTCTTTGGTAATTTGCGCCACCTTTTTAGTTTTCTTTTTGTAGTGTTTTATTTCTGCCGTAACGGCTTTATTGAAGTAGTATTTATGTAGAGCATCAACCACTTCTAACTCGGTCTTATTGCTATTGTTCGCCAGCTGATCTATTTCAGATTTAATTTGTTGTAAGCCTTTCATATCTTATCCTAATTTTCTGGCACTGGGTCAGAGAACCTTGATTTTAAATGCGCATACTTATCTAAATCTTCTAAAGAGTGGTTTCCGTAATCATTGACAATATCAAATTTTACGTTATTGTTTGCCAAGAAAGTGGCTACTCTTTCTAGCTCTTCGGGGGAACCTTTAATTTCAATTTTTGCCATTGTTTACAAATACATTTATTTTAGTGTTTGCCTAAATTTAGGAATATTCTTTTGAATTTGGGAATTGAAATACCTTACCCAACACATATACCTATTAAAGTTAATTGAAAAATTATTTATTACGCCAATGAATTGTCAATGCTAAACCTCTGCTATATTTACTTCTAGCAGCATTTTCTTTATTGAGGTAAAGGTGAAAAGATTATGCTAAAAAGTTTTTGTGCAATCAAAGGGTAAAAAAAGCCCATTAATAAAGAGCAACACTAATAGATTCTGGGGGAACTTTAGTATACTAATATTAAGGGCAGCCTCAATTTAACATTTAATTAGGAAATACAAAAATTGGATATAAATTCTATGTGATTTTAGTCCCAATAATTATAAAAACAAAAAAAGCAGCCTTATCGGCTGCTTTTTAATTTATCCAATTTATTTTATTTATTCACCTATATAAGAAAATGTGGTTACGTAAGTTTCATTCTCATCTGAATGCTCAGATACTGTTGAAACCGTTGCAGTTGTAGGGTAATCACCGTCATAAGTATATGACATGTTGATGGTGTACTCTATTTCACCTTCCTCATTTTTATATAGTACTTGTGACGGATTGTTGTTTGGGAACAATGCTTTGGCCCTTACAATTTCTTCTGCTTGTGGTGCTGCCGCAAAATTTAATCTAATTTGATCCATAACATCGATCAAACCTGCTGCTTCTGCAGTTTTATAAAATGGGTTTGGCTTATCATCATAAGAGATTTCAGCGGTGTAATACACTACTTCTTCTTCACCGGTCATGTAATCATAGTCATATTCTATAAACTTGATCACTGATGGATTGCCATTTTCATCATATTCCTCAACTTGGCCAGTTTCAAAAGCATCATACGGTGATTCGTATAATTCTTCTACATTACCATTGTCTACATTACCGGAAACATTGGCTAAATTTCCATCTTCGTAAATGAAATTAGTGGTTTCTGTTCCATCAAAAATAGAATTCAACTGTAGCTCGCTATTATAAGAAAATATAATACTGCTGCTATCATCTGAATTTTCGGCAGACGCCACATCTATTGAGCTTATTAGCTTTGTTTCTACTTTACCGTTTACTTCTTCAAACTCGTCTGAGGTAGAATCATCACAACTAAAGTTAAGGATTGCAACAGATGAAAATAATAATAAGTTTTTAATTGATCTCATGCTTAAATTTTGATTTTATTTATTGTTAGGTCTATACTTAACCATTAGCTTTTAAAAATATTGTAATGGATTTATTACGGAAATCCGTAATAATTTAACAAGGTCAACTACCACGGTGTTTGTAGGAATATTTTGATTCAAAAAAAAATTAAATAAAAAATGCCCACCGAAATTCGATGGGCATTTTTGGTACTTAACCTTTCTGTTATTGAAAGATTATATCACTTTATCCTATGTTAATTCATATACTTAATACTATTCTGCGGCTCCTTCAAAAATAGTATTGAATATTAGTTTATAGGTACCTCTTGGTTGTGCTCTAAATTGTGGCCTAAATGCGAACAACACAACAGAACCCTTACCGTATGTTGCTTTGACCATAGCTGGTTTTTTAGCAATGTACTTTTTCTCGCCCATTGCCCAGCCACTCATTAAAAGGTCTTTCTCCGCATAGGTGGCAATTACCTCAACTTCTGGAGCAGGTGCATCTTTTATATCTTCTGTACCACCTTCGCCTTTTTTACTTTGCTTATCAATAACAAAGGCACGACTTTTATTGAAGGAAACAGCAACGGTATCTTGCATACCAAATGCCAACGGATGCGTGGTATCTATACCTGTCTTGATCAATGAACCTGGTATAAAAAATTCTTTGCTATCTGTGTCTTCGGTAGCGTCTTTTAGGGGTAAACCAAATTGCTCTATCACATAATTACTGGCAGCATCAAAAGCCATTAAAGTCCCGCCATTTTCTACATATTTGCTCAAGGCAAGCGAACCTTCTAAACCGATACCACCTGTAAACTTCTCTGGCATTTTTAATGGTGAGTTACCATGTAAAATTGATTTTGCGCGTTGTGATGGTATGATCAGTACATCATACTGCGACAAATCTTTTGTTTGTATGTCTGTATCGTGAAGCGTATCGGTCTCGAACGAATATTCATCCATGATAAAGCGTGTCCACCCTTCATCCATATTGGAAACCCAAGATTTATACAATCCTACTTTTGGCGTATGTACCTTGGTCATTTCCACTTTTGGTTCGGCAGATAACCCAACAACTTCTAAACCATATTCTGCCGCTAAGTCATCTATAGATGCACTACCACCCGAAACAATATATGACCCAGCAGGATACTCAGTTTTACCCGATTTAAACGCTGCTTTGGTTTTATGTGCCGTCCCGCCTGCTTTTAATACTTTATTGGTCACAGCAACAGATGCATTACTATTGGCACTTAATAGATATCCAAAGGAAGCATTCCCCTTTACACCACCTTCATAATACGGTGCAGATACAAGCACTTTTTCTGTACTTACCTTGAACGGTTCTGCAATTTTATCTACTGCAATACCCATTTGCATGGGCAATGTCCAACCGGCTAGATCATAAGGAGTGTCCGGTGGACCACCTGGATATTGAAAACGCGTTGGGTAATTCTGCTTTTCCATCAAATCCATTAAATACGGTCTAAAGGCTTGTGCAGTGTAAATTACATACGAACCTTTCTCATATTTTTTTCCGTTGATCTCAAAATTCTTAGTGGCTTTTTCAATTTCAATTCCGCCTTTTAACAATACGTTTACCAGGTTTACAGATTCAAAAGCATCCCACTGCTCTTTTGCTATTACATATGCGAACGGACCTTCCTCTTTTGATTTCTCAATTGTCGAAGCTCCCATTTTATAGATATTGTACAAGTAGTTGCTCTTACGATCAGCTGCTAAATCCAGAGTTGCCCAAGTTGCGGTCAGCATATAGTCTACGGCATCTCGAAAATGAGATTCGCCACCTTTCCAAGGGTCTGGATACATAATATCGGTACCATCTGTTGGTGTGCCACCGGCAACGGTTTTAGGTAATTTTTCAGGATCGTAAAATCGCGGCGTCGGACTCGTATGACCAACTTCAGTTAAAATACCGATCATATTGTGATAGTAAGGCACGGTACGCCCACCGCCGTTCCAGAACATGGTATAAAAATTATCGGCAATGGCACCTGGCATATTCTCCAATGAAAACCTTTTGGTCATTGCAGAGCCTACTTCACTTACACCGGCAGTGATTGCTGGATGTATTCTTGGGTTTACAGGATCTGCATATGGTGGTAAAGATATTTTTGTCCAAGATGGTGAAGATTGATGGTGGTTATATACTATCTGTGGATACCATTCATTGTACAAAATCTTAGTTACGTTATAGGTTTCTGGCATGGTATTCATAAACCAATCCCTATTATTATCATGCCCCATGTAGTAGTGATATAAAATTGGAGGTCTTGATGTCTCATATGCCGTACCCAAATTCTTCTTGTACCAGTCTACAACAATATCCAACCCATCAGGATTCATTACCGGCATTAATATGGTAATCACATTGTCCCTAATTTTTTTAATCTCGGTAGTTTCTGCAGTAGCCAAGGTATATGCAAACTCAGATGTCATTTGTCCGTGTGCCAACTCAGTAGAGTGCATACCGCCGTCTATCCAAACTACAGCTTTTCCTTCCTCAGATAATTTCATGGCTTCTTCGTCAGAAACCTGAACACGGGCAAGTTTTGTACTAATGTCTTTCCATTTATCTAAATCTTTTAGGTTTTCCTCACTAGAAATAAACAGAATGTACATTTTTCTACCTAGTACCGTAGTTCCAATTTCTACTTTTTTGACACGATTAGATGAAGCGTCTAGTTTAGAAAGATAGTCTTCAATTTGGCTGTAGTCTGCCAATTTATAATCGGCACCGACTTTAAAACCAAAAACGTCTTCAGGTGAAGGTACGGTTTGCGCCATGGTCATGGGCATACACGAAATGGCCAGTACAAGGGTCAGCAATGCCGCCTTGTACCATGAGTTTTTTGTAGTCATTTTTTGAATTAGTTTGTTTGAACTAGGAAATTAAGAAATAGAAAAGAGTTGCGTAAATCTTACAAACAAAGATTATGTTAAAAGAAATGTTAATTTCAGAGTTCGTGATTTGATGGGGGTGTTTTTGAGGAAATGGTTTATCCAAAGATAAAATCTACTTACATGTGGGAAGATTGATATTGTTAAAATCACTTTATTTCAACAATTCTTCTCAACAAGAACCGAAACAATGCACCTATTAGTAGTAGCTCTAAGTGTAATTTATGTTTGTGATTTGTCCATAAATGAAAAAACTCCATTAGATCATTTGATTTAATGGAGTTTTATATGTGGTCCCACCTTTCCAAAAGTTGACCACCTGTCCCGATAGCTATCGGGAGCGTCAGCTGCTCTTGGTTTCATTAAATATCTTGTCTCGTAGCTCGGCATATGTATTCAAGTTCCGAATGTAAACACCGCTCCTCATTGATTTTATTTTTCGTTCTAGGCGAATTGCATGGGCATAATCATCACAATCAAACTTCAAGAATAAGACCCAATCATTTGTATTCGAGGTAAAGCTTTTTGAACCATAAGCACCTGCGTTGTGATTTTCAATACGTTGGTCTAAATCTTCATGACACGCACCAATATAGAATTTGTTAAGTGTTGTGCTGTATAGAATGTAAGTATGTGAAGACATGGTTGGAAATAAAAAAACTCCTTTAAATCTAGTGATTTTAAAGGAGTTTTATATGTGGTCCCACCTGGACTGTTTTTTACTTTAATCTATGTTACCTGATGTTACTTGAAATTACTCGATAACCCTTATATTTATTGACTATTACAAACACTTTAGATAAAATAGTTATATTTGAAATAACAATAATTAAAGCATATGTTGTCCCCAATGTTGTCCCTTTTTAAATAATCTTGAATGGATAAAAATATAGCCACCACGTCTGGCACTGTAAGATTCATACTGAAAAATCCAAAGTCCCTAAAGGAAACATCTATTCTATTTAGCTATAGTTTTGGAAGAGCAAACCGCCTTAAATTTTCCACTGGTTTCAAAACCTTACCAAAATACTGGGACCCAAAAAAACAAAAGATACGATCTGTTTCTCATATTGCTAATAGAGAAATAGTAAATTCTGCGTTATCAGAAATTGAATCTTCATTTCTTAAAGGAGTTACCAAGCTACAAGGTAAAGATGATAAATACGATAGAGGTGTTTTAAAAGAGCTTTTCTACAATATTATCAATAAGAAAGATACCAGTGAATCATCAGAAAAAATTGAATTTCTTGAATTTGGGAATCAATTTGTTGAACAAAAGACAAGACAGCTTGGTATAACCTCCACCGGTAGTCTCAGTTTGATAACGATAAGAGCATATAAGCAAACATTAAAAAAGATTAGAGAGTATTCTAAAGCCTATGGGCGCAAGGTAGAATTCAACACTATAGACCTAGAATTTTATTATTCATTCGTTAATTACTTAGAGGGGAAGAATATGTCTTTAAATACCATAGGAAAGCATATCAAAAATATAATCGCCCTCATGAACAGAGCTACCGAAGACGGCATTAATACTAATTTAGCCTATAAGCATAGAGAATTTAGAAGAGTCTCAGAAAATACTACGGCAATTTACCTAACAGCAGATGAGATTAACAAAATAGAAAACCTTGACCTTTCAAAAAACAAGTCTTTGGAGCAGGCTAGAGATTTATTCTTAATCGGGTACTATACCGGTCAACGTGTTTCTGACTTTAATGGTCTTGGTAAAAAAGACATAAGAATTTTTGAAGGAAAGGAAGTTTTTGAAATTACTCAAAAGAAAACTTCGAAAACAATATACATTCCAGTTCATCCAAATTTAAAAACCATATTTGAAAAAAGATATAATGGAGAAGCACCTGCTAAAATGCCGGAATTACAATTAAATGAAAACATCAGAAAAGTGGCTGCCAAAGCTAAGATAAATGAAAATGTAACCTCAATTAAAACCAAGGGTGGAATAAAAAAACCTGAAACTCAAGTAAAACATACTTTAATAGGAACCCATACAGCTCGTAGATCTTTTTGTACGAATGCTTACTTGAGTAAAATGCCTGTAATAGATATTATGGCAATTAGTGGTCATACTACCGAAAAGGAGTTTTACAAATATATAAAGGTTACACCACAAGAAAGAGCGGTTAAAATAGCAGACTCTGCATTCTTCAAATTAAATTAATAAATATTCATACTTAAATACATGTACAACGACATATTTGCCATAGATGAAATTCCTTTAAATAAAAGGCAAGAATCAGATGAACCAGCGAATCCTTACCTACTTAACAACTACTCATTTTTTGAACCAAAATTAGACAAAGAACTATACTATAATTATTTTCTTAGAACCGTTTTATTCGATATAGATATAATGGAACTTGATGATTTTTTGAATTTTCAGTTTGGAAATAGTAAAAATCCTGAAAGGTTAATAAAAGTGATTGAGTATAAAGTAATTCCAGATATAGACTTAATAATCTCTACAGCTTCCATAGGTGGAAATGGTATGTTTCTTGGCTATAATGAAGAGATAGAACGTGAATATGGCTTTGTAGAAACTGATGGAACAATTAAGAATAAACTATTTGATATACAGGTTTTAAAAGCATTAACTGTCAGTAAAAATCTAGAATCTAATCTCAAAAAAAGAAAATTGATTCTTGAAAATACACCTCAATCGATCAAGGAAGGAGAAATAGCTCTTGAGTTAAATAAACTAAAATGGATTGGCAAGCCTAGCCATTTAGCTATGATTATTAGAGAATTGGCAAATCAAGGATATATTGAAATGCCTCTAAAACAAAGTGGTGATCCATATCCTTCTGAAATTACTCGACAGATTCAAAGTTCTTTTATAATTGACCGAGGCGCTAAATTTGACTCCATAGTTAGATACAGTAATTCTGACGACGAAAAACATGAAAAGTTAAAACAAAATTTTATGGATAAGGGCTTTGAAATCCCAAATTCTAAAATATTCGAGTAAATCCCGGGAAGCTACAGGACTTTAAAAACTACTTATTGCAGCTAGTTTTACTCTATCAAATAGAATAAGATGGAGTCAAAACCAGTATACATATATCCAATAAGTCCAACTGAATTACACGAGCAGTATATTGCTAAGGTGGATAGTTCCGTGGAAAGGATATTAAAAAAATTATCTCAAGAAAAAGAGGAAGAAGAGCAATTACTAACTGTAGAAGAAACTCTTAAGTTTCTTAAATGCTCGAAACAGGCCCTATGGAATTGGAGAAAGAACGGTATTTTACCTTCTTACCGTTTAGGTAATCGTGTCTACTATAAAAAGAGCGACATCTTCAACAAATTAATAAAGCAAGAATAATATGAAAGGCTTTATTAAACTACCCAGAGAAATTGCTGAATGGGAATGGTATCAAGACTCCAACACCTTCCGTCTTTACATTCATTTGATACTACACGCTAATTATACGGATAAAAAGTTTAGAGGTACGCTTGTAAGACGTGGTGAGTTTATTACATCACAAAAAGGGCTTGCGGATAAGCTTAACCTATCTATTCAAAATATAAGAACGGCATTAAAAAAACTAAAAACTAGTGGATACATAACAGTAAAACCAACAGGTAAATATACTCACATAACCCTTGTAGAATATGATATAATGCAGGATAAGTATACTCCGACCAACACACCAACTAACATCAAAGTAACAGATAACCAACACAAAAGTAACAAGCTATTAACAACAACTAAAGAAGGAAAGAATAGTAATGAAAAAAATAAAGAAACAATAAAGAGGCGCAAGGAGGATTTTAAAAACGAGGTTTTTAAACGCTCCCAATATTCAAATAAAATTTTAAATGACTTTTTCAATTATTGGTCTGAGACTAGCCAAAAAACTTTTAAAATGAAATGGGAAGATTCAAAATATTTTGAAATCGAGAATAGATTAAAAAGTTGGAAAAATAAAGAGGAAAACTGGGACACGAAAAAAAGTAAATCAGATTTTGTTCCCTCACATAATAGATAGAATAATGACGGAAAATAACGTAAAAATTGGAGATTTAATTAACCCTACCATCAACACATTTAAAACATCAAATGAGTCTATTTTAAAACAACCAAATTTGATGAAGGAAGAATTATGGAAGCGATTTAGATACTTCTTTAAACTTTCAACCAACACCGACTTTGAAAATAACGATGACTCTAAAAAAAATGTTAGCATAATATTTCAATACTTTCTGCGGGATGAACAGTTTTTCTCAAATCCATGTCTGAAACCAGAGTTGAACGTTCCTAGCTTTAAAAAAGGACTCTTGATTATAGGTGGTTACGGTATAGGAAAAACACAAATTATGTTGGCCATGGAACAAGCATTATTGTCATTTGGGCAAAGGGGTTTTAAATTTTTTAGTGCTAATGATGTGGTACAGAAATACGAGTCTTGTTCTTTACCAAATGACAAGGCTGAATTCTATCGAAAAATGAATGCCGGAATAAATTTGTTTGATGACATAACTGCAGAAAGAATTGCCAATAACTTTGGTCATACAAATATCATTAGAGAAATTTTAGAACAGCGCTATGCTCGGGGAAAATTAACACATGGAATTGTAAATTATAAAGAAGGTTGCAAGGGTGATGTAGTTGAAACTTTAAACTTATTAAATGAAAGATATGGCAATAGGGTCTACGATAGGCTTTTTGAAATGTTCAATTTTATAGAATTCGCCGGCAAAAGCAGGAGATGAAAAACGTAAAATTATACCCAATTTAACCTTTTAACTCACAAAATAGTACCCTATGGAGAGATATTGTAAGCATTGTAATGAATTATTTAACCCCAGAAGAAAGAACCATATCTACTGCTGCGTTAGTTGTAAAACTATGGCAAGCTATAAAAGGAACCAATACAAATATGTCCCTGGTCATTACCAAAAAAGTGAAATGACTAACTTAGAGGTAAAAGATAATTCATTGGTAGAACAAGATAAGACGACGGTCACTGCGCCAATTAAGAAAGACAACAACGATGGCGTTAACTTTAATTCTGTAGCCAATTCTGCCTTAGGGAATATTGCTGCAGATAGCCTGTCATACGGACTCAAAAAAATATTTGCACCCAATGCCATACCTGCAACAAAAGAAGACATCTTAGCCCTGCAAAAAGATATTAATCAGATTAAACTTTTGTTGAAGATGAGAAATTTATAACTGATTGAAAATATTCAAACATGGAAAGCACTCTTACATCCATTGAAAGAAGATTGGAAAGAATAGAACTTCTATTAGAACAATTAATACCACAATCAACTGAAAAAATCTTTATTAAGAAAAGTACATTTAAAAGTAAAATACCTACTGATGATGAAATGGATGCATATTTAATGAAGCATGTTTTTAGTGAAAAGAAGTGATTTTCTAGGGTTAACTCCATACTCTACACTATATTCTTTTATATTAATAATTCCTGTAAAAGCTAAAGATAAACGCTATGGTCATATAACAAATATGAAGAGTGTAACTAGTCCTATTGTAATTAAAAATTAAGCTGCATCACTATCACCGTACATAGAATTATTTTGAACATTAGTTTCCTGTGTTCTCCATTCTCCTTTGCCTGAACGCAAGATTTTTATGCCTGTAAACCCGGATGCATTTCGTTCATCACTTTCTGGGTAATTACTTATTAGGATTCCGTACTCGTATGGATTCTTCTTAAAGAATACACTACCAAAATCATGTTGTAAAGAACAATCCCAGTTTCTGTAAACTCTATTGCTACTTTGGTTATAGCTAGATGCTATACGAACGGTTATTCCTTTTTGCTTAAAGCGAGTACCTTTTGTAGAAACCTCATAAAATGTTGACTCAAAATAATCGAGAAGTCTATCGTAAGCATCATCGTCAATAAAACTAAGCTTCTCTCTTCCTCCATCTGCTATTAATTGAGAATACGACAATTCTTCAATACTTACAATTGGTGTAAACATTCCTTCTGATTGTGTCTTAACAAATTTCGTATGAGTACTTAACCCTTTCACGTTGTTATTATACAACTCATTTCTCCATTCCTCATCTGCAAATACTTCCCAATCTTGTTCAAACTGTGCATAATGCCTTAACAATGGTAAGCTGGCAAGTAATTTGAAATCGCGGTTTTTGTGATACCCACAAAAACGACCGGTTATTCCTTGGGCTCCATTTGCCAATTGACGATCTCTTGGCTCTATCCCGAAACGTATTTTTTCTTTTAAAATACCTAAATCTTTACCGGCAGTTAATGCTTGAACAATAATTAAAACAACACGTTTTCCTCGCTTCATTATTAAACTAGACACTTCCTTAATACCTTCATTAATCCCAAAATCACAAGATGAGTTAGAACCAATAGCAATTACCTCACATTGCCTTTTAAAATCTTTCTTCAAAAGGGCTCTAAGCTCCAGTGCCCTAGTGGTACTTGACTCTCTTATTATACCCAACCCACTATCAAACCCACAAAGGTGACCCATAAATGAAAGAACTTTAGGGTGAACATTAAAAACCTTATCACCATCTATTTCTTGAGACTGTAGCGGTTTAAATGACTCTGGCAAATCTTCTATTAAACCATCTTCCAACATTTCTGAAATCCCATAATATTCCGGCGGTCTAACACCTACAATGACGTCAACATCTGCCGTTCCCGAGTATTGTGCATCTAAGATATCATACGGAGTAGCACTAACAGCCAAAAGTTTTATATCTGGCATTCTTCTTCTTAGTTCACTAAAAAATGCCAATTGAAAACTGGATTCTTCTCCACAACCATATTGGTCCTCATCTCTGACGATCAACTGAACTTTAAACTCATTTACTACTTTATGAGGGTTAGGATGATTAAAAAAATCACTCATTTTCATCACCTTAATATTAGAAGGGTTCATCTCTTCCGTTGAGGCGTCATAATACTCTTTATGCAAAACCCTACAGTTTTGATCATACAAATCCGTATCACGCATACTGGTTACAAACAAAATAGACTCATATTTGGATATCACCCCAATCGCTGGTAAAACATAGTTACACAAGAAATATACGGTCCCTGACTTACCACTCTGCATAGAAGCAACAAATGCCATATTTTGATTTCCCTCCTTTACTGATAATCCAATACGTAATGCATTGATTATTTGATTAGGGAATATACCTGTTCGCTTGGAGTTTTGAAGAGTATCAATAATATTCAACTCAAGTGCTTTGGGAGCATCTAATTGAAATAACAATGTTTCGATTTCGGCATTCCAGTGATTTTGATAAGCAGTCATATGTACAGGTTTAAAAGATTAACACTGCAATATTATGATTTTTATGTGCAGAGTAACTGCACTAATATGAATGCTTTTAACATTAATTAGCTTGGTTAAAGTCCTTTACAATACTGAAAATAGTATCTGCTTGTTGCTGATTAAATACCCCATCAATACCCATGCTATGAAAATTTTTAAAGGGTGATTCATATAACTTGCTGGGGTCAATTTTACCATTGGATGTTATGAACTTTTTAATAGTATCTAAAAACTCAACTTGAACAGCACTTAATTGATACTCATTAACAAATTTGGCAAATGCTTGGTCTACCTTTTCTGCGCTTAAGCCCATAAGGGAAATAACAAATTTAATGAGATTTAAATCTTCTCCCATTTCCTTCGTTACTTCATCTTTATTTATGCCATCTTTGAAAAGCATTTTTTCTAATTCAGAGAGCTCTTGGGTAGTTATGGTTTCCCCTTTTCTTATTTTAATAATGGTTAAGTGATCTTCATTTTCTCTAACCACCTTTTCTAATCGGTGCAAATTGTTTTGAAATGGTGAAGTCTTATAGCTAGTCTCATTTTCACTAACCATATCTGTTGTTACAATCTTGTCTTCTAAAATAACATCTTCAAAGTCTGTAGTCACATATCTTTGGTCAACAGGGTCTATATATTTTATCAATTCACGTACGCCTTTTCTTAACTTTTCTAAATGTGAAATACCTTCAATTTTCCAAAACTGTTCTTCCAAAGGTTGCTTAATCAGCTCTTCTTTTGCCTTTACCATCGGAATAGTAGTTTTCTTCAATAACTTTTTAGAAGTTTCTGCCACCTTTGTTATAGGTGCTACAAACGAGTTGAAATATTCTTCTTTATTAGGTGTTTCAAGTCCTTTGATAATTAGAGAATAAATTAACCTATCATAGAAACGAGCTAAATCTGTATCCTCTTTTGCTGGTTTAACCAATGGTGCTAATTCATCCTCAATTTCCTTAACTTCTCTTTTAGAAAGATGATTCCATAATTCTCTATTATCATTACCATAGTCATGCACTACCTTCAACTTCATTTTGACATCAAATCTTTCCATATTTAAATTAGTAATGTCTCTATGTAGACCATCTAATAACTCAGTTCTATAGTCTTGCAATTTCTGATTTTCTAAAAATTGACTACTTTTTAGGTATTGAGCCAATTGTAAGCGAAGACCAAAAACAATTTCAGTTAGACTTTTTTGAGAGTTACTTTCTATACCTTCCGGATTTTCTTTGAAAAATTCGAAATTTCCACATAGGTCAAATATTAAAAAATGAGTTTTATCTTTCCCTGCTCCAAATAAATTTGGTCGCAAACGAGTGCCTCTACCTATCATTTGCCAAAATTTGGTAAATGACCTAACAGGTTTAAAGAATACAAGGTTTACGCAACTAGGAGCATCAATACCGGTATCCATCATATCTACCGAAACGGCTATTTGTGGTAAACGTTCCTTTTCTTCATCACAGAATCTATTTATAAATTCCTTTGCTTTTGGCTCACTATGGGTAATCACTTTTACATAGTCATTACCGAATAGCTCCTTATCCAATTCTAAAAAAGTGTCTTTTAAAAATTGGGCGTGTTTTTTATTTTTAGCAAATACTATTGTTTTGCCTAACTCATCTCCACCTCTTTTTTTAATTCCGTTTTTTAATATATACGTAAGGGTCTTGATTGTGGTATCTTTATTGAACAACCATTGATTTAAGTCACTACTAGGTACCCATTCATTACCACTAGCTCCTTCACCGTCTAAAATTTCGTCTTCAAATTCTTCTTTTTCTTCTTCAGATAATTCATCATACTTTATACCCTCTCGAAGAAATTTTGTTGGTAATTCTATTGACCTATATGGTACCAAATGATCATTGTCAACAGCTTCTTCAAAAGTATATGCATCTGTTGGTGTTTTATCTGGCAACCCAAATATGTGATAGGTATTTTTATCGATACTATGCTTTGGTGTTGCCGTAAGACCGAGAAAAAGAGCGTCGAAATACTCGAAAATTGCTTGATACTTTTTGTAAATGGAACGGTGGGCTTCATCTACAATCACCAGATCAAAATGTCCTACTCCATAAAATCTACCATCATCATTCTTTCTACCATCAATTAAACCCATCATTGTCTTGTAGGTAGAAAAGGCAATACGGGCATCTGGGTTATCTTTTTCTTCCAATAAGTTTACGCTGGCATGTTGTGGTAAAAATTTGACGAAGTTTCGCTTTGCCTGTTCTACCAAACTAATGCGATCAGCTAAAAACAAAATTCTTTTTGCCCAATTGTTTTCTAAGAGCAATTTTGAAAATGCAATTGAGGTACGGGTTTTTCCTGTGCCTGTTGCTAAAACCAATAAAGAGCCTCTATTTGTACCTATCAGCTTTCCTGAGCTTTTATCATTGCCCGAAAAATGTTCTGCTATACTTTTTATAGATCGCATTTGATACGTTCGACCAGCAATTTCTGTGTCAATTTCAGCTGTTCGAATATCTTTTCTATGTGTTCTTCTATACATTAAAGTCTGTAGTTCTGACTTTGTATAAAACCCGTGTACCGGTCTTGATTGTTTATAAAACTGGTCATCCCATAAATACGTGTCATAGCCATTGCTATAATACATAACTGGGCGACGACCGTGCATTTTTTCCAAGCTATCAGCATACAATTGTGCCTGGTTTTCTCCTTTGGTAACACTTTCAATAGACCTCTTTGCTTCTACCAATGCCAATGGCAACCCATCATCATCCCAAAGTACATAATCTACATAGCCGGTCTTGCTTTTATTGGTGGACTTAGGCATGTACGACACCTTATATTCTTTATCATTAACACCCTTTAAGTCCCATCCGGCTTCTCGTAGGGCAACATCTATAAGATATTTACGAGTTTCTGCCTCATTACGCGGGTGCTTAACTTCGTCTTGCTCATTAGCTTCAATCTTTTTTGCCTCGATTTGAGCTTGAAGCTCTTCTATTTGCTTTTGATAAAGGTCATTCTTTGCTGCTAAAGCCTGTTTTTCCTCTTCCTTGGCTTTAAGTTCATCTTGATAAGTACTAAGTTCTTTATCTAGCTTTTGCTGTAACTTATCAAGTTCCTTTTTAGATAGAGCACTATCTCCTTGTTTAGGAATCAGGTCAAAATCAAAAATGCCTAAATCTCCAACTTCCTTGGTAGAATAAGATTTAATAAACCATTTAGAAAAATAAAAGAGAGAATCTATAGCCTTTAATGAATCAACATCATTTACCGGCTTGTTATGCGATGCTAAATTTCCTGCTTTTCTTATTATGTGAAGTTCATTATACAGTTTGTGGTTAAATTGCTCTCTAAACTGTGGTTGCATCATTAAACTATTTAAACTAGAATCGTAAGGCATTTCAAGCTCTTCATCATTGATAAACATCCAGTTAATAGCTTCTTCAAGCGCCATTCTACTGTATACCAATGATGTTCTTGGATCTGTTATGACAAAGCTTTCTGCTTTTTGAACACGATCAAATAAAACTTTAAACTCTTCTTTTAAAAACTGAAAATTCGTCTCTGCCATACTAGTTTAATGATATTTAATATAAAAAATTTTAAACTTTGAAATCTATGGTTTACCTAATTTTAAAAGGTTAATATCTACAAAAAATAGGAACCCCATAATGCAAACGCCATAAAACCTCTAATGTGTTTGCTAAATCCTCATAAATTTTATCCTTATTTAAATCAGGGTCTAATAATCTTAAAATTGAATCGTTTTTTTTATCTTCAAAATTGAAAAAACTAACCATCCAATCTTCACGATTAAAACCTCTAGCCTCTATATTTAATGTTCCTGTCTTTACATTATTACTAATACACTCTTGGTTAATACGCGCTCTTAAACCATAGGTACTTTTTTTACCCCAGGTTTTAAACCCGCCCATACCATTGTAAACCATTACAAACCCTTCGTGTTCTTCTTTACAAATATGTTCAAGACCTGTTCTTGTATTAATCAATACGTCTAAAGGAACATGAGCAGAACCATTTTTGCTTGGCTCAAAGGAAATACTTTGAAAATCTGTTTTACACCAAAGCCAATATAACCCTCTACTTTTTGTGGGTAATTTTGATGTGCTTTTTTTCTTTCTAAACTCAGTTAGAGGCATAATGGTACTCTTTTGCGCTTCGTCAATTTTTTCAATTACTTCTTTGAAGTCAATCATCTGTGTATCGTAGGTATTATGCATTATAAGGAAGATGTAATTTTTTTTTATTGCCGTTTTTATGTTCACAATAGCTGTATACACTGCAATTAAGACATTTGTTTGCAAAACCTAAATTAGAATACTGTAAAGTTTTTCCTGTTTTTAAAGCCTCAATTTTATCTACAACCTGATTGATTAAATTTTCTCTTGATGTTTCTGCCTCTACTAAATGAAGTTGAACTTTATTAATAAATAGCTTTTTAATATCTGGACCTGAAGCTTGATTTGGGATATTTTCTATAGACCAATTCCAGTTAATTAAATACGCATAATTTATTTTTTGTTTTCTGAATTTTGTTAAATATGCTTCTAATGCTATTACGTCTGAATTATATATTTTTGAAGCACTAACAGAACTTGATTTTGAAAATTTTTCAGATATGGCAACCAATTTACCATTTGCCAACCTTATTAAATAGTCAGGTGCGCCAACTAATTGACCATCGTCACTTTTTAAAGTTTTTACAACGTTGTCTAAATGGTTATTAATTATAATTGAGCCTTTAAACAGCTCCTCAAAAATAGCAAGTGAATTCTCTTCCATAATTACGGTTCTTGGAACACCTTCAATATAGATACTGGAGTAATATTGAAAACAGTTGTCTATGCTAGAGCCATTGTTATACTTTAGATATCGGTCATAGAACCCATCTTTTGTACCAATCCATTTAGTGGATAAATCTAATGGTTTTCTAGAAGTAATACTGTAACTTTTATTTAATACATAACTAACTGGGCAAAATGAGTATTGACTAAGCTCACTAAGTAAATAGTTATTAGAAGATGCTGATTTAGATGGTAAATATGACGATTTTAAGGTTAAATCTAAGTCAAATAAATATAAGTAATTACTTAAAACAGCATCAAGAATTAAAATAGAACCATTGTATTTTTTGTACTTACATGATGCAATAATAAATGAAACAAATTCTTCTTTTTTTTGCTTTGAAAAGCCCAAATATTCAAAAACCCAATTAATGTAAGACTCAACTTTATTCATTCCGATTAAACTCTTTGCCTTATAGTTATAATATTGTTGTTTATTGGAAGGATAAAAAATGCCATTATTACCTTCTCGACCTTTGTCGCTAAGTGCTGAAGGGTTTAATTTAGTGATCAATTTATATGCTTCTATATATTGATTATCTTTTAATAATCTCGATATACAAATTAATGCTGTTATTTCATATATGAGTTTAGTCTTAGGGTCTGTTTGAGAAGTTGCATCAAGAATTTGTAATGCATCAACTTTATATTGTTTATTAAAGTTATTACATACTTTACTTGAAAATAAGAGCCATAATGCCTCCATTTTCAGTCCCTCGGAGCTTGGGTACCTCTTTTTTAATTTATCGTGAAAAATTTCAGCTTCTTCAAAAAAGTTTTCTTTACGTAAGGTTCTAACCAATAATATACCATCTCTTTCATCCAAAATTTTTATAGGTAGAATATTACTAACATCAGCTATACTCGTATCTGGAAGAAATTTATTCTCCTTAATTACGGAAATTAAATCAATGAAAGAATAATTTTGGTAGGGGTTCGTCATAAATTACATATTTGTATAAATGATGCGTACAAGACCAGTATAGTTCGACATTTTATTATATGCCGATGGTTTTTGGTTTCTTTTTTTCTTTTTCTTTCTTTTAATTACCGATTGCTCTGGGGGGAGGGTTTCAAGAAATTTCTCTACATATACAGATAGTATAGGTTTTAAGGATGTGAAATTTTCTTTAGTAACACGGTGCTCAAGCGTACAATAAGGGATGGAAGCACTGCCTAGTTTTATAATTACCTCTTCTGGAATATCGAAAACTACTGCAATTTTTCTAAGGGGTTGACCAACGCAGATTTTTTCTATTTTAATAAGTAAATCTTGTAGCTCTGGTTTGGTTTTACGAACAACTGTTTGTCGTGGTTTTTTAGACTTTTTTTTAACGTCTATAGAAGGTTTAGCATCTTTTAAAATTTGATACTGCTCTGTTGTAATTTTTGTTAAAGGCTTATATGAATTACCATACCCATGTTCTTCTAATATTTTAGAAGCCGTTACCATTGGTAATTTTAACTCTCGAAGAACTTTTTTTAAACGTATGTTTGAGTCTTCACTCATAAATAATATGTATTATAAACAATTATATCACCTTTTATAAATTGACAATATCTATTGGAGAATTTCATCAATTTTAAGGTTTACCTTGTTAAACTATTTATGAGGGAACTATATAAATTTAATATAATTATGTGGTCTTTGTCATGAACTTTAGAACCACCTGCATTACCATAACGAAAAATACTGCTTTTTGTTCCATGCCCAGTTTAGAATCATAAAATTTATCTCTATCCCACGGGTACATATAACAGCTGCCACTAGAGCCCGTCCATTTTAAACCTGTATTAATAAGTTCATGAAAACTGTGGTAACCATTTCTTTTGAATCTTGGATGTTGCTCTTTAAAATCTTCACTTAAATCTGCATACATGGCATTAGGGTGAATCCTAAATCTAATCCCTTTATGTGTTTGATCAGTAAAAGTTATAATACACCCTTCTATTATTGCATCATCATATAAGTTTACTAAAAGCGCATTTAAATGACTCCTAAAATGATCAGCATATTTGAAGTCTTTTGATTTAGCTAGACCTATATTTCTTTCCAACCTTAAGCAATTAATGTTTCTACTTATTTTTTTGATAACTTGAAAAATTCAAATTGAGCTATGACTTAATTTCCGCTTAAGCTTGTTTTGAATAAACACACATGATATTCAACTTCATTTTCATCAAATATTGCTTTGTGTGTTTATATCATTTCCCGTATGCCCTTTCTTCCAATCTTTACCTCTAATGAATTTTGCGCTATTTGTACCTCGTTTACTCATGATGACAATAACTTTTAAACTAACTCTCCATTAAACGCTTTTTGTAATAAACAATTAAACAAATCTTCACTTTCTTGTAATTCTTGTTTGGCTAATTCTTTTTGCTTGGTAATTAAAATTAGTTTTTGATTGAATATATTTTGTAATGATATTGGAGGTAATATCAAATCGAATTGTTTCATTATTGTTGTATTAAGATTTGGTTGTGTACCATCCGGAGCTATATCTCTAAAGTATTGAGTAATATTATTTAATGCTTTTAGAACAAAAATTTTATTCAATACGTTTACATCAATCTCCGAGAAAGCCAACCAACCATCATGAATACAGCCTTCAAATTCAATTATTCGCGCAAAACCTAGACTAACTCCACAGTTTGCAAAAATTAAACTTCCCTTAGGAAGTAATCTAGTCTTACTTAAACCTGATTCAATAATTTTTTCCTTTGTATCATAAAGGTAAATATCGTCGCCCTTAGTAGCATCTCCAATTTTTATCCAAGGATACTCCCCTCCTAAATAGTTTTTAATTGGTCTAGGTGACCCTCCTCTTTGAATTTTCATGAGCTTTTCCATTTTGACCTTCTCCCATCCTTTCGGGTTATTCACCGGATCCCCAAACATATCCAAAAAGATACTTTGTGCCAGTAGGTCATATTCTTTTAGAAGTTCTTTGGTTTTATCTCGTAACGCTGCGGCATCATCTAAAATCTGGGCAATACGTTTTTGGGTTTCTAGGGGTAAAGTTGGTAACTCTATGTCCTTAATTTTTTTAACCGATAAATGTTTAACCGTAACAAAAGAGGTTCGATCCTCTATTTCTTTCAGAGACTTTGGAACTAAATACTTTATAAAGCTCTTATCTATTTTACCATTGTCTGGGATTAATTTACAAACCCGTTGATTCAAAAGAGCTTTCCCCCCTTGCCATTCTATTAAGTTAAATTGACCATCCATTCCAATTAACAAATCTCCATTGTCAATTAGGTATACATCCTTATAGTCTCCTTCATAAAAAGTTGAAATGCTGTTGGTAGTCACGTCTCTAATTCTTATTAAAGGCAAACCTCTATCTTCAGTATTAAATAATTTTGATTTAAAAGCAAATCCAGATAGAACATCTACACAATTTTCTAATTTCATTTAATTAATTTTTGAAAGTTGTGACATCAGTTCGTTTCTATCATTTGAAATCTTTCGTATACGGTCCAATATTTCCGAAGGAGCGTCATACTCTACTTGCTCATACACAATTTCTTTATAGCGATTAATAGAAAGGTCCCAATCGTTTTCTTTCAATTCTTTAAAAGGTACCGTAAACGATTGCTCTGTGCGGTTTCGACTACGCTCAACTTCCGAGTTTCTATTTGGATAACGAGCTAGAATATCCGGCAGGTTAAACTTGTCATGTGCTTCAGCAAGTTCTTCCAGTTTTAAACCTTCGCCATAAGAGAACGCATCAAACAACTCTTCATCAACTAATACATTACGCTTATCATCCAGACTTTTACCATCAGCCAGCATATCGTAAAACCATACATTATCTGTGCCACCAGATCCTGTTTTGGTAAAAATGATAATGGCAGTACTTACACCTGCATAAGGTTTAAACACTCCACTAGGCATAGAAATAACAGCTTCTAGCTTATGGTTAGCAATAATTTCTTCTCGTATACTTTTATGAGCCTTTCCACTACCAAACAATACTCCGTCTGGTACAATTACCGCTGCACGACCACCGGTTTTTAACTGGCGTAGCATCAACGCTAAAAATAATAACTCCGTTTTGGTAGTATTGGTTACGTTCTTTAAGCCCGGGGCTATACTTTCTTTATCAATAGTACCTTTAAAAGGTGGGTTGGCAAGTACCAAGGTATAGGCATTGCTTACCTCATTATCTTTACTTACTGCATCTACATCTACAATATTGGGTTCTTCTACGCCGTGCAAATACAAGTTCATACAGGCAATACGCAGCATGGTAGCATCAAACTCGGTACCATTGAACATGGTTTTGTTAATATGCTCGTTGCGTTTATCCAACTCGGTTACATCATAGTGCTTATCTATATACTCTTTAGCGGACACTAAAAACCCTGCAGTACCGGCACTAGGGTCGCAAATACTGTCTTCTAAAGTAGGTTTCATCAACTCTACCATTAGTTTGATAATATGCCTTGGTGTTCTAAACTGCCCAGCCGTACCACCACCTTCTAACTTGGAAAGCAGGTATTCATAAATATCACCTTTGGTGTCTTGGTTTGTCATATCTATACGTTCCAGCTTTTCCATTACCTGGTCTAATACCGCAGGTTTAGAAATGCCAAATGTTGCCCCTTTCATATAGGTGCTGAACAAACTTTTCTCCTTACCCAATGAACGGATAAACGGGAAAATACCATCTACCGTGTTCCCGAAAATGGCATGGCGTTCGTTAACATCCATCTCCTTTAGGTTCTTCCAACGAAAATCTTGTTGGTTATCACCAAAAATTGGCTTAAAAGTTTTGTCTAGCCTTTTTGCCATACGTTCGTTACGCGTTTCGGTCTCATCTAAATCTTTTATAAAAATGAGATAGGTAAGTTGCTCTACTATGGTAATAGTGTTGCTGATACCGCCGGTCCAGAATGTGTTCCAAATCTGGTCTATTTGTGATTTTAATTCTCCTGTGATCATATATTTTATAATTTAATCTCTGTATGGAATTGACCCCATATTATCAAGATCTACTTTTTTAACTCCTGGATGTTTTAAACTGAATAATTTGTTTTTTAAAATTTTTACGGCACTGGTGTTATCCTTTATAAAATCTCTTTTATTAGTTATTTCATGATTTAACCGGTTAACTTCTTTTTGTAGTTTTCTGACCTCCAAAATAAGTGCTTCTTTTGATTTTTCTGTTGTAGCTACCTCATTATTTAAAGTGAGAATTTTATCTTCTATTTGTTTTACCTTCATTATTCGCAATCCGGCTAAATAATTAAATACCGTTTCTGCCAACTCATAATTACCTTTTAAAAAAGTACTGCTACCCTTTGCAATATTTTGATAATGGTCTTTAGAACGATCAATAAATTCATCTACAGATGATATCCCCCTATAACTTTTATAAATTGGATATGCAGCAAGAAGGAACCCAACAGGACCTATTGCTATACTTATTACCTTAGACATCCCCGTGTAAAAAGCAAATGGCAGTGTAACACCCACTACCGAGCTCAAAGTACCCACCGTGGAAGATGCCAAAAGATAGACCCCAAAACCAGAAAGTTGAGCAGCACCGATAGTTGCAAGCGCCGTTACCGAAGCAACTTGTTCTTTTGAAAGACCGTTATCACTTAACGCTTTAATAAGCTTTTCTTTTTCCAGATCTGACATGTCGTTATAGCTTTTTGCAAATAGCTTTACAAATAAGGTTTTTTCCTTTTCATAAAAAGAAGCGTCTTTAGGCAAATCTATATTGTTTTTAATAGCTATTTTTTCTATGAACTTTGAATAGCTTAAACCAGACTGCAAAAGACCATTGCCCGGTAACAGAATTTTAGAGAGTTTCTTTGTTAATTTTTCATGTTCTTTGTCTTTATTCTCAATAGAAAATAAATTATAAAGCACTTGAATTTCTTCTCTCGTCAAATCATCTATTGGGTATAGTTTACTCATTTCACTAGTTCTTTTTAACGTAAGTTTTATTCCCGTTAGAATTGATGTAATACGTGCCACCACGTGACCCAGTATGCAAAGTACGACTGCTACTTGAATTATAAGGTGGCGATATCGAATAAGAAGATGTATTCGTAGAGGTATAGCTTTTCTTCTTTACATATGTTTTATTTCCGTTAGAATTATAGTAATACGTACCACCATTTGATCCTGTATAATATGTTTTATCAAAACTACTGGTTGAGTTAGAACTATAATAACTGGAAGGGATAGTAGTTGAAGAATAGCTTGAAAATGTAGGCAGACCGGAAAAAAAACTAGACCCGGCACGCTCTCTAGCTGTTTTAGCTTTATGCTGATCCACTGTTAATAATTGCATATTACTAGGGTCATCACTACCACCTTGTGATAACGGTATAATATGGTCAATTTCATAACCCTCTGGCGTATGTTCGTAACCCATATTTTGTAAAAAATGTCTTTTATTTGCCGCACTGCGCTTAACTTTTGGCTTACCGGTGGTACTATAGGTCTCATTATAATAATACTCTGTATTACCAATGGAATAGGTTTCTTGAGCTCTAACCAAAGAGGTAAATACAAATGCTAGTACAAAAAGGAAATTAGTAAATTTCATTTAAAAGATTTAAAAGTTAAACATATAGCAAACCTAGAAAAATATTGTGCGAAGTATTTGCACAAATTGTTGCCCTTAACTTATTCGTAATTTCTGCAAATCTGATTTATTCAAAAATGCATTACAGACCCTAATTTCAAAAAGTATTTCATTTCTAATGTCAAACAAAATTCCAAAATCCCAACCATAAACCAACCTATTCATTGGTTCTGGTGCTTTCATATGTTGGTAGCTAAAATCGTATACTACAACATTTTTACCAATTTCACATGCTATACACTTACTGCCTGAAGTAGTAACTTCATCTACCAATACAGAGCCTTGCCCTTCTTTTTTCCACTGCACAAAAATTTCACTTAAGGCTTCAATAAAATCTATTGAATCTTGAAACTTGTCTATCCCGTATTTTTGTAATACCAAAATAACCTTATCTAATTTCATTGTTTTTAAAGCTATATCTGCTTCAAGTTTAAATGATTTGGTCAATTCTGGAGTAAAGCACTCACTAATATTAGCCGGAGTCGTTTTATTTTTCTGCATAAGAAGAGGATTTAAGTTATTCTTTTAATTTTTTAAGCCTTTGCTCTAATGATTTCCTTTTATCGCTTTCCTTATTTATTTCTATTTCTACAGCATTTATATTCTCATCTATATGCTGCTGTTTTTTGAGTACTAAAGCCTTTTCATCCTTTATAGCTCTTGCTTGTATTTCGAGCTCGCTTATTTGATTTTTCAGCCTTTCTATCTCTACTTGTTTAGATTCAAGCTTATGCTCAAACTCTTGAATTTTTTCATCAAAATTCAACCTTTCTTCTTTAAACTCCTTTTTCTTATTTAATTGTTGATCTGTGTTTTTACAGGTCAAGTCTAGTTCTTCTTGTGCTTGGTATATTTTAATAATTCGACAACTAGCCCAATATTTAAAAGCTGCTTCGCCTGCTTCATAATTTCCTTTTAAAATAGCTTTTCCGGTTTTTTGAAAACCATTATAATGCTCTGCCGAACGGTCTTTAAATTCACCCCAATTTTCAACACCTTCAAAGGCTTTAAACACATTATAGAATTGAGTGCCAGCTATTGCAGCTGCAACTGCAGGATTGGTAGTTACACTTATCACCTTAGACATTGTAGTATAGAAAACAAATGGTAAGGTAAGATTAAAGACATTTGCAATTACAGAGGCTGTTTTTGCAGCTAATACATAAACTGCAAAACCAGATAAATTTACCGCACCAACTGTTGTAAAACCCATTAATGCCGTTATTTGCTCTGTAGTTAAACCTTTAACTTTTAAATTTTCAATAAATTTTTCTCTTTCTTCACTAGTTAATTCATTAAAATTTTTGGCAAATAATTTCTGAAATAGTGAAGCTTCCTTTTCGTGGGTGAACTCAAAATGGTCAAGAATAATATTATTTTTATTCGCCAACTTATTCATGAAATGATCATAATCTATTTCAGATTGAAGAAAACCATTTGCCGGTAACAATAACTTTGGAAGTATTTTTTCTAATCTTTCAAACTGTTTATCTTTTAAAACAAGACCAAACATTTTGTATAAAGCATGTAAATCTTTTTGCTCTAAGATGTTTAATGGATATGTTTGAGATTTATCTTTCTTCATTTATTTGAAATTGATATGTATGTTCAATTTAACTAATTTCAATAGTATCTGAGTCAGAATCTATTAAATCTAAAGCCGGAATACTTTGAATTGCATTACCGGCAATCCCTTTTATAGAGGCATGCATACCAACAGCATTATTTACCACTTTTTCAATTTGCTTTTCTCTTTGCTTCCAAATACGAGCCATAGCATTTTTCTCTTTAATCAAATCTAATTGCATTTGAGTGAACCCTTCTACAATACCGCCCATTTGTAAATGAAATTCATTACTTGTAAGAAAGTCATAAAGTAAACTCATTTTGTCACCCTTATTTTCTTGATTCTCCTTTAAGCGACTCCATTGAACAATAGATTGTCTAAGAACAGCACATAATCCTTTAAATTCATCATAGGTACAAATCCAAATTCCTTCTTTCATCCCCATTCTATCCATGTCACTTGGCATTACCTCTGTCACCAACACGCCTATATGAGTTCCCTTTTCTCTAATATCATTTTTAAACTTTTCTATCCAAGCCGGCTGAAAAGTTTTTGTACGCTTGCTTTCATAATAAATTGTGCCGCAATTTATCTGCTCTCTCGTATTAACAACTTGTATACAGTCTGCTCCATTGACACCTTTCTTAATTTCATCTATTGTATCTAATGGAAATTGTGACATTAGCCATTCTTCTATAGCTAGCTCCATTACTTCACCTTGCAACTGCATAGAACCTTGCTCATGCTTTCGCTTCATTTCTTCAGCCAAGTTTTTCTGATCCTCTAACTGCTTCTGCAATTCTTTAATTTTAAACTCTGACGCCGCGTCTGCCTGCTTTTTAATTTTCTCCCTTTCTTGAGCCAATTGCAAGGCTAATTCTTTCTGAGCTTGTAACTCTGCTAAGGCAGTTACTTCGTTTATATCTCGTTTTAACTTCTCAATTTCAGCTTCTTTTTTGAATAACTCTTTAACCTTTTCAGATTTCTCTGCAAGCTCTTTCTGCATAGCCTTTACCCGGTCTTGATTATCTTCTTCTAACTTAGCTTTTAGTCTTTTCTCAATGATTACTTCAGCTTCTTTACTCTGTTTATCAAGACGCTCTTGAAACATTTTGTTCTCTAGTTTCTTTTTAGCCTCGAACTCTTCCTTTTCCTTTTCTAATTCCGCTTCTTTTAGCTTTTGAGCCTTAACTAAATCATTTTTCTCTTTTAAAAATTCTTTACGAAGACCATCTTCTATTTGATGTTTTAATATATCATTGACATCTATTTGGTTTCCGCAATCTGGACATTGAATGGTGGTATTGTTCTGCATAGCATTATCTTTTAAGATTGAAACAAAACTAGAAAATATCTATGCAGAATAGTTGCACTAATTCTGAATTGTAGTGTACTTTAAAGCAAAATAAGGGTAAGCTTCTTTTAGGTATTGAATTCTATTTTCTATCGATTCAGTAATTGCAATTCTATCTCCTAAAATGTTATTTCCTCCCACATATTTTCTATTTAACAGATATTGCCCGCAAAAGAAATTACCGGAATCATCTTGTGCTATAATACCTTCGAAAATAGGAGTAGATTCATTTTTTAAATGCTGTTTCCATTTCAAAATGTTTAGTTCTTTATTAGAGTTCTGATCCATAAAGTTCTTGCTCCAATCTAAAATATCTAGCAAAAGGTAAATACTACTTTGATATAGGTAATTATTGGTAGAGCTTGTTACATAGCTATCTACACCCAAACTACTGCCTTCATTGTGAGAAGCATCTTGAGTGATACGAAGTAATCTGAAAATGCTTTCTGCTATAACCGGAGGCACAAAATCTTCATTATGGGTATATTCGTTATGCTTATTATTTAAAAACAAGCTTGATCCATTTATCCATCCCGGGTTGTTGACAATGTCATCTGGTATAATTCCAATTTCATTAAATTTTGTAAAAACAGCTTCTATTATTTTCCTCATAGGAGTAAGAAGGTCTTCGCTATTAACTATCAATTCTGGTTGTTCTAAATCTGTTAAAACCCTTAATAGCCTAAAATCATGTTTTTGTCCTAGGTAGTTATCTGTGCATAAGTCAAAAATATTTGAATACTTATGACGAATTTTGGTGTCTAATTGTCTATCCGCTTCAGCTTTTATAGAATCCCATAATAAAGAGTAATGTTCATCGTCGCCAAATTTATCAAACACCTGCCCATTTTTAAATGACTCCGCATGTCTGTTTTTTTCCTTGGTAAATGAAGACTGACCGGAAAGTATAAACCAGGGCAGGAACTTCTGACTTTCAAATCTTAATAAAGCTCTTGCTACTTCGCCCATAGCATCATCTTCTGTTGGTGTGCCTTTCTCATCTGGGGTGCTGTAAAAAATACCATCTAATAAGGCAGCGTCATACATCATAATGTTTTTACGCAACTCCTCTATTCCTTCCTTGGCATTACTAAAACCAACTAGGGTAATGTCATTTAAATGAGCTTTTTCTCTAATTTTTTTTCTGGTTTCATGCTCATCATCAAACCAGATTACTCTATAATTCTTCATAATTTTCAATTAGTGGAAATATTAGTTCAACGGAAGTTGCTAGGTCTGTATTCACTAAACCTTCCCCTCCAGTTTCGTCTATAATATCCCATTTTCCCTTAAACTTTCTGATTATTTCGTTGATATACCACCAACCAAAACCGTCTCCATGATTATCTCCATACCCGTATCCTTTTATAGTTAATTTACGAAAATCAAAATCTTCAGGAAATGGCTTTCCAGTATTTGATACTAAGAGCATAATGGCATTATCATCATCGTCTTCTACGAAAGCACTAATGTAAAATTCAATTCGTTTTTTTGAATTATCAGTAAAACCGTGTTTTATCGCATTCTCTATCAAATTATCATACATTCTAATTAATAACTCTTCATTTGCTTTAATATACCTTTTGATTTCATTTCCATCAGAGTCAATAAATATAATTTCATCATATTCCAGTAACATATCAAAATCTGGATATGTACTATTTTTTCTATTTACATATGACTTCGTAAACTCTAGTAAATCAATTCTAGAGAGCGGTTTACTTTCAATATCTAAAGATGCATTTAGTTTACTCTTAACTGTTTCTAAAATCATAGCGCTAAATTTTTTCGAATCTTCTAGATATTCTCCAAGAGTAAATAAATGTTTTTCTGTTGGTTTCAATCCCCTGATATTAGGAAGAGAGTCTCTTTCAATATTGCTGACAATAGCATCAATATTTTTGATTGCATCCTCTAAATCAGTTACTGGTCCGGCTAACGTATGTCTTAAAAAAGAATTTTGCTGAATAATTTCTGTTTCAAGAGATTCAATTTCATTGTTGGTCCCTTTTAAATTTGCTATTTCCTGTCTTTGCTCTTTTAAAGATGGCAGATTGATTTTAAGACTTAAAAAGTCTTTTCTACTCAAACGAGGAACTTGCAAACCTGCACTTAAAGAACTAACCTGATTGGTCAGATGAATATTATACAACTGATTTACGAACCAATCTAAATCTACTAACGTAGTATCAATTTCTATAGGCAAAATTAATGATGAAACATAAATAAAGGGATCATCTGAGTTTAATAACGTCGGTTTAAAACTTTTACCTATTAAAGATATTAGAAATGAATTTCCCTTAACAATACTCCAGTTTTTCCTTAATACCGATTCCTCTAAAAGTTGATCATCTAAATGATAATCTAATGCGTCATTTTTCAGATCTTTAATACCAACGTATTTAGCTTTTATCAAGTCAACATCATCAACTAGCATTTTTACTGAGCTGGATAACGGAGCATTTTTTAAATACCAGCGATTTACCTTTGCCTTAGAAATAAATGGGAGAATTTTGACTATATCACCTAATGGAGTTCCCGGTAAATCGTCTAAAAAATACCTTTCTATATCTAAATTAAACTTGTGCTCAATAATTCTTTCCTTAGATATTTCAAAGGTGTTCCCTGAAGAAGAATTTGTTCCATATACCGCACTAGGCTCTTTAACTAAATTATTATTTGAGTAACCTGACAACTTACTTGTAATGTTTTTTAGCAATTCATTGGCCTCTAAATACCTTTTATGCTTGTTTTCCTGTTTCACATATTTGTCTCCCTGAACAAACAACACAGAATTCTTATTCTTTTTTCCCTTATTAATCACTAATATGGCAAAGGGTATATTGGTCTGCATTAAAAGCCCTCCGGGAAAAGTGATTACAGTTTCTAAAACATCTGAAATTATAAGCTGCTTCCTAATCTCCTTTTCACTACTCAAAGTGTTTAAAAACGTTAGGGGGACTAATGAAATCAACTTGCCTTTGTCATTTAACAAATTAAAACCTTCCTTAATGAAAAAATACTCTACAGTCTTGATTCCCGGAAATTCAACTTGCTGATTCTCAGTTAATCTTAATTTAAATGGTGGATTGGCAATTACCAGATCATAATTACTAGTGCTTGGCCATTCTGTGAAAGTATCAGCATTTTGCAAAACTGATTTCTCAAGTCTGTCATACGCATTTAATCGCATCATTGAAATCGCCCAAATTAGCTTATCTATTTCTTGACCATGATATAACTGCTCTTCTTTTAGCTTAGTTCCAAACGTAGAATAGCCGGCAAATGGATTAAAAACTTTTGCATCGCTTTTTGGGCGCGCCAAATCCATTAAAAAATCGCTTATTTCAGTTGGTAAAAGAAATTCTCCACTTTTTTTCCCTTGGCGCTCAGCAATAAGATTTAGAAATAAATCGAATATTTGAGAAAATTGATTTTCTAAATCGCCTTCAAAAAGACTCTCAAGAATATCAATTATTTTCTCATAAGATTTAATAGAAAGTACTTTCAACTTAGCGTTGAAAATTTTATTCACCTCAATCAAATAGCTCTGGGCTTGTGGGACATCATTAAGTTCAATCCATATCTCCTCGACACTGAGCTCCAATTTTGCATCTTCATTTTGGAATAGCGACAAGTCATTGTGGACTGGATTACTGTCCATTTTGATTTGAAAATCTATTTTCTCTTTTAATAAAGTCAATAGATATAATATTATACCACTGTCTTCAGCTGCCAGTCCTAATTTGTCCAATTCTCTAAAATGAGACTTAAGTTTTGAATTCAATTTCTCGGTAATTTTTCGCATCTTGCTAGTTCAGTTTATCTGGATATTTATTTAATAAATCATCCATTTTAATTATAATCTTTACAAAGAAAATATTATAAAGTGCAGCGTAAGCGCACATTTAGTTATTTGTAAAAATTATAGAGTTTATCTGTATGTAGTTTCATTTCTTCCTTTAAACTTTCCGGCTTTAAGACTTCAACATCGCTACCAAAAGACAATATTTGTTGAACTAGTTCTGGGTTTATTATGGTTTCAAACCAAACTTGGTCACTTTTTTCTTCTTCAAAAAACTCATCATAGTCCGGTACAAATGGTTTTGTTTTGAAGTAACGCTCTCTACCATTATAAAAACGTAATACCACCTTTTCAGCTAGTTGACCCTTATTTCTTCTAACCCCTACCATTTCTCTAAAAAAATGCCCCCAATTAGTATCTGTTTCCTTATAAGTGCTCTCTTCTAGAATACTGAAGTCTATTATTCTTTCATCTAAAGGAATGCTCCATTCTTTTACACCTAGAGTTTCATTAAAACCAAAAACAAACCACCTTCTGTTATACTGCTTTAAAATATGAGGATGAAACCTAAAAATATGGGGTTCTTTATTATTAAACCCTTTAAAAGTCATTTCTAAAACCTGCTTTTTCTTTATCGCCATGTATAATGGCTTCAAATATTGAATTCCTTTATATTCATCATTATGATCAAAAAACAAATTATTTGTTGACTCCTTCTCATCTTTATCTTCCTCGTCTTGAAATATTACTAAAGCTTCTGCCAATCGATCATATTTAGGGTCATTCTCAAACCTCTCTAGTAACTGCTGTGCTGCATCAATTAGATATTGTTCATAATCCAACAAAGGTCGCTGGGCGATTGAAAAATTAGGATTAGAATACTTTAGAACTCTTGCTTTTTCCGGTAGAGGTGCTCCAAAACCTTTCTTCTTATCTCTAAACACCTTTAAATCTTCTCTTAAGGTTCTAATAGAGACACTCTCATTTGGGTAGCGTATTTCTATTGCTTCGTTTAGTGCCACTAAAAGTTCATCGAAATAAAGTGATCTTTTCCTGAAGTACTCATCTAGAATATTATATCGAAAATGTGCGTGTTTGCTATTGGCCATAATTTACTTTTAAATGGAATTTTTGGCAAGATAATATTTAATTGTGCAGAGTTATTGCAGAGTTAGGCGAATATCATTTAAAAATAAGATTGATCAATAGTAAGGAAATAAAATATTAGCCAATTACGGGAAACCGTACTTCTCGTATAAAAAAAATTACCATTTTTAAAACTATATTATAAAGTTCATAATAATATCAAATGAAAATTGATAAGACAAAATGTACTTGGGAATTTAAAAAAATAGAAAATGGATCTATCCTTGTCGAAAATAAATGGCACTAACGCTGATCTGAATTATGAAGCTTTAAAAGATTCAATAATTGAAAAGCTACATAACACTTGTAAAGAAGCTGAAGTAATAGTTTTAAATAATTTCCCTGTTTCAGTCTCTTCCCAAACTACTATTGACTTTATTATTTTATTAAATATTCCAAAAAAGGAAAGAAGTTGGTATCGTGTAGAAACAGCTGATGACAGGCATTACGTCAAAAATCAGATAATTGCAGTATCTATTGTAAATGAATACAATAATTCAAATATTAAAATAAATGGGAGTTTAATAGAAATCGATGGGGTTTATATAGATTTTGAGGAAGATGCAAATAAAATTAAATGGGGCTTAACCAATTATTTAAGTACTAACTGTTGTTTAGATAGGAGATTCATAACTGTTCATCCGATTACGTGGATTAAAAATACCATGAGCTCACACACCTTAAACAACATACTTATAAATAATCAATTTACATATGATAAAGTTGAGGAAGTAATCAAGTTAAATCATTATTTTAAATGGCCCGGTTACAAACAATGGCATGATAGTGATATTCTATTCGAGATACATATTAAAAAAATTTTTGAACGCGCATCAAAAGACAGTATAGATGGGTATATCACGAAAAAAAAGATTGACAGAATTCAGAGTAAACTAGATGATGCATCAATAAAGGCATATAAAAATATAGGCTCCAAATTAGTTGAAGTAAATGGAAAAGCTGGTACTGGAAAATCATCAGATATATTAAAATGGATGTTGCGTTTAAGTGTAGACGGTCGTAAGGGAGTATTTCTAACTTACAATCACCTATTAGTTTATGATATTTCCTCACAAATACAAAGTTATACAAATAGGTTATCTCCTGAAGATAGAAAAACAAAACAACCTACTACGGCATACACAATACATAGTTATTTTTATAGATTGGCTAAAAAATTAGGAGTACTATTATTACTTACTGAAAACCGAATAAATGAATTGACAAATACCATAGACTCCAGATGGTTACAAGTTGAAACATATTTTAATTCTGTTCGGAAATCAGAAAATCACATTAGTCTTGCTAAACTGTTAATGTATGTTCAAAGTAAATGGAGCATTGCTGAAGGAACAAAACGTGAAGCAATTTTATTTATTCAACATTTAGAATCTTTAAAAAGTTTACCAAATCAAGAGGAAACAGCTAAACAATTTAAAACTTATCGAAATGACAAGCTAAGTAAGCTAGGTAATCTTGAAAGTTCAAATATATTTCTAAAAGATTATCATAAAGTTCTTGAACGTATTCTTCAAGCAACAACTAATTTAGATACCTTTTTAAGCGATTTAGATGTCATAAGTAAATATAATCTACTAGAAAATGTAATGGGTCTACAACCTGAAATTCTTGAAAAAGACGGAAGTGGAAGAATTAATCTAGACAAGCTTAAAACAAGATACAAAAAAGGATTAAGTGGTTTTAGGGCTGGTAGAATTGCTTATATTGATGAAGCTCAAGATTGTCATCAATTAGAACGAGATATACTCTTTAGTATTTTTGGAAGCAATAATATTGTAATTGCAAATGGAGGTAAAGAACAGTTAGTTCGGTATTCTTTATTATGTGATTGGCAAATATCTCGAAACAAAAAAATAGATTATTATAAATACCAAAAACGACGTAACTCTTACAGAATGAAACCTGCTATTGCCGCACTTGCAAATCATATTGCGACGTGGTATGAAATAGATTTAGGTATTGAGCCTATTGACACAGAAGACCATGGAAGCGTTTTAATTGACTATTCAAAATCAAGTGTAAATCATATTGAATATATCAATAAACTGAAAATTATCGGAGAAAGACAGGGTTGCTCCAACTATGAATCCTTATTACTTTTAACATCTGCTGAAAGTAATGCTAATGGCTATTTTTCAACTGAAGAGAATTCCTCTGTTTCAGTTAATCAATATGATAATATCATAAAGGACTACGGTAAAACTAAAAATGATTGGGACCTATTAAAGGAAGCAAATTCTAAATTTAAAGATATTTATTTTTGGAATGCTACTGGTAACGTCGATAAGCGAAAATTAAGCCCTCCGGGCGCCCTTTCTGTTCGTTCAATTTATTATGAGTCTTGTCGTGGTATAGAAGCTTGGTCAGTAATGTGCTTTAATTTAGATGTGTTTTTTGAACAAAAGACACAAGAAAAAGATGCTGATAATTATTTATTAGAATCTCTATTTGACCAACTCAATCCTGAAAAAAGACGAAACATGTATGCTGCCACTTGGGTTTTAATGGCTATAACCCGTTGTATAGAAAATTGTTATATACAAATTCAGGATCCTAAGAGTTCCTTATCAAAAGCTATTTTAAGTTTTAAAAATCGATACCCGCAATATGTAACTTCATTAAGTAATTAATTATCAAAAAAAAATTTGGTCTTTAAGCATTCCTATTTGATACTATCAACTACCATTATTGGTCTAAGAGTAGTTGATTCCATTAGTTAATACATATCCCTAATCTTTTTATCTCGTTTGAAACATGAGGTGTACAAAGAGTACTTTAAGCCTATTCAAATCAATAGTCCCTTAATTCCCCGAGCTTAAACTTTGGTTTAAAGATGAATTATAATACTCATTATTAATACTTAGTAATCGAATAAAATTGAAAAATCCTAGGTAAATCCTTGATTTACATTTCGATAAATTGGAAGTTTAATATCATGAATTGCAAAATCAAATCCAATTTAAAAAGGATTCCTATTTGATTTTCACACCTATTGATTCAACCTTAGTGAAGCGGTCTAAATTAGACAAAGAGATAAATAAGTGATTAGAAATTGTTATCTGCAAGATGTACCTAATTTATAAAACTGAACAATTATATGATTTTACTAAAATAAAACTCTAAAATTTATGTTTGCTTACTAATACTTTTATGTAAAAACACCACTTGTAATACTATCTAGTTTGCGATTTGAATTAGTTCAATATAATCCTTTACTATTAATTATCAATTTTATAAAAAAGTCTTTTCAGAAATTACGGAAACCCGTAAAAATAAGCGCTTAAATAACTTTAGCTTACCGATGTTAAATAAAAAGACTACAGATTTTAACAGGAATGAAAATAGAAGATATTTATAGAAATAAAGAAATCAGTGTTAGATCCTATAATGTCTGTAAATACAATAATTTACATCTTATTTCGGACGTAATAAAATATTATAAACAAAATAAATCTTTCAATAACCTTCCAAAATGTGGAAGAAAATCAGATAGTGAACTAACAGAAATTTGTCTTAAATATCAGGATGAAAACTTTATTGAAGTTGAGTCTTCGGATGGTTTAGTTTTGGATTTGTCTAGAACACAAAGAGAAGTTGTAAATAGCTTTATATTTACAAATTTGAATAATTTATCTGTAAGAAGTAGAAATGCAATTTTATTATATTTAAATAACAATATAAAAATTAAAAATTTTGCAGAGAAGATTTTACTTTCTAAAAGCTACAGTGTTAAAAGCATGCAAAATGTTGGTGCCAAGTGTGTTCCTGAAATAGAATATTTTATTTCTATTATTAAGGATTTTATTCTAGAGGTAAGCCAAACTAATGATGAAAAATATTTAATTGGATTAAAAAATAAATATTTAATACAACGCACTTTCAATATTCTAAAAATTCCCGAAAGTATTTTGGAACGGGAATCTATTTTTCGTCTTACTAACTTTTTATTGGATCAGGAAGCTTTCTTTGACGAAAAGCAAACATTTATAATCAAAAACTCTTTAAAAATTTACACTAATCATAGTGGATTGTCGCGAACCAAAATAGCAGTAGGAATAGGTTTAACTAAAGAAAGGGTAAGACAATTAGAAAAATTATGTTTTAATAGTCTATTCAATAAACTTCTTTTCATTGCTAGTTTCAATGATGATTTATTCCAAAATTATAGTATTGATGTTGATTCTAATTACATTAATGTTGATACAGATATATTAGAAATAATTAATAACCTGAATTATACATATTTCTCTGAAGAATTTGCAACATATATATTATCCGCATATTTAGTCAATAGTTTTACTTTATTTGGAAATCTTGAAGATGTATTATTATTTAAAGATTTTAATGCAATTAATAGGCATAAATGGAGAAAATTCCATTTGGTAAAAAAAGAAATTGCTTCAGAAATTGATATAGATTCTTTAATAAATGATATTTCAAGAAGGCTAAGCGATAAAATAGAAGAATCATATTCATTTAATTTTAAAAGCTACCTATTTAAATTTCTAACTAATAATAATATCAGTATTCTGGAATCAATATTTCCTGTCTGTGAAAAAATTATTAATGATGAATTTGAACTATACCTTGACTTAGATGAAAATTTAATTTTTAAAAGAAACAAAGCTAGACAAGCTCATGAATATGCTTTTGAAGCACTAGAACAGATTGGCAAACCATCTAAAGTTGCTAAGATTTTTGAAATAGTTAAACAGTTATATCCTAATTATAATACTGATGAGGATAAAATTAGAGTTTCTATGAAAAGGATAAACGGCTTTGTTCCGGTTGGTAGAAGAAGCATATTCGGATTAAAAAAATGGGAAAAAGAACTTGATAATTTTCGTGGAGGAACGATAAGAAGTATATCTGAAGAATATTTAAATCAGTTTTCAAATCCAAAGCATATTAATGATATAACTGATTATGTTTTAAAATTTCGTCCAAATTCTAATTCTTATAGTATTATACAAAATCTTAAACTCGAGGAACATGGAATGTTTGTTTTTTACAAAGATTCTTATGTTGGATTAAAATCTAAGAATTATGATTCCAATTCTAGGACAATTTTAAAAGATAATAACATTGAGAAAAAAACTTGGGCAGAAAGTTTTGAATTATTACAGGATTTTGTAAAAAGTAAAAATCGTCTTCCATTTTCATCCGGAGTTACGGAAGAGGAGGAAAAACTCTATCGTTGGGTTAATATTCAAAAAAAGAGAGAAAACAGTGGATATATTGATGAAATTGAATTTAAAAAACTCAAAAGCTTAATTAACAAGTTTGAAAATATCAGTGGTAAACGACCATTATCTATATTAAAAAAGTATGACGAATTATTATTATTTGTTTCATTGAATAATAGGTTACCATCTGCACGTAAAGAAAATGAACATAATTTGTATCAGTTCTTTTACAAACAACGTAAACTTTTTGATGACAATAAACTTAATATAAAAGAGGAAATTAAATTTATCGAAGTCGCAAAACTTCTTCAAAATAAATAACATGAAAATTAGAGAAACTAAATCATTGCAAGACGAAAGGCTTAAAGAGATATGTATTACAAGGAATATAAATTTCCAATCTGTAAAAACTCTACTGGAATCTGTTAGGACAAAAAAGTTGTTGAAAAGAAATAACTATCACCAGCAAAAAATTAATGACATTATTGAAAAAGCTATAAAATGAAATTATCTAAGATAGGAATTAATAATTTCAGGCAGTACTACGACCAGGTAGATATTGATTTATCAACTAATTCTGACCAGAATATAGTAGTAATTGGTGGTAGAAATGGTTATGGTAAGACCAACCTCTTGTTATCAATAGTATGGTGCTTGTACGGCGAAAAAATATCACAAATTGATGATAATTTTAAGAAAGAAATCCAAAAGGAAAAGAATTATTCATCTTTTATGCAACAGTCTATTAATTGGACTGCCAAGAAAGAGAATAAGGATATCTTTTCAGTAAGTATTTTAGTTTCTGAAATAGAACTGCCTAAATTACAAAAAATAAATTCAAATAATGATAGTGTGATCGTAACTAGAACATTTAATGTTGCTAGTATGAATGAAAGTCTTTCAATTTCTGACTCAAATACAAGAGAAGAAATCTTCGAGGATGATATTGATAAAATTAATTTTATTAATGATTATATAATTCCAATTGATGCAGCAAAATTTGTCTTTTTTGATGCAGAAAAAATTTCTGACATTGCTAATCTATCCATTAAAGAAGAAGGTAGTTTTATAAATGATGCACTAGGCAAAATTTTAGGATTAGATGTATATGATACCCTCATTGAAGATATCGAATTTTATATCAATACTATCAAAAAGGAGGGGGCAACTAAAAATTTACAAGAACAAATTGTCGATAAAGAAAAGGCGGTGGAACTTTCTGATTTAGAAATTAGTGAATTAGAAGAAGAAAACGCTGAGAGTTTAAAGAAAATAGATGGTTTAAGAAAGACCATTAGACAATTTGATGGTTTAATATCACAACACAGTAAACAAGGTGGTAATTCAACTTTTGATAGAGATTCTGTTTTGTTGGAAATAGAAAAATTGAAAACAAAAGAATTAGAACTTTCTGAAAGATTTAATGAATTAAGTGAAATTATTCCATTAGCGATTATTACTGGAAAACTCGAAGAAGTAAGTGAACATCTAGAAATTCAGGAAAATAATAATATCACTAAAAATTTAACAACGGAAAATTCGAAAAAAATTGAAGATTTTATAGAATTACTCTTTAATAAACCTCCTGAGCCTGATAATTCAACAATGTCATTTAAGGATAAGCTTTTCTATTATGAAAAAGCTCAAAATTTGAGTGCTGAATTATTTAATAAAAATGGGGATTATGAAGAATTAGAATTTGAACACGATTTAAATAATTCGGAGAAAAATATAATTCTTGATGCTATTAATCTCGTTAATTCTCAGTCAAAAGTAACTTTTGAAACAACGATTGAAGATTTCAACAACGTTAGAATAAACCTTGCTAATTTAAATAAAACTTTGCGAAAAGTTGATGCTGATTTAGAAGACGAGTTAGTTTTAGACTATTCGTCTAAAAAAGAAACTGCTGATTATAATATTACTGAGTACAATCGAAAAATCGGAAAGAACGATCAACAAATTATTAAATTGAAAAGTGACATCGTAAGACTAAAACAGCAATTGGTCGTTTTAGTTAAAAAAGTTGATGTGAATGCACTTAATAAACTTAAAATAAAGGAAAGCCAAAAATATATTGAAGCCTTAAATTTCTTCTTAGAAGAACAAAAAAGTAAACACAAGATTAGTTTAGAAAATTCAATTTTAAGTGAACTAAAAATATTAATGCATAAGCTACGAAGTGAAGAAAACGAAAGTAAGTTTATAGAAGATGTTAAAGTTACAATTTTGGCCTCTGGTCAAGGGATGAAAATAACTCTTTTAGATCAAGACGATAATGAAATTAGAAAAGAGAGCTTATCCTCTGGAGAAAAGCAAATCTATATTTCATGTTTAATTAAAGCCATATTGAGTGAATCTATACAGAGTTTACCAATATTTATTGATACACCTCTTGGTAGACTTGATGAAGAACACAGAGATAATATTACCAAAAAATACTATCCTACATTATCAGATCAAGTTGTTTTATTCTCAACGAACAGTGAGATAACTCCCAAACGGTACAAGGATATATCAGCAAATATCTCTAAATCTTATCAATTATTTAATGATGGGGCAAACACATATTTAAAAAAAGGTTATTTCCAAAGCTATGAGAATTAAAATAAGTAAAGAAAATGATGAATTGTTAATCAAGTTAAAATCGTTATATAATTTTAAAAATGAAGGAATAGTTCCTCGGATAGCATTTTCATATAGTTTATTATCTGGTAAAGTATTTGATATTGAAAAAGAGATAATTCCTAGTTCTGATGGTAAGGAATTCCGAGATGGTAAATCTATTTTTGGAACAATTATAGGAGCTGGTTCAAATACGATTATTTTTAAATCTGTTCTTGATCAGCATTATGGAAGAAATACCTTTGAAGATGAGTTCATAAAATTATTTAAACTTCATTTAAATCATGGACTTCATAATTGGAATACTAAAATTGCTAAAGCGGACATATCAAATGGAGATCATATTCATATTCTTTTAAAAATCGTTAAAAACGGTCTAGATTTAAGGAAAAACATAATTAAAACTAACTTTTCATCCAGTAAGATAAACGATGTCAAGGAATATAAAGATCTCTTAACTTTTGAATTAGGTCAAACGAAGGAAGGTGAAAAAATTGAAATAAGAATCAATGATTTAAGAGAATTCGATAATAGAAATATTGCAATTGCCGGTATGGCAGGTTCTGGTAAGACGCAATTAATAAAAGATGTTCTATATCAAATTTCAAGTAAAACTAATGATCAACTAAAATTTATTTTCTTTGACTATAAAGGTGAAGGAAACCCGGAGCAGTTAAAACCTTTTTTGGATGCTACAAAATGTGAATTTGTTGATATCGTTAATGATGGTGGTCTTAAATTTAATCCATTTTCATCTATTAATTTGGATGAGAGACAAAGACCCTTTAGTATAAAGGCCTTTGTTGATACAATTGCAACTTTTGTTCCTAGTGTTGGTGTTGCTCAAAAGAACATTCTAACAAAAGTAATAACAGATTTGTTGGATAGTAAAAATGGTTCCTACCCAACAATAAATGAATTATTTGAGGATTTAGTAGAATATTATGAAGAAAATAATAGAAAAGTTGATACCTTATATGCTGGAATTGAAAATTTAGCGACGAACATTTTTGATTGTAAACCAACAAATACAAGAATTCTAGATAAGAGTTTATATTTAAATCTTCCACCTGCTTTATCCGATACGTTAAGACAATTAGTGGTGTTTTTATTACTGAGATATTTCAATTCTTATTTTAGTTCTACAAATGATTGCGAACCAAAAGACCATATCTTTCCTCTGCGTTATGTAATTGTAATTGATGAAGCACACATATATCTAAAAAACAAAAATGCAAGAAAAGCACTTGAAGAGCTTCTGAGGCTACTAAGGTCTAAAGGTGTTATCATTGTAATGCTTTCTCAGGGTGTTGAAGATTATAAAACAAAGGATTTTGATTTTGCTTCCCAAGTAAAACTTCCAATTTGTTTAAATGTTCAAAATAAAGATTATAAAGGAATTAGCAACTTTATTGGAACACCAAGTAGTAAGTATAAATTAGAAACAGAGATTAAAAAGCTTGAATCAGGAAAAGGACTTATTAATCTTAGCGAGCCAAAAATGATTCATTTAAGGCAATGGTGGAAAACTCGAGAAGAAAATAATCTGTAATGTAGATGTTGCCCCCAATGTTGTCCCTTCTAAGTAATAAAAAATCCATAACCTCTTATAAATAAGTGTGTTATGGATTTGTTTCGTGGTCCCACCTGGACTCGAACCAGGGACCACCTGATTATGAGTCAGGTGCTCTAACCAGCTGAGCTATAGGACCGGTTATAATTTTGTAAGGCGTAACCCGAATTTAATCGGTTAAACTAGTGCTCAAACCAGTTGCATTACAAAACCCGCAAATTGCGGATGCAATATTACTACTTATTTTTAACCAACACAAACAATTTCATCGCTACTTGACAATTTCTTGGCACAACTCTACCAACACCCCATTTGCTGTCTTTGGGTGTACAAAGGCAACTAGCTTATTATCTGCCCCTTTCTTGGGTTTTTCATTCAGTAAAGTAAAGCCTTCAGCTTTTAAACGTTCCATTTCAGCAAAAATATCTTCCACTTCAAAAGCTACGTGGTGTATGCCTTCTCCCTTTTTTTCCAAAAACTTGGCAATGGGTCCGTTAGCCGTTGTGGCGGCCAACAACTCTATTTTGTTAGGTCCGTTTTTAAAGAAGGAGGTTAGTACACCTTCCGATGCAACTTCTTCTTGCTTATAGGGTGCCACACCCAGTAATTTCTCAAAAAGGGCATTAGAATCTTCCATGTTCTTTACCGCAATACCCAAATGTTCGATCTTTTTCATGCCTTATTTGCTTCAGAGTGCATTATATAGGGGTTAAGATACATTTTTCTATGTATTTTTGCAGTATGGAAACGCAAAGACAACGTAAGATAGCGGGAGTTATTCAAAAAGATATTGTAGACATTCTACAAAAAGCTGCCATTGATGGTGGGTTACGTAATACCCTTATCTCCGTATCTAAGGTTTCGGTTACAACAGATCTTTCTATTGCCAAAATATACTTGAGCATTTTTCCTAATGAGAAAGCTGGAGAGTTAATGGAGGGCATAAAATCTAACCAACCCCTAATTAAACACGAACTTTCTCAACGTACACGTAACCAATTACGTAGAGTGCCTGAGTTATTGTTCTATTTAGATGATTCTCTAGATTATATAGAGAACATTGAAAAATCACTGAAGCGCGAAGAAAACCCAATAGAGAACAGAGATTTATTACCTAAACGTAAAAAGAGCTGATCGGTTGAATTTTCCTCTCTATATCGCTAAAAGGTATGTGCGTTCTAAAAGTACCCAGAACGCGGTTAACATTATTAATTTTATCACCTTTTTAGTTATTGTCATTGGCTCTGCCGCACTATTTATTGTATTATCTGCCTTCGCCGGTTTAAAAACCTTCAGCCTTTCTTTTACCGAATCTTTTGACCCACAATTAAAAGCGTTACCCGTAGCTGGTAAGACATTTACATTATCCCCAGAACAGGAAGAACGTTTGCAATCGGTCAACGGATTGGCATTTTACTCTAAAGAAATAGAAGAGAAAGTTTCTCTTGAACACCGAGGAAAAAACCATATTGCATACATAAAAGGGGTAGATAGTAACTACACTAAAGTAACTGGTGTAGATAGTACGCTTTATATTGGCGACTGGACATTAAACGAATCTCAAGTAGTGTCCGGTCTAGGTATTGCCAACATTCTAGGGGTTACCATCAACCAATATAGAAGCCCTATGCAGATATATGCTTTTAAACCTGGCAAAGGTTCTATATCACAACAAAGTATTTCATCGCTCTACAATCAATTGCCCATGGTCATTGGTGGCGTGTATGCCGTAGAAGCTGATTTGGATAATAAATACGTTTTTGCCGATCTGCGATTGACACAAGCTTTATTGGAAAAAGATTCGCTCTCCATTTCCGGTATTAATTTTAAGATGGATGAAGGTGTTGAACCTAGCGCCGTGCGTGATGAAATTCAAACAATTTTGGGTGATGGCGTACAACTAAAAAACAGACAGCAACTGAACAGTACACTCTACAAAATGCTGAATACCGAAAACGTAGCTACGTATCTCATTTTTACTTTGGTACTTATCATCGCCTTATTTAATGTGGTAGGCGCTATTATCATGATGATTTTAGACAAGCAACAGAATTCTAAAACACTCTACAGCCTAGGTACTACGATCAAAGAATTGCGCCGTATTTATTTTGTACAAGGCATTCTTGTTACCGGTTTTGGTGGATTAATAGGCGTATTGCTTGGCGTACTCATTGTATGGTCCCAACTTGCTTTCAGTTGGCTAAAAATAACGGCTACTTTAGCTTATCCGGTAAAGTTTGAATTTATCAATATTGTCATAGTACTGGCAACCATTCTTGTATTGGGCGTAATTGCCTCTAAAATTGCAAGTAGCCGAATCAATAAAAAGTTAGTAGACCTCTAAGCATTGGTAAATTGGTGATCGCCGAACTTTTGCAACACCTCATCAAAAGCAGCGAATACCGAAGCAGAATCATCACTGGTTACCATTTTCATACGATACTCCTTAAAATTAGGAATTCCTTTAAAGTAGTTGGTATAATGTCTTCTAGTTTCAAACACGCCCAACGTTTCCCCTTTCCAATCTATGGACATCTGTAAATGACGACGCGCAGCTTCTACACGTTCTGCCATTGTTGGAGGTGCTAAATGGGTTCCTGTTTCAAAAAAGTGTTTTATTTCCCTAAATATCCAAGGGTAGCCTATGCTTGCACGACCGATCATTGCACCGTCCAAACCAAACTCGTCTCGCATTTTCATGGCTGCTTCCGGTGAATCTACATCTCCGTTACCAAATACGGGTATATGCATTCTTGGATTGTTCTTTACATCTCTAATAGGGTTCCAATCTGCACTTCCCTTATACATTTGTGCACGGGTTCTTCCATGTATTGCAATTGCAGCACAGCCCACGTCTTGTAAACGTTCTGCAACCTCAACAATTTTTATAGAACTATCGTCCCAACCTAATCTGGTCTTTACCGTAATGGGTAAATTACTATGCTCTACCATAGCCTTGGTCAAGGAGACCATTAAATCAATATCCTTTAATATTCCGGCTCCCGCTCCTCTAGATACCACTTTCTTTACAGGGCAACCAAAATTAATATCGATGATATCGGGCTTTGACTTTTCTACAATCTCTACAGATTGTAACATACTATCTAAATTGGCACCAAAAATTTGAATACCTACAGGGCGTTCCTTCTCATAAATATCTAGCTTCATTACGCTTTTTGCGGCATCACGAATCAATCCTTCCGAAGAAATAAATTCTGTATACACAACATCGGCTCCTTGCTCTTTACAAAGGGCTCTAAATGGTGGGTCGCTTACATCTTCCATTGGCGCTAAAAGCAACGGAAAATCAGGTAGTTGTATGTCTCCTATCTTGGGCACTGCTGTTTAATTTTGGGTTGCAAAGTTATATAAAAATACGGGAAGCGCATTACTTAAGCTTTTTGATAAATTCTATGGTTTTACAGGCTATTATCACTTGTTAAAACACTTGTTTGTAGAAACGACGTAAATTAGTATCCAAATGAAGTCTTTATTTACGCTTCTAAATATATTTCAAATTTTAAATAAAGCTTTGACAATAACTTTATGACCCAAACGCTACTTATTGTCTCGCTACCTTTTGAGCCTATTGTATTTGGTGTAAAATTAAACATGCACCTTATTCTTGAATACCTAGCGTTTTTTGTAGGGTTTAGATACTATGTTTTTCTACGGAAAAAGAGCGCTGATGTCATTTCTTCCAATAACCGACTCTCCATAATCATAGGTGCTATTTTTGGGGCGCTGTTTTTATCAAGATTAGCGGCGTTTTTTGAAAACCCTATAGCCCACATAGATCAAGGTTTGCTTTATAACCTAAACAACAAAACCATAATGGGCGGACTCTTTGGTGGCTTGCTGGGTGTGGAGCTTGCGAAGAAGATTATTGGAGAAAAACATTCGTCTGGAGACTTATTTACACTGCCTATCATCTTAGGCATTATCATAGGTAGAATTGGTTGTTTTTTAGCGGGTTTTAAAGAGTTTACCTACGGAAAAGAAACTACCTTTTTTACCGGTATGGACTTAGGTGATGGTGTTTTAAGGCATCCCATTGCACTATATGAAGTGCTGTTTTTATCCGTGCTTTTCGTCATCATCAAAAGGTTACAAAAGTTGAATCTTACTTTTAAAAACGGGGATCTTTTTAAGCTCTTTATGGTTACCTATTTCTCCCTTCGATTCGGTATCGAATTTCTAAAACCCAACCCTTTTTATTTCTTAGGGCTAAGCAGTATTCAAATATTATGTCTAATTTGTTTGGTGTACTACCAAAAATTCATCTTTCAGGGAATAACATATGTCAGAAAAAAACTATACCTATTATGATTTTACACTAAGCCTATGCCCAGAATGTTTACGTAGGGTAGATGCCAAAATCGTTTTTGAGAACGAGAAGGTGTATATGCTTAAAAACTGTAGAGAGCATGGTAGGTCTAAGGTGCTTATTGCAGACGATATTGAGTACTATAAGAACATAAGAAACTATAATAAGGCTTCTGAATATCCAAAAACGTTCAATACAAAAACCCATTATGGATGCCCTTATGATTGCGGTCTTTGCCCTGATCACGAGCAACATTCTTGTCTTACGGTCATTGAACTGACCGACCGCTGCAATCTTACCTGCCCTACCTGCTATGCGGGATCATCTCCCACTTATGGTAGACACCGCACATTAGAGGAAATTAAAAAAATGTTAGACGTTATCGTTAAGAACGAGGGCGAACCAGATGTGGTTCAGCTTAGTGGAGGTGAGCCTACCATACATCCTAACTTTTTTGAAATTCTTGATTACGCAAAATCGCTACCTATTCGGCATTTAATGTTGAATACCAACGGAATTAAAATTGCAAAAGATTTTGATTTTGCGAAACGATTGACAACTTACGCACCAGATTTTGAAGTGTATTTACAGTTTGATTCTTTGGATAACCATGTACTACAAACCTTAAGAGGGGCAGACCTGGCAGATATTCGTTTACAAGCGTTAGACCATCTAAATCAATTGAACCTTTCCACAACATTGGTAGTCACATTACAAAAGGGGTTAAATGACCATGAAATGGGAAGTACCATAGACTTTGCCCTAAAACAAAAATGTGTGCGCGGCGTAACTTTTCAGCCCACCCAAATTGCTGGTAGATTAGAAAATTTTGAAGTAGATGAAAACCGTATTACCTTAACTGAAGTACGAAGAAAAATTTTAGAGCAATCGCCTATTTTTGAACCGGACGATTTAATACCGGTACCCTGTAACCCCGACGCCTTGGTGATGGCATATGCTCTAAAATTGGGAGATGAGGTAAACCCGCTAACTAGGTTCATTAACCCAGATGATTTATTGAACGAAGGTAAAAACACTATAATTTACGAGCAAGATGAACAACTACACGGCAAAATGATCGAGCTTTTTAGTACAGGCAATTCCGTTGAAAAAGCATCGGAAAATTTAAAAAGTATTATGTGCTGCCTTCCTGAAATTGACGCCCCAGAACTTGGATATGACAACCTGTTTCGCATCATCATTATGCAATTTATAGATGCCCATAATTTTGATGTCCGTGCCATTAAGAAATCTTGTGTGCACATTGTAAACAAAGACTATAAAATTATCCCTTTTGAAACTATGAACTTATTTTATAGAGATGATAAAATAGAACGATTAAAGGAATTACAAAACGAAATGATATGATTTTAGAGGTTGGAAATCTTGATGGGCTATTTACTTTAATACTTCTTATAATGTTTGGTCCGGCATTATTGTTTTTAATTATTGGAATTATTCTATTTTCTCAACAAAAGAAAAAAGCCGGTAAAGTTTTTTTGATTTTAGCAGGTATCTACCTACTAGTTAGTTTAGGTATTTGTGGATCTATGATGACTTAAGCAAATCTATAATCGATTGTTTTCATCTGTGCTCTTACTCTTAGAGTTATCTCTAATTTTCGTGTTACCAAATTTGTACCTAAAACCCAATACAAACAGTCGATTTTCGCGTCTAGTACTTGTAGAATTATTTTGTTCAAGATAGTTTCTTGTAGAATAAATGTTTCCTTTATTAAAAATATCTTCTACACCTATAGAAATGCTAGCATCTTTGTTCCAAAATGTCTTTCTGAAATTTATACCCAATTTACTATAGGCTCTAAAACTGGCATTACCTTGTACGTATGGCGAAATATAAGTGAATGCCATGTCTGCATACAATGATTCATCTTTTAATAATGTAAAATAATTATTAGCTCGTAGGTATGTGGTCCAAGTAGAGTTGTCAATAATAGCGTTGGTAGTTACATCAACAAATTTATTCTGATTGTAATATTGGCTCACTAAAAAATAAAAATACCAATACGAGGTAAAATATTTAGATACGCTAGCATCTGCACCAAAATTATAATTGGTTTCTAAATTTATATACTGCGCTATTAAAAAATTGGTCGTATTGTCTTGAATAAATTGTTGTACCTGCTGGTCCGATTTTATACTCGTAAATAAAGCAAACTTATAGTCTTTATCATATACATAATCCACTTCTATATAGCTACGATAAGCTGGTTTTAAATTAGGGTTTCCCTCAAAAATAGAGTTTGCAGATATATAATATTGAAAAGGGTTAATGCTGCTATATCTAGGTCGGGTAATTCGCCTGTAATATTTAACCATGAAAGCATTTTTGTCTTTCGTATAGGACATAGACAAGTTTGGAAATACATCAAAATAAGAATTTGTGTTTGCTGATGATAAAATATTTAATTCTCCCTTTGTGTCTGTATATTCTGCTCTAAGACCTACATTTAATTTCCATTTTTCCCAACTGTTACTAAGACTTACGTAACCTGCGTAAATTTGTTCGTCGTAATTAAAAATTCCAGATTCTGAAGGGTTAATGTTGGTAATGGTTTCATCAAAACCAGACTGTAGAATACTTGACTCTGAGTTTATATTTGCAAATTTTAAGCCTGTCTCTAAAGTAGACTGTTTTGATAACGGTAATGTTAGGTCTGTTTGGGCGCTGAAAAGGTTTATAATCTGGTCTGAACTTATATTTAACGTATTCTCAGAAGTATTCTCGGTAAAACCTTCTACAATGTCATTATTTAATTCTTGATTATCCTTAGAATCATAATAGGTAAAGTGGGCGTTTGTTGCTATTTCTGCCCCTTTATCATTCAACTTATGTACCCAATCTAAATAATTAGACGTGTTATAGGTATCATCACCTAATGTATTAAGACCTTTTAAACGCGCTATTATATCTGCATTGGTACTTTCAATATCGGTTGATGAGGTATATATTGTATTGTTATCGGGTGATAAACTTGAGGTAGAAGAAAAGCTTAGCGCATTTTTTTCATTTAATTCAATATCTAAAAACAGATTTAGATTATGACTTTTTCCTTTAGATATAGATTTTTGCTCTGCAGTCCAAATCTCATTTTCTTGTCCGTCTTCAAAAAACGTGGTAGCATCAGAATATCTGGTCCAATCCCTATCATGACTAAAGCTATAGTTCGTTGAAAAATCTACTCTTTTACCTTTAAAAAAGTGATCTGTACCTACTGTATGTTTTGGTAAAACACCTTGCGTATATCTGTTAAAAACAGCACCGTTATACCCTGCAACAAGGTTTTTCTTCATTTTAATATCAATTAACAAACCACCCTCTGCACTATATTTTGCCGGCGGACTCGTAATTACTTCTATAGATTGTACATTACTTGCAGAACTACCGCTAAGTAAATTAATAATATCCTCTTCTGGTAAGTTGACCAGCTTACCATTGATCATAATATTTACATTAGCGCTACCATTTACATACAAGCGATTATTCATTACCATAACACCTGGTGTACGCTTTAAAACATCCCAAATATCGCCATCGGAAATTGCCGTGTTTTCAACGTTGAAAATATGGCGATCTGCCAGTTGTTCTAATTTTGGTTTGTTCTGGGTTACTACGACCTCATCTAATTCTTGAGCACTTTGAAGAACAAGTGGTGGCATCTCAATATTACTTGTTACTACTAACAAATCACTTTCAACAGTATTGGCTATATAACTGGCAACAATTCTATAATTACCCTTTGCTATGGAATGAATCCTGTAGTCTCCTTGATCATTGGTAACCGTACCTTTAATGAATTCACCTTCTTCACTCAACAAGATTACATTGGCCAAAACAACGGGTGTATTGTTCTCGTCTACGACAGAACCGTTGATGGTAAAATCTTGTGCTAACGCTAAAGAAAACGTAAGAAAAAATATAACCGTTAAATAAGTACTCCTAATCATTTAATAAGCGGAATTCTGACTAAATGTAGGAAAGTAAAATTGAATTATCTTACAGTGCTCTTAATATTTTCTTAACAAAACAATAAGATGTTGATAGTTAACATTTTATCTTACTCCAGTCTGTCCAGTTCTAATTTGTCGATGCTTCTTTGATTGTCCTCTAAACGGAAATTTCCAAAATTGTAGGTAAAGCCGAACTTTACATATTGGGTTTCAGGGACGGTTAGAAATCTGTTGTCTTGATTCAGATACTGCGAAGAAACATAAGAATTGTAATTACCTAATAAGTCATTGGCACTTACACTTAAAACCGCTCTATTATTGAAAAAAGACTTTCTTAAACCTACCGTTAAATTTGTGGATTCTTCTTGAATATAAGAACCCTGCAACCAGCCTGATAAATATACAAAACCTAATTCCCCCTTAAAACTACCATCGTTGGAAAGCGTTACGTAATTGGTTAAGTCTATATAGGCCCCATTATACTCATTCTTAAAAGAGTAATCATCGCTTTGTAGGGCTATGAATGTTTCATCTTCATGAAACAGTGAAATGTAACTATACAAATACCAATTGTTGGTAATGGATTTTCCATAGGTAAAATCAATCCCATACGAAGTACTTTCCAATACATTCTGTGTGATATCCCTTAAAACGAAATTATCATTGTCTTGAAAAGTAAGTGTAGAGATATACCTACCATTATCTCGATAATAGAAATCAAAATAATATTCCTGATTCAGTGTATAATTCAAATTAAAGTTATGACCAAAACTAGGCATTAGATTAGGATTACCTTCTTCAAAAGTACGTTCATTGATATAGGTTCTAAAGGGGTTTAAATCTTCATACCTAGGGCGTTGTACTTTTCTAGCATAATCAAAAGATAAGCTGTGATTGTCATTAATGTTATGTAATAGGTAGAAAGAAGGAAAAAGTTCAAAATAACTAAGATCATTGATAGTCGATACATTTACAGATACCCCAGAACTTTCTGTTTGTTCTGCACGCAAGCCTGTTTTTACACTCCATTTTTCCCAGTCTTTAGAAAGGCTAAAATAACCAGCATACACACTTTCATCGTACGTATAATCATCGGATAAATTTGGAATAAACTCGGTGCCATTATTCTCCAAAAAATAATCTAGTTTACTTTCAGAGTCTATAAAAGAACTTTTGATTCCTGTCTCAAAAAAGACACTGCCCAGGTAATCGTTGTAATCTATTTGAGCAGTTTTAATTTCTATTTGTTGATCGGCAAGTGTAGAAAAGTTAAAATCGCGAATAAATGATCCATTGGGTTCAAAGTAGTCAGAATTGACATCTTGATTTCTATCTAAATCAAAATTCGTGTAATGTGCGTTTACGGTCAAATTACCCTGATCCTTAAATTGATGTTTAAAAGTAAGGTCACCAGAAATATTGTTCTTTCTTTCACTTAAAAAACTATTTGTGGTAAATAGGGAATCCAAAACACCAGATGCATCTTTAATGGTAGTTTCCTGAAAGAAATCTGCATCTCTCTTAGGTTGTATAAGGGCATTACTTGTAAAACTTAGTACATTTTTATCGTTAAAATCATAATCTATTACTAAACCCGCACTATGTGTATTGCTACGTATTACTTGGTCAAAATCTGTATCCCAAACAGAAACAATACCACTATCGCCCATAAAATTAGTATTGTTCAACGTGTTTTTATACTCCTTTTTGGGTGCATAATTATAACTAGCGTTTACGTTTAACCTTTTGGTTTTGTAAAAGTGAGAGGTACCAAAATTATATTTAGGAAAAACACCTTGCGTATAACCGGCATTGACATTTCCCTTATAACCAATAGATACATTTTTACTGGTAATAATATTTAAAATAGATCCACCCTCGGCATCATAACTTGCCGGTGGATTGTGAATTACTTCAACAGATTTAATATTCTCGCCTTGGTAGTTTTCTAAAAGACTTTTGACCTCATCTGAAGATAATTGAACTTTTCTATCATTAATATAAACGGTAGTAGCCTGGTTTCTTACTTTAAGTTCATCATTCATCATAAGTACTCCGGGCGTTTGCCTAAGAATATCCCATGAACTATTCTGAGAGATTACGGTATTCTCTACATTAAAAACAATACGATCTACTTCTCTTTTGACTACGGGCTTATTACTGGTAACGGTTACCTCGTTCAATTGCTCAGCTTCTTGTTCTAAAATTAATGCCCCAATTTTAGTATCCTTCAAAATTTCCAAAGGCAAATTCTCAGAAACCTGACCTATATAAGATGCTTTTAAAAAATATAGACCTTCTGCAATATTAGAGAACAAAAACGCTCCGTTTTCATCTGCAGATGTACCTGTTACCAATGTTGAATCTGTAACCGTTAGAAGAAAAACAGATGCAAAAGCAACGGGTTCTTGGTATTGGTCTTTTACTTCTCCGCTAAGTTCAAAGCCTTGACCGTATGAAAAGTGTGAAAAGCCTAGCGTAAAACAAAAAATAACAAGTAGAGGTTTCAACAGAAATTTGGGGTTTTTTGTCAAATCTAAATATAATATTGTCGTAATTCTTTACAATATATGTAATACAAAGTTATAAATACAATAAATAAATAGGTAAGCCCACTAAAGTTTAGCGCTATAAATTAGATTATATTTGCAATTGCTCTTTTGTACCGAGTATAATTTATGGTATAAAAAGCATCAATATTACTGTTTCCGCTATGAAAAACATTAGAAACTTCTGCATTATTGCACATATTGACCACGGTAAAAGTACCTTGGCAGATAGGTTATTGGAATATACGGGATCTGTTACCGATCGAGAAAAAAAGGAACAGCTACTAGATAGTATGGATCTTGAAAGAGAACGTGGTATTACCATAAAAAGCCACGCCATACAGATGGATTATATCTATAAAGGCGAAAAATATATACTGAACTTAATAGATACCCCTGGTCACGTAGATTTCTCTTATGAAGTTTCTAGATCTATAGCAGCTTGTGAAGGCGCATTGTTAGTAGTCGATGCTGCACAAAGTATACAGGCACAAACTATTTCTAACTTATACCTTGCACTAGAGAACGATCTGGAGATAATACCGGTATTGAATAAAGTAGATTTACCGAGTGCCAACCCAGAAGAGGTTACCGATGATATTGTTGACCTATTAGGTTGTAAGGCAGAAGAGGTTATACCCGCCTCTGCAAAAACGGGCATTGGGATAGAAGAAATTTTAAGTGCCATCATTGAAAGAATTCCTGCCCCTAAAGGCAATTCTGATGAAGCCTTGCAAGCTTTGGTGTTCGATTCTGTTTACAATCCTTTCAGAGGGGTAGAAACTTACTTTAGGGTCGTTAACGGTTCTATTAAAAAAGGACAAAAAATAAAGTTCGTTGCTACGGATAAAAGTTACTTTGCAGATGAGGTAGGTACCTTAAAATTGACCCAGCACCCAAAAAAGGAAATAAACACTGGTGACGTAGGATACTTGATTACCGGTATAAAAGATGCCCGTGAAGTAAAGGTTGGTGATACCATTACAGACTCTGCAAACCCAACAAAAAATGCTATAGGTGGTTTTGAAGATGTAAAACCAATGGTATTCGCAGGTATATATCCAGTAGACACCGAAGATTTTGAGGAGCTACGTTCTTCAATGGAGAAATTACAACTTAACGATGCTTCTTTAGTATTTGCGGCTGAGAGTAGTGCTGCACTTGGATTTGGTTTTCGTTGTGGATTCTTAGGAATGCTGCACATGGAGATTATTCAAGAGCGTTTAGAGCGTGAGTTTGATATGACCGTAATTACTACGGTACCAAACGTTAGCTACCATGCGTTTACTAGAAAAGACCCAGAAGTTCCGTTAATTGTAAACAACCCAAGCGATCTACCAGATCCATCTACCATAGATCGTGTAGAAGAACCATATATTAAAGCAACCATTATTACCAAGTCTGATTTTGTGGGTAATGTTATGTCTCTTTGTATTGAAAAAAGAGGGCAGATTACCAACCAAACCTATTTGACAACGGAACGTGTTGAACTTAATTTTGATATGCCTTTGGCAGAAATTGTATTTGATTTCTATGACCGCCTTAAAACAGTGTCAAAAGGATATGCTTCTTTTGATTATACACCAATAGGTATGCGTGAATCTAAACTGGTTCGTGTAGATATTCTTTTGAATTCGCAAACCGTAGATGCATTGTCCGCTTTAATACATTTTGATAGTGCTACCACAATTGGTAAAAAGATGTGCGAAAAATTAAAGGAGCTAATACCAAGACAACAGTTTGATATTCCTATTCAAGCAGCAATTGGTTCAAAGATTATTTCCAGAGAAACGATCAAGGCCTTACGTAAAGACGTAACAGCTAAATGTTATGGTGGTGATATTTCTCGTAAAAGAAAGCTTCTAGAAAAGCAGAAGAAAGGTAAAAAGCGTATGCGCCAAGTGGGTAATGTTGAAATACCACAAGAAGCATTTATGGCCGTATTAAAACTAAACGATTAGTAATTAATTAATCTTACAATTATAATAGCCTATCTCTGGATTCAGAGATAGGCTATATTTTTTTAACGCGTTGTAGTTCTCACAATACCAAAAAGGGGCATTATTTAAAACAGTAAACCCATTATACCTCATCGGTTTCCGATTGAGCTTCTTTTTCAGGATCCTCATTAGGGAACATTTTACCCAAATATGCCAATTTATAGCCTTTTTGTATATCTGTAAAGTCCTTACTGAATGCAGTGATAATATGTATGTCGCCGTCTGGATCTAAAAGAAATAATGGTACAATATCGGCATCGGCCTTGGTAATTTCAATTAACCCTTCATAATGCTCTGTATCATGAAGTTCTATTTCATGTATCGCAGGGAATTTTCTAGCAGCTTCGGTCAACTTAATAAAGTCATCGGTATGCGAGAATAACCCTTCTTTTGGGTTGTTTTCCGGGTCGGACATTTCATCGGCATCTACCAACCTAAAGGATCCATTTTCACCAAAGGCATCTTGAAATTTGTTAATTGCGTATTTGTTGATATCCGAATTGGGGGTCAAGGCCATTAAATAGCCAATGTCATTGAGTTCTATATTATCTGTCAAATTATCAGAATATATGTTTGCAGATATAGCTTCTAAACCTAGTTTGGTGGCCTTATCAATATTAGATTGATTATTGTCAATTAAGACAACATGCCTATCGTTTTTATGTAAATAATCACCAATTAAACGTGAAACCTTAGAGGCACCCAAAATCAAAATACCTTCAGATTTATTTAAAAAGACTCCTATTAATTTAGCGAATACACGGGCCGTAGTTGCGTTTAACAAAACGGTACCCAAAACAATCATAAATACCAAGGGTGTAATATATTCTGCGCCAGCTTCGCCCTTAGATAAAAGTTTTGATCCAAATAATGAGGCAATACCTGCAGCTACAATACCCCTAGGACCTACCCAGCTAATAAAAAGTTTTTCGTTGAATTTTAAATTAGATCCTATTGAACTTAAAAATACCCCAAGAGGCCTTATAATAAGTACTATTGATAAGAAAAGGGCTATGGTCTTCCAGGTGAATATCAATTCTAAATCGGCAATATCAATATTTGCAGCCAATAAAATGAATAATATGGATATTAAAAGAATACTTAAAGACTCTTTAAAGTACAGCAACTCCTTAATGTTGGGTAAATCTGTATTTCCCATGACCATACCCATAACAACTACTGCCAATAAACCAGATTCATGTGCAAAAACATCGGACATTACAAAAACACCGAGTACCACAGATAAGGACACTACGTTTAAAAGATAATGTGGTATAAAGTTCTTTTTGATCAAAAATGTAAGTGCATGTGCAAATGTAAACCCGAAGGTAAAACCAAATAACAGAATTTTTCCAAACTCTATTAACGCCGTCACCGTGTATGCCTGGCCTTCACCCACACTTATAAATTCATATACCAATACTGCGGCCAAGGCTCCAATAGGATCTATAAGAATTCCTTCCCATTTTAAAATTGCAGATACATCTTTTTTAAGCGGAATATTTCTTAAAATAGGGGTTATTACAGTAGGTCCTGTAACAATGATCAATGCCGAAAAAAGGAAACAAAGTTGCCATGACAATCCAAAAAGAAAGTATGCGGCCAATGCAGCCCCAAAAAAGGTGGTTAAACTACCCAGTGTAATCAGTTTAGTAATTACCGGTCCAATGTTCTTTATTTCTGAGCGCTTTAAAGTAAGTCCGCCTTCAAATAAAATAATACTTATGGCGAGTGATACAAAATAGTAAAGTCCCTCACCAGGAAAAAGTCCTTTATCACCGTTCCAAATTGGTTCAATTATTTTAGATCCGTCTTCGGTATATAGTGTGGACAAAGGCCCCACAATCAATCCTATAAGTATCAAAGGTAAAATTGCAGGCAGTTTTAAGCGCCATGCTACCCATTGAGCAAGTATTCCTAAAATTATAATTCCTGCAAGCTCTAGCATTTAATTTGTTTTGAGATAAAAATAACAATTCTAGACCAGTAAACGTCATAATTTACAGCCCATAACACCTATTTTTAATGTCATTTGTTTTTTCGATTATTATAAAACACGGACTGAAAGCATGTAATTTGATTTATAAAACATTTCAGTTGTTTGTTCTGCATCTAAAATTAAGATACCTAAAAGCTATACAACGCTACTCGCCTTCCCCTTTTAACCCTATTTTATGCTCAATTATAACTACACCATATGGAGCAGTTTAATTCTCCTTAAATTCCAAACTAACTATAATTATAGCTCGTAATTAACTCATAAAAAGAAATAAATATCCAACTAATGTTTAAGATAATTGCTGTATTTTATAGGTAATTCTAAAATTCCATTGTATAAAGGTGTTACGTTTAACAAAAGAGAATTATAGCACTATGGTACGTATCATGCAATTTTTAAAAAACTGTATTGCTTTCAATATCAATTATTAAATGTGTTTTATACACCAAGTTTAATCTTACAAAAGTATCAGAAAAAACATCATAATAGGCGAGACTTTTATAACTTCGTAATTACCACTATGGATTAAATCTTAAAGTCTATTAAAAAAATAATAGAATAGGTCAATTAACTCATATAACCAAAAATGTCTATTCCAGAAAAGCATTTAATTTTGAAAAACCCAATATTTTATGGGTTTTTGTCATTTTTACTAGTTCTGGTTATTACACAGTTTATCGCCTATCAAAAATACCAATTAGACCAAAAGACAGACCAGCAAGAAATTGAACAACGGGTATCAAATTTAAAAGTTGATTTACAAAACGTTCTAGGTCAAAGTTTCAATGCTACACAAACTCTAGCATTTATTGTTGATCAATATGGTATTCCAGAAAATTTTGATAGTGTAGCCCACTTACTTTTAAATAGTAACAAGGCTGTTGACGCATTAGAATTGGTAAATGCAAAAGGTATAATTACGCACGTTTATCCGCTTAAAAACAATGATGTAATTGGATTAAATATTTTGGACGATCCAGATAATAAATTTGGCGCCATAACCACCTTAGAAAGAAAAGACTATTATACTGCTGGACCAATTTATTTAAGACAAGGTGGATCAGGAATCGTTGGTAGAAGACCATTATATAAAAATGGAGAATTTAATGGTTTTGTTGCAGCTGTTGTTCGTTTATCCACCGTTGTAAATTCGGTAAAATTAGACTCTATAGGTATGTCTGATTTTTCATATGAACTTGTAAAAATAAATTCTGACAACTCTGAAGAAACCTTTTATGTTTCTAAAAATATTTACAAAGACGGAATTACTACATTACCACTAACCACTAGCCAAGGGGAGTGGAAACTATATGTATATTCAAATAAGACAGAATCATACGCTACCGCAATTCTTTTTTCTATTCTAGGCTTTTTACTTGCTTCTGTTTGTGGCTTACTTTCTTGGTTTTTAATGCGTCAACCTGCTAAACTTGAAAGATTGGTAGATGAAAAAACAGCACTTTTAAACGAAAGTAAAAAGCGATATAAACAATTGATCAATGAGGCCTCTGACGGTATTTTTTTAAATGACTTTAATGGAAATGTATTAGATGCCAACCCGTACGGTATAAAAATGTTCGGTTATAGTGAGAAAGAACTATTGAACAAAAACCTTGCTGATCTATCACTAAAAGATGAGTCTCTAAATATGCCTTTGACCTACACAAGAATACTTGAAGGACAAACGCTACGTACAGAAAGTAAATTACTAAAAAAAGACGGAACACTATTCTATGGTGAAGTCAGTGCCAAAAAGTTGAGTAACTCCACTATTTTGAGCATAGTTAGGGATATTACCCAAAGAAAACAACTTGAGTTAACAGCCCAAGAAAATTTGGCAAAATTCAGTAAAGCCTATAACAATCCGTTCGTGGGTATGGTTATTAAAAATCAGCACAAAAAAATTGTAGATGCCAATTGTTATTTTCTCAACTTGATCGGTTATTCATTAGAAGAAATAAAAGGGAAAACAATTCAAGACCTTAATTTAATTGCCCTAGAAAAAACGAAAGAAGAAAATACTCCATACAATGCCTTTATTAATTCTGACAGAATTGATAAGATTGAAGTTGAGTTTACCTCTAAAAATGGTAAAAGCCTACACTTAATAACTTCCATTGAACCCTATGAATACTTAGGTGAAAAATATAGTCTTAGTATTTATATTGATCAAACCGATTCTAAGAATGCAAACTTGGCCATTGCCGCAAGTGAAAAAAGGTATAAACAATTTACTGAACGTATTTCTGATGCATACGTAAGTTTCGATGCCAATTGGAATTTTATGGATATTAATGCAAAGGCTGCCAAAGTGGTTGGTATGGATGCCAAGGAAATGATCGGTAAAAATCTTTGGGACGAATTTCCCACCTTTAAAAATTCCGAAGCTTATGCCATCTTCATGGGAGCTATGACCAGGCAAGTATATACACATTTTGAGCAATATCATGAAAGTGTGGACAGATGGGTTGAAAATCATCTATACCCATCTTCAAACGGTCTATCTGTATTTTTTAGAGATATCACCCATAGAAAAAAAGCAGATGAAGAAAAGCAACAACTTATCTCTGTAATAGAAAATAGTCCTGGTTTTATAGGTTTGGCAACTTTAGAAGGTAAACCATTATTTTTAAATGATGCTGGAAAAAAATTAGTGAACCTACCTAAAGATGTTGACCTAAAAAACGGTACTATATATGATTTTTTCGAAGACTACTATAGAGATGTCATAGCAAATGAACATTTGCCGACCATTAGGGAAAAGGGACTATGGACCGGTGAAGTTCCCCTAAAAAACTTTAAAACCAATATACCTACCCCCTTAGAATTTTCTGGTTTTTCTATAAAAGATAAAACTACGAACAAGCCAATTGCTATAGGTGCCATAGGATTTGATCTAACAGAACGTAAAAAAACTCAAAAAGAAATTCTTGCTCTACAAAGCAAAATGGATGCTGCCATAAGAATAGGTAAAATTGGATATTGGGATTTTGACATGGAATCTAAAGTATTTATTTGCTCCCCATTGATGTATAATATATATGATTTAGAACAAGATGCGGTCATAGATATACCATTATTGGAAAGTCTAATTCATCCGGATGATCTAGAAATGCATAGAAAAAATGTAAGGCAAGTTTTAAAAGAAAAAACAACTCATGCCTTTACGTATAGAATCATCATAAAAGATGGATCTATTAAGCACTTAATGGTAGAAATTGAAGTAGAAAGGGATACTAACAATAGGGCCATCAATATTCGTGGAACAATTTTAGATATTACTAAACAAAGAGAAGCTGATTTTGAGATTCTTGATCTTAAAAACAAAATGGAATCTGCCATAAGAATTGGTAAAATTGGATATTGGGATTTTGACTTTCAAACAGAAAATATTAACTGGTCTCCAAGAATGTATGAAATTTATGATGTTAAACCAGATACCATAATTTCCATCCCACTCATTGAAAGTCTTTTACACCCAGATGATATAGAAATGCATAGAAATGTGATAGAGAACGAAAAAAAATCACATTCATTTTCCTATAGAATTTTTCATAAAGACGGGTCTTTAAAGCATTTGTTTATACAAATGGAAGTTGAGCTAGATAAAAAAGAATCTCCTATTAAATTTCGAGGTACAGTTATAGATATTACAGAACAAAAGGAGTCTGAAAAAGCGATTCTAGAACTACAGAACAGAATGAACGCCGCAATACGTATTGGTAATATTGGATATTGGCATTGGGATATGTCTGGTGATGTTGTAGAATGGTCTAAAGAAATGTATGCCATACATGAAATAGACCCAAGTACTAAAATGACCGTAGATTTAGTTAGGAAAACTATATATCATGAAGATTTGTATTTAATGGATAGTATTTTATCATCCAAACCAGGTGAGAAACATCATTCACCAAATATCTATAGATCAAAACTAAAAAATAATACTTTCAAATATTTTTTGGCTTCGTCAGAAGTAGTTTTTGATGATTCTAGTAACCCAATAATATACAGAGGAACTGCTATGGATATTACCAAAAGCGTACTTGCCGAGAAAGCACTTAAAGAAAGTCAAGAGAAATTTGCCAAGGCTTTTGAAAATAAGTTTATTGGTATGCTCATTTTAGATGAAGAAGAAATAGTAATAGAGGCAAACGCTACTGTTTGCAATATATTGAACGTATCAAAAGAAGACCTGATAAATAAAAAAATAATGGATTCTGGTATTGTATTTCTAAATGAGCATTACACTAAAAAAAGAAACAATACTATTATACAACTTCAAGAAAAAGGCAAAGTTTCTAATGAAGAATTTAAAATAACACTCAAGAACGGACAGGAAAAAACTGTTTTGGTATCAAAAGAATATTTAAAAATAAAAGACCAAACTAGGGTTTTAGTTACCTTAAATGACGATACCAAGAGAAAAGAGACTGCTGAAATTTTAGCATCGCAGTTTAATGAACTCCAAAAGACCAACTCAGAACTAGATAGTTTTGTATACAGTGCTTCACATGAATTGAGAGCTCCATTATCTTCTGTATTGGGCTTAATACAACTAATTAAAATGGAAGGGGTAGATCCTAAGTTATATCAGCATATAGATATGATGGAGATTTCCATAGAAAGACTGGATAGTTTTATCAAAGATATTATTGAATACTCAAGAAATAAACACAAAAATATTGATTTTGAACCCATTAATTTTAATACATTAATTGAACAATCACTTGAAAGTTTCTGGTATTTAGAAAACAGTAAAAAAATTAAAATTGATATTAATATAGATGATAAAGAACAATTTGTATCTGATAGTAAGAGAGTTTCGGTTTTATTGAATAACTTTATTTCAAATGCTATCAAGTATCATGATCTTAATAAAGAATCACCTTTTATTCATATAAATGTAAAGACATCTAAAAAAGAAGCTATCTTAGTTGTAAAAGACAACGGTGTTGGTATTGAAGATGTTGAATTAGAAAGAATTTTTGAAATGTTTTATAGGGTATCCTCTAAAGTAATGGGCTCTGGTATTGGGCTGTTTATTGTTAAAGAGGTAATCGCAAAATTAAAAGGAACAATAGACGTAACATCTAAAATAGGACAAGGTTCAACGTTTACGATAACAATACCAAATGAATCAGGTAAATTATAATATGAGCAAGGATATTAATATTTTGTTGATTGACGATTCTGACGTAGATAACTTCATTAATAAAGCCGTTATCTCTAAAGAGGATAATATTTCTCAAATTATCACTATGACCTCTGGGCAAGAAGCTTTAACGCACTTGAATGGGGTAATTGATAATCCTCAAGCATTTCCAGATGTTATATTTCTGGATATTAAAATGCCGGGAATGAACGGTTTTGAATTTTTAGATGAATATTTAAAACTACCGGAAATACTCGTAAATCATTGTAAAATTTACATATTGAGCTCATCTATAGATTCTATAGATTCTGAAAGAGGAAAAGAATATGCTATTGTTAAAAAGCATTTGACCAAACCTCTAGCACATCATAAAATTGGCGATTTACTTGCTGAAGATTAAACTTTTGGTAAAAACACATTTTCTCCCTTTCACAATTCAGTGAAAACATCAGAAAAACACCCTTTATCTAGGGTTAAATTATAATATCTTCTTAATAATCATAAGATTTGGTACACTTTTACTATTTTGCCCCTTATGAAAATTTATCCCATTGAAACTGGTAATTTTAAGTTGGACGGTGGTGCAATGTTCGGGGTGGTTCCTAAAACCATTTGGCAAAGAACGAATCCTGCAGATGAAAACAATTTAATTGATATTGCCGCCAGAAGTCTTTTGATAGAAGATGGGGACAGGTTAGTTTTAATTGATACCGGTATGGGCAATAAACAATCTGATCAGTTTTTTGGTTACTACTACAGATGGGGAGATTTTAATATAGACTCATCTTTAAATAAATATGGTTTTCATAGAGATGATATTACCGATGTTTTTTTGACCCACCTTCATTTTGACCATGTTGGTGGTACAATCCAATGGAACAAAAATAGAACGGGGTATGAACCCGCTTTTAAAAATGCCAAGTTTTGGACCAATGAAAAACACTGGAAATGGGCTACCGAACCTAACCCTAGGGAAAAAGCTTCTTTTTTAAAAGAAAACCTATATCCCATGAAAGAAAGTGGACAACTAACTTTTGTTGACCCAACGGATAATAGCTTTTTAAAGAACAGTCCGCTTGGTTTTGATATCCGTTTTGTAGACGGCCATACGGAGAAACAAATGTTACCACAATTTACCTATCAAGACAAAACCATAGCCTACATGGCAGATCTTATACCAACGGTAGGTCATATTCCCTTGCCCTATGTTATTGGCTATGATACCAGACCATTGGTTACTATGACCGAAAAAGAAATATTTTTAAATGAAGCTGTGGAAAATAACTACTACTTATTCTTTGAACACGATGCTCACAATCAACTTTGTACCTTAAAACATACAGAAAGAGGAGTTAGGTTAGATCAAGTATACACTTTCAACGAGCTCTTCAACTAACTCTACACTTTTAAATTCTAACGATAAACATTAACTAAACGTTTTCCCTTATATGACAAATACATCTCTTAAATCAATCTTTGCCCTTTCATTAGCGGCCGTAATTTCAGGATGCGGAAGCACAAATACAGCCACTAGCAGCGGTTTAATTCTTACTCCAGTAGAAAACATTGATGCTACTCCTTTAAAGATTTCAGATTTAACAACAGCTGAAAAAAATAATTGGGGACACTTAGATCTAGTAACAGATACCATACCGGGTATGAGTGTAGATAAAGCTTACGCAGAAATCATTAAAAACAAAAAGGGAACAAAAACCATAGTTGCAGTCCTAGATTCTGGAATTGACCTCGACCATGAAGATCTAGACGGAGTTTTATGGACCAATACAAAAGAAAAACCCGGTAACGGTATAGACGATGATGGTAATGGTTATATAGATGATATACATGGCTATAATTTCTTAGGAGAGTCATATAATGAACAATTGGAATATGTTCGTATGCTTCGTTTAAACATAGGGGATGCAGCAACTTTAGCCAAGGCAAAAACCAAACTTGATTCTAAATATAACGAAGCTCTTCAAGGTAAAGAACAATATGAATCTATATATCAGGCAGTAAAAAATGCCGATGCGGACGTAAAGAAATACTTGAAAAAGGATACGTATACTAAACAAGATTTAGCCACTATTACCGCGACCGATGAAACCATGCAGCGTAATATTGCCATTCTAAATCAAATGTTCGGTATAAAAGATACTATACCCGAAGTTCTTGAAGAATTGAACAACGGTATCAAATATTACACAGAGCAACTGAACTACAATCTAAACAAAGATTTTAACGGTCGTGAGAGCGTTGGTGATGATCCTTATGATTTTACAGATGTAGATTATGGTAACGGCAACCCAATGAACAGGGTAGATGATGAGAGCCATGGTACGCACGTAGCAGGTATTATTGGTGCTGAACGTAATAATGGAATTGGGGTTAACGGTGTTGCCAACAATGTAGCTATTATGAGCATAAGGGCAGTACCTAACGGAGATGAATATGATAAAGATATCGCTAGAGGTATAAGATATGCCGTTGACAATGGTGCGCGTATTATAAACGGTAGTTTTGGAAAGTCTTTTTCTCCAAATGCACAATGGGTTTATGATGCCATAAAATATGCTGCAGATAATAACGTACTTTTTGTACATGCTGCCGGTAATGATGGTGCCGATCTTGATAATCCTGTTAACGCCAACTTCCCAAATGACCAAGTTAACAACGGACCTGAAATTGCAGATAACGTAATTACGGTGGGTGCTTTAAACCCTAAATATGGGTCAGAGCTTGTAGCCAGCTATTCTAACTACGGTAAAATAAATGTCGATATTTTTGCCCCGGGTACAGATATCTATTCTACTTACCCAAACAATGATTATGAATATTCTCCAGGTACTTCAATGGCCGCACCTGGTGTTGCAGGGGTTGCCGCCTTGGTTATGTCTCAATATCCAAGTTTAACGGCTGCACAGGTGAAGAAAATAATTTTACAATCAGGACTTCCAATTAAAACAAAAGTGGTTTTAGGTAAAAATACCGGCAAAAGTGCTTCTTTAGATGAAATCTCTACCTCTGGTAAAATTGCAAATGCGTATAACGCCTTGGTAATGGCGAGTAAAGTTGCAGCAGGTCAGATTAAACTTTAATTATAAATAACTCAGATGACTAAATCATTTTTCACATTTTTTACGGCTTTATGCTCTATGGCAGTATTTGCCCAAAATACTACAAATTACTGGCAACAACATGTAGATTATACCATGGCCGTAGACATGGATGTTGATAATTTTCAGTATACCGGTACACAAAAACTAGTGTATACCAACAACTCTCCAGATGAGCTTAAAAGAGTATATTTTCACTTGTATTTCAATGCTTTTCAACCAGGTAGTGAAATGGATATTCGCCTGCAGAACATTGCCGACCCAGATGGTAGAATGACAACGGCTGATAAGAAAAGTAGAATAGCTTTGCTTGCAGAAAGTGAACAAGGCTATTTACATGCAACTTCTTTGACACAAGATGGTAGCGAAGTTTCTTTTTCTGAAGAAGGTACTATATTGGTGGTTGACCTTGCAAAACCCATTCCTGCAGGTGCCAAGTCTACTTTTAATATGGAATTTAAAGGTCAAGTGCCGTTACAGATTAGACGTTCAGGAAGAAATAGCGAAGAAGGTGTTGCCTTATCTATGAGCCAATGGTATCCAAAATTAGCGGAATATGATTTTGAAGGTTGGCATGCCGATCCGTACATAGCTAGAGAGTTTCAAGGTGTTTGGGGAGATTTTGATGTAAAATTGACTATTGATAAGGATTACACCGTTGGTGGAACTGGTTATTTACAAAATGCCGATGAAATAGGGCATGGATATGAAACTCCCGGTACAAAAGTTAAAAAGCAAAAAGGTAAGACCTTAACTTGGCACTTTAAGGCACCAATGGTACATGACTTTATGTGGGCGGCAGATCCAGATTATATTCATGATATACAACAAGTGCCTAACGGTCCTGTGTTACATTTTTTGTATAAGGATGATCCTAAAATATTAGAGAACTGGAAAAATCTTCAGCCTAAGACCATTGAGGCAATGGAGTTCTTCAGTAAGAATATTGGTAAATATCCATATGACCAATACTCTGTTATTCAAGGTGGTGATGGTGGTATGGAATATGCTATGTCAACTTTAATTACGGGTGATCGCAAATTTGGTAGTTTGGTTGGTGTAATGGCTCATGAACTTGCACATTCTTGGTTTCAACATATATTGGCAACAAATGAAAGCAAGCATGAATGGATGGATGAAGGGTTTACTTCGTTCATATCTAAACTTTGTATGAGTGAAATAATGGATTTGGACAAGGAAAATCCGTTCGAGAGCACTTACAAAGGTTATAGAAACTTGGCTTTGTCTGGCAAAGAACAGCCACAAACAACACATGCCGATCGTTATGCACTTAATTTTGCATATGGCATTTCTGCATACAGTAAAGGATCTATTTTCCTTTCTCAACTAGGTTATGTAATTGGTCAAGATAAATTGATGCAAACCATCCGCACCTATTACGATGAATTTAAATTTAAACATCCAGTACCAAACGATGTTAAACGTGTTGCTGAAAAAATATCCGGTGTTGAGTTAGATTGGTACTTAACAGATTGGACACAAACTACCAATACTATTGATTACGGTATAAAAACGGTTACCGCTGAAGACAATGTTACAAAAGTAACTTTAGAACGTATAGGCTTAATGCCAATGCCTATAGATATATTGATTGTGTATAATGATGGCAGCAGAGAAACTTTCTATGCTCCATTACAAATGATGCGCGGTGAAAAGGAAAACCCTTATGAGGGTATTAAAAGAACGGTTATCAAAGATTGGGCTTGGGCTTATCCAACTTATGATTTTGATATTCAAAAACCAATATCTTCTATTCAAGCCATAGTGATAGACCCTTCTCAATTAATGGCAGATGTTAATTTAGAGAATAATGTTTGGCAAGCAGAATAGTAAGTTCTTGTAAAGTTTAAGATATTTATGCCCCCAACTTGGGGGCTAATTCTTTTTAAATGCATTTTTTATAATGGATCAATCCTTCGGAAAAAAGGAAAAACTTAAAAGCAAAATACTCATCACCCAATTATTTGGAGAGGGTAAAGGTATTTCTGTATACCCTTTGAAATTGATTTATTTATCTACGGAAAAGCAAGAGATTTCTATTAAATCAGCAGTCACCGTATCTAAAAGAAATTTTAAGAGCGCAGTGGATCGAAACAGGATCAAGCGCTTACTTAGAGAGAGTTATAGACGTAATAAAGCAGAGGTTTTTAACAATACAGATGCTAACTTTGCGTTTCTATTTTTATACCTTGGTAAGGATATGCCCACCTTTGAGCAGTTAGATCATAAAATGAAGCTCGTTTTAAACAAGTTTAAGCTACAAATTGATGAAAAAAATAGTAAGTAAAAAAGTACTTGTACCCATAATAGCCATTGCCTTTCTCTTCATTGGAAGTAGTTATAAAAGTGATTTTTTCGAAATAGCTAAGCAAATTGAAATCTTTACCACCTTGTTCAAAGAATTGAACATGAACTATGTGGATGAAACCAACCCGGCAGAATTAATGGATACCGCCATTAAAAATATGCTGAATGAATTGGATCCCTATACCAAATTTTTGAACGAACAAGATGTTGAAACGTATCGTATAAACAATGCCGGTGAATATTCTGGTATTGGTGCCATGGTACGTTCGTTTGATGATAGATTATTAATCATTGAACCACATGAGGGCTACCCGGCAGATAAAGCAGGATTAAAGGCTGGTGATGAATTAATACAGATCGGAGATATCAAAGTAGCAGATTTTGAAAATAACGCCAGTGAGCTTTTAAAAGGGGCTAACGGATCTACGGTTACCGTTACTTACAAAAGACAAGGCAAATTAAAAACTACCAGCATAACCCGTGAAGGTATAGAGGTAGATGCCGTACCGTTCTTTAAAATGATAGATAATAAGACTGGATACATTGTTCTTGCAAAATTCAATGCGAAAGCTACCGATCAAACTAAAGCGGCATTATTGGACCTTAAAGGAAAAGGTGCCGAAAAAATCATCTTAGATCTTAGGGATAACCCAGGCGGATTATTATCTGAAGCTATAAATGTGACCAATTTATTTGTTCCAAAAGGTGAGCTTGTGGTGACCACAAAATCAAAGGTTAAAAAATTCAACCGAGAATACCACACCAACAACCAACCTGTAGATGAAAAAATACCACTGGTTGTTTTAGTAAACGGTAGCAGCGCCTCTGCCAGTGAAATTGTATCTGGTAGTTTACAAGATTTAGACAGAGCAGTGATCATGGGTGCAAGAAGCTTTGGTAAAGGTTTGGTACAACGCCCATTAAAATTAACTTACGGTACACAACTAAAAGTTACCATTTCTAGATATTATACTTCGTCTGGTCGTTGCATACAATCATTGGATTATTGGAACAGAGATGAAAGTGGCAATGCCGTTCGTAATACTACGTTCAATGATTTTACTACGCGTAATGGTAGAAAAGTACAAGATGGCGGTGGTATTTTGCCAGATATTGAAGTAGCCACTTCTAAAACCAATGATCTTACCTTGGCACTTTTACAGAACAATGTCATTTTTGATTATGCCACAGACTACCATTACACCCACAGTTATGCAGATGTAAACGATTTTAAATTTACAGATGCCGATTTTAATGCTTTTAAAAATTATGTAAAGCAAAGTAGCTTCTCTTTTGAGACTAAGGCGGAACAAGCTATTAAAAAAGCACTCTCAGGCGACGAGAACGACTTTTTAGGGTCAGATGTTAAGGATAGTTACAAAACGTTGCTAGCCAACATTGAAAAAGGCAAACTTAATGCGTTGGATAAATACCAAAGCGAAATTCAAAAGAATTTAGAAGATGAAATAGTAAAGCGCTATTTTTATAGAGATGGCCTGTACCAATATTACTTGAATAATGACGAAGCTATTTTGGCAGCAACAGAACTATTAAGCAATAACTCAAAATACAGTGCTATTTTAAAATAGACCTATTCATAAGTACACGCCCCTTTATCTGAAATTTTATAGTACTCCTTATAGTTCAAAGCCTTAGGGTCTGTGCAGCCTTTTAAGTTGCGTATTTTAATATTCTTAAAGTCAATTGGTTGACCCTCGCTTTGCAATGCTATAAATCCTTCTTTTAAAAGTTTACCATCTTGTTTCATCTTAGGATAATAACCGGTTGCCACACCACCCCCTATTTGTGGTTTTGTGTATTCCAATACTGTTTTACCATTAACAATATGTTTAACCAATGAATCATGATATACAACTAATTCTGCGGTTACCCATTGATCTCCGTAAAAGGTATCCGATGTAGAATTTATACAATGCCTTGGGTCTATTCTACCTTCAAAAACTACATCCGTACCTGGTGAGCACATATTACCTGTTGGTCGTTCTACACCTTCTTCCACTCCCGCTAAAAATTGCATTTCAACACTAATAGGCCAATCTTGTTCTTTCAACATGGTTCTTGGGTCTTGTGAATGAAACATGACACCACTATTAAGAATAGTATAATCTGGTGCTCCTTTATACTGCTCTCCAACAAAACGATATTGCATAGTTAAATGAAAATCGGAAAATGGACGATCATAATAGAGATGAGAATATCTATTATTAAAATCACCCTCATACTTATCATATCTTACTTTTATGATCTCATCCTCTACCCTAAAGGTATCAGCATAATTATCACCAACTTCATAATGATGTACTTTTGTGGTCCATCCTTTTAAATCATTACCATTGAACATGGTTTCCCAACCATCATTTAATTGTTGTGAGCTGGCAATACCACATCCGATCACAAAGAATAATATTGACATCATGGTATGTTGTTTACGTAACGTTGTTTTCATATAGTTGCTATAAAAATTGATATAAAACAATACTATTCTATTTCTAAATATACTCAATGTTAAGTTGTTAGAAATGTAGGTTTCATTAAAATACATTTGATTTTTAATAAGACGATCATACGTAGAAATATTATGCTACTTTTAAAAGAGCTAATAAAACTACTTTTACTACAATATATCATGAGAAATCTATTCTTTCTTACCGTTTGTTTTTTACTAATTCCATCGCTTTATGGACAAAGTTCAAAAAATGAGAAAAATATAAAACCTATACCCCCAACAAAATCTTTTGTTACCAAACACCAAGGGGTTTTTGGCGGTAAAAACATTGAATACACCACTACAGCAAAAGAAACTTACTTGACCAATAAAGAAGGAGATTCTATAGCTACATTTTGGTCTGTTACCTACACTAAAACCAATATAGGAGATGTTACCAAAAGACCGGTAACCTTTGTCTTCAATGGCGGACCAGGTTCTGCTTCAATGTGGTTACATATGGGATTCTTTGGACCCAAGGTTGTAAAAGTAGATTCTGATGCCAAATCAGATGATGGTGCGGCACCTTACCATCTAGTAAATAATGATCATGGTTTATTAGATATTACAGATTTGGTTTTTATAGATCCAGTAGGTACCGGTTACAGCAGATTGGTAGGGAAAGGTGAAGGAAAAGACTTTTACGGGTTAAAGGAAGATGTAAATTCCTTTGCCCAATTTATTAGAAAATGGGTTACCGAAAATGAACGTTGGTTCTCACCTAAGTATTTAGCTGGTGAAAGTTACGGAACAACACGTGCCGCCGCTCTTGGAAAAGCATTAGAAGGTTCTGGTCAAAATATGGCGTTAAATGGAATGATTTTAATTTCCCAAGCTTTAGATTATGCAGGCTCAACATCTATATCTAATAACATAACTTCATTCATTACCTATTTACCAAGCATGGCGGCAACAGCATGGTACCATAAAAAAGCGGGGCAAGGCAAAACATTGGAAAGTTTTACAAAGGAATGTAGAGATTTTACATACAATACCTATGTGCCAGCTTTATACAAAGGCAATTCTTTAAGTGATCTGGAAAAGAATAGTTTGGCAGAAAAACTCTCTTATTTTACTGGATTGGATAAAACATATATTCTACAATCTAATTTGAGAATTCTAATGGGCCGTTTTCAGAAGAAACTATTAGAAGATAAAGGTTTGGCAATTGGTAGACTTGACGGAAGATTTATGGGAAATGAAGAGGATAAAGTATCTGAAAAACCACATTTGGGCGATGCAGCCAGTTATCAAATAAGCGCTGCCTATACCGCAAGCTTAAATCATTATTTTGCATCAGAATTAAAGGTAAAAATGGATAGACCGTATATTACTTCTGGTGGAGGTTCTAATTGGAGATGGAGAACGGTACCAGATGGTCAATACTGGGAACCCATGCCTGTTAATACGGCTCCTGACCTAGGTGAAACCATGCGTAGAAATACTGCTATGAAAGTAATGGTAGCCAGCGGATACTATGATTTGATTACTCCGTTTTTTGATGCTGAATATACTTTTGATAGAAACGGAATTGTTAAGGAACGTGTTGAAATGAAGTATTATGAAGCAGGTCATATGATGTACACCCATGAACCAGATCTAATAAAGTTAAGTAAAGATATTCGTGCGTTTATAACTAAGAATTAACCTGTTTGTACGATATTATTTATTGGCACCGCCAAAGGGTATAATACCCCGAGGCTAGCCTGGAATTTAAAAGTTTGTTTCCTTTGAATGCCTCATGGGCTTGCCTTAAGGTGTTTTACTTTGCTTTGTTAAAACCACATGTTGTCCATTACATTTAAGATTGTAAAAGTGTACAATGTCTTTTACATGTTTTTTCCTGTATTCTTTATTTTGAATTTTTGCCACCAATTCTGGGCAATCGGCAAAGTAATCTGAAGCTGCATTCTTAAAGTTTTTACTAAAGAGCTGATTAGAACCTAAATGGGTTATTTCACCATTTACTCCTTTACTTACATATAGATTTTTAATATCATAGTAATTACCATGCATCATGTTCATTTGCCCATTTGCACCACCTACGAACATTGGAGAAGAATACCCTGTTTGTTCAAGAACATATAGATTAACAGTACCTATCTCCAATTCCCGCACCACATTGAAATAGCCTTTACGGGTTTCTAAATAGATATAGGTAGAGGCTTTTTCCTTATCATTGATTACTACTTGTTCTAGATTATCAAAGTGAAATTTTTCCGCTTTGTCACTTTTACTTTTTTTGAATTTTACTTGATCACCATTAATAAGCTTAGCAAAACCTGTAAGCTTTTTACCATCTTTAAAATATAAGGTAGCAACATCTTTTTGGGCAATGCCCATATATGACCCTACAAAACAACTGATTAAAACTAAAAGAAACGTTTTTTTCATGACACGTAATTGATAGATATCTATCATAAAACGGGTACATAATTACTATGTTATACTTTTTCCCTTAAATTCGATGAACCACCTATTTCGGTATTTAGTAAACTTCTTATTAATCTTTGATCGGTTGGTTGATCTTTAAATTTTGAAGTAATGGGTCATCTTCATTTAATAATCTTTGAGTTCTTAAATACCTACCTACATTAAAGGCATCATAATTTGGAGATTCTTTATCTACACTACTTATTCTTACCATTTCAGAAGAATGTATAAATTGTTTGTCCCCGATCCACATACCTACATGTACAACTTTTTCTGCGGTTGAGTCTGTAGCTTTTCTTCCAAAGAACAATAAATCTCCCTTTTCCAATTTGCTGAAATCTGCTATAGAATCTACTGGCTTACCAGCATGTACTTGTTGAGAAGCATCACGTGGTATAACCATACCGTTTAAAAAATAAATGGTTTTTGTATAACCACTACAATCTACACCTTTTGTAGAAGTACCGCCCCACAAATAAGGAACACCCATTAATGTTTTAGAGGTTTCTATCAGCGAATTTGCCGTATAATCCAAACTAGATAACCAAGTCTTATATTCTTGCGCTTCATCTTTTGAAATATAAGCTTGTCTACCATCTGGAAATGCTATTTTAAAATGGCTTTCATCACTACCCACTAATTTTAAAATACTTCCTGCAACTACATCAGATATTCTATTCTCAGCATCTATAGAACTAAATGCATGCCCATAGGTATTGGTATAAATAATCTTTTCTGATGATTTCCATGCTGTAATCTCAGCGTTGTTCATTAACTGAATTCCACCGGGATCTACCCATGCCAAATACTTATCTGGCGTTTGTATCAAATACCAATCTCCTTCTTTTTTAAGTACATTGACCACTGTACCCAAAGTAGCCTGAGTTGCCAATTCTGCTGAATGTTTAGGGTTACTTCTTAGATTGGCGGCAGAAATGTTTATCACTGCCTTTGTCATACCCTCTAGGTTATCTGCAGGTAATACGTTAACTTCATTGGTAGCCACTATCCCCTTTTCACTTAAAACAGCTTCTAAAGAATCAATTGCCCTGGGTAAATTTGTTTCACCTATTAAAGTAAATCCTGAAGGACCATCTAAAACATCTATATTAAATAACGCAGTTCGTTTATCTGGAGCAAACGTATTCTTAATTTGTTCTATCTCACTGGCAAGAACTTTCTTTTGACCCATACGAACTCCACACGAGTTATTTAAAGTAATCAAAATCAATACAAAAGCCTTTGTTAGCAATATTCTCTTCATCCTTAAACAATTTCTAATAGTAATAGCCTTGTGAAATTATGTAATTTTATCGCAAATGAAGAAACTAAAGGTCATAGAACTTTTTGCAGGTGTAGGTGGATTTCGCTTAGGATTAGAAGATACTGACAATTTTGAGGTAGTTTGGAGCAATCAATTTGAACCCAGCACAAAAATGCAACATGCATCTAAGGTGTACGAAGCTAGGTTTGGATCAAACAACCACCGTAATCAAGACATATCGGAAGTTCCTACAAAAGAAATTCCAGATGCCGATATTTTGGTAGGAGGTTTTCCTTGCCAAGACTATTCGGTAGCAACTACCCTTCATAATTCTAAAGGACTAATTGGTAAAAAAGGAGTGTTATGGTGGAGTATTCACCGTATTTTATCTAAAAAAAAACATCCTCCTAAATACCTGTTTTTAGAAAATGTAGATCGCTTGCTGAAATCTCCTTCTACACAACGTGGTAGAGATTTTGCCATTATGCTAAAAAGTCTTGATGACTTAGGATATGCAGTAGAATGGAGGGTTATTAACGCTGCGGATTATGGAATGCCACAAAGACGAAGACGTATTTTTTTCTTAGGATACCATAAATCTACTCCGCTTTATAAACAATTTAAAAAAGCTGAAGCCGCAGAGTGGATTTTTGAAAAAGGAACTATAGCAACAGCGTTTCCTATTACCAGTACTTCCTCTAAAATGCAATCTTTTGATATTAAAGATAATCTGGTAGCACTGTCAGAAAATTTTAATTTGGGCGAAAAATTATCTCCATTTCAAAATACCGGGGTTTTTATAAAAGGAAAGGTTCATACTACCAAAACAACAGCCAGCTATGTTGGAAAAAGAACTGTCTTGGGAGATATTCTACAGAAAGAATCTATTTTAAACGAATTTTACATTCCAGAAGAAGACCATGATAAATGGCACTATTTAAAAGGTGCTAAAAAAGAAACCAGAACTTCAAAATCTGGATTTATATATCATTACAATGAAGGTAGTATGGTTTTTCCAGATGCATTGGATAATGCTTCAAGAACCATTATTACCGGTGAGGGAGGTAAAAGCCCATCACGGTTTAAACATGTTATCAACACTAAAAATGGTCTTCGTAGATTAACTCCCATAGAATTGGAACGCTTAAATATGTTCCCAGATAATCATACATTACTAGAAGGTATTTCTAATACTAAAAGAGCTTTTTTTATGGGTAATGCTTTAGTGGTAGGTGTGGTTAAAAAAATAGGAAAAGTATTATCTGAAAAAATTATGGAAGCATAATTTAAACGTGCATATCTAATATTTTAGTGCTCTCTTTTAATTTTATTCCTCATTTCTACATTTCCCTTAATTCCTAAATATTGATGTTGATAAACATAACATATTGTTAATCAACGTTTAAAATTAGGAATTGTCACTTTTTTTATTATCTTATTAGGTATGGTAAAAGTAGAAAAGTCAGAAAACACAGCATTTTTAGAAAAGTCTATACAACATTTAGAAGCCACTGGTTTTGAAAATATTAAGGCTGATATTGAAGGTTATGAAACTCCAAAATCATACGTTAGAAAAGGGAAAGATGACAACGTTACTCCAGACATAGTAGCTATTAAAAACGGTAGAAAATATTATTTCGATATTAGTTTAAAATCACCAAAAACTAGGTTATTAAAATCCAAATGGTTGTTTTTAGATACCTTGAGTAGAATGAACTCTAATCGATTTAGAATTATAACCACCAAAGGTCATTATAAGTTTACGGATAATATGTTAGAGGATATTAACCTAAGCAACAAAACTCCTATCAAAATATAATCACCTTAAAAGAATTATTTTAAATAAGTCCGCTATGAGCGGACTTATTATTTTTTGATCATTGCTATATGAGGTATACCGTCTTCCAAATAATCTTCTCCTGTTGCGGTAAAACCCAAATCTGAATAAAACTTAGTTAGATATTTTTGAGCGGAAATTTTTATTTCAGTACAATTAAAATGCTCTTTAACCGCCTGTATAGAGGATTGCATAATTATTTTACCATACCCAAATTTTCTATAATCCTCATGAACGGCTACCCTACCAATACTAGCTTGTTCAAAATAAATACCTGGCTTAAATATGCGTGTGTAAGCAACTACTTTGTTATTACTTAGCCCTATTACATGTAATGCCTTATCATCTTTACCATCAATATCTAAATAAACACAATCTTGTTCAACTACAAAAATTTGACTTCGTAACTGCAGCACATTATAAAGTTCTATACTATTAAATTCATTAAAACCTTTTACTTTAATATCTAGCATAAATCTATTCAATTAACTTCTTATGTTTATATCTATTACCATGTAACATATTAATTTTTAGATACTTATAATAGCTTATTTAGGTTATCAACATAGTTATAATAACTATTTATTGAATAGGAATCTTTTCAATTCTTCGTTCATGTCTACCCCCATCAAAAGAAGTATTTAAAAAAGTAGATACCATTTCAAGTGCTTGAGGTAGTGCTATGTACCTTGCGGGCAGGCTTAATATATTGGCGTCATTATGTTCTCTTGCCAACTTCGTAATTTCCTTTGTCCAGCATAACGCCGCTCTAACATTTTGTTGTTTATTTGCCGTCATACATGCCCCATTACCACTACCACAGATCAATATTCCAAAATCTACATTACCTTCCTCAACATCTAAAGCAACCGGGTGCGCAAAATCTGGGTAATCAACACTATCCGTACCATCTGTTCCATAATTAATAACTTCTACTTGTAAAGATTTTAGCAAACCTATAATAGCTAACTTATAAGCTGTACCCGCATGGTCATTACCAATAGCAATTTTCATATGCATAATAGTTTAAGGTTAATTATTCAATGTTTATTTGCTGTGGGGTAGTTAATAAACTAAGCTAAAGGTACAATAATCAGGGGTTCACAACAAAAAACAGGGGGTTCACAACAATTGTTACCAACTAAATAATAATAGTTGTTAATTAGTATGTTATAAACGAGTTTACCCATTGCATAAATTGTTTAGAAAAAGTTGCTAAAATATTTGCTTTTTAATGTTGACATCTGCTTACACTTTTAATCTTCTTAACACGAATTTAAATATTAGAAAGTTTTAGCTCATTTTCATCAAAAATCTAATCCTAGTTAACATTAAAATTACATTTAGTTATTAATAAATTCATGTTAATAGCACTTATAAACTGTGTTTAATAACTTCTCAAAATACTGATATTCAATTATAGTTTTATAAAAGTTATTGTCAACAACTATTAGTATCTCATAAAGTCAAGTAATATCTAAATAAGTTATTCTAGATATTAACAAGCTATAATAATCATTAATTTTTAATTTAATTTAAAAGAAAAAATGCCTAATATGATATATATGTTAATAACAACTAGTTTGCTTAACTTTTCAATAAATGGTTGTGTAACAGGTAGTGGATTATAATTCGTAATTTTCCAACAAATTAAAAGTTTAATGTCGAAAAGAAATAAGAAGGCGAAGAATCATAGAAAGAACGAAATTACTAAGGGAATTTTTACCGTTCTTGAAAAGGAACCGAATAAAAGTTTCAACTATAAGCAAATTGCCGCTAAGATAAATATTACCGATGCTCAAGATAGAAATACTCTTATTAAAAGGCTTACGCAGCTAAAAGAGAAAAAAAGAATTCAAGAAGTAGATCGTGGTCAGTTTAAAGTTTTAGAGAATACAAAGACCTATTATGAAGGTACCGTAGATTTAACCGGTAAAGGTCATGCCTATATTGTTGTAGATGGTATCGATGATGACGTGTTTATACCTTCAAATAAATTGAACAAGGCTTTTCATAAAGATAAGGTAGAGGTTTTTATATATCCTAGAAAAAAGAGTAAAAAACTTGAAGGTGAAGTAGTTAGGGTACTTGAAAGGTATAAAACTACTTTTGTGGGTATTGTTGATATGCAGAAAACTTTTGCTTTTGTAAGACCTACAGATTTTAGAATGTATACAGATATCTTTGTTTCAAAGGATAAATTGGCCAATGCAAAAGATGGTGAAAAAGTATTGGTTGAAATTACAGATTGGCCAGATGATGTAGATTCTCCTTTTGGTAGAATTTCTCAAGTTTTAGGTATTCCTGGTGAACACGATACGGAAATTCACTCCATTTTGGCGGAGTACGGTTTGCCCTATTCTTTCCCGGAAGATGTACAAAAGTTTGCAGATGGTTTAGATACCAGTATTAAGGAGGAAGAGATTAGAAAGCGTAAAGATTTACGTAACGTACTTACTTTTACCATAGATCCTAAAGATGCTAAGGATTTTGACGATGCATTGTCGTTTCAAAAATTGGAAAATGGTAATTATGAAATAGGTATTCATATTGCAGATGTATCACATTACTTACAAAAAGATACCATTTTAGATGATGAAGCTTACGAACGTGCTACCTCGGTATATCTAGTGGATCGTGTAGTGCCTATGTTACCGGAAGTGTTGTCTAATAATGCTTGTTCTTTAAGGCCTAATGAAGAAAAATATACATTTTCCGCAATTTTCGAATTGGATGAAAATGCCACTATTAGAAATCAATGGTTTGGTAGAACTGTAATAGATTCAAATGAACGTTTTGCTTATGAAGAGGCGCAACATATTATTGAAACAGGTAGTGGAGAAATACCGGAGGAAATTTCTATAAGAGAAACTGCGTATAAGGTCTCTGATGAAGTTGTTGACGCAACTTTAAAAATGGATGAACTTGCTAAGATCATGCGTGATAAACGTATGGATCAAGGTGCTTTATCTTTTGATAAGGTTGAAGTACGTTTTAATCTTGATGAAAATAACGAACCAGTAGGTGTATACTTTAAAGAATCTAAAGATGCCAACAAACTTATAGAAGAGTTTATGCTTTTGGCAAATAGAAAGGTTGCCGAATTTATTGGTAAACAAAAACCTAAAAAGACCTTTGTTTATAGAATTCATGATGATCCAGATCCAGATAAATTAATGGCTTTAAACGGTATTGTTTCAAGATTTGGACACAAATTGGATTTTAAGGATAAAAAGACCATTAGTTCTTCTTTGAACAAATTATTGGAAGATGTAAAAGGTAAAAGAGAGCAAAATATGGTGGATACACTTACCATACGTAGTATGAGCAAGGCTATTTATACCATTGATAATATTGGTCATTATGGATTGGCTTTCGATTATTATACTCACTTTACTTCCCCTATTCGTAGATATCCAGATGTAATGGTGCATAGGTTATTACAGCATTATTTAGATGGTGGTAAATCTGCAAATGCGGAAGAATTTGAGAAAAAATGTAAGCATTCTTCAGATATGGAATATTTAGCATCAAGTGCTGAGAGAGATTCCATTAAGTATATGCAGATCAAATTTATGCAAGACCATAAAGATGAGGAATTTAGAGGTGTTATAAGTGGGGTTACCGAATGGGGAATATATGTTGAAATTATTTCCAATAAATGTGAAGGTATGATTCGTATAAGGGACATCAAGGGAGATTATTTTATCTTTGATGAGAGAGAATACGCAATTATTGGTGAACGTACCAAGAAAAAATATACCTTAGGTGATGAAGTAACCGTTATGGTTAAGAATACGGACCTAATAAAAAGACATTTAGATTTTGCTTTAATTCCAGAGGACACTAAATAATTTGGAATAGATTTTGGTATTCATTGGCAGAATTGATAAAATGTATTGGACTTAATCAATGCATTTTATTTAAAAATTACATAAATAGGAATGAAACAAGTTTTATTAATAATGTTTCTCTTGGGATGTTTTATGGTCAATGGCCAAGATGTCAAAATAACTCAAAGTATTGAGCCTTTTAAAGAAGTAAAAGGATTTGATGGTCTATCTATAAATCTTATTAAATCATCTGAAAATAAGGTTGTTATTTCTGGAGAGAATACGGATAAAGTTGCTGTTGTTAATAATGATGGTATCTTAAAAATAAGAATGCAGATTGGTAAAATCTTTAGTGGTTATAAAACCTTCGTAGATTTACATTATGCTCAAGATATTTTGATTATAGATGTTAATGAAGATGCAAGAATAGTTACGGAGCAAATGATTGAGCAAGATGTACTGGAATTAAAAGCTCAAGAAGGTGGTGAGCTGGTTGTGAATGCAATAGTTGAACAAATGTTGATCAAATCCGTTTCTGGCGGAATTATAAAAACCAACGGTTCTTCAAACGTACAAGATGTGCAAATAAATACTGGTGGAGTCTATGAAGGTAAATCTTTTGAGACAAACTTTTCTACGATTAATGTAAACGCCGGTTCTCGTGCGGAAATTAATGCTAGAGACTATGTAAAGGCTACCGTAAAGGCAGGTGGCGAGGTATTGGTTTATGGTAATCCTAAAAAATTAGAAGAAAAGACCGTTTTTGGCGGTACTATAACTAGAATGTAATAGGTAATGTTAGAAGATATTCAAGCGGCAGTTCCTTTAGGATTTTTTCTAAGTTTTATGGTAGGCCCTGTGTTTTTTGTCCTTTTACAAACTAGTGCGGTTAAAGGTTTTAGAGCAGCAATTACCTTTGATTTAGGCGTGTTATTTGCAGATGTTCTATTTATTTTAGTAGCTTACTTTAGTAGTTTTCAGTTACTTGAAAATTTAAGTAATCAACCAGGACTTTATGTTTTTGGTGGTGTTATTTTATTGGTATATGGTTTGGTAACGTTTTTTAGAACTGAAAAGAAAGAAATTCCTATAGAGTCCAAAAAGATTAGAAAATCGGATTTTTTCGGACTTTTTATAAAAGGCTTTTTATTGAATTTTATCAATATTGGTGTGCTGGTATTTTGGCTTGGTATAATTATAATAGTAGGCCCTAGTTTAGATAATCAACCCAATAGGTTTTTTACTTTTTTTGCAACCGTACTACTCTCCTATTTTGTGACCGATGTTTTCAAAATTTTATTGGCTAAGCAATTAAAAAGAAAATTAACCCCAGAAAGAATTGTTTGGGTGAAAAAAGTAATAGGAATTATTCTCATTATTTGTGGAGTTGTTCTAGTAGTAAAAGGCTTTTTACCCAAGGATCAATTTAATTTGGAACATGAATTAGAACGTTTTGAACCTAGTTTAATTGAATAAAAAAAAGCCGGGGTTACCGGCTTTTTTTAAAATAGAAATCTAATTTTATTTCTTGTATTTATCATTTAGGATTTTAACAATCTCATCGGTAAGATCATTTGCTTCTGTACCATAAAGAACACTACCACCATCTCCTCCGCCTAAGATATAAGAGTAGCCGTTTGTTTTTCCGTATGCTTTAATTTCTTCTTTTACTTTAGAGACTATACTATCCATTTCAGTTTGTCCTTCCATTTGTAATTGTTGGTCTTGTTGTTGTAATTGCTGACCAATAATTTGTCCCTTTTGTTGCATAGCGGCATATTCTTCTTGTGCTTTAGATTGAGACATGGATTGTGCTTTAGTTTGAAAAGCTTGAGCTTCCATTTGAAATGCTTGCGATATGCTATCTCTTTTTTTTGCTAAAGCATCTGCCTTAACTTTGAATTTAGATTCAACATCAATTTTTTGTTGATACTCATCCATTAATTTAACGTTATCAACGTATCCAATTTTTTCTTGTTGGCAAGATGCTAATAGTACAATAGCAAAAATTACAATTATGTTTTTCATTTTTTCATTTTTATGAGATGCAAAAGTAATAAAGCTTTTAGAAGGATTTTGTTTTTAAATTGATATTAATAATCGGATTTTTATAAATATAAGAATTACTTATTCTTTTTAAATATTTTATAGTTACAACTTATAATATTGACCTATTTTTAGGGGGCTTTACTACGTTTAAATTTATTTAAGGTCAAATAGTATCACTTGGTGATTAAAATACTTTAAATTGCTTTAAATTGATAAATTATGCTTTTTGAAGTACATATATAAGTGAAGAATACTCTCCTGTATGTTTAGCCTTTAAATTTGAGAGCATTCCCCTATAGAATGCTTTAAGGTAGTTGGATTTTCCAGTTTTATATTTTTCTGATAATAGCGAAACGTAAAAGGAATCAAAATACATTGGTAATGTTCTTACCACTTTTAAATTATGGTTTTTGAATATTGTTGAAATTGATTTTTTGGAAAAATGCCATAGATGTCTAGGTGTATCATATGCTGCCCAATATTCTTTATAGTAGTTAGCATCGTAAGATTTATAATTTGGCACTGCTATAATTAAGGTACCGTCAGTATCTAATAGACTGGATATTTTTGTTATAGTTCCATTTAAATCTTTAAGATGTTCTAGTACATGCCATAATGTTATTATATTAAATCGACTTGATTTTACTTCTTCTATAAATTTGTATGTTGTAATATTTTTCTTACTTGATTTATTTCTAGCCTCATCGTTTATTTCTACTCCAAGGGTATTCCAATTATTTTTTCTAGCGGTTATTAGAAATTCTCCAGTTCCGCAACCTATATCTAATATGGTTTTACTGGTATTAGCATACTTGTTTATGAGTACTAGTTTACGTTTTAGGGCAATTTTTTTTACTGTTTGATATACCTTTTCAAGCAAGGTTTTTGATTCATCTGTGTGTGATATATAATTATTAGATTCATAATAGTTGTATAGATTTTCGGGTATTGGTTGTGTAACCAACATATCGGTTTCTGTTAAATGTTCAAGTCGAAACTTTTCCTTACTAACTAAATGGTCCGTAGTTTCTAGATATATTTTATTGCTATTCATACTGTGATTTTGGATTTAGGTAGTGAATATTTTTAGTTGTTCCACGTGGAACAATTTGCCCTACCTTCCGAGAAAAACTAAAAGTACACTGATATCACTTGGGGTCACCCCACTTATTCTTGATGCTTGAGAAATGGTTACCGGTTGAATTTTAGTTAGTTTTTCCCTTGCTTCAAATGATAAAGATTTTAGTTTAGTATAGTCGAAGTTTTCAGGAATTTTAACGGCTTCCAATCTATGAAGTTTATCAGCGTTTAGTTTTTCCTTTGCGATATAACCAGAATATTTTATCTGTATTTCTGCTTGTTCCAAAATTTCATTATCAAATTTATTTTCTTCAACAAAGGTAGATACAACCTTCAATTGCAACATGTGATCCATAGTTACATTTGGTCTTGAAAATGCTTTATACATTTTATCTGATTGTTTTACTAAGGCAGAATCTACACTGGATAGTATAGGATTTATGTCTTTTGGTAAAACACTGGTTTCTTTGAAAAATTGTACTAATGATTCTGATTGTTCTAATTTCTCTTCCATTCTTTTCATTCGTGAATCCGTAGCTAATCCAATAGAATGACTTAAGGGAGTAAGACGTAAATCAGCATTATCTTGTCTTAATAATGTTCTATATTCTGCGCGGGAAGTAAACATTCTATAAGGTTCCTCTGTTCCTTTTGTAATTAGATCATCTATTAAAACACCAATATAAGCTTCATCTCTTTTTAGTATTAATGGTTCTTGTTCTTTAATTTTAAGATGTGCATTAATACCAGCCATCAATCCTTGGGATGCAGCTTCTTCATAACCTGTGGTTCCGTTAATTTGACCGGCAAAATATAAATTATCAACTAACTTTGTTTCTAGTGTATGTTTCAATTGTGTTGGCGGAAAGTAATCATATTCTATGGCGTAACCTGGTCTAAAGAATTTTACGTTTTCAAAACCTACGACTGAGCGCAATGCTTTAAATTGAACATCCTCCGGTAATGAAGTTGAAAATCCGTTTACGTAGACTTCTACGGTTTCCCATCCTTCTGGTTCAATAAACATTTGATGGCTATCTTTATCAGCAAACCTGTTTATCTTATCTTCTATAGATGGGCAATATCTTGGTCCTAAACTTTTAATTCTTCCATTAAACATAGGTGATCTATCAAAACCTTCTCTTAGCAAATCATGAACCAAAGCACTTGTGTGAGTCATAAAACAATCACGTTGATGTGTTAAGGGTTTTGTTTTGGAGTATGAAAATTTTTCGGGAAGTGCATCTCCTGGTTGAACAATCATTTTTGAATAATCCAAGGATCTTCCATCAACTCTTGGTGGTGTTCCGGTTTTCATTCTACCACTTTCAAATCCTAATGCTACAAGTTGTTCTGTAATGCCAGTAGCTGCTTTTTCTCCTGCCCTACCTCCTCCGAATTGTTTTTCACCAATATGAATTAAACCATTTAAGAATGTACCATTTGTTAATACAACAGCTTTAGATTTTATTTCAATGCCTAGGGAAGTTTTAACTCCGACAATTTTATTGTTTTCAACTAATAGTCCAGAAACCATTTCTTGGTAGAAATCAACATTTGGAGTACGTTCTAACATTAAACGCCATTCCTCTGCAAATCGCATTCGGTCGTTTTGAGTTCTTGGACTCCACATTGCAGGTCCTTTAGATTTGTTCAGCATTTTAAATTGTATTGCAGATTTGTCAGAGACTATGCCACTATATCCTCCAAGTGCATCAATCTCTCTTACAATTTGTCCTTTTGCAATACCTCCCATTGCTGGGTTGCAAGACATTTGACCAATGTTTTGCAAATTCATGGTTACTAATAGGGTTTTAGAACCCAAGTTTGCAGCTGCTGCTGCCGCTTCTGCACCGGCGTGTCCTCCGCCAACTACAATTACATCATATTCTTCTCCAAACATACCTTCTATTGTTCCACGTGGAACAGCTTTATTTTTTCTTCTTCTTTAGCGCGCATTTCGGCAGTAGCTGTTTCCGATTTATCCGAATAGCCCATTAAGTGTAAAACACCGTGAACCATTACGCGCTTTAATTCATTTTCAAATGAGACATTAAAGTCTTCTGCGTTTTCTTTTACGCGATCTATAGAGATGTACAAATCTCCAGATACATTTTTACCTGATACATAATCGAAGGTAATAATGTCTGTTAAATAATCGTGTTGTAAATAATCTTGATTGATTTTAAGCAAGTATTCATCATCACAAAAAATGTAGTTTAATTCTTGAACTGAAAAACCTTCGGTTTTGCAAGAATTAATAATCCATGAATCAAAATGTGTTTCTTCTACTAGCTTAAAATCGGTTAGGTAATTGTAATTAATCATTTGCTTTGAAGTACTCTTTAACCTTTGTTTGAAAATTTTGCCGCAAAGGTAAGCTTTGCCTATTTAAAATTTCCACTTCATTATGATAATTCTCTAATAATGAGGGTTTAGTAGTAATAGGATTTGTGAAGTCTTTTGTATTTCTATTACTTTCTCGCTCAGATTTTTCTCCTTGCTTTAGTGCTGCGTTCTCCAGCTTCAATAATTCGTACTGTATAGTGTTGGCTTTGTTGATGGTACGTTGTGTAATTCCATTTTCAAGTAAATCATTCTCAAAATCCTCCATCTGCTTAATCAGCTTTTGACCCAATTTTTGGTCTCCGCTATTAATCATGTTTTCTAATTGTTTTTCTAACTCTTGACGAATTTTTTGTTGACTTTGATAAATTTCATAAATCTCTTTTAGTTCTGCTTCACTCATCTGTCCATTTCCTTGTCCTCCATTTCCGTTAGAGTTCCCTTTTCCGTTTCCTTGACCATTTTCTCCTTTTTGGCCACCATTACCATTTTTTCCATTCTGGCCATTTTCTCCTTCACTTCCGTTTTCTCCAGATTTTCCGTTTTGACCTTGCTCCCCATTCTCTCCTTGTTTTCCTCCTTCTCCTTGTTCGCCCTTACTTCCCTTTTCTCCTTCTCCACTTTTACCTTCTTTTCCGGATTGGCCTTGTTGACCCATTTTTTCCCCAAGTTGTTGTTGTCCTTTGATAATATCTGGTAGTTGAAAACCTCCTTCATTTTGACCGGAACCTTTACCCATTTGCATACTTTCTTGCATATTATCCATAACATTTGCTAAAAAATCTGCTAAGCTGTTTGAAGCGGTCAATACATATTTTTGATGTGAAATTCCTTGAAACAATTGTCCATCTGCCATTGTTTCTAAAGATTTATCAATGTTATAGTATACTTCCGTAATTTGTTCATTTACGAATTCTGAAAGTTCTGCTTGTCGTAAAGACAAGGCAAAAAGACTATCGTCAACATGTTCAAATAACCCTCTTAATTCATTTTGGTCACGAACTGTTTGTGAGTATTGCGTTTGATCTTGGTCTTGTTTAGCCGATAGTTTATCAAATAAAGATTCTTGCTTAAATGAAAATATAATGAGGTTATCCAATATTTGTCTTAGCATTTCTGCATCTTCGGCTACTGATGATCCTCCACTACTACTGGAAGAAGATGAGCTGAGCTGCTCACTCATTTCTTTCATTTTCTGCGAAGCGGATTTTTGTTTCTTTGAAGCATTGTTTTGATCGCTTACCGGGGTTGATTTTGATTCTGAATTTTCTTGTTTTTGTAGTTCGTCTAAAGCTTCATTCTGATCTTCTTTAATAGCTTCTTTTTTATTGGTGTCTAAATTTAAATCAATTGGTTTTTTTAGTTTTTCATTATCATTTTTTAGCCCATCCATTTCTTTGGATAATTCATTAAAGGCTTTATTTAATTGTTGCTGCTTAATTGAACTATTTTCTTCTTTATTCTTTTTAGAAAGTTCCTCTTGCTTTTTTGCCAGTTCTTCAAGATCACGTGCTAGCTGAGACGCTTTTTCTGTGACATAATAGCGCTTGGTCAATTCTAATAATTGTTCTAGGCTGCGTTCGCTATTTTGTTGCTTTTTACCTAATTCTTCAAGCTTTTTAGTAAGCTCTTCTTTTTTAATTTTATCTGCTATTTTATTAAGTTCTTCTAGCAGTTGCTGGTTTTTCTTGGCTTGTTGTTCTTGTCGCTCCAATCGTTCTTGTAACAATTGGTTTAATTTATCGTCCTTGTTTCCTTTGTCTAGGTTTTCCTTTAACTCTTTGCTGAACTTTTGCATTAATTGCTCTTGTTGTTCCTGCTTTTTTAAATAGTCTTTAATTTGATTTTGATCATTAAAGTTTAAACTACTTTTCTCTTTTTGATTTTGATTTATTTCCTCTAATGATTCTTTCTGTTGTTTTGCACGTTCTAAAGATTTATCTAAATCCTTTATGAGTGATTGTTGAGATTCAAGATCTTTATTCTTGAGTTGATTTTCATTTAATAATACCTGTTGGAATATTTGACTTTTTATAGCCTTTCCATGGTGTACGGCATCGTTATCGGTTACCTGGAAATAGAACGCATATTGTTTACCGGATTCTAATGCCAAACCTGATGGAAAGGTGTAGTAAAACTGTTCAAAATTTGAACTGGGTTTTGCAAGGCTTATTTTCTGCTCTTGATTCTCTTTACCAACTTCATAGTAAACAAGTTCAATTTTTGAAAGACCATAATCGTCACTGGCATTTCCTGTATAGTAGGAAACATTTAGATTCAAGGAATCTAAAACCTGGATCACCTTTAATGTTGGATAAGCATCTTTAATTACTTTGAACGAGTATTCTAATTGTTCATAATTTTCGACATTTACATTGGTTGTGGTAAGTTCATAATCTAGGTCGTTGTATATTTTCCGTTGTATTGTAAACGTGTTTTTTTCTTTTATAAAAGATTGAACGGTATCTTTTGTGTTTAGATTAATCTTTTCGGTATTTTCTCCTTCAATGTTCCATGTTACTTGGGTTCCTTCCGGTAAAATCGCATTACCCGTACTTTTGATTGTTTCATTTGGTTTGTTCAGGTATGTAGGATATTTTAAATCCATTGAAAAATCTAATATTGATGGAGTTTTCAATGCGATTAATGAGTAGGATTTTGAATTAACTTCATTGGCGAAAAATGTAAAATTTGTAGATTGTATGGGTGGTGAAAAGGTGTATTCATAAATCCCGTCCTGTTTTTGCATCAATATGGTTTTACCGTCTACTACGATGTACACATTTTCTGGTTTAACTTTACCTTTTGTGGAAACTTGAATGGTGAATGATTCATTTTGCAAAGCACTTAATTGATCGGTAAGTACATGAAATTGAAACGGTGCAGGTTTTTCATATGCCATTTCATAATTTACAACTCTTTCATATGTACCAAAAAATGAACTCCAATTACCGGTGAGGTAAAGTAAACAGACAATAACAATCGGTATAATAGAATACTTTACATATTTGATGGCGTCTTTAAAATCAATTGCGCTTGAAAATGGAACGGAATCCAATTGTTTGGAACGCTGTGCAATACTAGCTAGTAATAATTCAGACTGTTCAGAATCTTCTGCTAAGTCTAACAAATTTGTGAGTTTATCCCCTACTTCTGGAAAATGCTTGCCAATCATATTTGCAGCTTCTTTATTTCCTATACCCTTTTTTAATTTAAGAAGATAGAAGACCGGTATTAAAATGTATTTATAAAGCAATAGAACTTCTACTGCTATGAACAAGGTAAATAATACCGTTCGGCCCAAAGAGTTTAACCAAAGAAAGTACTCTATAGCTAAGATGGTGAGGAAAAACAAAAATCCTAACGCTATAAAAAGCAAAATTCCCTTTAGAAGAATTTGACAATAATGTTTTTTTATAAATTGATTTAACCGGTGTAATATGTGATTATAGTCTTGCAATTGCCCTTTTTTATACCAAGATAACGGATATTAAGATGGTTTGTTGGGAAATATTTGTTAAATCAAAATCCTGTAATGCTGTTTATTACAGTGAAAATGCGCTTTACTTAAGTGAAATCCTATTTCGTATTCTATATTTAAAAACACTTGGTTATGTATCTTTGCGCAATCAAATAATCATTATGTCTAAGAAAGTTCGTGTGCGTTTTGCACCAAGTCCTACAGGACCATTACATATTGGCGGTGTGCGCACGGCCCTATTTAATTATTTATTTGCCAAAAAACATGGTGGCGATTTTATACTGCGTATAGAAGATACCGACCAGAATAGATATGTAGAAGGTGCGGAACAATATATAATTGATGCATTGAACTGGTGCGGAATTCCTTTTGATGAAGGTGTTGGTAAAGAAGGTGGTTTTGGACCGTACAGACAGAGCGAGCGTAAATCTTTATATAAAAAATACGCAGATGATTTAATCGCGAATGGTAAGGCATATTATGCTTTTGATACTTCAGAAAGCTTAGATGCGCATAGAAAAGAGCATGAAGAAAAAGGTAAAACTTTTATATATAACTGGCATAACAGGTTAAAGTTGGATAATTCTCTTTCGTTAATGCCAGAAGAAGTTAAAGAAAGGTTGGCCAATGGTGATGACTATGTTATTCGATTTTTAACGCCGCCAGATGAAATCTTGCAATTGCAAGATTTAATTCGTGGTACAATACAGATAGATACAAATGTGCTAGATGATAAAGTTCTTTTTAAGAGTGATGGTATGCCAACCTATCATTTAGCAAATATAGTTGATGACCATTTAATGGAAATTACCCATGTAATTCGTGGTGAAGAATGGTTACCTTCTTTAGCATTACACAAACAGTTGTATGATGCTTTTGGATGGACTGCTCCAGAATTTGCTCATTTACCATTGATTATGAAACCTGTTGGTAAAGGTAAATTGAGTAAGCGTGATGGTGAAAAAATGGGCTTTCCGGTTTTTCCTCTTTCTTGGAACGATTCTGTTGGTTATAAAGAATCAGGATATTTTCCTGAAGCAGTTGTTAATTTTTTGGCTTTATTAGGATGGAATCCTGGTACGGAACAAGAACTATTTTCTTTAGACGAGTTGGTGAAAACCTTTAGTTTAGACCGTGTAAATAAATCTGGAGCGCGTTTTGACCCAGAAAAGACCAAATGGTACAATCAACACTATTTACAGGAAACTGCCAATGCAGAATTGGCTGCTAGCTTCTTACCTATGGTAAAAGAGCACACTACTGATGAGGATAAGATAAATCTGGAGTATGTAACCAAGGTGGTAAGTTTAATAAAAGAACGCGCAGTTTTTGTTTCCGATTTTTGGGATCTGTCAGATTATTTTTTCGTAGCTCCTACTGAGTATAATGCAAAGGCTGCCAAAAAGCAGTGGAAAGAAGATACTGCAGTCATCATGAATGAATTGATTTCTGTAATAGAATCCATTGAAGATTTTTCATCGGAGAATAGCGAAACCATAGTTAAAGAATGGATCGCTGAAAAAGAACTTTCTTTTGGTAAGGTTATGCCTCCCCTACGATTGTTCTTAGTTGGTGATATGAAAGGTCCCCATATTTTTGATATAATGGCAATGGTTGGAAAAGAAGAAAGTATTGCCCGAATTAAAACAGCGCTAGAAAAACTGGGTTAAAGCTTATTTCTTAGAAAATTCTTGCAGAACGCTCATGGCTTTAGTAGCGTCTTTTGTGGAGACAAAAATATGGTCATGATAAAATGCGGCAACGACGTTACAGCTAATATTATGTTTTGATAACGCATTGGCAACTGCAGCGGTCAACCCAACCGCATCTAAAGCGGAGTGTACGGTCAATGTAATCCAAGAGGTAATGAATTCATAAGCTAGTTTATAATGCGCTGCTTTTTCTTTTGTCAATATTATTGTGATGCCTTCGGCTTCTTTAAATTCAAAAAGAATATCAGCTCTTGAAATATGGCCAATTTCGGGGAGACTTATAAAAACATAGTTCCCTTCGTTTAATTTAGGTTTTAAACTTTGTAACAGTACTTCAAGATTGCTTTCTCCGGGCATAGTATCGATTTTAAGGGATTTAAAAATAAAAATCGACCCTTCGGGTCATATTTATCATATAAAGGGTTTAAAAAGCTACAAACGTATTATTATAATACCAATTTTTACTTCAATATTTTTTAAGTTGATATTTATTCGTTTTTCCAACGTTTGTCAGCCCATGTTTTCATTTCTTCATCGGTCAAAAATGTCCAAGCAACCAACCTGCTCATTTTGTTGCCCTGTCCCATAGGTATGGTTTTATGGGCAGTTGCTCCAATTTTCTCCAGTCGGTCATAGAACGATCTCAAATTTGATTGTTTGCTTACCAAAGTTGAATACCAAGCGGAATTTTTTGAAAATTGTGCACTTTCATTGATCATGTTCAATACAAATCGTTTTTCGCCACCATCGGTCCAAAGCTCTCCTCCTTGCCCTGCAAAATTAAGGGTCGGTTTTTTAATACGCTTCTTTTTTAAATTGCTCAATTTACGCAAAGTTCCAGCTTCGGCCTCTGCTTGGTTCGCATGAAATGGCGGATTGCATATGGTGAAATCTACTTTTTCATCGGCCTTTAAAATTCCAGAGAATATATGCTCAGGTTTTTCTTGTAATCTAAATTTTACCTTACCAGTTAGATTGGCGTTGTTTTCTACAATTTTTTGTGCCGCCTCAATGGCTTTTGGGTCAATATCCGAACCTAAAAAAGACCAACCATAGGCGCTGTTTCCAATTATTGGATATACACAATTTGCACCTACTCCAATATCTAGACACTTAATTTTATCGCCTTTGACTAAAGTTCCATGATTACTGTCTGCCAAAACATCTGCAATATGGTGTATATAGTCTGCTCTACCTGGTATTGGCGGACATAAAAAACCATCTGGTATGTCCCAATATTCAAGACCGTAATGTGCCAAAAGTAACGCCTTGTTCAGAGCTTTTACGGCTATTGGATTAAAAAAATCAATAGATAAATTACCGTGTTTATTTTTGGCTACAAATGGTTTTAAATCGGGGTTTACTATTTTTAGCGCCTTAAGATCATAACGACCGGTATGTTTATTTCTTGAGTGTAAATTAGGCTTTTGTAGGGTATCTTTTTTCTTGTATTCTGGCATGTCTTTATAGCTTATTAAAGATTTCAAAGCTAAGCCTATTTTTTAAGTACTTGCATTATTTTTACGCATTCGCTTAGGTCCATACCAAAGCCAAAAGCCTGTAATGGTAAAAAGTAAAAGGGCAAGACCCATTACCGTAGTATAGAACACCTTTATTTGATTATCACTTGTATCTAAATAATCATCTAAAATGGAACCATCATGAATATGTTCAATGATATCAGAATACCGGCGTTCGGTGTGTAAGACGGTACCTGTGGCACCATCTAGTTGCAAACCCCAATAATGATCTTCATATACAAATTTTACGATACCTTTTTCTTTTCTAATATCTATGCGATCTATTTTGGTAGATAGTTCTGGCGATATATGTTCCAAGATATAGGTGTTAGCAAGGCTATGTAAACTATCTACAGGTAACCATTCCTTTAAATCTGTTGAAGTGCCTTTATAGGTTTTAGAAAGAATTACCCCTCCACTATGTTTTTTCCAACCTAAAAGAAGCCCTGTAATAGAAATGAAAAAGAAAAAAATGAACAGAGCAGCACCTGTTGCACGATGTACTTTGCGAAATATTCGCAACCATTTTGCTTGGCGTTGTCTTTTGGTGATTTTAGGCATTCATTAGGTTTGGTTAACCTGCAATATAGCTAGTTTTAGAAGGTAGAATTATCAATGAATTGTTAAATTAATTTTGGTTACCCGCTTTGTTCAAAGGTATGCAGACGAATTTTTTAGTGTAATCATTATCATAAAATAAGTGCTACTTTATATCAATGGTTAAATTTTGGTCTATCTCTCTTTATGCATTATATATTTATAGATCAAGGAGTATATTGTTTGGTTTACTAAACCATTAATTAATGGTTGTATGGTATTAGATTATACTATTATCTGTTTATCTTTATGATATTCTAAATTTTAGGGGCTTTTTTGAAGATGTTCGTCAATTGAATCAAACGAATGCTAAACGTTTTATAATCGCACCATAGATATTTTCTATTGTAATTGAGTTTTCGATAAATTTAATATTGATAATTTTACCATTGAAAGAACTAAAAACAACAATTAAACTAATATAATCATGAGTAGTACTAACGGAAAAGGTGAAGCTTGGGATGTAAATGATCCAGCAGCGGCAAATTGCCCATTTTTAAATGGTGAAATGCATCAAGCAGCAGGTGGTGGAACCACTAATAAAGATTGGTGGCCAAATATGTTGAATCTTAATATACTGAGGTTACATTCTAAAATGGCAGATCCAATGGATGATGATTTTAACTATACTGAGGAATTTAAGTCTTTGGATTTAGCGGCTATAAAAAAGGATTTGACCGATTTAATGACCAATAGTCAAGATTGGTGGCCAGCAGATTATGGTCATTATGGTCCGTTTTTCATCCGTATGGCCTGGCACAGTGCTGGTACCTACCGTATCTCAGATGGTAGAGGTGGCGCTAGTGCGGGTAACCAACGTTTTGCTCCATTGAATAGCTGGCCAGATAACGCCAACTTAGATAAGGCACGTTTATTATTATGGCCTATTAAACAGAAATATGGTAAAAAAATATCTTGGGCAGATTTATTGATCTTAGCAGGTAACGTTGCCCATGAAAGTATGGGATTACCAATGTTTGGTTTTGCTGGTGGTCGTGAAGATATTTGGCAACCTGAAGAAGATGTGTATTGGGGATCTGAAACAGAATGGTTGGGCAACAAGCAAAGGTATGATGAAGATGGTAATGAATTGGAGAATCCGTTAGGGGCTGCCCATATGGGATTGATCTATGTAAATCCTGAAGGTCATAATGCAAATCCTGATCCATTGGAAGCTGCACATTATATAAGACAGACCTTTAAGAGAATGGCCATGGATGATTATGAAACTGTTGCATTGATTGCCGGGGGACACACTTTTGGTAAAACGCACGGAGCTGCTAGTCCTGATGATTATGTAGATGTTGAACCAGCTGCAGCTGATATTACGGAACAAGGTCTTGGGTGGAAAAGTAGTTATGGCAGTGGTTTTGGTGCTGATACAATTACCAGTGGGCTAGAAGGTGCTTGGACACAAACTCCTACAAAATGGAGCCATTATTTCTTTGAAAACCTATTTGGTTTTGAATGGGAATTAACTAAAAGTCCGGCTGGTGCATGGCAATACAAACCAGTAGGTGATGCAGGCGCTGGTGAAATGCCCGATGCGCATATTCCAGGAAAAACTCACCAACCATTTATGTTGGTAACAGATATGTCTTTGCGTGTAGATCCGGAATTTGAAAAGATTTCAAGAAACTTTTTAGAGAATCCAGATGAGTTTAAGGATGCCTATGCTAGAGCTTGGTACAAATTAACACACCGTGATATGGGACCTAAAGAGCGTTACTTAGGACCAGAGGTGCCACAAGAGGAATTGCTATGGCAAGATCCTGTACCAACGGTAGATTTTGAATTGATCAATGATTCTGATATCGCCCAATTAAAGAAAACTATTTTGTCTTCTGGACTTTCAACGGCAGAGTTGGTTAGTGCAGCATGGGCTTCTGCATCTACTTTTAGAGGTTCAGATAAAAGAGGTGGCGCAAATGGTGGTCGTGTTCGTTTAGCTCCTCAAAAAGATTGGGAAGTAAATAATCCTACTCAATTGGCAAAGGTTACTGCAACTTTAGAAAGAATTCAAAAAGAGTTTAATGATGGTCAGTCTGGCAATAAAAAGATTTCTTTTGCTGATTTAGTTGTATTAGCTGGTACTGCTGCAGTAGAAAATGCCGCTAGTTTAGCAGGTTTTGCTACGAATGTGGAATTCAATGCAGGTCGCACGGATGCTACGCAGGAAATGACAGATGCCGAGTCATTTGATGCATTGGAGCCTATAGCGGACGGATTTAGAAATTATACTAGAAAAAAAGTGTCTGTCCAGGCCGAAGAATTATTAATCGATAGAGCTAATCTATTGACTTTAACGGCGCCGGAAATGACGGTTCTTATAGGTGGTCTACGTGTATTAGGTGCAAATTATGATGGTTCTAATAACGGCGTGTTTACAGACAAGCCAGGTGTATTGACCAACGATTTCTTCTTAAATCTTTTAGACATGGGTACTACTTGGAAAGCGGCATCTGATAATGATACCGTATTTGAAGGTAGCGATCGTAAATCTGGAACGGTTAAGTGGACAGGTACAAGAGCAGATCTTATCTTTGGTTCCAACTCTGAACTACGTGCTTTAGCGGAAGTATATGGTACGGAAGATGCTAAGGAGAAATTCGTAAGAGATTTTGCGAAGACTTGGACAAAGATTATGAATTTAGATCGTTATGATTTAAGGTAATAACACTTGAATATTAAATTAAAGGGCAGTATCCAACTTGGGTACTGCCCTTTTTTATGGTAGAATTTAAGTTGTAGATTCACCAAATGTCAATAGATTATTGTCTGGATCTAAAAGGGAAAATTCCGTTTGACCCCATGGTTTTACTTCTAGTTTACCATTAGGATGAATAGGAACTTTGTTATTTAATAATGATTGGTATAATATTTCTATGTCTTTGGTTCGTATATATACCTGGCCATAATTTTCCTTTACTTCAAGTGTTTTGAACAAGAAGAAATGAATTTCTACATGCTCTTTTACAAGCATTAAGTAATCCGGATACGTGGTAGTGCCCAACTCTTTAAAACCTAGCATATCTATATAATAAGCCTTGGTCTTAGACTTACTTCGCATAGGTAGTTTTGGTTGTATGGCTAATAGCATTGAAATAACTTTATAGCATTAAATGTACAGATAGTTAGTTAATTATCAATACTGTGTAACGTTTGAATTACCCGTTATAAATTAAACAGGAAATTCATGTAACAAATGTGGCTATTTGACAACTAATGTTAAGAAGGCTTTTAGTATCTTCCATTATTAACTTAAAAATCAATTATTATGGGCTCATTTATTTGGATTCCAATTTTGTTTCTGGTCATTGTGACCATCTTATCCGGTGTGTTTATTGTTAAGCAGCAAACCGCGGTTTTAATAGAAACATTTGGAAAATTTACCAGTGTTAGACAATCGGGTATTCAGTTTAAAATTCCTTTTGTACAACGTATAGCAGCAAGAATAGGTTTAAAAATTCAGCAGCTAGATGTAATTATTGAAACTAAAACGTTGGATGATGTTTTTGTTAAGCTGAAAGTATCGGTACAATATGTAGTAATTAGAGAAAAAGTATATGATGCTTACTATAAGTTGGAGTATCCGCACGAGCAAATAACATCCTATGTATTTGATGTTGTACGTGCAGAAGTGCCAAAAATGAAATTGGATGATGTCTTCGTTAAAAAAGATGATATAGCAATTGCGGTAAAATCTGAATTACAGGAGGCCATGTTGGATTATGGTTTTGATATCATAAAGACCTTGGTAACGGATATTGATCCAGATCCACAGGTAAAAGAGGCCATGAATAGAATTAATGCTTCTGAGCGCCAAAAAACAGCTGCTCAGTTTGAAGGTGATGCTGCTCGTATATTAATTGTTGAAAAGGCAAAAGCCGAAGCGGAAAGTAAAAGGTTACAAGGACAGGGTATTGCCGATCAAAGAAGAGAAATTGCCCGTGGTCTAGAAGAATCTGTAGAGGTATTGAACAAGGTAGGTATAAACTCCCAAGAAGCTTCTGCATTGATCGTAGTAACACAGCATTATGATACACTTCAAAGTATAGGTGAAGAAACCAATACGAATTTAATTTTATTACCTAACTCACCACAAGCCGGTAGTGATATGTTGAATAATATGGTGGCAAGCTTTACGGCAAGTAACATGATCGGAGAAAGCATGAAAAAAACCAACAAGCCCAAACCAAAAGAATAATTAAAAGACCAATTTTAAAAAAGCTCGAAAAATTTTTTTCGGGCTTTTTTTATATCTGGCTTTTTTTGATAGTAAAGGTTCTTACTTGTATAGGTTTTCGCTAAATACACCCTTTTAATGGGGTTTTGTCGGCTAAACAATACCAATAGGTCTTTAATTTATAAAGCGCCGTTAGAACGTATATCTAACGGCGCTTTTGTATAAGACTTATTGATTAAACTGATGTGTCTTTATAAGCAATGATTATATTACTTTTTTTCCTGGATTTTAGCCCAAGAATCCCGTAAACCAACAGTTCTGTTGAAGACTAATTTATCTGTTGTGGTATCCGGATCAACACAAAAATATCCTAGTCGTTGAAATTGAAAACGATCACCTGGCTTCGCATCCTTTAACGCAGGCTCTACATATCCTGTTATTACGGTTAAAGAATCTGGATTAATAAACTCCAAGAAATCCTTGTCCTTGTGAGCATCTGGACTCTCATCTGTAAATAGTCTATCGTATAACCTAACTTCCGTCTTTAAGGCATGTGCTATTGAAACCCAATGTAAAGTCCCTTTTACCCTACGCAAACTTTCTTCCGTACCACTACCACTTTTACTTTTTGGGTCATATGTACATTGGACTTCTGTAATATTACCATCGGTATCTTTTGTGCAACTTTCAGCTTTTATGATATATCCGTTCTTTAAACGAACCTCTCCGCCCAATTTTAAACGAAAGAACTTTTTATTGGCAGACTCCCTAAAATCCTCTTGTTCTATATATAGTTCTCTTGAAAAAGGAACTTGTCTTGAACCTGCATTTTCATCTTCAGGGGAATTTTCTGCTTCCAGCCACTCGGTTTCTCCTTCTGGATAATTGGTAATAACCAGTTTTAATGGATTTAGAACACCCATTACCCTATGCGTGGTTTTATTTAAATGTTCACGTATGTTGAATTCCAATAAAGAAACATCAATTAAGTTGTCCCTTTTAGCAATTCCAATGGTATCCGCAAAATTACGGATAGACTCTGGCGTATATCCTCTTCTACGCAGACCTGATATGGTTGGCATTCTTGGGTCGTCCCACCCATTAACAATGCTCTTTTCTACCAGCTGGGCTAATTTTCTTTTACTAACTACGGTATGGCTTAAGTTACGACGTGCAAACTCACGTTGTTTAGGCCTTACCTTATCTTGGTCATATACCTGATCTAAAAACCAGTTGTACAATTCACGGTGCATGGCAAATTCTAACGTACAGAAGGAATGAGAAACTTGTTCTATATAATCACTTTCACCGTGGGTCCAATCATACATAGGATAAATACACCAATCGGTATTTGTTCTATGGTGAGCTTTATGCAGGATCCTGTACATAATAGGGTCGCGCATTAGCATATTTGAAGATGACATATCAATTTTTGCCCTAAGTACATGTGTACCTTCTTCAAATTCGCCATTTTTCATTTTTTCAAAAAGCGCTAAATTCTCTTCAACCGATCTATTTCTAAACGGACTATTGGTACCGGGCTCTGTAGGCGTGCCTTTTTGTGCGGCCATTTCTTCAGAAGATTGATTGTCCACATATGCCTTTCCTTTTCTGATCAACTCAATTGCCCAGTCATATAATTGTTGGAAATAATCAGATGCATACCGTTCGGTATCCCACTTAAAACCTAACCATTCAACGTCCTTTTTAATGGCATCTACAAACTCTTGTTCTTCTTTTGCCGGGTTGGTGTCGTCAAAACGCAGATTTACAGGGGCATTATACCTTAAACCTAAACCAAAGTTTAAGCAAATGGAACTTGCATGACCTATATGAAGGTATCCATTAGGTTCTGGGGGAAAACGAAATCGTAATTGATCTTTGGTATAACCATTTACCAAGTCCTCTTCAACAATTTGTTCAATAAAATTCAAAGACTTTGTTGTCTCGCTCATGTCAATATATTTCAAGCTACAAAAGTAGCAAAATTGCCTTAAACGACAGGTTTAAATAAAGTACACCTTACATAAAATGAGTTTCACAACATAAATCTTCCTTCCGACAACAATAAATTCCTCTTCGTCGGATTAAATAACATATTTGTCTATGAAATGATGGAAAAGTAAAATAATTTATTAACCAACTTTTCAACCGTAGTGGCCCCCATAACTACAAATACTTATGAAAACCTTGACCAAAATTACCTTTTTTACCGCATTTTGTATGCTATTTAGTGCCTATCAATTATCGGCACAGGCAATAGTGCTCAATGCCCCAGAACCTGCAGACAATCCTAATCTGTCAGGAAGTACGCCATGGACCGCCGTTTGTGCGGGAAACTCTGGTTTCAATGAATATTTTGTGAATATCACGTGGATTGGTACCGCCAATGCAGGTAATGAGTTTATTCTCGAATTATCTGATGCCACTGGTAGCTTTGCTAATGCGCAAACTTTGCAAACCATTAGCGATAAAAATACTGTAAAGGACTTTGATACCAGTTTTGCCATACCAACTGATACGCGTGGCGAAGGTTACAAAATGAGGGTTCGTAGTACCGATCCAGAAAAGATTGGTAACGAATCTCCCGCATATAACATGTATTACATGGATGTAACTTCTAACTTGAACATTAGTGAACAAGGTAATGGTGTGCCTCCAGGTACAGTGTGTAGCACTGGTCCTATTACCTTGCAAGTAGATAATATAAGCAACCCAGAAACCTACCAGTATATTTGGTTTAGAAGCGGAACTGAGTTAACAGGTGAAACAGGTCATACATTAAACGTAACCCAGTCTGGTATGTATAATGTTTATATTGATTACGGACCACGTTGTACAGGTTCCGGTAATACAGATTCTAATATTGTTGATGTAACGATTGGAGGTTCTGGTACGGGGATAGCTGTAACGGCACCAAGCAAAACTGCTTTGTGTAGTACAGATTCTGAAACACTTACTATAGATCAAACAGATGCTTCATGGAGCTATCAATGGTTTAAAAATGATGTTGCTATATTAGGTGCTACGGCAACTTCTTATACCGTTGATGCATCCGCTGCAGGATTTGAAGGTGACTATGCCATAGAAATTTCGGGTACGGGTATCTGTAATGAAAGATCTTCTGCGATTACTATAACAAATGCAGATGTATATACGGTAGATGTAGAAAACGAAATTAATATGGTGCTTTTGCCTACGCAGAGCCAAACCTTATCAGTTAGTACAACGGCAAATACACCTAGTTATAAATGGTTTAGAAATGGAATAGAAATAGCTGGCGAGACCAATAGTACTATAACTATTTCACAAGACGGAGAGTATTACGCTGAGGTAACCCAAACAGGTGGGTCGTGTTCTGTATCCTCAAAAAATTCTGATGTGACTACGGTTGTGTCACCTGCTTCTTTTGAAATGACCATTAATTATACCGATGCGTATACTTCATGTGAATCAACAAGTACGATATTGGGTGTAGAACAAATTAATGCGGTTGCTACAGATGGTACTAAAACAGATGTTACCAGCGCCTTAGTAGATGGGTTCACCTATCAATGGACCAAAGATGGTACAGCTGTTAGTGGTGCAACAAGTAGTACTATTAGTTTGGCTTCTAATGCTGAAAATGGAACATACGATCTTAACGCATCGGTAGATAGTTTTACTGTAGATTCCAATTCGTTGAATGTTCAGTTATTAACTAGCGAGACCATTTCTATAGCAAGTTCAGGTACTGTATTCTGTTCTGGTGGCGAAACGATAACTTTAAGTACCTCTAGTGAATTAGGTTCTTCCACTTTTGAATGGCAACTAGATGGAGCATCTGTAAATACAACAGATACATCACTAACGGTAACTACTGCAGGTAGCTATAGATTAGCAGTAAACCGAGATGGTTGTGCTTTATTATCCAATGAAATTGTCATTAGTCCCCTTGATGAAAACTTGATTACGCTTGATCTGGGAACTGAGATTGTAATGCCAGAAGGCACTACAAAATTGGTTACCGCAAGTGGAGGTACCGCATATAGATGGCTAGATGCCAATGCCGTTGAAATAAGCAATGTGGATAGTATAACTTTTACGGAAGCTGGTAGCTATACATTGATCGCTTCAATTGATAATTGTGAGATCATTAGACAAGTGGATGTCTCGTACTTAGATACGTTTAAAGTACCTAATGTAATTACGGTAAACGGAGATGGAATCAATGATCAATGGGTAATCCCTAACTCATATTCTAATAAGGCCGATGTTAATATCATAATCTATAATGAACAAGGTCAGGAAATTGTAAACGAATTCGACTATAAAAATAATTGGCCGCAGTCAACTACGGCTTTCACCAAACAAAATATGGTATTCTATTATAAAATTAGAAATGCCAGTGAAGTACTTAAACAAGGTACGATCACAGTAATACGTTAAGCTCACCATGCTAAAGAAAAGTGTTTTATATCTATTGTTATTTGTGTTTGCTATCATGAAGGTTAGTGGGCAAGAGGAAAGTCCGTTTGTATCATATGACGTTCCTGCCCAAAACTTATTGAAGTATAACCGATTCTTAATTAACCCTACATTTTCAACGGTTAGGGAAGATAAATCATATATCAACTTGTTACACAGAAACCAATCGGTACAATTTGATGATAACAATCAGAACTATTTCTTAAGCTATAGTGGACGTATTAGTGATAGAACCGGACTTGGTTTAAGTCTGTATTCACAAAGAGAAGGTATTCTAAGTAATTTTGGTGTACTTGCAAACTATGCTTATGGCGTTAAGTTGAACGATAAGAGTAATTTTACTTTTGGTGCTAACGTATCTTACTATCAAAGCGGATTTGATAACGGTAGGGCTTCAACGGTTGAAGAAGATCCTTTTTTGGCGGGTTTACAAGATCAAAGCCTATTATCGTTTCAACCTGGTTTTAACCTTTCTTATGGAAAGTTTGATGTAGGTATGTTTGCAGAAAACCTATTTGACTACAATTTAAAGAATAGCGAGTCGGTAACCGAATTTAAGGATAAAACATATTCTGCCCACTTACAATATACCCATCAGTTTGAAAATCAAAAAGGAATTTTTGAAGAAGCTAGATTAATGCCGTTGGCAAGGGTTAGAAAAGTAGGTGAAGAAGATGTCACCCTGGGTGGTAGTTTAATACTTGATCTTCCTAAATTAGGTTGGATCCAGGGTGGTTATGATAGTTTCTATGGAGCTGCGGCAGGTGTTGGTTTTAACTTGAATGAAAGAATATCATTAGGGTATACCATGGAAAAAGGCCTGTCCAATAATTTTGACAATTTTGGTCTTACGCATGAGATATCCGTTGCATATTCATTCTCTCCTAACCTAACCGAAGATAGGGTAATGTTAGAAGATGATTTTGAAGATGATTTGGTTAAGAACGATGAAGAGCCTGAGAACGTTGCAACCAATGAAGAAATTGAGGAGCTTAAAATGAAGCTGGCCGAAAATGATGCTATAATTGAAGAGCTGATGTTTCGTCAGGATTCTTTGGAAGCTATTCGCCAGTCTGACCTAGAAAGACGTTTTGCCATGGTTATGCGTATGGTACGTAACGAGACCAACGGTGAAAGACCAGATTTAGAGCAAAGGGCAAGGGAACTTTTCTTAGATGAGAATAGTGATACTGAGATTGCATCTAGTTATAACCCAAGTAACACAGGACTACCCATAAATTCGAATAAAGTAGTAAATGAAAGTCAACAAGATAGAGTAGTTGTTGCAGCTAATAACACTAAAGAACCTGTTATTAAAAGCGAAGCGGTTGTGACAACCAATACTACCGATAGATCAACCGTTGACCGCGAATATCAAAAGCAGGTACAACCTAAAGATGCAGTTGTGGCAAGCAGAAGAAGAACCACTACCACAACACCGACTGCTACGACTACAGAGATTGTACAAGATGGAGTTAAGAGTAGAAGATTTAAAAATTTACCAGATGTTACCGATGGGTATTACGTAGTAGCCAATGTGTATAAAGGTGGGCAGTACATGAACAACTTCATAGATGACCTTAATGCAAAAGGGATACAAGCTGATTATATTGATAACCCCAACACTGGTTTAAAATATGTGTATTTACAACGTTTTGAAACTTTTGAAGATGCTGTTGCCGCACATGACTCAAAATTAAATGGCGCTTATGATGGTGCCATGTGGATCATGAACGTTGATAATAAGTACTCTAATGAGGCCTACGCCAGTAACGTAAACAAACTAAAAGAGAAGTCTTCCAAATATGATTCTAATGTTTTAACCTCCAATGAGGTGGTGAGAGACAATGTAGATTCTAGAGAGATCGATTCTAAATCTTATGTGATAGAAGGAGCCGGTTCTGGTTACTACTTAATTGCAAATGTATTTGCAAACCCAAATAATGCTAAAAAGTTTGTGGCGCTGCTAAATTCATTTGGACTAAGTGCTAGCTACTTTATCAACCCTAAGAACAATTATAGATACGTGTACCTTAAAAAGCACGACTCTTGGACCAATGCCCTTATATCCTATTACTCTAAGCTAAATGATGCCTATGATGACAAAATGTGGATTATGCGGGTCAATCAAGAGCAGATGGCATAGAACCGCTATAAGATAATTCTACGATATTGAATCCCTTGTCATTACATTGACAAGGGATTTGTTGTTTTTACTTGTTTTTATTTTTATATGACAATCTATCATATACCAATCGTTATATGTAGTATAGGTTATAATAAACCATTTTTGCACAGAAACTCTATCTGTCATTTTTTCACAAAATATACATATGGGTATATTTAAGTGGCTTGGAATAGAATGTAACTGCCTATACCGGTCATTTTTACTTCATAGTAAATTTCAAAAAAAATAGAATGGAGACCTGTGGAAAGTACTTACTTAACGTTGTATGCACAACATCCGTTTTCTTGGTAAATAACTCTATGTTCAGATAATAGCTGTGCTATTATTTCCCTTGTCTCCTCTTCTTCCAATTGAATTTTTTCTCCTAAATCAATCTCATTTAATTGACCACGGTTTTCAATGAGGGCTTTTAAGTATCTGTCTTTATTTTCCATGTGTTTCTTTTTTTACTGCTATCATCATATGTGGACTAAAAGGTAAAATGTAGCTGTCGTTTTCCGTGATTTTAAGTAACCCTATTAAAGTCTTTCTTTTTTTGACATTTTGAATGTTGGTAAAAAAGTCTTTGTCCAGCCATGCCATACCTTCTACTGCATAGGTATTTAAATAGGCTAAACCTTGATTTTCAAATTCTGATTTTAATTGATCTGGTTTATGGTAATAAGCCTCTGCCAAGAGCCAAGGAAGATCATCTGGCGGATTGTGTAAGCCCGTTGTCAATTCACTTTTGCACATCTCAAAAAATGACCTTTTGTGAATGAGACCATTTAAAAGTCCTACCACGGTTGAAGCTGTATAGTTTATGGCAAAACCCAAAATGATTCCGCCATTTTTCAAGACACGTTTAGCTTCTATAATACTTGATGCTCTATCTTCTTTTCTTTGAAGATGGTAAAGTGGACCATGAAGTATGATCAAGTCGGCAAAATTATCTGGAAAATTAAGACTTCTAGATTCTCCTAATTGCACCTTAAACTTGTTCTTAAGTCTTTTTGACCTTTGGTTTGCTAAGTGCACATGTTTTTCAACAGGCTCTATTAAATGAACCTTATGACCTTTTTTTGATAGCCACTCTGCATATTTTCCTGTTCCTCCGCCAACATCTACTATTTGTAAGTTTGGTGCGGTTAGATATGCTTCAATTAGCAACTTATTTCTTTCAAATTCAAATAATCCCATTCCATTTTCAAGTCGGGTTTCCTCCGAGGCTTGATTGTAGAATGTTTCAATGGTTTTAGATATTAATTGTTTGTTCATTTCATACTACATGTTTTGGCACAAAAGGTTAAAATGCAAAATTATATAGTGCTTAAAACCTAAAGTTTCGTAATAAAAATTCTAATAAATAATTGGCTGTAATTAGCTAAGCCTTGAAAGGGCTCAAAGCTTTTTTTACTCGCTTTACGAGAAAGTCTTTTAGAAAGACATTGCTAATATGTAGTATGAATATAACAGGCTATAAATATAGTAATTCTTATCTCGTACTCATTTGAACTTCTAAATAATTTTTGTTTAGGTACATTAAAATAGCGGTTCAAAGTCTCAGTTTTAATATTTGAGTATACAATAAACAGTAGTAGATATTCAATATAATAGTTGCTCATAGCAGTGTTCTTAAAGAATTTTGACTTTAAAATGCTGGGGGAGCAGCACATGGTTTGTCGTTGTGGTAAAGTACTTGAAAAGTATTAGTGCCCTACAGCTTTATATAAGCTATTTTAAAAACTGTTTTTTTGCAGAGGACCACATTGCTTTTAATATTGTTTAAAACGCTTTAATGCACTCCAAATAACATTTTTCATTCTGATTTTAAGCGCCTTTTAATATCAGAAAAACAGCTAAATGTCATTAAAAAATATCTGGAAATACAATTTTTGAAACGTTTGGTTCAGGTGTTTTGTGCTTATTTTTTAAACATAAAATAGCATTATTTTACTCATTTAAAATTGTTGTTAGTGCATTAAAACTTAGTTAGAAATCCATGAAAAATTTACTCTAAATATAGAAAAAATGACACCGATTTTTATCCCTGAAAAAGAGGTGTTTACATAAAAAATCTGCCAAAATTTTTATTAGGATTACCTCATTCAATGCATTTTTAATGTCGTGCCTATGTGTGTATTATCGTTGAAATGCACACTTTTAGACAAAATCAAACCCATTTTATTTGCTGTTTCACAACAGAAAACATCGTTACCACAACAATAAATTCTTCACGTTACTACTAAGGTTAATATTTGTTATTGGAGAATTCCACGTGGACCGATGCGAAATGGATATCGAGTGAAAGGAATGCTTCAACAATTTTAGGACATGACAAAGCTGACCACATTTTTAGATTTCAACAAACACATTTCTCTTATGGGAAAACAGTACTCAAAATGTTTATTTTTCATTTTATTCTTGGCACTTGGTTTACAAACTGCGGTTGCTCAGGTTAAAAATGATTTTGATGTTCGTTACGAAGCGGATATTCGAGGTGAACTTACATTCATTGCTAACAACATTGTAAATAGAAGAATACCAGAGACCACAAGAAGACAATGGGTTTATAGAAATGGCAGATGGAGACGCGAAACTGTAACAATTCCCGAAGTTTCACCTAATGAACCACTTAACGCTACCGGAAGTTCTTCAGATTATAATGATAATTACGACATGCAGTATATTGATGTCGATAATGATAACAGCACGTTCAGTTCTAGTAGTGCTAACTTAGAAATACCGGATGTTGATTGTTCATTGGTACGTTATGCAGGTCTTTATTGGTCAGCCGTTTATGTAAATCCAGATAGAAGTACTATTGATGATATTAAGTTTAGAACTCCAGGAGGAACTTACCAAGATATTACTGCAGATGAAATAATTTTTGATGGTAATGGTGATGTAGATTTTGGGTATTACAGCCCGTATGCAGCTTATAAAGATGTCACTTCTATAGTAGCTAGTTTAGGAAATCCAAATGGAGATTACTTTGTAGCCAATGTTAGAGCTAGTACAGGCAATAGTATTTCAGGTGGTATTTCCGGTGGATGGAAAATGGTCATTGTATATGAAAACCCAAATTTACCGGGTGATAAGTTCATCACCACTTTTGATGGTTATGCGGGTGTAAAATCCGGGGAAAGTATTGACATACCAGTAAACGGTTTTACAACCTTGCCAGCACCTTTTCCTGTGTATGCAAATATGGGAGTTGCTGCCTTAGAAGGTGATAATAGAATTGGAGGTGATGCATTACAAATTAATGCCAACGGCTCTTTTACCACATTGTCAAATGGTCAAAACCCAGCAAATAACTTTTTTAATTCCAGTATAACTCAGTTCGATGCTCAGTATACCAATAGAAACCCTAATAGTGTAAATACACTGGGTTGGGATGTTGATCTTTTTGAAATACCTAATGGTGGTGCCAGTAATACCGTAATACCTAATGGTTCTACAAGTGCTATTTTAAGGGCAAGTTCTTCACAAGATAAGTATGATATCTTCTTTACTTCTTTTGATGTCGATATAATTGCGCCAAATATTGTTTTGGAAAAAAGAGTACAAACTCCAGGCGGTGTTGACATTACAGGTCAAGGGGTAAACTTAGGTCAAACATTGGATTATGTATTGACTTTTGAAAATATTGGTAATGATGATGGTGTCAACTATACCATTAGAGACGTATTGCCAGTTAACGTTTCTCCACCAGATGGACGTAGCTTTTTTAATGATACTGATTTTTCATTTCCCGCATCTATATGCACGGGAACACCTAGAACATGTTATGAAATTACGTATACCTATGATCCAGCAAGTAGGGAAATAGTTTTTAATGTTCCTGATGTTTATGTTGAGGATGAAGATGGGGAATATTCAATTATTTTTAGAGTTCAAGTTGCTGAAAACTGTTTTGACTTTATAAACGCATGTTCAGATTTAATAGAGAACTTGGCTTATAGCTCATATAGAGGTGAAAACAACTCTGCCCAAGTTACAGATGACCCAAGTGTTACAGATTTTAATTCTTGTGGATTTGTTGTTCCGGGAGCTACCAATTTCCTATTGGATGATTTGTCCGATTGTAATTTTCAAAGAACTATAGAACTTTGTGGTACAAGTACTATTTTAAATGCAGGTGATGGTTTTGATTCCTACGTATGGTATAGAGATACAAATAGTAACGGTGAAATTGATGCTACCGATATTGAAATCAATGACGGTGATCCAGATAATGACCCAAGTACACAAGTAGTAACACTTGTTGGTCAATATATAGTGGATAAAATTGTTGCAGATCCATGTAAAGGGTTTAAAGAAATTATAAATGTAGAGCCATTTGGTTCGGGTAATTTACCAAACCCTGTTACGGAATACTTTAATGAAGTAAATGGTGATGCCGACCCTAGTAATGACATACCTGGCGAAATAGTTTTCTGTTCAGATGATAGCTCTTTTTTACCTAAAATTTTCTTGTGCGGTATTAACGATACCCAACCATTGGCTGTTAATATTGTTGATGCTCAAAGTGTTACTTGGGAGATTTTGGATGAAGGTAGTTGCGGTGTTACTGTTGGTGAGGATTGTGCCAACAGAGCCCTTACTTGTTCTTGGACAGAAGTAGGTACCGGTAGTAATTATTTATTAAATGCACCAGGTGAATATAGGCTATCCGTAGTGTATCAAAATGGATGTACTAGCAGTTTCTATTTCAAAGGTTTTCAGAACAATTTAGATATAGATTTTAATAATAGGGATATTGTTTGTGATACTGATGGTAACATTACCATTACAAATATTGGAGCGGGTTATGGTTATCAATTGGTAGATAATGACACTAATAATGTTATTGTTCCTTTTAGTGCTAACAACGGTCCAAGTTTTGATTTTGCTTCTGGTGAGAACGGTTCTTATAGAGTTGAGGTTACTCAATTAGATACAAACGGTGATCCAATTCAAGATGCATGTATTTTTTCAACTCCGGTTATAGGTATTAGAGAAAGAGCGGTAACATATGACGTAAGTGTAACTCCAGAGACGTGTTTCAATTTAGGTACTATTACGCTTCAGATTACAGATGCTGATTCTCCATATGATTTTGAAATAAGACTAGATGATGGCACTAATGGTGGATTGGGTACATTAGTAGATAGCCAAAATGGTCATGCAGATAATAACTATCCTTTTACAGATGTAAGTGCCGGTAATTATATCGCCTATATTTCTACAGATGATGGATGTTCTTATAGTGAAGCGGTTACTGTTTTAGATGAGAACGATTTAGAACTTACCGCTAGTGTAGACCAACATATTACTTGTGAAGATGGTATTGTTTCAATGAATGCTAGTGGTGGTAACCCAGATTACTCTTATGTAATTTGGAGCTATGTTGATGAGGGAGGAACTACGGTTACTTCTTATTCTGATTTTGCGGATATTCCTGCAACCAATTTCCAAACAGAGACTACGTTCAATGTTTCTGGAGCTGGAGATTATGTTTTCTTGGTATTGGATAGAACAGGCTGTTATGTAGAATCAAATACGGTCTCTATAGAATATCACCCAACTGCAGATTTTGACCCAACTACTGTTACAGATGTACTTTGTTTTGGTGAAACTACCGGTAGAATTCAGTTTAATGTAACCAACCCTAATGGCTATACTTTAGATTTCGCATTATTTGATGATACCGATCAACCATTAGCAGATAACAGTACAGGTAGTTTTCCAAACTTGGCAGCAGGAGACTATAGAGTTGAAATTACCCAAACAAGGGGTACGGCAACTTGTATTTCAGAAGAAAGTTTTAGTATTGACGCACCAACGGCTGCAATTAGTGGTGATGCTATTTTGGTTCAAGATTATACCTGTTTACAAGAGGGTATAATTGAGGCACAAAATGTAATAGGAGGTACCGCACCATATTCATACAGTATTGACGGTATTAACTTTGTTCCTGATACGACAGCAAATGCTAATCGTTTTGAAAACTTAACAGATGGTTCTTATACCATTACTATTAGAGATGCTAATAACTGTACTTTTGTAACCAATCAAATTGTTATTGATAGACCAAATCCACCAACGGATTTAACTATTACGGAATCTCAAATTACATGTCCTGCTGGAACATCTAACTTAACTGTTAACGCAATTAATGGTACAGCACCTTACGTATATTCCATTACTGCACCTTCTGCCATTGGCCCAACAAGTACCTCAGGAAATGAGGCCGTCTTTGAAGATTTGTCTCCAGATACCTATACGGTTAGAGTTACTGATGCGGATGGCTGTTTCTATGAAGAAAATTATACGATAAATGCAATCAATCCAATATCGGCTAGTGGAGCAACCACACAGCCTATTAGTTGTTTTGGAGCTGCAGATGGGGTTATTAGGTTCAATGTAAATTTCCAAACAGGTCAAAACTTCACATATACAATCACCGGTCCTACAGGTGTTGTTAGAACTGGTGGTACAGAAGCTGTCATTGACAACATCAACAACTTGGTAGCCGGTATTTATACCATAGATATTGTAGATACGGATACTAACTGTACCTATTCTGAAACACATGAATTGGAAGGTCCTGCCTCGGCGTTGACCATTTCTAACCTAACTGAAACACAACCTAGTTGTATAACAGATGGTAGTGTTAGTGTAACCGCAACTGGCGGATGGGGAAGCTATGTATATGAATTGAACAATCCAGATAATTCGGTTTTTGGGTCTAACTCAACAGGTTCTTTTACTGGTTTAACCCAGTCTGGTACATATAACGGCACGGTAACAGATGCTAATAACTGTAGCGTTCCGTTTACTTTTGACCTTAATCCTGCAACTGCTCCGGTATTGGTTATTACACCAAATCAAGATTGTTTTGATGATGCCGTGTTATTGACCTTGACCGCAAGTGTTTCTTCTGGTGGTGACGGTACTTTTGAATATAGTTTAAATGGCGGTCCTTTTAGTACAACCAATGTATTTTCTGATCTTTCAGCAGGAACATATACGGTTGAGGTAAGAGATGGTAATAATTGTACAGACACTGAAAGTATTACTGTAAATCCTGCACTTACGGTAACTGCAAGCGCAAGTAACATTACTGCCTGCGGCACCGATACCGATATTACTATTAGTGGTGCAGGTGGCGATGGTAATTATGTATATGCAGTAGTTGCTGACGGGGTTACCCCAAATGCTGGAGACTTTGATCCAAGTACTACGGTGACGGTTACCGGCGCAGGTAATTATGATGTTTACATAAGAGATAATAACGGTAATGCTGATTTCTGTGAATCTAATTATGACATCACTATTGACCAAGATGATCCATTAGCATTATCTATTTCTAATACAGATATACTTTGTAGTGGAGAAAATCAATCTACTTTAACAATAGTTGCTTCTGGTGGTGAGGCACCATATACCTATAGTATTAATAATGGGGCAAATTATCAAACTCCGAATACTTTTAATAACCTTGGTGCAGGTTCATACAACATTAGGGTAAGAGATGCTAACCTTTGTGAGGTAAATCAGATTTATAGCATATCAGAACCATTAAATTTATCTGCTTCGGCTGCAGTTGCGGCTTTAGTTGAATGTAATCCATCTGATGGCGCTGAGGTACGTATAACAAATGCTCAAGGTGGTACAGCACCATATACATACAGTTTTGATGGCGGTAATACGTATGATACTAGTGCTATTGGTTACCTTTTAGCGGGATCGCACACCGTGTATATTCAAGATGCTAACAATTGTACCTTTCCAATGGATATTACTATTGAGCAAGCACCTACACCACCAAATGTTGAATTAACGCCTAGCGTAGATTATTTATGTGATGGTACGGGTATTGTTACCATATCTGCAGATAATCCTAATCTAGAATATACTTATAGTATTGACGGAGTAGAAAACACACCAGCTAATTCTAATGTTTTTGATGCAGTATCTGTTGGTACACATACAGTTTCTGTAGATTATATAAGTAGTACACCACCATCGGTTAGTACTTTATTACAAGAAAACTTTGGGTCTGGTGTAAATACGAGTATTTCTCAAATTGACCCTTTATATTGTTATGAACCACAAGATGGTAGCGAAAGTCTTTGCGGATTTGGGACGGATACACATATTCAGGATGGAGAATACTCTGTTACCAGTGTTATTTCAAACCCATACGGAAGCTGGTTAAGTCCTAATGATCACACAGGAATAGCTAATGGTAGATTTTTAGCAATTAATGTTGGAGGTGCTGCTGGTGTTGGAGGTATTATCTATGCTAAAAGAGGAGTGGAAATTATTCCAAATAGAGATATTACCATCTCACTTTATGCTTTTAACTTGTTGCGTAATGGAACTTCGGGAGGTGACCCTACAATTGAAATAGAACTTGTAGATGCTGGGGGTAATGTAATTGCTAGCACAGCAACCGGAAATATTCCTAAAAATAATGGAATAAATGATTGGCAAAATTATAGTGTAACTCTAGATCCTGGGTCTAATTCTAATTTAGATATTGTTATTAGAACAAACTCTGCAGTAGTTAATGGAAATGACATTGCCATTGATGATATTTCAGCAACACAAACTCCAGAACAGTGTTCGCAGACAGTTACTATAGATGTTACGGTAGAAGATGGTAATGCATTTGAAGCTAGTCTTCTTTCTTCTGAGGATTTAGATTGTAATGGTGATAATTCTGGATCAATTACTTTTGAAGTAGATAACTATGGCGCAAGCGGATTTGAATATAGCTTAGATAATTTTGCTAGTATTTTAGGTAGTACAACGGTATCGCCACAAACCATATCCGGACTCTCTGCAGGTACGTATAGAGTATATGTTAGAGACGCGGCGAGTTCTTTACCTGGTTGTACAACATTTTTTGATCATACTATTAATGAACCAACAGTTGTGGTTGCTGATGCAGACCTTTCACAAGAATTTACTTGTAATAATGGCGGAGCAGAAATAACAGCGAGTGCTACAGGTGGTACTCCAGGGTATGAGTACCAATTAGAAGATACTTCTGGCGGAATAATAACTGCATATCAAACGAATACAGTGTTCAATGGCTTATCGGCAGGAACATATAATATTCGTGCTAGAGATGCCAATGGTTGTTCAGATTTAATTGACACCCCAATTGTAGTTACGGCTCCGGAAACACCAGCTTTTACATTATTGGAAACAACGTGTTATAGTGGTAGTAATGATGCAACTATTGTTGTAGATGTTACCGCTGGTAATGGTGATTATCAGTTTAGAATAAATGGAGGAGCGTTTGTTACCCCTACTCCAATTGATGCAACCACATATACATTTACAGGTCTTTCAAATGGAACGTACACTATTGAGGTTACCGATGCTTATGGTTGTGATGCTCCTGCCCAAACCGTAACCATTGAACAACAAGTAACGGTCAGCGCAAGTGCAAGTACTATAACAGCTTGCGGTACCGATAGTGAAATTAATATTACAGCAGCAGGTGGTGACGGAAATTATGTTTACGCAGTAGTTGCTGATGGTGTAACTCCTACAGCGAGCGATTATTCAGCTACCAATCCGGTTACCGTTAGTGGTGCTGGGGATTATGATGTGTATGTTTTGGATAACAATGGAGCGGCAGATGCATGTCCTGCCATGTACGACATCAATATTGATCAAGATGCTCCAGTAGCTGCTGTACCAACAGTAGTAGATGTAACTTGTTTTGGCGGAAATGACGGTAGTATTTCTTTAGCCCCTAGTGGTGGTGAGGCTCCGTATACTTTTAGTATAGATGGCGGTGCAAACTTCGGGTCTGTAAGTTTATTCAATAATCTAACTGCAGGCACATATGATGTTCGAGTTAGGGATGTAAATAATTGTGAGCTAACGTTGTCTGTTGACGTAGATCAATTACCCGAAATTGTCGCTGAGAGCCAACAAACACAAGATTATACCTGTAATCAACTGGCAGAAATTTCGGTAGGTAGCATTACACCTACTGTGGGCGGTTCTGGTTCTTATCAATATAGCTTAAACGGTGGTTCTTGGACGACTGCTACTACAGGTGGTACGGTTTTCACAGGATTAACCGATGGTGCGTATACTGTGCAGGTTAGAGATGCAAATAATACAGGTTGTGTTGTTGACCTTCCAAATATTGTTATAGCTCCATTACCAACGGAACCATCTTTAAGTAGTAGTGTTACTTATAATTGTAACGGTACAGGAAATGTTACAATTCTTCCTAATGATGCTACATATACATACAGTATTGATGGCAATACGCCACAGACAAGCAATGCATTTAACAACGCATCTGTTGGTCAACATACGGTTACCGTGGATTATGGTAGTGACTGTACAACAGATATTATTGTAAATGTTCAAGACGGTAATGCTTTTGAAGCTGCAATTCTATCTTTTGAAGATTTGGATTGTAATGCAGATAATAGTGGTACAATTACTTTTGAAGTCGATAATTTTGGAGCTGGTGGTTATGAATATAGCTATGATAGTTCTTTTGCAACTATAGCAGGTAGTGATACCGCAACAACACATCAAATTACGGGTCTAGCTGCCGGTACTTATACTATTTATGTTAGAGACGTAGATAACCCTATTGCAGGGTGTACGGTTCCTTTAACACAAACAATATCAGAACCTTCAGCACTTGTAGTTTCAAATACACCTGTTCAACCTACATGTGATGATGATGGTTCGGTAACTATTAATGTAACCGGTGGTACTTCAGCATATTCTTATGTAATAGAACTGCCAGACGGCTCCAATACGGCTGCACAAAGCACAGGGGTATTTACAGGTTTGGATCAATTAGGTTTACATACGATAACGGTTACCGATGCAAATGGCTGTACGGAAACGGATACATTTACATTAACCGCTCCTGTAGCTCCTGTAGCGAGTATTTTACCAAGTTCAGATGTATGTTTTGATTCTTCGGTTACCGGATCAGCTACTATAGAGGTAGGCGCATCAGGTGGAATGGCACCTTACACTTACAGAATTGGAACGGGTGCATATAGAGCATCGAACAGTTTTACGGGTCTTACCCCAGGTAGTTATACTTTTGAGATTAGAGATGCTAATGGTTGTACAGATACGGTAACTTTTGATGTTGAACCTCAATTAACGGCGAACCTTACCCTAACAAAAGATTTGGATTGCTCGGTATCGCCAGATGCAACTATGGATTTACAGGTTGCTGGTGGTTATGCTCCTTATACTTATGAGTTAGATGTAAATAGTGGTGGTTATACCGCTTTTACGGGAACATTCCCATATACCACTTCTACAGCAGGTACGTATAGGTTTAGAATAACTGATAATCAAGGTTGTACAGCTGTTTCTAATATAGTTACGGTTACACCAACAGTAAACCCTGTTGCAACGGAAACCGTTACCAACCCTACGTGTTTTGGAGATACCAATGGTATCGTTGAAATCAATGTGGATCCTAATTTTGGTTCATCACCTTATGAAATTAGTTTTGACGGCAGTGCCTTTACAAGCCAAAGGGTTTACACAGGTTTGGCCGCTGGTGCTTATAATTATATAGTTAGAGATTCTAAAGAATGTACGTATAATAGTAGTGCAATTGTTGTTGATCCAGTATTGTTTGATGCAAATGTTGTAGCAACAGACGTTAGTTGTGGTCCTTCTGGTGATATTCCAGGTAGTATTGAAATTACGATTACAAGTGGTGGGGTCCCTAATTTTACATACACCCTATATGATAATCTTAATAATGTTGTTCCTACGACAGGACCAAACCCTGTGGTAAATACGACAGCAACTACGGTAACTTTTGACGGATTGGCTTTCGGAGACTACTATGTTCGTGTATTGGATGCCAATGGTTGTGAGTATTACGAGAATCCGGTTAGGGTTTTGTCTAGTCCATATTTATCGGTTGACCCGGTTTTAATGCCAGTTAGTTGTATTGCTGGTGGTACCGCTGAACTTACCGCAAGTGGAGGTTCAGGAAATTACGATTTTACTATTTATGGTACAGGTACCGCACCAGATGCTGAGGCGGCGGGTGCTACAGCTGATGAGGAAGTTGCAACATACAACGGACTAAACCCTGGTGCCAGTTATGTTTTTCAAGTGATCGACACGACAACAGGATGTTCTAGTTTTGTTGAAGTTGATATTCCTAATGTATCTGCTATTGATGTAGTTGCAGATCCAACGGTAACAGATGTTTCTTGTTATGGAGATACAGATGGGTCTATTTCTTTCCAGTTTGAAGAATATGATCCTAATGTAACTACTATAAATTATGAAATAAGAGAAAGCATTAGTAATACACCATTAGGTGGTGCATATTCTGGTAGTGTTACAGGTCCAATAGGTCCTGGTCCAACACCGTTGGAAACGGTTTCAAATATTCCTCCTGGAGATTATGTACTATTTTTCCAAGAAGCAGCTACTCCTGAGTGTACAAATACTTTCGAATTTAGAATTTTAGAGCCTAATCCGGTGACTTTGACCTTGGCGGATCAAAATAACGGTTACTGTTCTGAAGATGCTAATGTAACCGTAATTGCAGGCGGTGGAAATGGCTCTTATACGTATGCCTACGTTGAAAATGGTGTTTCTCCTGTTGCTGGTGATTATATTACTAGTAACTATGCGGAATTAGACCCTTCGGTTAATACAGAGTGGGATATTTATGTGATGGACGGTAACGGTTGTTCTACGGCACTACCATTGGATGTTACTATTGCAGATGACCCAACACCGGCTATTTCTGGTGTCGTAATCAACCAATGTACGGCAGATGAAGGTGACTTTATTATAGAAATTACTTTAGACGGAGAAGGTATTCAACCTTATACTTTGAGTATAAATAGCGGTTCTTACCAATCATCTACGTTGACCACTGCAGGCTCAACACATCAGTTTACAGATTTAAGTTCTGGAAATTACACCGTTCAAGTTCGTGATTTTAACGGTTGTGGAAATGTAGAGACGATCGAAATTTTTGCGCCTACTTCTATTTCGGCAGAAGTTACTACCCAACCTTCATGTACGGAAGGCGATGGAGAAATAGTAATTACGGCATATGGTGGATCTACATTCTATGAATATGAATTATTCGATAATGGCGGAGTTAGTGTAACTGGAAGCCCTCAACCTTCACCTATTTTTACAGGGTTGGATTCAGGCATTTATACTGCTCATGTTTATGATACGGTTTTGGGTGGTTGTACTGCACAAACAGACGTAGAATTAGAGTTGGCAACCCCTGTTTTATTTACGACAGATATAACAGATGTAACTTGTTTTGGAGCAACAGATGGTTCTATAGTGGCCATTTTAGATGCATCTATGGATAACCCACCGTACGTTTATCAGTTATTTGTTGAAACTGCACCTTCAGTGTTAACTCCTGCAAGTGCCCCTCAAACAACGGGTACATTTACAAATTTAGCCGCAAATGATGATTACGTTGTTAGGGTAACTTCTGGTCGTGGTTGTGAGTTAGAGGTAGATAGTCCTGTAGGCACTCCGTTACAAATTGCAAATGTAAATGCAGATGTTGTTGAATTTGGTTGTACAGCTGGTAACAATTCAAACAATGCAACAATAACCGTGGATACGGCAGCAATTACAGGAGGTAGCAATACCTATGTAACTTACGAATTTATTGATAGCAGCTCTGCTGTTGTTCAGTCTGGATCATCTAATGTTTTAACGGTTACCGATAGAACGGGTGAAACATATACCATCAATGTTTATGATGATAATGGATGTTCCGGTAGCACTACGGCAACTGTGCTTCCGTATGATGAATTAACAGGAGCAACGGCCGCTGTGACCAATACGGTTACTTGTGCGCCTGGGGCTGATGGTGAAATTACCGTAACGGCAACTTCTACAGCTAGTGATAGTTCTAAATACGAGTATAGCATTGATAATGGTGTTACATACCTTTCTACCAATGTTTTTGGCGGATTGTCTGCTGGAAACCATAACTTCTTGATAAGACATACAGATACGGGTTGTATTATAACTGCTTCGGCTAGAATTGAAGGGCCAAACACGTTTACGATTGATGTTGTTAAAACAAGTGATGTTATTTGCTTTGGAACAGATACCGGTGAAGTAACTTTTGAATTGATAGATGCTACATACAGCACAGGTTTTGATTGGGAAATCTTCCGTACCGATAATACTTCTGTTCTTAGTGGTTCTGAAGTTGCGAACGGTCCTACACCAATAATTAATTTAGGTGTTGGTGAATACTATGTTTCTATTTCACAAACCAACAATCCATTCTGTACCAATGTTGAATTTTTCAATATTGCAGGTCCAGATGCAGCTATTACGGGTAATACAGTAGTAACTGATATTACTTGTGTGCCAGGAAATGATGGCAGTATAACCATTACTGATGTTGTAGGTGGATGGGGTGGCTATACCTATTTTGTTGGCACAAGTGCTCCTGCAACTACAGATTTCGTAGCTAACGCTACTTTTGATTTGTTACCTGCTGGTACATACCAAGCTTGGGTTCGTGATGCTGAAGGTTGTGAGCAATTAATACAAGATAATATTGTACTTGATGTTCCAGACCCAATTGCGGCAACATTACAAGTTAACATAGAAAATTGTACAAACTTACAGGGAGAAATAGAAGTTAGTGTACCAACTGGCGGTCAAGGAAGTAACTATACCTACCAATTGGTAATGAACGGGTCTAACTTCCGTGCTCCACAGAACACTAGAGTTTTCTCAGGTTTAGGAGCCGGAGCATATGAAGTAATCATTACAGATCAATGGGGATGTACATTTACAACTGCTCCAGTAGAATTATACGAACAGTTAAGTGCAACTACTACGGTAGACAAAGCTATTGATTGTACGGGTACACCAGGTGGTACTATCACTATCAATGTAACCGGTGGTTCATCAAACCTAGAGTTTATTATGACACCTCCAACAGGTGCTGCGGTTACGCAAACCAATAATGCAACATTTACGGACTTAACCGTTGATGGAACGTATAGTTTCTTAATAAGAGATTTAGATACTACAAATCCTGTTTGTGAAATTACGGTAACGCAAGAGTTGGCTCCTGCTATTCAACCTGTTTTTACAGATTCGCATATAGATATTACTTGTTTTGGAGCTAACGATGGTTCAATCACTTTGACACAAGTTGAAAACGGAGTAAATCCGTTAACATTTACGATATCTCCAGTAGCAGGAACATTCAATGCAAGTAACAATACATTTGAAGGCTTACCTCCAAATACATACGTTGTAACGGCAACAGGAACTAACGGTTGTACTACGGCATCAGGTAACATTGTAATAGACGAACCTGCAGTAATATCGAACATAGATACTACAGTTGTAGAATTCGGTTGTACTGCTGGTAATAATCCTAACAATGCTACAATTACAGTTGACGAGACTGCCATTACCGGTGGTAGCGGTAACTATGTAATCTATGAATTTGTGGATAGCAGTTCGGCTGTGGTACAATCTGGTGCATCAAATGTATTAGTGGTTACAAATAGAGCTGGTGATACTTATACCATCAATGTTTATGATGACAAGGGTTGTTCTGGTAGCGCAATAGCTACTGTTCTTCCTTTTGATGAGATTACCGATATAGACGCTTCGGTTTCAAATACGGTTACATGTGCTCCTGGTAGTGATGGTGAAATTACGGTAGTGGTGACATCTACTTTAAGCGACCCAACTAGGTTCGAATATAGCATTGATAATGGTGCCAACTACCAAACTTCTAACGTGTTCGGTAGTTTGTCTGCGGGATCGTATACGATATTGGCAAGACATATTGATACGGGTTGTGTGGTTTCTGTTGCAGAAACTATAGAAGAGCCAAACACATTTACCATCGATGTTGTTAAAACAAGTGATGTAATTTGTTTTGGAACTGATACGGGTGCTGTGAACTTTGAATTAGTTGATGCAACCTACCCTGGCGGATTTACTTGGACTATTTATGACACTGAGGGAACATTAGCAGATATTAGTGATGATACGGTTGTTATTTCTGGTTCAGAAGCAACAACAAATGGACCTACAGCAGATATTGACTTATTTGCAGGTAGTTACTATGTTTCTATTACACAAGACAACAACCCGTTCTGTACAAATACAGAAGCATTTACTATCAACGGTCCTTTAGCTGATATTACAGGAAATACTGTAGTAACTGATATTACATGTGTACCAGGAAATGATGGTTCAATTACCATTACCGATGTTGAAGGTGGTTGGGGTGATTATACGTATTTTGTTGGTACAAGCGCTCCTGCAACTACAGATTTCGTAGCTAACGCTACTTTTGATTTGTTACCTGCTGGTACGTACCAAGCATGGGCTCGTGACGCTGAAGGTTGTGAGCGATTAATTCAAGACAATATTGTACTTGATGTTCCAGACCCAATAGCAGCAACATTAGATGTAAACATAGAGAACTGCACCAACTTACAAGGAGAAATTGAAGTGAGTGTGCCTACTGGCGGTCAAGGAAGTAATTATACATACCAATTAAGATTAAACGGTACGGATTTCCGTGCTCCACAGAACACGAGAGTATTCGCAGGTCTTGGTGCGGGTAGTTATGATGTTACTATTATAGACCAATGGGGCTGTCCTTTTACAACTAATGCGGTGGTGCTTTATGAGCAAATGGATGTTTCTACGACAGTAGATAAGTCTATTGATTGTACGGTGACTCCGGGTGGAGAAATAACGGTTAATGTAACCGGTGGTTCAACAAACCTTGAGTTTGAAATGAATACTCCATTAGGTTCTGTGTTAACTCAAACAACAGGTGTGTTTACAAACTTAACAGAGGCTGGAACATATACTTTTGTGGTTAGGGATTTAGATACGACAAACCCAGTTTGTGAAAGAACGGTAACTCAAGTTCTAGATGCTCCAGTAGACCCTGTATTATTAGATGCAACTATTGTTTATGTAAGTTGTTTTGGGGATAGTAATGGTAGTATTAGAGCCAATATTGATCCGGCAACAGATGATAATCCTATTTATCAATATGAATTATATGATATTGCAGATTTGGTAACGCCAATTGTGCCAGCTCAAAACGATCCGTTGTTTACAGGTTTAGCTGCAGGAGAATACCAAGTAAGAGTAATTTCTAGTAGAGGCTGTGATGCTGTTAAGAATGAAACCATTACTCAACCAACGCAATTAACCGTTTCTGCAACAGCAACAGAATTTAGTTGTGCGGCAGATAATAGTGTAAACACTGCAACTATAACAGCTACGGCCGGTATAGGTACAGGAACCGCACCATACTTATACAGTATTGATAATGTTATTTTCCAAGCGTCAAATACATTCAATGTTACGGACGATGGAAGCGTACAAACCATAGATGTTTACGTAAAAGATGCCAATGGTTGTACCACTTTCGATACCGTTACAATTCAACCTATAAATACATTTACGGCTACAGTAGCTCAAGATGTCGCAATTACATGTACAAACGATGAGAGAATAACAATTTCAGTAGTTGATAATGGTTTGGCACATAACTATGGTTATGAGTTGTTACCAATTGGTAATGCCACAGGTACTTTGGTTAGTACAACAGCAACATCTGCAACTTACGATTTAAATACTGTTGGTTCCTATGTATTTAGAGTTACAGATTTAGATACGGGTTGTTATGTTAATACGGCAAGTTATACGATTGCTCCGTTCGATTTTATAACTGCTACGGCAACGGCTATAACAGAAGTTACATGTTTTGGTGATACCAATGGAAGTTTGGAAATTGATATTGATGGGTATACCGGTAATTACACTTATGAAGTGTTCAACGCTGCAGGAGCATCGGTTATAGCAGCAACTGCTTCGGATACCAGTGTTAATCCAAGAACAATAACAGGATTATCCGGTGGTAGCTATTATGTTACCATTACAGAAACAGATGTTCCCTTTTGTTCTGAAGATACAAATATGGTGACAATAATTTCTCCGGATAGACCACTGAGTGGTGTGATAACGCCTTTGGCAGAAGCTACTTGTACAGATGATCAAGGGGTTATTAGAGTTGAAATAGAGGGCGGCTATAGTCCTTATGATATCGTATTGACTAACACAACAACCGGTGATGTTTATACCATGGACGATGTAAATGAAGGAGTCTTTACAGATTTAGCTGCGGGTGCTTTCACAATAAGCATTACCGATGATGCCGGATGTATTGTAAATTATACTGAAACATTAACGCCAGCAACACCTATAGTGGCTAATGCAACTCCGCTTGTAACAGACCTAGCTTGTTACGGTGATACAGGAGCGGTTGTAACTGCAACTGTAACAGGTGGCGGTAGTGGAAATTATAGCTATCAATTGAATTTCTATAATGAAACCGGTACTACGATTACTACAACGACTGGTGAACAAACCAATCCTAATTTTACGGATTTAGGCGCAGGTTTCTATAGCATTACCGTAGTCGATGGGTGGAACTGTGATACCACAACAAATGTTGTTGAGGTAAGAGAGCCAACAGAAGTACAGGCAAGTTTAATTAGAACAGATGCATTGACCTGTACTACTGGTGCTGAGTTTGAACTTACTGCCACAGGTGGTAGCGGAACATATGAGTATAGCGTTGATAACGTCAACTTCTTGCCTATGACCAGTAATCCGTTAGGGTTACCTGAAACAGGTATGTATCCTGCCGGTAGATATCAATTCTATGTACGTGATGCTATTAACGGTTGTGAGTCTGCAGTTTCAAATGCAATTACAGAAAGTGAGATTCCTGCTTTAGAATTAACGGTTGACACCTCTGCTGCGGTACTGAACTGTACAGGTGAAAGCACGGCTATCATTTATGCAACTGCCGATGGCGGATTAGGTAACTACCAATATGAGTTGTTTACAGATAGTTCTTTAAGCGTAGCTTCTAGAATTGCCGGTCCACAATCTCAAGGTGTGTTTAGAGATTTAGGAGCAGGTACGTATTATGTAACTGTAGTTAGTGATGATTGTACAACAACACCAGAAGAGGTTATTATTGTAGAACCTACACCGCTTTCTTATACAGACAATGTTGTTGATATTACTTGTGAAGGAGAGAATAACGGTGAAATAACGGTTACATTATCTGGTGGAGCAGGTGGTTATCAATATGCAATTTCACCAAATCTGAACCAATTCTATGATGAAAACACGTTTACAGAATTGGGTCCGGGAGAGTATACTGTTATAGCTCAAGACCAAAATGGTTGTTTTGAATACTTAACGTATACTATTTCTGAACCATCAAGTTTGGTTGTTGAAGTAGAGACTACACCGGAAATTTGTGTTGATAGTCAAGATGGTACTATAATTCTTGATATCACAGGAGGTACGGCACCATATAGTACAGCGTTGAATTCTAATAGCGATGAAGATTTTGTACTGAACAGAACTGAATTTTATGATATGGCAGCAGGTAATTACATAATTGTAATTAAAGATGCCAATGGTTGTGATACCAATGTTGTAGTTGATATTGAATCGGGAGTAAACCTTAATGCAACGGTAATTCCTGTTTACGAATGTTCGGGTGATGTGCCAGATAATTTTGTGAACATCACATTAGAAGATGATAGTGTGATTGGAGATGTGTTATACGCAATAGATTCTGTAGACCCTGCAGATCTTCAATTGAATCCTGATTTTAGAAACTCGGCACCGGGCAACCATTACATTACTATTGCCCATGCTAACGGGTGTTTTGTAACTATTGATTTTGTTATTGAGGATTTTGAGCCACTGACACTAGCATTGGAACAAAATAACATGAACGAAATAACAGCTGTTGTTGAAGGTGGTAGAGAAGATTACACCTATTATTTTGATGGAATAGATAATGGCGATAGCAATACCTTCTATATTACTAGAACAGATACCTATGAAGTTCGTGTTGTTGATGAGAATGGATGCTCAAGGGTAGCAAATATATTTATGGAGTTTATAGACGTGGAAATACCTAATTTCTTTACCCCAGATGGAGATGGGCAGAACGATTTATGGATCCCAAGAAATATTGAGCAATACCCAGAAATACTAATAAAAATATTTGATCGTTATGGTAGAGTGGTTTCTGAACAATCTGTTGATTCTGAAGGTTGGGACGGAACTTATTTAGACAATGAATTGCCAACGGGAGACTACTGGTATGTAGTTAAACTAAATGGCGATAGAGACGAAAGAGAATTTGTTGGACACTTTACCCTATACCGTTAAAAACTTAACCTAAAAATGATGATGCGGAACAGTCTATTGACACTGGTATTATTTATAAGCGTGCTCACCGCAAGAGGGCAAGAGCTTACTATACCTCAATTATCTCAATATCTTGCCGATAACCCCTTTGTAATGTCCCCAACTTACGCAGGTATCGGTGACCATGTTAAAATAAGATTGAATGGTCTTACCCAATGGGTAGGTATTAAAGATGCGCCAGATACCCAATCTCTTGCAGCAGATATGCGAATAGGAGAAAAATCGGGTATTGGTATGGTCTTGTATAATGACAGTAATGGTGAAACCAAACAACAGGGTGCAAGATTATCATTTGCACACCATTTGACTTTAGATCGTTATGATGATGAGTTTTTATCTTTTGGATTGTCTTACAACTACAATCAATTTAGAATAGACAATTCTAATCCAGATTTAATTGCGGACCCGGCGTATGTTGGAGATAAGGCAACCACCAACCATAACTTTGACATTGGTGTATTGTATAGGTACGATAAGTTTTATTTCAGTGCCAACGCATCAAACATTTTAGATAAGGATCTAAGTAATTTTAATGAATTATATGAGCCTAATAGATTAAGAAACTACTATATCTATACCGGATATAGATATATGAAGAAAAGAACTAGTAAAGTAGAAGTAGAGCCTTCTGTATTGTTTCAGTTATTTGAGAGTGATGGTAGATCGGTTACAGATCTAAACTTAAAGTTCAGGTTTTATGATTTTGAAGATTACTTCTATGCTGGGGTGAACTATCGTTTCTTGAACGATCAAATAGGAAACCCACTTTACATAGCTCCTATTGCAGGTTTAAAGAAGAGTAATTTTTACTTCGGATATTCTTATCAGGTAATTTTAAACGAACTTCTTGGCTATAGTTCAGGTACACACGTAATCACCTTAGGGGTAGATTTATTTCAAGGGATCAGTAATTGTCGTTGTACGTACTAATGCTACAGGGAGATTCATTAAATTTGTAGTCCAGAATATCAGTAATGGGTAAAGTACAATTAGAGAATATAAAAGCATACGCCCATCATGGGTGCTTGCCACAAGAAACCAATATTGGCAGTGATTATTTGGTCAACGTTTCCGTAGATACGAATTTGTTAAAAGCTTCGGTCACAGATGAATTAAAGGACACGGTAGACTATGTTCATATCAACAGAATTGTAAAGCAAGAAATGGCAATACCATCAAAATTGTTGGAGCATGTTGCCAAAAGAATCATTGATAGAATTTTTATTGAATTGCCTACCGTAGACACTGCAATGGTTTCTGTTTCCAAAATCAATCCGCCCATTAACGGAGATGTAGAAAAGGTAACCGTATCATTGAATTTGCAACGTGGTCAATTGGTAAACTAGAATCATCCACCTTAAATATTATAATTTACTACAATTTCTTGGTTGTGAATGCAGCTTAGATTGGTATAAATTGTTTATTTTTGCTCTCGCTAAAAAAGGGCATCGTGGCCGAGTGGCTAGGCAGAGCTCTGCAAAAGCTTGTACAGCGGTTCGAATCCGCTCGATGCCTCAAAAAAACCCTCCAAGTTGGAGGGTTTTGCTTTTTTAATAAATGAACCTTTTTTATAGGCTATACTTCCTTAAGATTGTAGCAAAAACACCAATAATATTGTAGGTATAAAATAAACGGCAATAGTTTTAGCTCCTTCGTAATCCTTGGCCACACGTTGCCCAAATAGCAACATTAAAAGTGTTATACTTGATAATACTGCGCCATACATTGCAAAAGTGGTATTACCATAACTCAAAATTTGGTAAATGCCAATAACGCATAAAAGTCCTGCAATAACTTCTGTAACCAAAATTATCCCAACCAGCAGAGGAACACTATTTTTAAACGGGGTTTTAGAAAAATGCTCTTTAAGCCATGAGACATTTCCGTTCCAATCGGTAATTTTATCAAAACCACTTTGTAAAAAGGTAATGATTAAAAATAATAGCAATAAAACTTCTGTTGCGTTGTTCATTAATATCTCCATTTAGGTTTATTTAAGTTCGGTCTTTTTTTTGTGAAGTAACCGTGTAAGCTTAATAGATAGATCGGTAAATATAATTTTTGAGTTACCGTTACGCTCCACATGGTAAATGGCATCTTCCAATTCTTTGGTAATGTCAAGAATATTATTCTCATGAACAAAGGGAGCAAATTTTTTCAATTGAAACCCTTCTGCATGTATTCTTAAATAAGCTAGTTCTTCTGCACCATAGTTGATCATTAGGGCTTGCCGCATAACAGTAATGCAATAACTTAAAAAGTTTTTCTGTGTTTCCCTACCTGTTTTCGCTACTTCTTCACTCCACAATAAAAGATCATGAATTGCGGCTTTATTACCTTTTGCCTTAAATGCAGTTCTAACCCATTGTACAAACCAATTTTCAAAAACCAGATCTTCAGAATCTTTATTTAAAAGATCTAGGGCCTTGTTGAAATTTCCATTCGCCTCATGTGCCAAAAGCATAGCTTCTGGTTTATTGGCTCCCTTTTCAACTAATGCCGTAGCAATGGCATCTTCTGCTAAAGGAGGAAAATGTACTACTTGACATCTAGATTTAATGGTCTGTATGATCTGTTCCTCATCTTCGCAAAGTAACAAGAAAATTGTTTTTTCTGGCGGCTCTTCAATAAGTTTCAATAATTTGTTGGATGCAGCAGTGTTCATCTTTTCTGCCATCCAAATGATCATGACTTTATAGCCTCCTTCGTATGATTTTAAAGAAAGCTTTTTAACAATGTCCTGAGCTTCGTCTACACCTATTTGCCCTTGTTTTTTTTCAATTTCTATATGTCTGTACCAATCGAATAAATTGGCATAAGGCTGCTCCATGATAAATTCACGCCACTCTTTCATATAGTGGTTGCTCACTGCATGTGATTTTACTTTGTTAGAATTGGAGACCGGAAAAGCAAAATGTACATCTGGGTGGGCAAATGATTTAAATTTTAGATTACACGCTTCATTACCACCATTGTTTTCGCCATTGGAGTTTTGACATATTATATATTGGGCGTAAGCCAAAGCCATAGGCAGCAGTCCGCAGCCTTCTGGACCCACAAATAGTTGCGCATGGGGTATTCTACCAGCATCTGCACTTGAAGACAGATGATTTTTGATATGGGAAAGCCCTAAAATTTCTTTGAATAACATAGATTCAAATATAGTTGTTTATAGCACAACAAATTTAAGGGTATTGAGTGTAAATTATCCTTATTAGCACTTTATCACAAACCTTTTAATCTTTACATTTGTTAACTAACAAAAGGATAAATAGATGAAAGTATTAAATGACTTTAATTTTGAAGATAAAAAGGCGTTAATAAGGGTAGATTTCAATGTACCACTTAACGAAAACTTTGAAGTAACCGATACCAATAGAATTGAGGCTGCAAAACCTACAATTATAAAAGTGTTGGAAGATGGTGGTAGTGCCGTTCTTATGAGCCATTTAGGTAGACCAAAAGGAGAACGCAATCCAGATTTATCATTGAGCCATATTGTAGATGCAGTATCTGAAATTATTGGTGTTGCCGTTAAATTTGTTAGTGACTGTGTTGGTGATGAAGCTGAAAAAGCCGTTGCGGAATTAAAGAACGGAGAAGTACTTTTATTAGAAAACTTAAGATACTATAACGAAGAGGAAAAAGGTGATGAAGGTTTTGCTGAAAAACTTTCCAAACTTGGTGATATTTATGTCAATGATGCTTTTGGTACTGCGCACCGTGCTCATGCATCAACTACAATTGTTGCTAAATTTTTCCCAGAAGCTAAATGTTTTGGCTATTTATTGGCAAAGGAAATAGATGCTATTGAGAAAGTTATGGCTACTGGTGAAAAACCTGTATTAGCTATTCTTGGTGGTGCAAAAGTATCTTCTAAGATTACGATTATAGAAAACATTTTAGATAAAGTAGATGATTTAATTATCGGTGGGGGTATGACTTATACCTTCATTAAGGCTCAAGGTGGTAAAGTTGGAGATTCTATTTGCGAGGACGATAAAATGGATCTTGCAATGGAAATTCTTGAAAAAGCAAAACAGAAAAATGTAAACGTCCATATTCCTGTAGATGTGCTTGCTGCCGATGATTTTGATGCAAATGCAAACACCCAAATAGTGGATGTAGACAAAATTCCTGATGGTTGGCAAGGTTTAGATGCCGGACCTAAAACCTTAGAGATATTTAAAAACGTCATTTTAAATTCTAAAACCATTCTTTGGAACGGACCGATCGGTGTGTTTGAAATGGAGAAATTTGCCGGTGGTACCATTGCAGTTGGTAATTATATTGCTGAAGCTACAAAAGCGGGAACATTCTCCTTAGTAGGTGGTGGAGATTCAGTTGCTGCCGTTAAACAATTTGGCTTTGAGGACAAAGTTAGCTATGTATCAACAGGCGGAGGGGCAATGTTAGAAAGTTTAGAAGGTAAAACCTTGCCAGGGATCGCTGCAATATTAGCGTAGTCAGGGCGTTATCGACAAACGGTATATAACGAAAATTTGTGCATTTTAAGAGAATATATTTTATTCTCAGTAAAAAATGTACGATTTTCGTTTGTTCCGTTAAGATATTTTTGCCCCATGATGAATAAAATAACCTATAATTGTTTTTGTTTTGGATTGGCACTGTTTCCTATTATAGGTGCTGCCCAACAAAAAGATACCGGCACTACGGTACAAGACTCTTTACAAAGTAATTTAATTGTAGCTCAAGATTCTACAGATAGTGTAGTACCATTAGAGCAACTGAAAATAGTTAAAAGCTCCAATACAGAGTCTTTGGCATTGTTTAAGCCAACGGAATCATCCACCTATAACCTTCAAGACAATGCACTTGCTGCAAAGTTTGATAGTCTTTGGATGAAAGAACTTGTAGATGCCGCACCACTTTTCAACGAAATGTACCAAGAGGTACTAACGGAACCAGATACAACAGCGACTTTTGTTTTGGACCTACCTACCGATACTTTAAGGATGCGGTTGGCTAGAATGAACGAAAGAACACCGTTCAACATTGAATATAACTCATCATTGGAAAGCGTAATAAAATCTTTTCTTACCAGAAAAAGAGATTTAATGGAACGCATGCTTACCATTAGCCAATTTTACTTTCCTTTGTTTGAACAGGAATTTGACAATAAGAATATTCCATTGGAGATGAAGTATTTGTCAATCGTAGAATCTGCATTGAACCCCAAAGCACGTTCTAGGGTAGGGGCAACGGGATTGTGGCAGTTTATGTACGGTACCGGTAAAGAAATGAAGCTTAATATCAATAGTTATGTTGATGAGCGTAGCGATCCTATTAAGTCTACCGCAGCTGCCGCCAATTATCTTAATAGATTGCATAGAATTTATGATGATTGGGATTTGGCTTTAGCAGCGTACAACTCTGGTCCAGGAAACGTAAACAAAGCTATTCGTAGAAGTGGCGGACAACGAAATTATTGGAATATTCGAAGAAATCTACCACGTGAAACGGCGGGGTATGTTCCTGCTTTTCAAGCTACCATGTATATATTTGAATATGCCGAGGAACATGGTCTAAGATCTAAGAAAGTGGATCGTGCCTATTTTGAAACAGATACTGTTCATGTTAAAAGCCTAATAACATTTGATCAAATTTCTGAATTGGCAGCTATTGACAAGGAAGAACTAAAAATACTTAACCCGCATTACAAATTAGATGTTATTCCTTTCGTAGAAGGAAAACCTAACGCATTGAGGTTGCCCGTGCGAGAAATGGGAAAATTTGTTGCTAATGAAGAAGCAATTTATGCCCATGTAAAAAATGAACTTAAAGAGAAAGAGAGTATTGTTGCTGAGATTCAAAAACAAGCAGAACAGAACAGTATTCGATATCGAGTAAGAGATGGCGATTTTCTTGGTAAAATAGCAGAACGCTACGGTGTACGTGTAAGTCAACTAAAGCAATGGAACGGTTTGCGAAGTAATAATTTACGCATAGGCCAAAGATTGACCATTTACCCACGAAAAAAACCTACTTCATCTGTTAAACCTAGGGAAACCCCTACTAGAACTGCGGTTGCCAACAATTCAAAAATTCATGAAGTAAGAAGTGGAGACTCATTATGGACCATTTCTAGAAAATATCCTGGGGTTACTATTGAAAATTTGCGAAAATGGAACGGTATTAGTGGTAACAATTTAAAACCTGGCACAAAATTAAAACTGTGCGACTGTTCATCGTAAATTAAAACACCAAATGAAAAAAAGAATATTACTTTGTTTTTTAGCAATTTTAGGATTATCAATAGCTTGTAAAGAAGAAGGCAAGGCAGATTATTTACCAGAATCTGTAGGTGCCATGAATACGCTTACAGTTGTAATTGATAATGATTTGTGGAATAGCAACGTAGGCGATGCCATACGAGAAAATTACACGGCAGCGGCACAGGGCTTAACATGGGACGAGGCGCTTTTTAGCGTAACCCAAATTCCCCAACAGATATTTAGTGGCGCAATACGTAATACGAGTTCTGTATTATATGTTATGGAAGATACTCTAAACATTGCCCACATGAAATCTAACATGTATGCCAAACCGCAAAAGGTAGGTGTTATTAAGGGGCATAATAAAGAAGAGCTTATTGAGAACATCAATAAAACGGCAAAAGAATTTATAGCGGAATATAAAGCTCTGGAAATTGCTAAGGCTCAAAAACGTTTTGAGAAATCATTGAATAAGGAAAAGGCTCTTGAAGATAAGTTTAATATTTCAATGAAAATTCCTTCCATTTATAGAGTAGGTAGAGAAGAGGATAATTTTGTATGGATTGATCGCCAAATTCAAAAAGGGAACATGAATATTATTGCGTATACCATGCCTTGGGACAGCTTTAAGAACGATTCTACCTTTGTTCAAGACATTGTTAAGATGAGAGATTCAATAGGCGGTCTTTATATTGGCGGGGAAGATGTACCTGGTAAAAAGAACCACATGATAACGGAGAAGGCTTTTTCCCCATATGTCTTTCCTGCTGAGGTTTCTGGTAAAAAGGCAGCAGAGGTAAGGGGAATCTGGGAAATGTCTGCATACCCTATGGCAGGACCATTTTTGACCTATATTATAAATGATAAGGAGAACAACCGTAAGTTGGTCTTGGAAGGCTTTGTTTTTGCACCGGCTACTAAGAAAAGAGATTATATGTTTGAGTTAGAGGCGATATTGAAATCGGTTCAATTCAATGTAGGAGATCAAAAGAATTAATTTCCATTTCATTATGATATTATAAAAAAGGCTCAGGAAACTCCTGAGCCTTTTTTATGTGAATTAAGTTCAACTATTCAGAACCTAAAATTATACGGTCTTATAGATTACTAAATGTAAAACCGGTAGATACTCTGTATATCAATGCATACATGGCAAAAGCAATCAACACAAAACATAACCAAGAGAATACTTTGAAGTAATGCTCTAAGATATAGCTTTTCCAATTTCTAAAAGCTTCAATGTATATTTCCTTCACTAGAGTAATTTTTTCCATAATCAATATATTAGTTGTTGCTGGGTGTAAAGTTCACCATAATAGAAAGTTATACGGAATAGTTTAGGTGAAAGGATAATTATTACTACCAACTGTACCCTTTTAAAACCAAAATCTATGAACGGTTATTAGATCAGATGAACGACCGGTGTCATTATTTTATTGGATCGATAGAATGTATATTAAATGGGTTAAAGTGGCTTTTAGAGAGATTAGAAAATAGTTTAAAAACAAAAAACCCGCTATTTAGCGGGTTTTTTTATTCTAGTTACAGTTGTATTACATATTCACTATAATGAATTCTGATCTACGGTTTAGGTAGTGTTCCTCCTCTGTACAACGAACAGAACCATCACATTCATTGATTAAGCGTTCTTCTCCATAACCAATAGCACTTTCTATACGTTTTGGATCAATACCTTGAGCTATAATATAGTCTCTTGTAGATTTTGCACGTTTATCAGATAGGTATTTGTTGTATACGGCATCACCCCTGGAATCTGTATGAGATTCAATTTTAATGACCATGTTTGGTGAATCGTTCATAACGGCTACTAATTTATCAAGTTCTAGAGCGGCATCTTTACGAATGAATGATTTATCAAAGTTAAAGTGGATCATCTCTGTTTTGAGTTTCTTAATACCATCTTCAACAGCAATCATATCGTTCAGTTTTCTCATGGAAACATCTACATTAACAATCTCATTTTCTTTAGTAGCGGCTTCTCTGGTGTCATCAAAATAAGAACCTTTTGTTGTTCTTAATACATACCTAGTATCGGCATCCAAGTCTTCAAAAATGAAGTTACCATTCTCGTCGGTCTCCATTTCTTTTAGTTTAATATTGTTTTCATCTAGTAGCTCAACCAATGCGTTAGGCATTAAATCTCCAGTAATCAACTCGATAACAATACCTGAGATAGCGTTAATACTGGTTGGTATTTCCTCAATCTGTAAGGTTTTAAATGAGTAGATATCATCATCTCCCTTACCGCCACTACGATTAGAAGCAAAGTATCCTTTTTGTGTTTCTTCATCAACAATAAATGAAAAGTCATCTTTTTTACTGTTGACCGGTTTACCAACGTTTCGTACTTCCAAGAAACCAACTTCATCATCAAAAGCTACTTCAAATACATCTAGTCCGCCTAATCCTACATGACCATCTGATGAAAAATACAATTTCTTGTCATTAATAAATGGAAACATTTCTTTATGCTCGGTATTTATTTCTGGACCTAAATTTCTAGGCGAAGAAAAGCTGCCGTCTTCTAATACGTCTACTACGAAAATGTCAGTTTCCCCTATGCTACCAGGCATATCCGATACAAAGTATAATTGTTTTCCATCTGGACTCAATGCTGGGTGACCAGTAGAGTACTCATCACTATTAAATGAAACTTCTTCTGCCTCTAACCATTCGCCATTTTCCTTCCTAGCTCTATATATTTTTAAGTGATTAATGCCGTTTTTATCTCGTTTTAGTTTTTTACCGTAATTGTTTCTGGTAAAATACATAGTCTCATTATCCGGAGAAAAGGCAACTGAGGCTTCGTGATATTTAGTATTTATTTTTTTTGAAAATTTAAGTGCATTCTTAAAGTCTTGGGTTTCATCATTTACCTTAGCTACGAATAAATCTAAATACGGCTGATTGTTCCATTTATACCTTCTGGTATTAAAAATAGATGAATCTTTTGCTGAGGCATATACCATTTGATCACCACCATAATACATTGGTGAAAATTCTGAATACTTTGAGTTTATACTAAGGTTATTTATATCAAATTTCTCTTCCATTCTAAGAAGTCCGTCCAACACAATTTCATTATGCTTGGTTTGCTGCTCCACTTCCTCACCGGCAAGTTTTCTATTGTATAACTTTAAAAGTCTTTTAGATCTTTTGTAGTTACCAATACCTTTTAGAGAATGAGCATACTTAAATAAATAATCTAAGCCCATGTCAGATTCATATTTGGTATAAAGTATATTGTACCACTTATATGCATTCTCCATGTCAGTATTAAAGTAATGCGCATCTCCAGCTTTTTTTAATACATCATAAGAATATGATTTTTCTCCTTTTGATAATGCCTGTTCGTATAACTTAGCTGCTTCAGCATACCACATTTTATCAAAATATTCATCGGCTCTTTTAACAAGTTTGGTTTTAGATTCTGTATTTACCGTTGTAGCTTCTTTAAGCATATCATAAGTAACATCTTCTACAGGTACAGTTTCTGTATTAAGCAAAGACTCCGTTTCTCCGTCTAGTATCTTAAGTACCCAAACTTGATCTTCATATCTGCCGCCAAATTTAGAAGAGCAGTCGTTCAAAGCGTCGCGCCAAGAGTCATAATGATTTAGATAAACGTAGTAAAGTTGATTTTCAGGATTTTGAAAGTAACCGGCATTAAACCCCTTCTTGTTCAGCTTTCTTACTTGAGACTTTAAATTTTTACTTTTTGAGAAGGTACCAGAGATAACGTAGTAGCCATTTTCTGTGTTCTCTACTTTATTAAAAGCTCTGTAGGGAACCGGTATTGCTTCTGCAGCTTTTTGAAATTCTTTCTTATCCTCCTCTTCAAAATCTGATACCATTCTTGTACCATATTCCTTTTCTTGAGATAAATCTGCTTCTGTATTATCTCCAAAATTCTGAGCTTGGGCAAATAGAACAAATACTAGAAAAAATAAATTTAAAACACTTCTCATAAATATAAATCTAAGCTGAATGAATAATTCAACAGGGGGTTAAGTATAGTTCAAACGGTTAGCCATAGGTTTTTAGTACCGTTTGTTTAACGAAATTAGATTTATAGGGGTATTCTGAATACTAATTGTTGTGAAAGAGGTATTTTTTGTCGTGTATGTAGATTATTCAGTAGCTACCTACATTGTAAGGGCGCTGTTAAACGCTTGATCAATAAACCTTTGTGCAAACTAATTGAAGGTGTAGATTGAATATTAAAAATATAAAAAGCCCTGTTTAACAGGGCTTTATAATGATTGACAAGAAGTTTATTTTGTAATTACTCCTTATTCTTTTCTCCTAATTGTTCATCCTCTTTAGAGGCATCTTTAAATTCTTTGATTCCACTACCTAAACCTCTCATAAGTTCAGGAATCTTTTTTCCTCCGAATAATAGCAGAATTACGACTACCACTAATATTATTTGTGGAGCGCCTATGGCCAAAAATGTAGATAAGAATGTCATAAGACTATAATTTAAATATGGATTTCAAAGATACTAAAAACTACTGTAGAAATCTTCAGTATATCCAAATACGTTTAATGGTTTGTATATTTTAACTATAATTTGGGTATATACGAACAAAAAGCTATCGTAATTGCCGTTATATTTCTTAAGTGAATAGGTTTAAAATTAAATTCTAAGTTTATCTTTGTTAAGATGGCCAAAAAGAAAGTCAAAAAAAGAAAGGAGATAAAACGTAAATTGCTGCATAAGTACCGTTTGGTAATATTAAACGAAAGTACTTTTGAAGAAAAGATTTCTTTTAAATTAAGTAGGCTCAATGTATTTGTTACGGGATCTCTTTTTATGATTGGTCTAATAGGGCTTACCACCTTGTTGATAGCCTTTACACCGTTAAGGGAATATATACCAGGGTATTCATCTACCAGACTAAAAAAGGAAGCCACTGAACTGACCTATAAAACGGATTCACTCATTAGAACCTTAAATTATACCAATAAGTATTTAGATAATATACGTATGGTTTTAAAGGGGGATATAGAGAATACTGTAGTTAATAGAGATTCATTATTTCAACAATATAAACTAGATCCGGCATCAGTAGATTTAAGTCCGATCAAGGAAGATTCCTTATTACGTGCCGAAGTTGCTTTAGAAGATAAATACAACTTGTTTGAGCGTACAATAGATAAAAAGAATTTAGTTTTGTTTACTCCGGTTACCGGATCTATATCTATGGGGTTTAACCCCAATGAAAAGCATTATGCAGTAGATGTTACTGCGGTTACCGATAGTCCGGTAAAAGCTGTAGCAAATGGAACGGTAATATTTTCAGAGTGGACCGCCGATACTGGTTATGTTATTATTATAGAACATGAAGGAGGACTTTTAAGTGTATATAAGCATAATGGTTCTTTATCTAAATATCAAGGTAATATCGTGAGAGGGGGAGAGGTAATTGCCGCTGTTGGTAATACGGGAGAGCTTACTACCGGACCACACTTACATTTTGAAATTTGGGACAATGGTACACCAATTGATCCAACCAATTATATTGACTTTAATTAAAACAAAATGTCCTTAAAGACCATTGCTGCTAAAATATTTGCGCACCGTATTGCCAAAAGGACCAATAAATGGGTAAACAACCCCATTGAGACCCAAGAAAAGGTTTTTAAAAGTTTAATTACCAAAGGAGCGGATACAAAGTTTGGTAAAGACCATAATTTTAAAACCATTAAAAAACATAGCGACTTCATTGCCCAAGTACCCGTACGTGATTATGAAGAACTAAAGTCATATATAAACTTGGCGGTAGAAGGACAAGAAAATATACTTTGGCCTGGTAAACCACTTTATTTTGCCAAAACCTCTGGTACCACTTCTGGTGCAAAATATATTCCTATTACTGAAGGGAGTATAAAAGAACAGGTTAAAGCCTCTAGAAATGCCATACTCAATTATATACATGAAACCGGGAATGCCGATTTTGTAACTGGCAAAATGATTTTTTTACAAGGAAGTCCTGTATTACAAGAAAAGAACGGTGTAAAGTTGGGTAGACTTTCAGGTATATCCGCACATTACGTTCCTAATTATTTACAGAAGAATAGAATGCCCAGTTGGGAGACTAATTGTATTGAAGATTGGGAAACAAAGGTTAATGCCATAGTAGAAGAAACCAAGAATGAGGATATGACCGTAATTGCGGGTATACCATCTTGGGTACAAATGTATTTTGAAAAACTTAAAGAAAATACCAATGAGTATGTTGGTGATCTTTTCAAAAATTTTGAACTTTTTATTTACGGCGGAGTCAATTATGAACCTTATAGAAAGAAGTTTGAAGCATTAATAGGTAGAAAAGTAGCCAGTATAGAACTTTTTCCGGCAAGCGAGGGTTTTTTTGCTTATCAAAATTCGCAGAAGGAAAGCGGAATGTTGCTACTCCTGGATGCGGGAATATTCTATGAATTCATTAAGTCTGATGAATTCTTTAACGAACACCCCAAGCGAATTACGTTAAAAGATGTAGAATTAGGCGTAGATTATGTAATGATTATTTCCACAAATGCGGGACTATGGGGCTACAACTTAGGAGATACCATTCGGTTTATTTCAAAGGGTCCTTTTAAAATTGTAGTATCGGGGCGTATTAAACATTTCATTTCAGCCTTTGGAGAACATGTAATCGCTAAAGAAGTTGAAGAAGCAATGTTGGTTGCAACGAATGCTACAGATGCAAGTGTAAGCGAATTTACGGTAGCTCCGCAAATTGTTCCTCAACATAACGAATTGCCCTATCACGAATGGTTCATTGAATTTGAAAAGTTACCTAGTGACATGGACAAATTCATTAATACGTTAGATGTGGCTTTGCAGCAACAAAATAGCTATTACTACGATTTAATAGTAGGTAAGGTGTTACAAACATTAAAAATTACACCTGTACAGCATGGGGCTTTTATGGAATATATGAAGTCAATAGGTAAACTTGGCGGACAAAATAAAGTACAAAGATTATCCAATGATAGAAAAGTTGCTGATGGTTTATCAAAATATAAGCTAAGCAATAGCTAACTTTTTAATAACAGATTATAAATCGTAATTTCGTTCGAAATATTCAATGGGAAAAGCAATTACAACTACAAGGGCGCAAGAGTCAACAAATGCAATTGAACGCATGTACATCACCATGCGCCATTTGTTCAATAGAGGTTTTTATAAACCGAACGGCGTATCGGGGGAAGCTTTAAAAAATGCTCTCCTACAATTGAGACCTGAAATATATGGTTCCGTAGGTGAAGAAAAAGCAGAATTGAACGGACTCATTTATGTCCTAGAAAGATTGCCAGAAGGTATAGAACAGTGCTCTTTTATTAATTTAACTTCAGATGAAGGGTATGGTATTTCACACATTAACCCAATAATACCACCAAAGAGAAGAAGAAATTGCTACCGAATAGACGAGGAGCAAATGAATATTGAAATTACAAGGGGGCGATCAGATATTTATGACATTCTAACTCACCTTACATTTTTGTTCATTGAATCTGAGAAAATATGTAAAAAGGTCCTTATAACAGATACAGATAAAACCATTAGGGATTGGACCAAGCTTGAAAATGCCGTACAAAAGGATGAATTGCCTCAATCTGAACGTGAAATTGCCATTATTCATACCGCTAATATCTTGGGCAGATCCTTTGAAGAGATATTGGAGGTGTATAAAAAATTCAGTACCAAAGACAATCCCGATCGTTTTTTAAAAGTAATTTATTGGTTAGGTAAATTAGCCTTAGATGAAGAAATAACAGGTGAAAAAAGAGCTATAACGTTCAGTGCATTGTTAAGAGAGCGTTTGGGGCATCATATTCATGGTGAACGATGGGCAAATAATATAAAAGAGGTACTGACCAAAAATAATTTATTGCAAAGACCAATTCATATTATCTCTGCCAATATGCACAGTGTAATGAATTCTTTATTTGCTAAAGTAGCCTTAAAGAGTGAATTTCCAAATACTGATTCCTTAGAGATTTTTGAAGCACTTAGTAGTTCTGGGAACGCTTCTTTAAGAAAAAAGGTTATTGATTTGGCAGAAGAAAATGGTATGATCGCTATTGATGATACATCAGGAACCAATATTGATGTGCAAATTTTTGATACGGCGAAAATAAAAATCAATAATTGCTCGTACGAATTTTCAGAAAATCAAGATGATAAAAAACCTGTTATATTTGTAATGGATTACGCATTTGGTGAACAGGCTTATGAGACTATAGACGAGTTGTTGAAACCATATGTAACCAAGAAGGGCGGTTCGTCGTTGATTAACGTAGATTCTGTTTCCATTATGGGTAAGGCAGGTATATTAGAAGGAGGTAAGGGAGATTTAATGATTCCATCTGCACATATATTTGAAGGTACGGCAGATAATTACCCATTTAATAATGAACTTTGTGCCAAGGATTTTGAGGGTTATGGTCTAAAGGTTTTTGAAGGGACTATGGTAACCGTGTTGGGAACATCACTTCAGAACAAAGACATACTAAAGTTTTTTCACAAGTCTACTTGGAACGTTATTGGATTGGAGATGGAGGGAGTACATTACCAAAAAGCAATACAGAGTGCTTCAAAAATTAGAAAGAGCATAGGAGAAGATGTAAAAGTACGTTATGCATATTATGCATCAGATAACCCTTTAGAAACCGGTAGTACATTGGCCTCTGGTGGATTAGGAACTACTGGGGTAAAACCAACATATCTTATTACAGATAAAATTTTAAAACAAATATTCAATACGTAAATGGCAAGCAATCAATCACCATCTACCCAGAACAATTCAGATGAAATTGACTTAGGGCAATTGTTTCAGTTAATAGGAAGGGGCTTTAATGCTGTTTTTCGTTGGTTTTTAAGAGTATTTCTTTATTTAAAAAAGAATCTACTCATACTTATTGGCCTGGTTGTTGTTGGTCTTGCAATTGGGTACGGTCTCAATCAAATTATATCTAAAAAGTATAAAACAGAGGTCATTGTTAAACCTCAATTGGAAAGCAAAAATTATTTATATGATGTTGTAACCGAAATACAATCTAATATACAAGCGAAAGATACTTTGTTTTTTAATACCATAGGTATAAATGAAGTTGATTTTACAGGTTTAAAAATTGAAATAGGTAGAGTCGCAGAGGTAAGCAATTCTGAAAGTGACTTAAAATATTTAGAACTGCTTCAAAGCTTTGAAAATACAGATGCTATTGCTGATATCGTTAGGGCCGAGTTACAAAACAAAAGCTCTTTCAACCATAGAATTACTTTTTATTATAACAATGCTGCATTTGGTAAGCAGTTTGCAAAAAAGGTTTTAGATTATATTAACTCCAATACCTATTTTAACGGGCTATTAGAAATATATAGAAATAATGCCCAAAATCGTATTGAACAAGACGAGAAATTATTAAAACAAGTAGACGAGATTATAGTTAATTATACAAGTGGTCTAGCTAACAAAGGTAATAGTACTGCAACTGATAAGATTATTCTTGATAACCAAGAACAAGTGAACATTGCTGATATTTTTGAATACAAAACAGGACTGATCAGAGATATAGAATCCAAAAAAATAGAACTAGAAGAACGTACTGTGCCAGTAAGTGTTATCAACCTTGGGGAAACACAAGTAGAACATAAGTCGTTTTTTGGGAAGAGTATTGTGTTGATTCCATTATTACTTCTTTCTGGCTTCTTCGTATTTTCAGCACTCCTTTATTTGAATAAGAAGGCAAAATCTTTAATGTAGTGTATGATAGACCAGCTATCTGACAACACAATTCTAATCACTGGTGGTGCTGGTTTTATAGGGAGCAATTTTATTGTTTACTTTTTAACGAAATACCCTAATATTAGAGTAGTTAACTTAGACAAACTAACCTATGCTGGTGATATAAACAATTTGAGTGAATTAAGTAATAAGCCTAATTACACTTTTATTGAAGGAGATATTTGCGATGCAACCTTAGTTTCAAAACTATTTCATAAGCATGAAATAAAAGGCGTAATCAATTTTGCCGCAGAGTCACATGTAGATAATTCAATTAACTCTCCAGGGCAATTCATAAAAACCAATATTGAAGGTACTTTTACGTTATTAGAGGCAGCTAGAAACTATTGGAAAGGTGAAAATTATAGATTCCATCATATTAGCACAGATGAAGTTTATGGGTCTTTAGGTGAAAATGGTTTTTTTACCGAAGGGTCAAATTACCAGCCAAATAGTCCTTACAGTGCATCTAAGGCTTCATCTGATTTTTTGGTTAGAAGTTATCATCATACTTATGGTATGAACGTAGTCACCAGTAATTGCTCAAATAATTATGGACCGAAACAGCACGATGAAAAATTAATTCCTACAATTATTAGATCAGCTATAAAAGGATTGAAAATTCCAATTTATGGTAATGGTAAGAATGTAAGGGATTGGTTATTTGTAGAGGATCATTGCAAAGGAATAGATCTTATCTATTTTAACGGCGTTGATGGTGAAACCTACCTTTTGGGAGGAAATAATGAATTTGATAATTTAACGATAGCTGAAAAAATTTGTGAATTTATAGATTTAAAAATACCCAAAAGCAATGGTGGTTACAAAGACCAAATTAAGTTTGTTGATGATCGATTAGGTCATGATTTTAGGTATGCCATTGATGCATCCAAAATTAAAAAAGAACTAGGTTGGAATGCTCTAGAAAGTTTCCATACTGGTTTAGAGAAGACAGTTGACTGGTATTTAAAAAAGTATCAATCTAAATAATTATGAAAGGAATTTTACTTGCAGGAGGTACGGGATCGCGACTTTGGCCTTTAACAAAAGCATTAAGTAAACAGTTAATGCCAATTTACGATAAGCCAATGATTTATTACCCGTTATCTACGCTAATGATTGCTGGAATAAGGGAAATTTTAATAATAACTACACCAGATGATTTACCGTTATTCAAAAAACTACTGTCAGACGGTAAACAATTGGGTTGTACATTTCAATATGCTATTCAGCCAGAACCAAAGGGTTTGGCCGAGGCTTTTATAATAGGTAAGGAGTTTATTGGTAATAGTAAGGTAGCTCTAGTTTTAGGAGATAATATTTTCTACGGTAATGGTCTGGAAAAATTATTAAAAGAAAATTCTAAGCCAGAAGGTGGTATAATTTATGGGTATCATGTAAATAATCCAAATAGATATGGTGTGGTTGAATTTGATGAATTTGGAAAAGCTATTTCAATTGTTGAAAAACCTCAAATTCCTAAATCTAATTATGCTATACCGGGAATTTACTTTTACGATAATAATGTAGTAGAGATCGCAGAGCAAATAAAACCTAGCAAAAGAGGAGAACTGGAAATTACAGATGTAAATATCGCTTACTTAAATAAAGGTAACTTGAAAGTAAGTGTTCTTGATAAAGGAATTGCTTGGTTAGATACGGGCACCTTTAGTTCTTTAATGAACGCATCTCAGTTTGTGCAAGTAATAGAAGAACGTCAAGGATTAAAAATAGGTTGTATAGAAGAGGTAGCATATACCCAAGGCTTTATTGACGCAAAACAACTGGAAAAGTTAGCTGAGCCGTTATTAAAAAGTGGATACGGAGAATATTTAATGCGCCTGATTAAATGAAAATATCTGAATCAAAACTAAAAGGATGTTTAATCTTGGAACCCCAAATTTATTCAGATGAACGAGGGATGTTTTTTGAGGTTTTCAGAAAAAAGGAATTGGAGGCTTTTTTAGGTCATAATATTGACTTTGTCCAAGAAAATACCTCTATTTCCAAGAAAGGGGTTTTACGTGGTTTGCATTACCAAAAAGGACTAGGGGCACAGGCTAAATTAGTTTCCGTCCAAAGAGGAGAAGTAATAGATGTGGTGGTAGATTTAAGACCAAACAGTGAAACTTTTGGACAGCATATCAAGGTTAATCTATCTGATAAAAACCGCACAAGTCTTTTTATACCAAAAGGTATGGCCCATGGTTTTGTAACACTTACCAACGAAGTAATTTTCACTTATTTATGTGATAATTATTACGACCCTGAATTGGAATCGGGCATTTTATATAGTGATCTAGATTTAGGAATAGACTGGAGCTACCCTATTTCAGAACTGACCGTATCAAAGAAAGACATGCTTCTGCCTAGTTTCAAAAATTTAGAAAAATGAAGAAAGTATTAGTAACAGGAGCCAATGGGCAACTAGGTCAATGTTTGCAAAAAATAGCTCCATCATATAAAGAATTGAATGTTATATTTAAAAGTTCCAAGGAGTTAGATATCACTGATATTTTAGGAATAGAGGAAGCATTTGTAAAGGGCAATTTTAATTATTGTATTAACTGCGCCGCATACACAAATGTAGAACAAGCCGAGAAAACACCAGATATTGCTTATAAGGTAAATGCAGAAGGTGTAAAGAATTTAGCCAATGTTTGTAAAAGTTATAATACGACCTTAATACACATTTCAACCGATTATGTATTTGATGGTGAAAAGGATGAACCGTATACCGTAAAGGATGTGCCTAACCCAATTAATGAATATGGTAAATCTAAATTACTAGGTGAAAAGCATATTCAAGAGATAATGGACAATTATTGTATTATAAGAACATCTTGGTTGTATTCTGAATTTGGCAAGAATTTTTATACTACTATTCTGAAGAAGGCTAAAACAGATGATATTCTTAGAATTTCTAATACTCAATTAGGATATCCCACAAATGCTATGAATTTGGGTGAATTTATCATTGGGGAAATAAAGTTGAATGAATTTAAATATAGAGTTTACCATTTTACCGATAAAATTGAAATGACTTGGTACCAGTTTGCAGTAAAGATAATAAATGACAAAAAGCTTTCAAATAAGGTCGTTATATTTGATAATAACACAGCTTATCTTGCTTCTAGACCAAAAAATAGTAGGATTAATTGATCTTTTTTAAGAGGGTTACATGAAAAATTAATTAATGAAAAAGTTCAAAATTTTATTAGACAAATATAACAACATTGTCCAAAATTTTTCTTATTTAACCTTACTACAAATATTCAATGTTTTTTTTCCCATTATAATTTACCCTTTTTTAATTGATATGTTCGGGTTAGAATTATGGGGAAAAATAGTTCTAGCTCAATCTCTAGCGCTTTATTTGTCATTATTTATTGATTTTGGATTTGACCGATTTGCAGTCAAGGAAGTTTCTATTTATAGAGAAGATATAATAAAGTTATCTGAAATTGTTTCTTGCATTGTTCCAATTAGGCTATTTCTTGGTATAATAGTATTCTTTATTTATTTCATAGTGGTTATAAACGTTCCTTTCTTTAAAGGAGATGAAATCTTGTATTTATTATTTTACGCCTTGAATTTTAATTTCATTCTTTTTCCAAAGTGGTTTTTCCAAGGGATAGAAGAAATGAAATATATAGTTATCATCAATGTGTCAGTTAAAATTGTTTTCGTTGTTTTAATGTTTTTAACCATTAAAAGTGCTGCGGATTATTTGAACGTGCCTATTTTTTTCGGAATTGGTGCATTTGTTGGTGGTCTAATTGGGTTATATGTAATGTTTAATCATGAAAAAATTACTTTAAAATTATACAGTTGGGATAAGTACTTTTTTTACTTAAAAAGTAGTTTTTATCTTTTTGCATCAACCTTTGTTATTTCTATTAAGGATCGTTTTAACGTATTTATTGTTGGATATTTTTTAGGAATGCAAGAAGTAGCTTTGTATGATATTTCGATTAAACTTATTTCCTTTATAACGCAGCCAATAGAGGCTATAAATGGAGCAATTTATCCAAAGGTTGCAAAAGATTTAAACATGGGTTTTGTTAAAAAGGTTGCTTTTTACAGCTTTTTGTTAGTATTATCAATGGTAGTAGTTACACAATTTTTTTTAACAGAGATTTTTCATTTTTTGAATATTGAAGAGTTGAATAATGAGAAAGAAATTCGGCTATTTTTATTTAGTTCATTATTTCTTACGTTATCTGTTTTTTTAGCGCGAAATTGTTTTATAGTATTTGATAAGTTTAAACTACTTTTTCATACAATGCTAATGTCATCTGGGTTTTATTTGATATTAATCGTTCTATTGTACTTCTTAAATCAAATAACTTTCAAGTATATTGTTCTAGTAGTGTTTATTGTTTATATTTTTGAATTTTTATATCGCTATTATCTAGCAATTAAATACAATCTTATATCCATGGGCATTAGATCAAAATTGGGCAAATATTATTATGGTGGAGGCTCTTTTAGCTACTTTGCAAAACCTTTAGTTTATCTGTTTGACTTTTATAGGCATAGAATTGTTAAAGAGAAGGCTTTTACCGAAAACCGTTTTAAAAGAAGAATGGGCTATGATTTGGATTTAAACAATCCAAGAACCTTAAATGAAAAAATACAGTGGCTAAAACTTTATAATAGAACACCCTTACATACTATATGTGCCGATAAAATTGCGGTTAGAGATTATGTGGCGGATAGGGTTGGTGCAGAGTATTTAGTTCCTTTAATTTTGGTTACAGAAAATGTCAATGATATAAATTATGAAAATTTACCAGAGGAGCCGTTTATTATAAAAACAAACCATGATTCTGGAAGTTATAAAATAGTAAAGGATAAAAATGATATTAATGATTGGAATGAACTTAGGCGTTTTTTTTCAAAAAGCTTAAAGTCTAATTTTTACTACAAATCAAAAGAATGGCAATACAAGAACATACCACCAAAAATTTTAGTTGAAAAGCTTTTAATTACAAAGAATGGAAGAATACCTGAAGATTATAAGATTCATTGTTTTAAAGGTGAACCCAAATATATACAGTTAGATGTAGACCGAGGTAAGCCGAATCATTCTAGAAATTGGTATGATATAAATTGGAAAAGAACACAGTTTCATTGGTCTACTAAGCTGAAGACGGGAGGAGAAACATTACCAAACAACTTAAATATTCCTCGACCCAGTACTTTAGACGTCATGATTGAATTAGCAAGGGTTTTAAGTGACGCATTTCCGTATGTAAGAGTTGATTTTTATTCATTAGATGATACTAAAGTATATTTTGGTGAGATTACTTTTAATCATGACTCTGGTTTTAGACCGATTATTCCTAAAGAGTGGGATTACAAGTTAGGTGAGTTGGTAACGTTGCCAGTTGATAATAGAAAATAATATAAATATGAAACTGAGAGTCGTTTTTTTACTACCATCACTTGGCGGAGGCGGTTCTGAAAGGGTTTTCATGAATTTGTGCAAGTATTTCAATAAAGATAAGTTTGAAGTTACTTTGTGTCTCTTAAAAAAAGAAGGTGAGTTTTTGCCTCAGATTGAGGAGGACCCAACTATTTCCATACATGATTTAAAAGTGTCAAGAGTTCGTTATTCGATTTATCCAATCATAAAATTTATCAGAAAGGAACAACCGGACATAGTTTTATCTACATTGGGTCACTTGAATGCAATGTTATCAGCTGTTTCTTTTTTAATTCCAAGAAATGTAAAGGTGATTGGCAGAGAATCTAATATTGTAAGCAAAAGCAATCATAATAGAATCACGATTCTTTTTTATAAAATGTTTTATAAGAATTTTGACAAAATTATAGTTCAAAGTGATGATATGGAGATAGATTTAAAAAATCTTGTAAGAAATTTAAAAGAAAGTCAAGTTGTAAAAATTAATAATCCAGTTGATTTAAAATATATACAAAGTCTTAAGCAATCTACAAGCATTTTGCTTCCTCAAGACAAAATTAATTTAATATCTGTAGGTAGTTTAACTTATCAAAAAGGATATGATTTGCTTTTTAAATCTTTTGCGAAATTTGAGGATAAAGAGAAATATCATATTTCTATTATTGGAAAAGGTAAGTTAAAGAATGAGTTAATTGAATTATTAAAAATATTAAACATCGAGAAACATGTTTCGTTACTTGGTTTTCAAGATAATCCTTATAAATACATATCACAATCATCAATATTCATTTCAAGTTCTAGATTTGAGGGTTTTCCAAACGTTGTTTTAGAATCTCTCATCTGTGATGTTCCGGTTATTGCAAACAATTATAAAGGCGGTATTAATGAAATTATAAATAAGCCAATTTTTGGTCAAATTATAGATATAGAAAATTCTGAATTATTAGAAAGAACTTGTAACAAGATACTTTCTAAAGACCATTCAAAAGATAAAATTAGCGAAGAAGTGAATCAAAGATATGGTATAACTTCTATTGTAAGCAGATATGAAGATTTAATACTGAACATGTAAATTATTGCACATGATAAATTACATTGTTCTTTACTTATATCTTTTTTCAAATTCTCTGCTCCAAACGATTTTAAATAAAAGAATTAAGGGATTAATATTCATTGCTTTTATAGCTATAGTTTTTGTGCTTACTATAAGAGGAAGCCATGGTGTTGATACTGAAATTTACTTGACATTTTTCAATGATATTGGCAAAAGGGTAAAGGGTTATGACGGTTTGGACTTGGGCTTTTTATATATTTCAACGTTGATTAAAAAAATTTATAATAATGAAATTTTCTTTTTATTCTGTATTGCTTTCATTTCAGTAAGTTTAAAATTAAAAGCGGCCCATAAATTATCCCCATTGCCTTTGGTCACAGCATTTGTGTTGTTTGGAACGTATTTTTTATCGCTTGAAGCAAATCAGATTAGACAAGCAATGGCACTTGGAATAGGTCTTTTTTCACTTCATTATGTGATAGAAAGAAAGAAGACTTCGTTTTTTATATGTATCATCTTAGCTGCAACATTTCATGTTTCGGTCATCATATTTTTACCGGTTTGGTGGTTATATGATTTAAAAATCAAAAGAACTACTCTTTTAGCTATACTTGGTATTTCATTTTTATTTGTCTTTATATCCTTAATTGAGGTATTTCAATTTGCTGTAAGGTTCAGCTTTTTGTGGGGAGAATTTATTTTTTCGAAACTTTTGAATTATGCTTCTAAAATGGAAAGAGTAGGTTTTTCTCCTATTCAAATTTGGTATATTTTAATATCTATTATTTTTATTACAGAACAGAAAAAAATCAACGATCCCAAATATTCGTTTTTATTGAACTTGTTCATAATTGGAATATCGCTCAATTTTTTCTTAAATAGTTTTTCCTATATGATACGAATTACTTATTACTTCATAGCTGTTGAAGGTTTTTTGTTGGCATATTTAATTAAAAAATCTGAAATGGTAACCAGAATACTATTGTTTCTATTAGCTGCTATCATGCTAGCGCTAAAAAATTATAAGTACATAAATGCTAACTTAGAATATTTTCTATGAAGAAGGTACTTCATCTATTTCCTGCGTATAAAATAGGAGGCGCCCCGGTAAATGTTTTAAGATTCATTAAAGGAAGTAAAGATAAAATTCGCAATTATGCTGCTGCCTGCAATATTGATGGAAATTTGTTTAACAAATATGTTGAAGCTACTGATGATAGCTTTGATGTAAATTTAACGAGTATTAAACTAAGCTCGTATCTTAAATTGCTCCGAATAGTAAAAAATGTCAAGCCTGATATTATACATGCTAATGGTAAAGGCGGGGCATTTTATGCGTTTTTAATTTATATATTCTATAAGGTAGATATTTATTATACGTTTAGGGGATTTCATATTAAGTATTCTGGAATTAGACATACATTTCATATGCTTTTTGAAAAATTATTTTCTTATTGTTATGTAAAGGCTATAGCAGTTAGTCATTCTGAAAAAGAATTGTATTTAAAGACTACTGGGGTGAATGATATAAAGGTAACGGTAATCGGTAATGGAGTAGACATTTCTAAAATGCAATTACCAAGTGAATTACAAGGTGTTTTAGATAAATATAAAATTAACATTGTAAGCTTATCTAGAATAGACCCTGTCAAGGACATTGTTACAATGTTAAAGAGCTTTGCATTACTGAACAATCAAGATACGGCTTTGCACATTATGGGCGGATTTTTAGATGGTGATATATTGTATAAGGAAAAAGTGGAAAGTACAATTAAATCATTAAAATGTAGCGATAGGGTGTATTTGTGGGGGGATATGCCTAGTGCGGGTAATTATATACATAATTTTGATTTATATTTGTCAACCTCCTTGTCAGAAGGTTTGCCAACTTCAATAATAGAGGCTGGACTAAGCAAAATACCAGTAATTGCATCTAACTGTAATGGGAATATTGATTTAATTAAAGATTTTGAAACAGGATATTTGTTTTCTAAAAAAGATATAGCAGGTCTTGTTAGTAAACTTCAATTAGCTATAGATCAACTAGGATCTGTTGAACAATCAGAGATTTTAATTAAAAATTTGAATCAAATGCATTCATATTCTATAGATTCTCATGTTAATAAATTAATAGAATTATATATTAATAAAGGTATTGAAGGTTTTACAAGTAAATAAATATTATTATCCAGATATTGGGGGTGTGGAGACTGTAGTAAGTCAATACGCTCAAGCTTTAAAAAATCTACACAAGGTCAAGGTTTTGTGTATTCATAAAAATTTTACTTTTAAGACGGTAAAGGAAAATATTGATGGGGTTGAAATAGTGAGGTGTTCTTCTTTTGGAACTTTTATGTCTATGCCACTTTCAGTTTCTTTTTTTTATCATTTCTTCAAATTATATAAATCTCATGATTTATTTCATTTTCACGAACCGTTTCCATTGGCATCTTTACTTTCGTTGTTTATTAGTAGTAAGAGAAAGATTGTTGTTACATGGCACAGTGATATTATAAAGCAAAAATCTTTAAAACGACTTGTAGAGGTTTTTCAATCACATTTATGCAAGAAAGCATCTATTATAACTACAACGTCCCCTAATTTGCTTAAATTCTCGAAGGTTTTGAAAAAATTTGAGAATAAAGTATCAATATTACCTTTAGGGATTAATTTGAATCCAGTAGATGAAAAGTTATCAAAAGGAGAGTATATTTTATGTTTAGGAAGACTCTCGTACTACAAAGGTATTGATGTCTTATTACAAGCCTATTTGAAAGCTAAAACAAGAAAAGAACTATTTATAGTAGGTGATGGAGATAAAGATATAGTGGAGTTGATCACAAAGTATCAAAATAAATCCACAAGAAAAATCAAGTTTATAAATCAATTTGTCAGTGAAGAAGAGAAACGGAATTTATTAAAAAAATGTTTGTTTTTTGTTTTTCCCTCAATTGCTGCTAGTGAAGCATTTGGGATTATTCAATTGGAGGCGATGTCTTATGGCAAACCTGTAATTAATACTAATTTGCCAACTGGGGTCCCTTTTGTGAGTCTTGATAATGTTACAGGAATTACAGTTGAACCTTCCAATATAATAGAATTAGCTCAGGCTATTGATAAATTGTCTTTTGATAATCAATTGGTTGATTTAATGGGAGAAAATGCAAAAAAAAGAGTAATCTCTCATTTTTCAAATGTAAAAATAATGACAAAACTGCTTAGAATCTATGATAGTTTATGAAGCTAGATAAGAACTTTATTGGGTTTTACATTTTTGCATTAGTATTACCCTTGCCCTTACCTTTGATTGTATTGTCAATTGCTGCAGGTTTATTGATTTTAAACTGTTTTTTTTTAATAAAAAAACCAATTGGTATTGATTTTTTGTCTTTGTTGTTTCTTTTGTTTTTCCTGTCTGATTTATTGTCCTTGGTATTTTCTGGTAGGAGTTTTTTTGAAAACACTATTATAAATGATGTGAAGATTATTTGTTCTGTTCTTCCAATATTGATTTTTAATATTAAGGATAAATTAAAATTAAAGTCAATACAAAAATCTATTTTAGATATTTTTACAGGTGGTGTTTTAGTTTACATAGTATATTGTATACTTTATTATTTCTATTTTATTTATACGCACCCAAGGTATACGGTTCAAATTGACAATTATTTATTTTGGGCAATAGAAAATAATTTTCCTGGTACTTTTCATAGATCTTATATTGGTGCTTATATAGTTTTTTCATCTGTATATGTGTTAAGAAATTTTCTTAGGCTAAAGAATGTTAAGTTAAAAGCGCTATATGGTCTTATTTTTTTACTTGAATTATGTGCTATATTTTTTTTAGGTTCAAAATTAACCATGGGTATTTTTTTATTGGTTAATACGCTCTTGTTATTGAAAAACTACAGGGTCTTGGTAATCCCATTATTTTTAAGTGTTTTGGTTGGTTTCTTTCTTATTAAAGAATGGATTTTCAAATCACTAACAAAATCATATTATGACAGGACTGTGTTTTTTTCAAGATCTGTTGAAATAATAGACGAGAATTTTTTATTTGGAATAGGAGAAAAGAATATTTTAAAGCATACGGTTACAATAAACGATGTGGTTACAACACTAATTCCACATAATTCATTTTTAAAAGAACTTTTGTCGAACGGATTTTTAGGGTTTTCTATATTAACTAGTTTGTTGGGATATGTAATTTATTTAGCATTTAAAACCAACAATTCATTGTTTCAATATTTTTTAGTTTTAGTAATAAGTTTATGTTTAATTGAAGATTTTATGTATTTGCAAAGAGGTCTTTTCTTTTTTATTTTCTTTACTGTTTTCTTTTGCAATACAAGTATTAGGAAAAATTTAGTATAAATTGCGAATCTTTAATTAGTGTTATGCCCAATCCTTCAATTTTAAATTCAATAGAACGTAAGTTTATTCTCTTAGTTGGGGATTTGGTTATTATAATAGCAAGTCTAAATGTTTTTATCAATAATGCTATTGATATTGAATTTGCGTCTTTTAAATTAAAGGTTATAATAACTGTATTTGGAGTGTTTTCGTTTCTAACGCTTTCTTACATTTTGGATTTATATAATCTACAGAAAACCTTAAAAAGAAAGTATGTTGTTTCACAGGCACTGTATATTACTGCTTTATTTGTTTTCACTGTTTTTATATTTTCTGTATTGTTTTTTGACACTAGTTTTTGGAGAATTCCATTGCTGGTCTTCCTAATTCTAACACCAATAGAAGTTGCTCTTTGGAGATTGTTCTTTGTAAATGTTTTTAGAGTTATACCTACGACTAAAAATGTATTACTAATTTATGATAAGGAAACAGAAAAACATTTTAGGGAAGTAACCTCTTCTATTGATGGCGGCGATGTTGAAACTTTTTATAAGGTAAAACTGACATATAATCTTAATCAGCACAATGAAATAAGAAATAAGTTTTTTGTTGCAACAGAAAAAGTCGACTCTTGGATAGTGAATATTAAAAATTATAGTGATTTTCCGGATGATTTGGAAAAACTACTTTTAAAATCCATTTTAAAAGGCAAAGAGGTTATATCCTATACTTCTTTTTATGAAAATACTTATGAAGCATTACCTATACAATCTCATAATGACAGTTTTTATGAAATATTGCAATTAAGAAATAGAAAAATTAGGTATTTACATACAATATTTAGTTTTATTGTGAATCTTATTCTATCGATTTTTGTTGGTTTGGTCTTATTGTTCTGTATTCCGGTGGTTTTTATTTTGAATTTCTTTTTTAATAGAGGACCTTTATTTTATACTCAAAAAAGAGTTGGGCTTCATGGAAATGAGTTTAAAATTTATAAGTTTCGATCAATGGTAGTTAATGCTGAAAAGGAAGGGGCCAAGATGGCGGTAAAGAATGATGCTAGAATAACTCCATTTGGAAGAATATTGAGAGTATTTAGAATTGATGAGTTACCTCAAATATTATCGGTTATAAAGGGCGATATGCAATTTATTGGACCAAGACCTGAGAGAAGAGTTTTTGTTAACCAGTTGAATTCGTTAGTACCTTTTTACGGTACTCGTCACCTTATTAAGCCCGGTATTACAGGTTGGGCTCAAGTTAAGTATAAGTATGGAGAGAATCTTGAAGATTCTATCAAGAAGTTGGAATATGATTTATATTATATTAAAAACCGTTCGATAACTCTAGATTTAAGAATTATTTTTAAAACTGTAACTACAGTTCTTTTTTCAAGAGGTATATAACTAAAATAATATGAAAAAAATACTAATAACAGGCGCTGCAGGGTTTTTAGGTTCTCATTTATGCGACCGTTTCATTAGTGAAGGGTTTCATGTCATAGGGATGGACAACCTTATTACAGGTGATTTAAATAATATTTCTCATCTGTTTCCATTATCAAATTTTGAGTTTCATCATCATGATGTAACAAAGTTTGTTCATATTTCTGGTAAATTGGATTATATTTTGCATTTTGCCTCTCCTGCAAGTCCCATAGATTATTTAAAGATTCCAATTAAGACATTAAAGGTCGGTTCTTTAGGTACGCTAAACTTACTTGGGCTTGCAAAGGAAAAAGATTCTAGAATTTTGGTAGCGTCAACTTCTGAAGTTTATGGAGATCCGTTAGTACACCCTCAGAACGAAGAATATTTTGGTAATGTAAACCCAATAGGACCGCGTGGAGTATATGATGAAGCCAAACGCTTTATGGAGTCCATTACAATGGCTTATCATAGACACCATGGGTTAGATACACGTATTGTTCGCATATTTAATACCTATGGGTCTAGAATGCGTTTAAACGATGGTAGAGTGGTTCCAGCATTTATGGGTCAAGCGTTACGTGGAGAAGATTTAACGATTTTTGGAGATGGTTCTCAAAGTCGTTCATTTTGCTATATCGATGACCAGGTAGAAGGAATATACCGATTGTTATTCAGTGATTATACAGATCCTATTAATATTGGAAACCCGCACGAAACTACCATTAAAGAATTCGCCGAAGAGATTATAGCATTAACAGGAACTAAACAAAAGGTAATTTACAAACCGTTACCTCAAGATGATCCTACCCAACGTCAGCCCGATATTACCAAAGCAAAAGAAATTTTGGGATGGGAGCCTAAAGTTCATCGAGCAGAAGGTTTGAGAACCGTATACGATTATTTCAAATCCTTGTCTCCAGAGGACTTACAAAAGAAAGAACATAGGGATTTTTCGACAACAAGATAAATTATACAATAAACAAGGTTATTTATAAAATGAATATTTTAATACTAGGATCGGGAGGTCGCGAGCACACATTCGCATGGAAAATAGCACAAAGTGAAAAAGTTTCTAAACTTTTTGTGGCGCCAGGAAATGCAGGAACTAATAAAATCGCAACGAATGTACCAATTGGTGTAAATGATTTTAAAGAAATCAAAACATTGGTTTTAAAAGAAAATATTCAATTGGTGGTAGTTGGTCCTGAGGATCCTCTAGTTAATGGAATCCATGACTTCTTTTTAGATGATAACGAGTTAAAAAATATTGCTGTAATTGGTCCGGAAAAGTTGGCGGCTACTCTAGAAGGTAGTAAAGAATTCGCCAAAGAATTTATGATGCGCCATCAAATTCCTACCGCTCAGTATAAAAGTTTTACTTCAGAAACAGTTAAAGACGGATTCAAATTTTTAGAACAGCTTAATCCTCCTTATGTATTGAAAGCTGACGGACTTGCCGCTGGTAAAGGTGTAGTTATTTTAAATGATCTTGATGATGCCAAAAATGAACTTAAATCTATGTTAGTAGACAAAAAGTTTGGCTCAGCAAGTGCTACTGTAGTTATAGAGGAGTTTCTAGACGGAATTGAGTTAAGCGTTTTTGTGCTTACAGATGGCGATTCGTATAAAGTGTTACCTACTGCAAAAGACTATAAAAGAATAGGAGAGGGTGATACCGGATTGAATACGGGCGGTATGGGGGCTATTTCCCCTGTTCCTTTCGCTAATAAAGCTTTTATGGACAAGATAGAGCAGCGAATTGTAAAACCTACCGTAGAAGGGCTTAAAAAGGACAATATGCCGTACAAGGGTTTTATCTTCATAGGACTTATAAAAGTTGGAGATGATCCTAAGGTTATTGAATACAACGTTAGAATGGGAGATCCTGAGACAGAGGTGGTATTGCCACGTATTCAAAATGATATGGTCGATTTATTAAAGGCCGTAGCCGATCAGAAACTAGCTGACATAGAATTACAATTGGATGAAAGAACCGCTACAACGGTTATGACCGTTTCCGGTGGTTATCCAGGGTCTTACGAGAAAGGTAAAGAAATTTCTGGTATTGAATCTATTGAAGATTCCTTGGTTTTTCACGCAGGTACTTCGCTTAAAGAAGGTAAGGTCGTAACTAATGGTGGTAGGGTAATGGCAATAACTTCTTTTGGAAGTGATTTTAAAACTGCACTATCTAAGTCTTACGAAAATGTAGCGAAGCTTTCCTTTGAAGGTATGAACTATAGAAAAGATCTTGGATTTGATCTTTAACAATTACTTATTTCATCGGATTTTATAAATTTAAATCCGATGAAATAAATATACTTTTTTTATAGGTAAGAGTGAGAAGTACTTGACTTGTCTTCTTCTCCCTTTTCATTGTATTTTTTCAACTCTAGCATCCAATACACAAATGCTACTGAACCTATTAGCATAAATATCCAATTAAGAATATTTGCTAATGCCCAACTATCAGTAAAACGCAAAAAATCCAACGGTGCAAACAATACATTTACGAACAAATCCGCGATACCTTCAAAAAATGATTTCATCTTATTACTATATTTACCAGCAAAAATATAAAAAGCTTAGATGATTTCAAGCATTTTTGAGAAAACAAAACCGGTGAATTTCATAATTCTTCTGGTTTTTTTGTTTCTATTTTATTGGTCGGTTCAATTTTACTTGTTTGATTTTGAAATAAGTGAAGTGGAAATCATGCCATCTATTGGTATTTTGGCCATTCTTCTTTTCAGTGTATTCGTTGTTGATTTTATTGTAAAACGCAATAAGCTTACTGGTACAAACTCTTATGCCATATTATTTTTCACGTTACTTTTTGTGGTCTTTCCAGAAACTTTGGGTGATAGTAAGGCTATTTTAACCAGTTTTTTTCTTCTATTGGCCATGAGGCGTTTGCTGAGTATTAAATCCTTGAAGAATATTAAGCTAAAGATTTTTGATGCAGGTCTATGGATCTGTATTTCAAGTGTCTTTTACGAATGGGCACTGCTATATTTACTTTTAGTATTCGCGGCAATTTATATCTATGAGCCTAAGAATATTAGAAATTGGATGGTAATTTTATCTGTTGGTTTTTGTTTTTTTATGATTCTTTATGGAGTTGTCTTACTTCTTGATAAGCCTAATTTTATAGCTGAGCATTATGATTTTGCAATTGATTATGATGCCATTTTTCCAATAAAATGGTGGACCAGCTTAAAAATGACGCTTTATGCTCTATTGAATATGGCCATGGCATTTTCTGCATTTATTCACCTAGGTAAATCTGGTGTTGGTAAGGTTATTGTTATGAGGTTAATTGCATTTTCATTTATCATTGGTCTGGTAGTGAATATTTTAGTGACCTCAGATAACAACAATGCGGTCATAATAACTTTTTTCCCATCGGTTATCTTTATTGTAAATTATCTTCAATCTATTAAAAAGCCTAAGTTTTTAGAGCTTGTAATCATTTCTAGCATTGTAGTTCCGTTAATAGTCTATCTGGTCAAATTATAGGTTACAACTATAAACTTTATCTTTGTAAAAAAGGCTCATATGTTTAGCGAATTCGCGTTTAAAATTTTTAATGACAGTATTGAAAAATATCATGTAAAAAATGATGTTTACCAAAGTTTTGAAAACCCCTATTCCAAGGAGGAGATTGAGCATTTATTATATAGAAAAAATTGGATCGATACGGTTCAATGGCATTATGAGGATATCATTAGGGATCCGGACATTAATCCTACCGATGCTTTGGTTTTAAAACGTAAAATTGATGCCAGCAATCAAGATAGAACAGATTTGGTAGAATTTATAGATAGTTATTTCTTGAAAAAATACCAATCGGTAGAAGTTAAGCCAAACGCTACTATCAATACAGAAAGTCCGGCTTGGGCAATAGATAGATTGTCCATATTGGCATTAAAGATCTATCACATGAAAGAAGAAGCAACAAGGTCAGATGCTGCTTTGGCACATAGAGAAAAATGCCAGGCCAAGTTAGAAGTTTTGTTGGAACAAAAAAGTGATCTTTCACAAGCTATTGACCAGTTACTTGCTGACATTGAAAGTGGCATTAAGTATATGAAGGTTTATAAGCAAATGAAGATGTATAATGATGAGGAACTAAACCCCATCCTTCGTGGCAATAAATAGTCATAAACACATTTTGGTCATCCGACTCTCCGCTATGGGAGATGTTGCTATGTCGGTTCCTGTTATCACAGGTATTGTTAAAAAATATCCTCAGGTAAAAATCACTGTTCTAACAAAAGCATTTACTGCTCCTATATTCAATAATATAGCTAATGTTTCAGTTTTTAAGGCAGATGTAAAAGGTAGGCATAAAGGAATTTTAGGTCTTTGGAAATTATACAGAGAGTTACAATTATTGCAGATTGATGCCGTTGCGGATATTCATAATGTTTTACGAAGTTCAATACTAAAACAGTTTTTTAGGTTATCAGGTATTCCATTTGTGCAATTGGACAAGGGTAGGGCAGAAAAGAAAGCTTTGATAAATGCCGATAGAGATGTTTTTAAGCCATTGAGATCCACTTTTGAAAGATATGCCGATGTATTCGGCAAACTGGGCTATCCCATTGGTAAAAACGAAATGGAGACCATGTCTAAAAAGCCCATGTCTAACGATTTTGCCACTTTGCTTGAAAACCATACCCGGAAAGTTATAGGTATAGCCCCTTTTGCTGCTTTTAAAGGAAAAATGTATCCTTTAGACTTAATGAAAAAAGTGGTTTTACAATTGGATCGTTCAGAGAGCTATAAACTGGTATTATTTGGCGGTGGTATCAGCGAAATAGAAATTCTTGCTTCATGGGAAAAACAGTTTAAAAATTGTATTAGCGCTGCGGGAAAGCTATCATTTTCAGAGGAACTCGGCTTCATATCCAATCTTGACCTTATGCTGGCCATGGATAGCGGTAACGCTCATTTAGCTGCCATGTATGCTGTGCCAACCGTAACAATTTGGGGGGTTACCCACCCTTATGCTGGTTTCTCACCTTTTAATCAGCCCCAGGAAAATGCCCTTTTATCCGACAGGAGTCTGTATCCTGCTATACCAACTTCTATTTATGGAAATAAGTACCCTGAAGGTTATGATAAGGTCATGGAAACCATAAAACCAGAAACCATCGTTCAGAAAATAGTTGATATTTTAAAACCTACAATTTAAGGGGTGGTAACCTTTGCTTCTATACTTTTAAAATATTGTCTTAATTGAGACATGAATCGGTATTTTTTAGCAGCAGGAGCAGAGCTGGTCATTAATGTGCGTACTCCAAAATAAGAACTCATTAAAAAGGTTGCAGCGGCTTCGCAATCTACATGTCTGTCCAAGAAACCGTTGAATTTTCCTTTTTGTAAGGTAGTTACCAAGTTAACTTCCCAAACCGTTACAATTTCATTTAAATGTTTCATGATGACTTCGTTCTTTCCATTGAATTCAGATAAGAAGTTACTTAGAATAAAACCATAATCCATTTCATTATGTACAGCGGTTTCCATAGCATCGTCAAAACATTTTGTAATCAGCGTTAAAGGGTTCTCATGACCTTCAATGGGCTCTATTAATGTGCTATAAATTTTACGGGCCAATAAATTCTGTATGATTTGAACAAAGAAATCTTCCTTAGAATCGAAATGATAATAAAAAGCACCTTTAGAGAGGTCTAGTCTTTTTAGGATATCGTCTATACTTGTATTATAATATCCTTGGGAATAGAACAATTCTAATCCTGTAGTCTGCATACGTTGCATGGTAGCCATGCGCTTTAAGCTCTTGTTCATAATACTGAGATTTGGGTATTTAGACCATATGGTCTGTTTATAGAACTTGAGATTTATATAATTGAATGGAATTTATAGATGAGATGCATTTTTATTCGGTAAACGCACCGTTTTTAATTGAAAAACAATACTATAGCGTTAATAAACATACTCCTTGGTTGGTTGTGGCTATAAAAATAAAAAGGTTTGTAAAAGAAAAACCGCTCAATGCATTCACTGAACGGTTCATTTATTATCGGTAATTGTTACTAAGCAACGGTACCTTGGCAGCTACTACCGGCACCCGCTGTACAGCCATAGCAATGTTGTGATATTATAATGTTTCTATCGTTTAAGATATCTTCATTATAATCTTTTATATGCTTTACTTTACTGGCTACTTTTAAATCTAACATTTGGTTAAAGTCACAATCGTACAACCAACCGTCCCAGCTAATGGAAATGGTGTTGGTACACATTACATTTGCCACTGCAGACGGATTGTATGCTTCTACCAATGCATACATGTAATCTTCATAATTTTCTGATGCGATCAAATAATCCAAGAAACGTGCAATGGGTAAATTGGTAATGGCAAATAGATTGTGAAAGTCAATATTAAAATCTTCTTTAAGCGCTTTTTTGAAATCTTTCTCCATGGCAGCTTGATCTCCTGGTAAATATGCGCCAGACGGATTGTAGACTAAATCTAATTTTAGATCACTGCCAGGCATGCCATAACCCCTTTCGTTCAATTCTTGTAATGCCTTTATCGATTTGTCAAAAACACCGTCTCCTCTTTGTTTATCCGTTTTTCCACGGGTATAGTGCGGCATAGAGGATATTACATGCACATTGTGCTTTTTAAAGAAATCTGGTAAATCATAGTATTTCTTGTTAGCACGTATAATGGTTAGGTTAGAACGAACAATAAAATCTTTAATGCCGGCTTTTGCCGCTTCTTCAACAAACCATCTAAAATCAGGATTCATTTCTGGTGCACCGCCCGTTAAGTCTAAGGTATGTGCTCCAGTGTTTTTGATGACCTCAATACATTGCTGCATGGTTTCACGGGTCATGATTTCTTTACGATCTGGACCAGCATCTACATGACAGTGTTCACAGACTTGATTGCACATATAGCCTACGTTTATCTGTAGGATCTCAAGTTTCTTGGGGCGTAATGGAAAATGCCCGATATCTGCGATTTTGTCTTTAAAATAAGGAAGCTCTCCATCAGCAAATATGCCTCCGTTCAATATTTCTAACTGCTTGTTGGAAACTGCTAAATCGTTTCCTTTTGCTTTTAATGATTTTGTAGCCATTTTTTAGTTGTTCGTTGTTCGTTGTTCGTTGTTGGCATTTTGTAAATGCTTCAAACTTTAACATGACAACAATTAATTTCTTATTCTTAACCGTGGATATTCATAATGAATATTCCATTTGCACTTTTTTTTAAACCAGCTTTAATTTCATTGTATTGATTATTGAAGAAGGCTGTTACGAACATCCATCAACGAACAACCAACAATGAAATTTACATTGACAATTTGTTATACTTGTTCATCATTTGTACTCCATGTACCAAGGTGGCACCACCTTCAATAGCTGCTCCTACATGCACCGCCTCCATCATTTCCTCTTTGGTAATGCCTTTTTGTAAGCCGTCTTTAGTATAGGCGTCAATACAATATGGACATTTGACAACATGAGATACCGCCAATGCAATTAAAGACTTTTCTCTAGCACTTAGTGCGCCTTCTTCGAAAACCTTACCATAATAGTCAAAAAATTTGGTGCCAAGCTCTTCGCTCCATTCTGTAATTTTTCCAAATTTTCTTAAATCTGCTGGGTCATAGTACGTATTTGCCATCTTTTTCTGAGTTTTAGTTTGTATCGTATCTTTTTGTTCTTGGTTAAAATATATTGGAATTCCCTGTCCCATTTTTTCCAGTTCAGGAAGTATTTCCATGTTGTCCCATATACCTGATGTAAGCGTGTCTCCATATGCTTCAGGTAAATGGTTTTTGTACATTAATTTTTGAGCGGTTTCGGCATCATATTCAAATGAATGATGGGCATAAGCAACTTCACCATCTATAATATCCAATATCATATACCATACCCTTGGAGTACCATCATTTGCAGGCATACCTATTACACCTGGGTTTAGCCATACATTTTCCTTTAGAGTTTGATGAAAAGGTAACCCGCAATGACCGGCTATGATAATAGTACTATTAGTCTCTTTAAAACAGTTTTCTTTACTTTCCGTGGCGTTCGACTTAAAAATGAATTCAGAGGTATTTCCATAATTTCCATGGACTACCGTTACTTTTTTACCACCATAATCAAAACTGATGTATTCAGGAATTTCTTGCATCCATTCTAATGATTGCTGTGATAAATGCCCTTTGGTATACGGAAACCACATTTTTGAAAAATCGTCGCATCGGCTACCGCTTTTAAAATCGCACCCACAATCTTCACTATCATTTGCCAATTGCAATTCTACATTGCCCGCAATACTTAAAGCGCCCCATTTTTGAAACAACTGTACCGTTTCTTCCGGTTGTGCGCAATAACCGGTAATATCACCGGTACTAATGCAGTTTTCTGGTGCAATACCGGCATCTTTGGCTATGGAAATTAGTTTTTCCAAAGCTTGTAGGTTGCTGTACACACCTCCAAAAAGCAACAGCTTTCCTGTTTTAGTGCCCAAATGTTTTATTTCTTTATCCATGTAGGTATCATATAAACGAAAAGGCAGCATAAGATGCCCCAAAAATTAATCCATAATAAATTGGCATACTTGCCAGTGGTAAATATTAAGCTATCTGGAAACCAATTGAAAATCAATAAAAAACCGAATAACAATCCGCAGAAAACACTTAAATGAAAACTGATTTTAGGTGCACTACCTTTCCAAAATAAAAAAACGGGGGTTAAACCGATTACCATTGTACCGCTAATGGTGGTGGCAGATAATATTTCAGCATCTAAAAATACCGGAACCGTACCGAATACTGCTACAGCGACCATTGACCAACGACCAAATTTAACCGTGTTGCCTAGGTTAAGGTCAAGAGCCAATAATTTGGAAAAAGATGAAAAGGTAGAGTCCAAGGTCGATGCTGCAGAGGTGATCATAATAAAATTGATGACCAATAGTATAACCGTACCAAACGCCTTACCAACTTGAACAGCTGCCTGACCCTGCATGCCCTGCGATTGCGCATAAACACCTATAATGCTGAATAGAACAATGCAAATAGCTCCAAGTACACTTGCCCACAGAAAACTTTTCAATGTTACTTTGGGACTGCTAATAAAACCTCTATCGGTCAAAACGGGATCATGAAAAGGGTAGCTGAAAGATTGCAACAAGGCAGCGAACAATAAATTCAGCCCGGTTTCAAAAGACCATATGCCAGAATTTACTACTTCGGATGTGGTTATAGCATTGTCTTTACCAAAGATGGTGAACAATATTACCGCTAATAGTATTGAAAATAGCCCCATTTGGACAACATCGGTAAAAATGGAACTGCTCATGCCGCCTTTTAGAACATAGGCAAGGGTTAAACCTGTAAATACTAAAATGGACCAATAGTAGGCGGTAGTGCCCATATCACCAAAGTAAGAACCTATGACCATGGTATTGCTCCATACTTCATTGAACAAACGAAAGGCAATCAATATGGAGAATATAGTTACGGCAGTTTTACCAAATTTTGAGGTTAAAAAATGATGTATGCTAGTATACTTGCCGTGCAGCCTCATTTTATAAATGACGATACCTGCCACTGCAAATGATAAATAATAGCCTGCATAGGCTACACCACCAACAATACCAAAATCCAGACCTAAGTTTGCAGCGTTGGTGATACTTTTGGCAAATATCCATGAGATGATAAGGCTGCCCATTAACATAAAGGTATTGGGCGCTTTCTTCTTTTGCACGGCTTTAAAAAACTGATTGGTATCTTTTGCCCACGGAGACAGTAAGAACAACACCAAACTAGATGTGATCACCAATCCCCATTGCCAAATTTGTACTTCAGTCATAAATTTAATTTATTCGTAATTTTAAGCTTCAGCAAAAATTCCTTTTTTTCCTAACTCCTAACTCCTAACTCGGTTATTCATCCCACCACACAGGTACATTAATACTATTACCATCCGTGTTATTTGAAGCTTGGGTATAATTGGCATTATTTAATGCTTCTTCTTCAGATGGATAAGGCATACGGGTAGGTATCAAATTATTGTTTAAACTAGCCGATATTGTTTTCAATTGCGGAAAGCCCGTTCTTCTATACTCTATCCAACCTTCATAACCGTTTATTGAATTTGCAATCCATTTTTGAGTGATGATGTTCTCTATGATATTACCGTTATCAAACGGGGCATCTTCTGTTAGGTAATTTTCAGGTAGTTCTACCTGCCAGTAGGCAAATGCCTGTAATACGCCGGTATTGTATAAAGTTTGGGTATCTGCAGAAATGAATCCTCTTTCGGCAGCTTCGGCCAACAAAAAGTGGGTTTCCATACTGGTCATAAAATTCGCATCCAATAAACCGGTGTTTTCCCTAAAAATGGTACCTAATAAAGAGTAATCTGCCAATGATACCCCAACTGATGCGTCTATACCGTTTAAAAGCCCATTGTATTCATCATCTGCACTGTTGGCAAAAGGTTGGTACAGACGACCAATACGAGGATCTTTCAAGTTGGTCAAAATTTCATCCATAGTTTCAGAAAGTACATAGTTGTTAAAATCCCCAACCCTAAGTTGCGCAAGTCTAAAACTATTAGGTTCACCATCGGTAAAGTTGAAAATGGCATTTTCTTCATTATCATCAATGAAATTACCTTCACTTACTATGGTCTGTAATTGCGATGCAACATCTATTTTATTAGAAACTCTCATCAAGTATTTTATCTTCAATGAATTTGCAAAACGAATCCATCCATCTAACTCACCGTTAAAGAGAATATCTCCCTCTAAAGCTATAGTACCTGAATAATTCTGAATGGCTAAAATTCCTTTGTCAAGATTGTCAAAAACACCACCTTCATCCATGTAAATTGACTCCTGAGTGTCATAGGACGGAGTAACCGTTTCTGTATCTCCTTGAAATGCTTCTGAATAGGGAGCATCACCAAATAAATCTGTTAACCCGGCCGCCATGTATGCCTTCATAATTCTTGCCGGACCTTCATAAACGGAATATGAAGCATTCTCTTGGGACAATTTTAATATGATTTCATTATCCCTTAAGTTTTGATAGAATATAGGCCACGGATTACCACCTAATTGGGGCGACTTTAAATCATGCCTGTCAAATAAGTTAAAGTCTAGAGCGGTACTATATTGTCCTAGTAGGTTACCGGCAGTAAAACCTTCATATGACATTTGTTCCCCATAGTCATAAATTACCTGTCTTAACAAAAGACTAGGTTGTACGGTTACGGGATCGTTGGTATTCGTATTAATTTCCTCAAAATCTTTTGTGCAGCCAATGACCAACAATAAGATTAAAATGCTATATATATGTTTCATCTTTTCTTTCTTAAAAATTAAATCCGGCTTTAAAACCTATACTTCTTGTTGTGGCATATGACATATCTTCAACACCACTAATAAATCCTTGTCCCTGTACTGCCAATTGCTCTGGGTCAAAATGCGGATTCTCTGTTATAGCAAATAAGTTCTTTCCTATTAATGATAAACTCAACTTAGCATCTTGGTTGAACAGGCTAAGATTATTAAACGTATAACCAATAGATAGTTGGCGTAGCTTTAAAAATGATGCATCATAGGTGTTGTTTTCTTCGTGGTTTCTATCATAAAATTGACGATAGTAACTTTCTGCGGAAACCGCTACAGTATTTGCTTCATAAACTGGATTGTCATCGGTGCCTGTATTTACTACACCCTCTGGTACAATACCTGTTTCTGGTCTAAAGGCCGTTTCTGCCAACTGACCACCAACATTTCCTAATGCCCTTGTTCTAGAAACTATGATTCCACCTTGTCGCCAATCTAATAGAAAGCCCATATTCCAATTTTTATAATTGAATTGGTTGTTTAAACCTAGCATAAAATCAGGATTATAATTACCCAATTTTTGTAGTTCATTGTCCGGTATATATCTACCCTCATCGGTTAAAATGAAATCTCCATTTTCATTTTTTAAGTATCCGGTTCCATATAGATCTCCTACGCGACCACCTTCTTCTGCCTGTAAAAATACCGTTTGGTTTTGACTGTCATAGATTCTAGAGTAAGCCAAAGTTAATCGCCCTTCATCTTGCGGTAAACTTTCTACGGTTGATCTATTGGTACTAAAATTTAAGGTACTGTTCCATTTAAAATTTTGACTTATTATAGGGGAAACACCTACTATGACCTCAAGTCCTTTAGAGCGAACTTCACCTCCATTGACCACTTGTTGTGTATATCCTGAAGAAATACCTATAGGTAATGAGATAATTTGATCCTTCGTCAATGCATTGTAATAGGAAACATCAAAGCGAAGTTGATCATTGAAAAAGCGTAGATCAGCACCCACTTCAAATGAGGATGTCAATTCAGGAACAAGATCGGCATTTGCAATAGTGTTTGAATTGCTGAATGTTGGTTGCCCATTAAATGGCGTTTGTGCAACAAATGCCCCTGTAGTTTGGTATGGGTCTGTGTCATTACCAACTTGTGCCCAACTTGCTCGTAACTTGGCAAATGAAATCACCTCAGGTAAATTCACCACTTTGGATACTATAAAACTACTGGATACCGATGGATAAAAGAAAGAGGTATTATCTACTGAAAAAGGGGTAGCCAAAGCGCTAGACCAATCGTTTCTTCCGGTGACATCCAAAAATAGAAAATCCTTATATCCAATTTTTGCTAAACCATAAAAGCTGTTGATTCTCTTGTTTGATTCAAATTCGAAAACTTCAATAGGTGAAGCTGCGTTAGATAACCTAAAAATACCCGGTTGTGCCAAACTTGTAGTTTGCGATTGTGAAGTAAACGCTTTTTGGTCTAATCGGTTTCCACCTAAAGAGACATCTATATTAAAATCATTGAACTGATTGGTATAATTTAATAAAAAATCAGTGTTTACTTCCCTATAGAATACATCGTGCTCCGCATAACCACCATTTGCGAAACGATTAGAACTATAGGCTCTTCGCAATTGGCGTAGTTCACTGGAATAGTCCATCCCTGTTCTAACTGTTGCCGTTAAATGATCTGAGATATCATAGCTAGCGGAAATATTTCCGAATACCCTATCTCTATTGAACGAGTTTCTGTTTTCATTAAGAATGAAATATGGATTATCAAAAAAGGTATAGTTGTACGAGTATTGTTGTATACCCTCTAAACCTGGTTGCCAGTAATTTTTTAGATTCTCTATATTCAGCGAGCGTGGTCCCCAAGCAACCAAAGAATAGTTTGCGTTTTCCGACCCATAACCGTTAGACGGTCTGTTGTCAGAATTAGAATTGATATAACTTATAGATGAATTGATGCGTAATTTATCTATTGGCTGAAAATTGAGTCGTGCACTCACCGTTTGCCGGTCTAAATCAACACCCGGTATAATAGATTCGCTTCGTAAATCTGTAAATGAAAGTCGGTAATTACCGGTATCAAATCCGTTGGAAATAGCAATATTATTAATTAACGTAGTACCGGTTTCATAGAAGTTCTTTAGGTTGTCCGGTTGTGATCTAAATTCTGTAGGGGTGATAGGTATACCACTATAAAGAGCGGTGTCTCCACCTCTTACAACGGTACCGTCTGGCAAGGTAACCGGACTATCATATTGCGGAATAAGATTACCAACATCTAAACGTGGTCCCCAACTGTACGTAATAAGGTCATTGGTTCCACCACCTAATCCGTCTACAAAGGCGAACTCTCCTGAATTTCCTTGTCCGTATTCATTCTGAAAATCGGGCAGTTGAAAAGCTGAATCCACAAAAAAGCTGGTGTTATAACTAATGCCCAATCCTTTTGAATTCTTGCCGCTTTTTGTTTCAATAATGATCACTCCGTTTGAAGCTCTAGTACCATATAATGCCGCAGCACTTGGTCCTTTTAAAACGGAAACCTCTGCAATATCATCTGGGTTTACCTCCATGGCTCCGTTTCCAAAATCGATTTCTTGAAATCCGGCTGCCGCTTCATTGGTGAAATTAAAGACCGAATTATTGTTGATAGGAACGCCATCTACAATAAATAAGGGATTATTGTTAGAGAAAGAAGCTTCTCCACGAATGGTTATTTTAGAGGAGGACCCTACACCTGTAGCACCTTGGTTGATGGTTACACCTGCCAATTTACCCGAAAGGTTGTCAAGAAAATTGACCGATTTTACCTCGGTAACTCCTTTGGCATCCAAGCTTTGAACTACATAACCTAATTCTTTGGTTTCTCGTTTTAGACCTAAAGCCGTTAAGACCACTTCATCTAAGACTTCGGAAGAGTCGCCTAGGACTATATCAATGGTTCGTCTGTTGTTTATGGTAATTATTTTGGTTTCATACCCTAAAACGGAAAATTCAAGAGCACCGGAAAGTTCGGGTACATCAATGGTATATATGCCGTTTTCGTTAGTGGTAGTGCCGTTTAGCGTGCCAGACAAAACAATGTTGACATAAGGTATGGTATTTCCCTCGGTATCTTTTACAGTACCGGAAATTGTTTCTTGAGCATTGACCATAGTACATATAAACAAGGTCAACACTAGTAATAAGTGTTTCATATATAGTTTTTCGACTGGTTTTTCATTTATCCAACCATTGGATAAAGGGGGATCTAGATAAATGAAACCAAAGGCGAGCCCTTGTTGTATAGAAAACTGTTTGGAAATAGACGAAAGAAGTGCTGGTTAGTGTAGTATAGACTTCTGTTTACTCGTAATATTGCTATTATCACCAATAGCAGGGTAGTGGGTAAGTCTTTTGAGAATGATAAAATAGCCTTTAGATCTTTTTCAGTATCCAGATCCTGTAAAACGGGCAATTTCACCAATGCCGTTGATTCTTCTTGTAGCCACATGGTAATTTTGTGGTACAAGCCAAAGCGTTGCCAAGGTAGATCTTGAAATTCGCCTACCTCAAAATTCGATTTTTGTAAACCTAAAAGGTAAAAACCCCCATCAATAGATGGTCCAATAACGGACTTGCCCTTTGCCAATTGCTTGGCAGTATGTTTAAGTTGTTGTGTTTTTAAGTGCGGAGTATCGTTCCCTATGGTAATAACACTTGAAAAACCTTTTTCAAAAACGGAAGCTATGGCATTCGTGAAACGTTCGCCAAAACTGTTGCCAATTTGGTTTTCATCGGAAAAATGAAAAACGGGTAAACCTGTATTTTTTGCTTTACGAAGTGTGGCAGTGGTAAGAATGTTAAACAACTGTTCACCTTTGGCAATACCCTTATTGGCTAAATCTTCCTTAGCGGAATTAGCAAATACCAATATAGCAGTAGCACCTAGTGAATTCAATTCAATTTTCTTTCTCGTTGTTAAACTTACGTAAAAATATGGCAAAGGTTTTTTAACTATACATAAATTGTATCATTAAAATATAAGAATCGCCTTACTTTAAGTCAAAATGTCAGTTTTAGACCAAGCAGTTTGTTTCTCTAAAGCATTTTAGGGTTTACAAATTGCAAAAGCCTATAAACAAGCTATAATATCAGTTGATGAGCATAATTTTTATGCTTCAAGTAATGTAATTTTAAGGTTACAGACCACTTAGTCTAAAAAATCCCTTAAAATTTCAAAAACTTTTAAATTTTTTTTAGCAATGACATGGCTATACATGGCATAGCTATTGACACTAGGCAGTTAGAAGAATATTAAAATTTATATACATATGAAATCAAACACAAATTCTAGAGGAGCTTTGAAGGTTTACTTCTTCTCAGCTATTATTGCCCTTGCCGTAAGTTACGGGGTAATTCATTTCAACAAAAAAGATGTAAAAGAGGCTAGCGGTGTAACCGTGGTAGAATCTATACCCGGGGCACAGGCATTATATACCAAAGACAACGATGGTAACATTAAACCATTGGATTTTACAGAAACTTCAGAGAAAGTTTTAGATGCCGTTGTACACATTAAATCTACACAAACGGGATCATCATATCAAAATCAAGGTGCTCGTGAACTGCCTGATCCGTTCAAAGAGTTTTTTGGTGATATGTTCAAGGGGCAGTCTCCACAAGGATCCTCATCTAGACCTAGAGTAGGTACGGGATCTGGCGTGATCATCAATGATCAAGGATATATTGTTACCAATAACCATGTCATTGACAATGCGGATGAAGTTGAGGTAACCTTATATAATAATCAATCGTACAAGGCAACGGTAATAGGTACGGATCCTACTACAGATTTGGCGCTATTACAGATCAAAGCAGATAATTTAAAAACCATGTCTTTGGTAAATTCCGATGATGTAGAAGTTGGCGAGTGGGTATTGGCCGTTGGTAACCCTTTAGGGTTGAACTCTACAGTTACAGCAGGTATTGTTAGTGCTAAGGCAAGAAGTATACATATTAATACAGATAAGTTTGCGGTAGAAAGTTTTATACAGACAGATGCCGCTATTAACCCTGGTAACAGTGGTGGTGCTTTAGTTAATTTAGACGGAAACCTTGTTGGTATCAATACTGCCATAGCAAGTACTACAGGTACATATACAGGCTACGGATTTGCCGTACCTAGTAATATAGTTACCAAAGTGGTTGAAGATTTACTGAAATTCGGCAACGTGCAACGTGGTATGTTGGGGGTTACTATTAGAACTATGGACAGTAACTTGGCAAAAGAAAAAGATGTTGATTTTACCAAAGGTGTTTGGGTAGAGCAAGTTGGTGAGGATAGCGGTGCAGATTTGGCAGGAATGGAATCTGGTGATATTATCGTTAGCGTTAACGGAAAGGAAACAGCAACATCACCTAGACTTCAAGAAATTATTGCCGGTAAAAGACCAGGTGATAAGGTAACTATCGTGGTAAATAGAAACGGAAAGGAAAAGGAGTTTGAGGTTGAGTTACATAATTCTCAAGGTGGGACCAATTTTATCAAAAAAGAAAAGAAAGAGGTATTTAACCTTTTAGGAGCGGATTTTGAGAATGTGGATAAGGAAATCGCTAAAAAACTGAAAATAGATGGCGGTGTTAAGGTTTCTAAACTTTACCCTGGTAAAATTAAGAAGGAAACACAAATGCGAGAAGGGTTTATCATAACACATATAGATGGTAAGCGTGTCAATGATATTGAAGATGTAGCCGCTGTTTTGGAAAACAAAAAAGGCGGAGTAATGTTAGAGGGCGTTTATGAAGACGGAAGTAAATATTATTATGCCTTCGGATTGGATTCTTAGTCCGTATTTATGATTAATTTTATGCCAAGCGAATAATAGTATTCGCTTGGCATTTTTTTTGAAATTAATTTTAGATAGATGCAAATAGGTTCTAAGTCCATAGGTTTGGTACTTTCGGGCGGAGGTATTAGAGGCATGGCGCATATAGGTGTGATCAAGGCAATGCAAGAATTCGGTCTTGAGGCTAATGTGGTTTCGGGTAGTAGTATAGGTGCCTTAGTAGGTGCTTTGTATGCTGCCGATAAGCCCGTAGAAGATATGCTTCGATTTTTTAAGGAAACGCCACTCTTTAAGTATAATTACTTTGCGGTTGCCAAACCCGGTTTGCTCAATAGTGAAAGTTATATTACTTCTTTTAAACAGTATTTTCCAGAGGATAGTTTTGCGGCCTTAAATAGGGAACTACATGTAGTAGCAACCAATTTACAGAAAGGTGAAGAGCTGTTTATTCATGAAGGCGAGCTTATAAAACCCTTATTGGCCTCCGCTGCATTACCGCCGGTTTTCAGTCCGGTGGAATATAATGGAGAATTATATGCAGATGGTGGGATCATGAACAACTTTCCTTCTGAACCGGTTTTGCCCAAGGTAGATTTTGTTATTGGTAGTAATGTATCTGTTGTATCTCAATTGGAGAAAAAGCACTTAAACAACTCATTTCAATTAACGGGCAGGGTTACCGGATTGATGATCTATGCCATTAACCGACAAAAGATCAATAATTGTCATTTGGTGCTTGAATCTAAAGAATTGGAACATATTGGCTTGTTAGATAGAAGGGGTATAGAAAAAGCCTACGCCATTGGCTATGAAGCTGCTGTTAAAAAGTTCGAGGAGGTATTTACCAAATAGCTAATTACAACATAGCACTTAAAAGTAAGGTGCCCACGATCCAAAGCACTACGGATATAACCCCGCCGATTACTAAAAAGTGTTTGAATTTATAAATTCCCATACTGTAGATCAGCGCATTTGTTTGATATCCTAAGGGAGTAAAGAAACTGAAATTTGCCGCAAACATTACACAAAGAATAAATGGCTTGGGATCAAGACTTAATCCGCTGGCCAATGATATTCCAATAGGTGCCATTATAATTGCCGTAGCATTGTTTGATACTACACTACTGAGTATCATGGTCGTTAAAAACAACAATCCGATAATGAATATAGGTTGCTCACCGGACATTAATGCCAACAGTTCTTCCGTGATCCATGTATCTGCCTTGGCATTGCTCATTGCTATACCTAGTGGTATCATACCTGCCAATAAGAAAATAATTTGCCAATTGATCTTCTCATAAATACGATTTAACTCAACACATTTGAAAAGGAGCATAGCTAAGGTTCCAGTAATTACACTCGTCATTACTTCAAAAACTCCGGTAGCTGCCATAGCAATGGTGGCAATTAATATAAGGATGGATAAGTTTCTTTTAAACGGCGTGGCAGGCACACGACCTTCATATTGGTTTAATACCGCTAGATTATTGCTGTTTTCAAAATTAGATACGTACTCGGGCTTGGTTTGTATCAATAATCGATCTCCTACATGAAGCTTTGTAAACTCATGATTGCTTTGATGTAGTCGGTTCTGAAGAATACGTAGCTTCTTTCGCTTGTTTACCGCTAAAGGGATTGCCCTTGGTATCAACATGGTTTTTAATTCAGATAAGTTTCTACCTAAAAATTTAGAACCGGGTAACAGCAATAATTCTAACAAAAGACTTTCATCATCTTCCTCATTATTTTCATCATTCTTTACTTGGGCATCACTAACTTTTTTGATTTGGGTATTTTTAGTGGATGTAAAATGGTCTTTGTCTTCCGAATCCACTTCAAAATAACCTTCGGCACGCATTTTTTGAAGGTTTTCCAAACTACAGTGCAGAAGAATTACATCATTAGGTTGAATTAACAAATCATGATTCAATAAGTTTTGGTCAAAGCCTTTTCGTGTTAGTCGCAAAACGGTAATGTCAATTTCTTTGAACATGAAACTTTCACCTATTGGTTTGTTTACCAAAGGAGAATCACTTTCTACCGTCACCGTCAAGAGATATCGATCAAGGTCATAATTATCTGAAAGTTTACCAGTGTCTTTTGGTAAAAACCGATAAAAAAGGGCAATAATTCCCATTGAAATTCCTAAAAAAACAATGCCGGTCAATGTAAATTCAAAGAAACCCAATTTTTCACCGGTATACCTAGCGGCTATATTACTTACCAAAAGGTTGGTAGATGTGCCCATTAGGGTACAACTGCCCCCTAAAATACTTGCAAAAGATATAGGCAATAATAATTTGCCTGGGGGTAATTGATATTTTTCGCGTAGTTCTGCAACAATTTTAATAAACACAATGACCACGGCAGTAGAGCTTACAAAGGCAGAAATACTTCCCGCAATCAGCATTATAGCGACCATGGCCAGGACAACCGGCCAGTTCTTTAGCACCTTTAAGCCTTTTGCGAGATAAGATATGGCTCCATTTTCTTCAAGTCCGATCGCTAAGATCATTAAACATAGAATGGTGATTACGGCTTTGTTAGAAAATCCGCTGACGGCTTCTTCGGGTGAAACCAAGCCGGTCAATAGTAATGCGGCAATAATGCAGAAAGCGATTTTATCCATCGGAAAAACCTCAAAAGCAAATAAAATTATAACTACCGCAATGATGATAAAAACACCAATGATTTCTATAGACATACCTTTAGCGAATTGAAAATACCATTAAAGGTATTTTAACCCCCTAAAAACAATAACGCAATCCAATTTAATTTTGCCTTTGAAAAGCTAGGCCAGGAAATAAAAAACGCCATTACTATGTTATAATAATGGCGTTTTATAATTATACTAATATAGTTTTATACATCATCAAAATCTACCTTTATTGTAGGTGTGGTGGCATGGGCTTGACAGGTTAAAATAAATCCGTCCGCAATTTCCTTATCGGTCAAAATTTGGTTCATGACCATTTCAGCACTTCCTTCGGTTACTTTAGCAATACAACTGCTACATACCCCACCTTGGCAAGAATATGGTGCATCAATATTTTCTTTAAGAACGGCATCAAGAATTATGTTTTTCTTGTCCATCGTAAACTGAAATTCCTCATCATCAACAAGTACGGTAACTGCTGTTTGACCATTGGCCTGTATAGGTAGTTCCTCTTTTATTTCAGTGGGTGTAAAGAGCTCAAAATGGATTTTATCCTTATCTACTTCATTCTCTATTAAAGTATCTTGTACCAAACGGATCATCTCCTCTGGTCCACATAAATAGTATCCATCAAAATCAACGTCCTTATGCTTGTTCAATAGTGCATAATTTACCGTTGAGGTATCTATTCTACCGAATAAAGCCTTGTCTTCACGAGTTTGACTATTGGTAAAGTACACAAAAAACCGATTGGCATATTCTAATTCCAATTTCACCAAATCTGTATAGAACATAGTCTCTTCGTAAGATTTGTTTCCGTAAACTAAAACAAATTTGTTTTTTGGGTTACTATCTAAAACAGACTTTACAATACTCATAATAGGGGTAATACCACTACCTGCAGCAAATGCTGCTATGTTCTGTACTTCTTTAGTAGTATTAAAAACGAAACGACCTTCTGGTTCCATCACCTCTAATGTATCGCCTACTTTTAATTCTGAGTTGGCGTAATTTGAGAATCCACCATTATCTACTTTTTTAATTCCAATGGTGATACCATCTTTGTCCGTAGATGAACTAATAGAGTATGCTCTTCTAAGTTCTTTACCCTTTATTTCTTTTTTTATTGTGATATACTGACCCGCCGTAAAGGTGAAAGTCTGTGCCAATTCTTTAGGAATTGAAAATGTAACGGCAACAGATGTTGGCGTTAATTTTTTAATATGTTTTACCGTTAATGGGTGAAATTGCGACATATGTTCATTTCTTTAAATCGATCTACAAAATTAAGCATGCTTTTGCGATATCATATGACATTTGTCAAAAAAGTCTAACGTTCAATGGTATTTGAAGGGTTTTTATCATATTAAATAATTCTTAACTTATCTTTTTTTGAAAAAAACCTATAAAAATTGTCCCTAATTTGATTTCGGTAACGTCATGAGGTAAACAAAAAGAACTTAGAGCGAGTTCTATGTAAAAATTAAAAGGATTAAATTATGAAAGATTTTATGATGATTTTCATTGGTGCAGATTACCAAGAATTAGGTCTATCACCAGAACAATTACAGGAACGAATGGGAAAATGGTTTGCCTGGAACGAAAAAATGCAAAAACAAGGTATTGTTAAATCTGGCGACGCATTAATGCCCCAAGTAAAAAGAGTATCTGGACCAAACCGTACCGTTACCGATGCCCCTTTGATCGAAGGTAAAGAATTGATCGGCGGTTACTATATTGTACAGGCAGAGAATGCTGAAGCTGTAGTTGAAATCGCTAAAGATTATCCAGATTATGATTTAGACGGTACTGTTGAGATTAGGGAAGTAATGGTTTTTGAGCAGTAAACTATATGGAACATAAAGTAGTAGACCATCTTTTTAGACATCATTATGGGAAGATGGTCGCTATTTTAACCCGTTTTTTCGGGTTGTCATATATAGAGACCATTGAAGATGCGGTACAGGATACCTTTATAAAAGCAGCTTCGCAATGGCGGACTAAAATACCCGATAATCCAGAGGGGTGGTTGAACCGTGTCGCCAAAAACAGAACCATTGATATTCTTCGAAGTATACAAGCCGAAAAGAATAGAAACCTTAGCATTACAACTGGAGCATCATCTTTACAAATAGACGAACTGTTTTTAGATCATGAGGTAGCAGACAGTCAGTTGCGAATGATTTTTGTTGCTTGTCACCCAAGTTTACACCCTAGCGAACAAATAGCCTTTGCACTTAAAACCATTTCCGGTTTTAGTATTAAAGAAATTGCCGCTGCCTTATTGACCAAAGAGGAAACTATCGCTAAGCGATTACTAAGGGCAAGAAAAACCATTCAGGATAAAAATATTCAGTTTCAATACCCAAGTCCTGAAACTGTTCAAGAACGAATGGCACGTGTTATGGAAGTCATTTACTTAACGTTCAATGAAGGCTTTCATTCTACAAACAAGGAAAAGTTAATAAAAGAAGATTTATGTGGCGAAGCTATTCGCCTTTGCCAACTACTCTTAAAAAAGGAGCAATTTAGAAGTGGTAGTTTGTATGCACTTTTTGCATTGCTTTGTTTTCATATGTCACGACTAGAAAGCAAAGTTTCTTCTGACAATCAAATAGTTAATTTGCAGCATCAAGACCGTACCAAATGGTATTTTCCATTGATAAAGATGGGGAATAGTGCTATGCTTAAAGCTACGGAGTATGAAGATACCTCTGTGTATCATTATGAAGCTGCGATAGCCTCTGAGCATTTAAATGCCAAAACATTTAAAGATACCAATTGGAAAAATATCTCTTATTGGTACGAACAATTGTATATGTTTAAACCCAATATGTTTACGTTGTTAAATCATGCAACAGTATGTCTTCAGTTATCTGATTTTGAAAAAACACATCAATTGTTAAAGCACATTGATGTTGCAGAACTTGGTCAAAGGGCTTATTTGTATTACGGTTGTTATGCGGAATATTATATGAAAATAGGAAAGAAACAATTAGCGATTTCTTTTTTGGATAAAGCATTGGCTGGGACTACGAATAAATTGGAGTGGGAGTATTTGGCGGGTAATAAAAGAAACTTGACTTCTAACAAGTAAATAGAATTTTTATACATAATTTTCTTATGCATAAGAAAATTATGTATCTTTCCTTTCTATAGTTTAAACAACAATGGCAAATTCCAAATTATATAAGGGCAGTTTAAATACCATCATTCTCAAATTATTAGATGAAGGCGAAAAAATGTATGGTTACGAAATTACCCAAAAGGTAAAAGAGATAACAAAAGGGGAATTGAAAATTACCGAAGGTGCTCTTTACCCTGCACTGCACAAATTAGAAGCAGAAGGTTTATTAGATGTTGAGGTTACAAGGGTTGATAATAGGTTACGCAAGTATTACAAACTTACGGAGCAAGGTGTTAGAGAAAAGACCAATCGATTAGCAGAACTTGAAGAGTTCATTAGAAATATGGAACAATTGGTAAACCCAAAATGGAGCATTAACTAAATATTGAGTTATGAAATTACAACAATCAGAATTAAAACAGATTCGTGATTTTTTAGATAAAAAGGAATTGTTTCAAATAGATTTACGTGCTGAAATTTATGATCATATAATTGAAAGTACTTGTCAAAATATGCGATTGAATTCGGTTGATTTTGATGAAGCATTTTGTGTTGAGACTCAACGTTGGAATTTAGAGCTAGATAATTATTCTAGCTTCTGGTTAGGTTTGTATTGGAATGGTCCACGAATAATGATTAGTAAAAGTGTAAAACAAATTAAGAAGGTATATCTCAAATCAACTTTAGCCTCTCTTTTTATAGTCTTAACTGCTTTTATTTTAAATGGTATTTTTTCAATAACATTCTTAGATTCGATATCAAAAATTATTGGAGCTGTATATATAATTTTTTTTGTAATCCTTTTGGTTTACGATTACCGAATTAAGACCACTGACTATCAAACTACATTTAGCTTTCTTTTCAAAATTAATGCGATAGGGGTTGGATTTGTTTATGTACTTTACAATCCATTGTGGACAAATTTTATGTCTATATATGATGATGATTCTTTAATGTATATTTCAATAGGGCTTCATGCATTTGCAATCTCATTTTTCTTTTACTTTTCAAGCTTATATAATTCTCATATGTCATTTAATAATCAAAAAGTACTATGGCATTAAATATTATTGAAATACAGAAAATAGAAGAATATCTAACTGCGAACGGTATCAGGTTTTTAGATGTAAGAGTAGAGCTTATTGATCACTTAGCAACAGAATTTGAAAATAATACTTGCTACGTTTTATTGATTGATTTTCTTAATTCAAAGAAGAATTTCATTATTAATTTTCAAAAGAGTCTACACAAAAAAAGACACTGGACATATCAAAAAGCACTATTCAATACCATATTTAACTTTTTCAAAAAACCAAGTTATTTTCTGGTGTTGATGATGATTGGGTTTGCTATTTATTTTACTCAATTAGTTTTAAACGATAAAACCCTTAAAGTAATAGCCTTGATGTCGCTAGTAATTCCGCAGATAATTGCCTTCTATTGGTATTATAGCCCTAAAGGAGTATATAAGAAAATACATTCAGCTAAATATATGTTTTCAATAATGTACTTGCCATCATTATTTTTAAACACATCATATTTTTGGTTCAACACTTTTCACTTTATGTGGTTTTGGCTTCTTGCCATTGTATTTAATATTGCTGGACTTTTAGTGGTTTACAACTGTAGATTAAAAACGATTAATCTATATAATGAATTAAATATTAATGAATGAAGTACTACAAATAGACTTTATCAATTTATTTTTTGGTGTCATACTGCTTATTGGTGGTTCACTTCGCCTTATAAAAGTTGTGAAGGATTTTGTGAATGATAATAATTATAATTCAATAGATTATTCCTACGATATCAATATAATCTTTGGATGTTTGGTTTTTATAATGGTTGGAATAGTTATGGTGTACAGGGAGTTGAGTGTGATGTGAAATTGTGTATTTTATTTATTGGTTTGTAAAGAAATTTCGAATCAATAATATGAAGAATAGTCGTTGTAGTAAATGACATTCAAGGTCTCTTTAAATTTAATTTGGATTTGTCTTGTAACAAACTCAAGATTTTTCTTACTTATACTTAGAATACTAAAACCAACCGAATGTTTAAACGATTTTCTTCCTTACAATGGAAATCTTTTTTTAGATCCTCTAACCTTGGAAAAAGTTTAGGGATAAAAATAGTCATGGGGTTTTTTGCGGTGTATATGTTGATATCGCTCGCCGTAACCGGTGGGGGTATGTATTTTTTACTGCGCAAGTTCTTTCCGGACCAAAGCCCGTTATGGATTGTTAGCCAGTATTTTATCTACTGGATTTTGATGGAATTAATGCTCAGGTATTTTATGCAGAAATTACCGGTAATGGACATTAAGCCTTTTTTGACCACACCGGTAAAGAAAAGCACCATTGCACATTATATCTTAGGTAGATCTGCCGCATCTATCTATAATTTACTCACATTATTTTTCATTGTGCCATTTGCCGTCGTTTTGCTGTTTAACGGTTACCCTGCATTAAATGTATTGTTATGGGTAGTTGCCATTATTGCAATTGTTTTGAGCATAAATTATGTAAACCTTTTGGTGAATAAAAACGATAAGGTTTTAATAGGTATCGTTAGCATACTTGTTTTAGGCTATGGATTGGATTATTTCGGTGTGTTTTCTGTAAAGGCTTTTTTTGCTCCTGTTTTTCATGCACTTTACGCATACCCAATTACGGTTTTGATTCCTATTGCGCTTGCAGTCGCTATGTACTATGTAAATTATAAATACTTAAAAGATAAAATTTACCTAGATGCAAAGCTCAAAGCAAAATCGGTACAGGCAAATACCTCAGATTTAGCTTGGACCAAGCGTTTTGGCGAAATGGGCTCTTTTCTTCAGTTAGATCTTAAAATGATTTGGAGAAATAAAAGAACCAAGTCACAAGTGTATATTTCGCTATTGTTTGTCTTTTACGGTCTGGTATTCTATACCCAGGAGATATATAGTAGCATGATGCCTATGAAAGCCTTTGTGGGTATATTTATGACAGGTATTTTCTTAAGTAATTTTGGTCAGTTTATTCCGGCTTGGGATAGTAGTTACTATAGTATGATGATGTCGCAAAACATACCCATGCGAAAGTATCTGGAGTCAAAGGTTTCACTAATTACAGTGAGCATTGTAGCTATGTTTTTATTGACGATACCTTACGTTTACTTTGGTTGGGATGCCTTGGCAATTAATTTTGGATGTGCCTTATATAACTTGGGTGTAAACATACCCGTCATATTATATTTTGGTTCGTTTAATAAGAAAAGGATTGAGTTAGATCAGAGTCCGTTTGGTAACATGCAGGGTGCAAGTGCTACTCAGTTTTTGGTGATGCTTCCGGTATTAATTGTACCAATCATTATATTCTCTATCTTTTACTACATTTTTAATTTAGAAGTGGCGGTAGGAGTACTATCAGTAATGGGAATTATAGGCTTTGCCATGAAGAATTACTTATTAGGTTTAATTACCGAGCAATACAAGAAAAAGAAATATGGAATGATTGCAGGTTTTAAAGAAAAGGCGAGTTGATTGATAAGTACCGAGTATTAAGTAATAAGTACAAAGAAAAAAGCTTATTAGGAAAGCTTAAAGAATTCAGTAAGGAATATAAAGTTGCAGGAATAAGGACATTAAATGTCGGCTAGTTGTTAATAAGCTATTCAGACAGATAATTTGGATTTATTTCTTTTAACCAATAACGAACAAAAAGGCTGCTGAGCGTAGCCAAAGTAAATAACACGATTATGATTACAATAGAAAATTTATCAAAAATATATGGTTCACAACAAGTATTGAATATAAAGAACCTACAAATACCAACAGGACAAAGTTTTGGATTGGTAGGTAATAACGGTGCAGGTAAAACAACCCTTTTTAGTTTGTTGCTAGACCTAATACAACCAACTACCGGTCATATTATTAATAACGAGGTACAAGTAAACACCAGTGAAAATTGGAAACCGTTTACCTCTTCCTTTATTGATGAAACCTTTTTGATCGGGTATTTGACTCCAGAAGAATATTTTTATTTCATTGGGGACCTACGTGGGCAAAATAAAGCCGATGTAGACGCACTCTTGGCACAATACCAAGACTTTTTTCATGGAGAAATATTAGGTCAAAAGAAATACTTGAGAGATTTATCTAAAGGAAACCAGAAGAAAGCAGGTATAGTGGCATCTTTTATTGGCAACCCCAAAGTGGTTATTTTAGATGAGCCGTTTGCAAATTTAGATCCCACTACGCAAATACGCCTTAAGCAGATCATTAAAGATTTGGCTGCACAGCAAGATGTAACGGTATTGGTTTCTAGTCATGATCTAATTCATGTAACCGAAGTATGTGAGCGTATTGTTGTACTGAACAAAGGTGAGGTAGTCAAAGACATTGAAACATCTGCCGAGACTTTAAAAGAATTAGAAGTCTTTTTTGGGTCTGAAAAGGCTGAGGTTGTTGTGGAATAATTTAAAAATATATGTCCGCTTAGAGCACAGTTAAGAACTACATATGGTAAAATTTAATTGGTTTTCAATAAGACGTACTACAATTAGTGTAAAAACTTAAAACCGACCACTAGGTCGGTTTTTCTTTTCTAAATTTTATTCCAAGTAATATAAAAATCCGACGAAGTTGCATTAGATCAGATTATCGGCAGTAAACTCATAAGCTCTTGATCATTTTAATATAAAACAAACTATATGGTCGGTAAAAATTTGGTTTCGCGGTTCATAAATGGTGACACGACTTAAAAATAAATATGCAGTTTACCGATAAACGGTATAATAATCTGGTTGTTTTTAAGTTAAACATACATACGTAGATTATCTATTTTGAATCTTAGAAACAAACTTATTTTATCCGGTGTTTTAACGAGTATGCTTTTTAATGCATGTTCCGTTAAGAAAGACAAGTTCGTGAACCGAAATTGGCACGCGCTCAATACCAAATACAACACCTTGTATAATGGTAATATTGCTTTTGAACAAGGGCGAGAAACGTTGAACGATACTTATCAAGATGATTATTTTGAAGTGTTGCCCATAGAACGTTTAGAGGTTAGTGGCGAAATAAAATTAGATTCAGAAGACAACAATCCTAATTTTCTTATTGCAGAAGAAAAAGCTACAAAGGCTATTCAAAAGCATAGTATGGATATTAAGGATGAAGAACGCAACCCTCAAATAGATGAGGCTTTTCTATTATTAGGTAAAGCGCGTTATTTTGATGAACGCTACATTCCTGCATTGGAATCCTTCAATTACATTCTCAATAAATATTCAGAAAGTGATAAGCTTAATGAAGCAAGTATTTGGAGAGAAAAGGTAAATATTAGGTTAGAAAATGACGATTTAGCGATAAAAAATTTAAAACGCTTAATGAAATATGAGCGTTTAAAAGATCAAGAGTATGCAGATGCAAGGGCAATGTTGGCACAAGCCTATATAAATCTTAATGCTCCGGATACTGCGGTTCAAAACCTAAAAATTGCATCGCATTATACAAAAAAGAATCCTGAAAAAGGAAGGTACTATTATATTATTGGTCAGTTGTACAATCAATTGGGTTATAAGGACAGTGCCAATTATGCTTTTGATAAGGTGATCGAGTTAAATAGAAAGTCCCCTAGGATTTATATGATCAACGCCAAAATCGAAAAATTAAAGAATACCCAAGTCACTGGTGAGAATAAAGAAGAAATCTTGGAATATTTAACCAAGATGGAGCTAAATAGGGAGAACAGACCTTACTTAGATGGCATTTATAGGCAATTGGCAGAGTTTCATTTAGAACAAGAATCTGATAGCTTGGCAATATTGTATTTCAACAAATCGCTCAGAGCATCGCAGAACAAGCCAAAATTGAATGCGCTCAACTATGAGAATTTAGCAGAATATAATTTTGATGAAAGTATTTATAAGCCCGCAGGTGCCTATTATGATAGTGTATTGACCAACCTTAACGAGAATACCAAGAAGTTTAGGGCAATCAAGAAAAAAAGGGATAACCTTGAAGATGTTATTAAGTACGAAGACATTGTGCATTATGCAGATAGTGTAATTACGGTTTACCAAATGCCAAAAGATGAGCAATTGGCATATTTTGGTAAACATATTGAAGAGCTACAAAAAGCTAAGGAAGCTGCGCAGAAAAAAGAGAAGGAAAGAATTACAGATGGTTTTGCTGCTTTTAACAACAGCAAGGGCGGTAAGGAGAATAAAGGCAAATTCTATTTCTATAACATTACTAGTTTGGGCTATGGTCAAAACGACTTTAAAAACCGTTGGGGCAATAGAGAATTGACAGATGATTGGCGATGGTCAGACAAGTCGCTTATTAATAGTGAGAATATTGCATTACAGAATGCTCCGGGAGCAAATGATAGTATAAGTGTAGTTAGTGAAGATGAGAAATTCTCGTTAGATTATTACATGGATCGTTTACCTACAGATGTTGCTATTATAGATAGCTTAAAGACAGAACGAAATTTTGCCAACTATCAATTAGGGCTTATCTATAAGGAAAAGTTCAATGAAAATCTTTTAGCGGCAGAGAAATTGGAAAACGTTCTAGCCTCAAATGCCGAAGAGCGTTTGATCTTACCTTCTAAATATAACCTGTACAAGATATATGAAGAAGTAGATAGTCCGTTGAAAGAGACTATGAAAGCAGATATTATTGCCAACCACTCAGATTCTAGGTACGCGGAAATATTGTTAAACCCACAAGCGGTTCTGGCAGACAGTTCAGATAGTCCAGAGAAACGCTATGAGAATTTGTTCAAACAATATCAAGAACAACACTTTTTGCAGGTAATTACAGGTGCGGAGGAAAACATCAATAGATTTACAGGTGACCCTATTGTTCCAAAGTTTGAAATGTTGAAAGCAAATGCCATTGGTAGGCTGCAAGGTTTTGAGCTTTTTAAAGAAGCGTTGAACTATGTGGCATTGACGTATCCTAACAATCCAGAAGGTAAAAAAGCCGAGCAAATGATTGCAGAGCAGCTTCCTAAACTGGAGCAAAAAGAGTTTTCACCGGAAACAGACTCCAAGGGAACCTCTAACTGGAAAGTTGTTTTTCCTTTTAAGAGAAGTAATAATGAAAAGGCGCTAAAGCTGATGGAACTGTTAGAGAAATCAATTACCGATCTTAAATACAAGAACAAGATTTCTAAAGATATTTATAACCTAGAAGATCAATTTGTAGTAGTTCATGGGTTTAAGTCAAAAGATTATGCACTTGGCTATGCAGAGCTATTAAAAAATAATAAGGATTACCGAGTTGCTGATGAGAATTTTGTAGTTTTATCAGAGAACTATAAGATTATACAAGTACACAAAAATATAATCGATTATAGAAATACGCTTTTAACCCCAAAACCGTGAACAATGTTTTCAGACAGACAAAAACCTAAAGCTATGAATGAAATAGGAGGACAACCCAACAGAATAGAGAAGAATACCAAAATCAAAGGAGATATCATCTCAGAAGCAGATTTTCGTATAGATGGAAAGTTAGATGGTAATGTAAAAACCTCTGGCAAAGTGGTCATTGGCAAAGACGGCTATATTCATGGTAAAGTAGAATGTGTAAATGCAGATATAGAAGGTAGTTTTAATGGCGAATTATTGGTATCTGATCTGTTATCCTTAAAATCATCTGCTGTAATAGAAGGTACGGTATCTGTAAGTAAGCTGGCAGTAGAGCCAGGTGCTACTTTTAATGCTTCTTGTAACATGGGCGGTAAAAAAGGAGGAAGTAACCCTGCAGGTTTTAAAGCACCGAACAATGGAGCCGCAAAAGCCTCGTAAGGACAATGATAATTCTGAGCTTTTAAGAAACGCCGCAAGCTTATCTGGTGTTGCCATACAAATGGGTGTCACTATATTTTTGGGCAATCTTTTAGGAGAATGGTTAGATGAAAAATATGAAAAAACGTTTTTAGAAGATACATTTACTTTACTTGCAGTATTTTTGTCTATCTATTTGGTCATAAAAAAGGTTATGGCATTAAATAAATAAAACGTTGCTAAAAAACATCATTTTATATATAGTCGTGTTCACTGTTGTGGGCGCGACTTCTTTTTTTTTACAAGATCAGCTTTTAAGCAATGCTGAACCTTATTTTATTCCATTATTGAAAAAAGCGTATACATTTCATTATGTGTTTTCACTCGTATTGGTGATTATCTTTTTCATTGCGGCTAAAAACAATTCATTTTTTCAGCAATTAGGGTTTCTATACATGGCGGCACTTGTATTTAAAATTACGTTGTTTGCTATGATCTTTTACCCATACCTACTTGGAGAACGTATTATGCCTCAGTTATATAGAGGAATGCTGTTGATTCCGATTTTAATTTTTCTATTTCTAGAGGTGTTTTTTATTGCCAAAATAATGGGGAATAAAAGTCTGTAAATTTTAAAGCTTTAAAATTGGGATGGTTATGTTATTATTGACTACTTTTGCGCAAAATTTCTAGGAGCTTAATTTTTTGATAAAGAACTAATGATGCAAGTTTCAAATACGATTAAAACCTTATTACAACTTCTAATACTTTGTTTTTCATTGCAAAGTTTCGCGGTATCAGACACAGCACCTGAAGGAGCGGTAAGTGGTAAGGAGCAGGTAGATGAGTATATTTTACATCACCTTAAGGATTCTCATGATTTTCATTTATTCTCCTATACCAATGATGCTGGTGAAAGAAAGCATGTTGGTTTTCCGCTTCCGGTAATACTTTGGTCAAGCAATGGTTTGGTGACTTTTATGTCATCAGAATTTCATCATGACGATAACGGACACGTAATTGTTGAAAAGAACGGTTCTAAATTTGTAAAACTTCACAGTAAAATTTATGAGTTGGAAGCTGGTGCTTCATCTGTAAATTTTGACGAAGAACATCACGCAACAAATGCGCATAAAGTTTTAGATTTTTCTATTACCAAAAGTGTTGTTGGTATCTTGTTGGTAGGTTTGTTATTGTTGTTTGCATTTTCTTCTTTAGCTAAACAATATACTAAGAAAAGTGTACCAACTGGTTTTGGTAGAGTGTTGGAACCTCTTGTTTTATATGTTAGAGATGAGATTGCTAGACCTAACATTGGAGAAAAACATTACAGAAGATTTACAGGGTATCTTTTAACGGTATTCTTTTTTATATGGGTGTTGAACTTGTTGGGGCTTACTCCATTTGGGTTCAATGTAACTGGGCAAATAGCGGTTACAGCTTGTTTGGCAATATTTACCTTGATCATATATACAGTTAGCGGTAACAAAGATTACTGGATGCACATTTTGTGGATGCCAGGTGTACCGGTTTTCGTAAAACCAATTTTGGCGATTATAGAATTGGCAGGTGCTTTTATCATTAAGCCTTTTTCATTATTGGTACGTTTGTTCGCAAACATATCTGCAGGGCATATTGTTGTAATGAGCTTAATTGCGATTATGTTTACGCTTAAAGAAAGTTTAGGTGTGGCAGGTGCTACGGGTCTTTCATTGGTTTTATCATTCTTTATCACCCTTATTGAGGTGTTGGTGGCCTTTTTACAGGCATATATTTTTACGGCACTTTCAGCTTTGTTTATAGGTATGGCGGTAGCGGAACATGATCACGACCATGAGCATGATTCTCACGGTCATGAAGTGGCAGATGTAGAGGATGTTAGAGGAGATTTTATTTAACAAGAGTTTTTTTAATTTAATTATATAAATCAATTAGTATGGTAACTTACAATTTAATTGGAGCAGGTTTAATCGTTATCGGAGCAGGTTTAGGTCTTGGTCAAATCGGTGGTAAAGCAATGGAAGGTATTGCTCGTCAGCCAGAAGCGGCAGGAAAAATTCAAACTGCGATGATTATCGTAGCTGCACTTTTAGAAGGTTTAGCATTCGGTGCTTTGTTCTTAGGAAAATAAGAACACGAAAACCCAAAGACATCTTCCTGTAACGGTTGGTTACAGGAAATGTTTTTAATTATTGATTTAGATTTTAAAGATTAGAATATGGAAGTTTTATTGAATGATTTTTCACCAGGATTGTTTATCGTACAAACAATTCTATTATTAGGTTTAATTTTCTTAATGGTAAAATTTGCTTGGAAACCTATCTTGAACTCTTTGAACGAAAGAGAGACAGGTATTCAAGAAGCATTGGCCGCAGCTGAAAAAGCAAAAGCGGATATGCAAAACTTACAAGCGGATAATGATAGAATGCTGCAAGAGGCACGTGCTGAACGTGAATCTATGTTAAAAGAAGCTCGTGAGATCAAAGAAAAAATGATAGCTGATTCTAAAGAGCAGGCAAAAGCTGAAGGCGACAAAATGTTGAAACAAGCGCAAGCTGCTATAGAAAGTGAGAAGAAAGCTGCTGTTGCCGATATTAAAAGTCAAGTTGCAGAATTGTCTGTAGCAATAGCTGAGAAAGTTATAAAAGAGGAGTTATCTAGCAATGACAAGCAATTGAAGTTGGTAGATACCATGTTGAGCGATATAAAACTTAACTAAAAGAAATAATGAGCGAATCTAGAGCTGCATTACGTTACGCAAAGGCAATATTGGACATGGCCAAGGAAAACAAAGCCTTGGATGCTGTTGAGAAAGATATGCGTTCAATCGCCACTACTATTTCAGATAGTAAAGAATTAAAAGATGTATTGGCAAGTCCGGTTGTTTCCGGTACTTCTAAAAAGAGTGCATTACTTGAAATTTTCAAAGGATGTAATTCAATTACGGAAGGCGCTATAACAATGTTGGTAGACAACAAGCGTTTAGGTATGTTAAATGAGGTAGCCTTAAAATACATTATCCTAAATGAGCAATTAAAAGGTAAGAACGTTGCTTACGTAACAACCGCTGTACCTTTAAATGCCGCGATGGAGAAAAAAATATTAAAGCAGGTTGCTACTATTACTGGTGATGAGGTTACCATTGAAAGTAAAATTGACGAAAGTATTATTGGAGGTTTCATCTTAAGAGTTGGAGATTTACAGTATGATGCTAGCGTAAGCAACAAGCTTAATAATTTAAAAAGAGAATTTTCAAATAGTCTATAATAACAATATAAGACCACGAATGGTTACATTCATTGTCTAATATCTTATATCTAATTAAAAATGGCAGGAGTAAAAGCCGCTGAAGTATCAGCAATTTTAAAGAAACAATTATCAGGATTCGATGCTACCGCTACTTTAGACGAAGTAGGTACTGTATTACAGGTTGGTGATGGTATCGCTAGAGTTTTCGGACTAGCTAATGCTCAATATGGAGAATTGGTTGAATTCGAAGGCGGTCTTGAAGGTATCGTTTTGAACCTTGAAGAAGATAACGTTGGTGTGGTTCTTTTAGGACCTTCTAAATCTGTTGGTGAAGGAGATACGGTTAAGCGTACACAACGTATTGCTTCTGTAAAAGTTGGTGAAGGTATTGTTGGTCGTGTTGTGGATACCTTAGGTAACCCGATCGATGGTAAAGGACCTATTGCCGGTGATACTTATGAGATGCCACTTGAGCGTAAAGCTCCAGGTGTAATCTACAGAGAGCCTGTAACAGAGCCAATGCAATCTGGTATTAAGGCAATTGATGCGATGATCCCAGTTGGTAGAGGGCAGAGAGAGCTTGTTATTGGTGACCGTCAAACTGGTAAGACTACGGTTTGTATTGATACCATTCTAAATCAAAAAGAATTTTATGATGCTGGTGAGCCTGTTTACTGTATCTATGTTGCCATAGGTCAGAAAGCATCTACCGTTGCCGGTATTGCTCAAGTATTGGAAGATAAAGGTGCAATGGCATATACTACCATTGTAGCTGCTAATGCATCTGATCCTGCGCCAATGCAAGTATATGCACCGTTTACCGGAGCATCTATTGGTGAGTATTTCCGTGATACAGGTCGTCCTGCATTAATTATATATGATGATTTATCAAAACAAGCGGTTGCTTACCGTGAGGTGTCTCTTTTGTTAAGAAGACCACCAGGACGTGAGGCTTACCCAGGTGACGTTTTCTACCTACACTCTAGATTATTGGAGCGTGCTGCAAAAGTTATCAATGATGATGATATCGCAAAAGAAATGAACGATTTGCCAGAGGTGTTAAAACCAATGGTAAAGGGTGGTGGTTCTTTAACGGCTTTGCCAATTATTGAAACACAAGCAGGTGATGTTTCTGCTTATATCCCAACTAACGTAATTTCTATTACTGACGGACAGATATTCTTAGAGCAAGATTTATTCAACCAAGGTGTTAGACCTGCAATTAACGTAGGTATCTCTGTATCTCGTGTTGGTGGTAACGCTCAGATCAAATCAATGAAGAAAGTTGCCGGTACATTGAAACTGGATCAAGCACAGTTCCGTGAATTGGAAGCCTTTGCTAAATTTGGTTCAGATTTAGATGCTGCGACATTGAACGTAATTGAAAAAGGACGTAGAAACGTTGAAATATTAAAGCAAGCTCAGAACGATCCATTTACGGTTGAAGATCAGGTAGCTATAATCTATGCAGGTTCTAAAAACTTGTTAAGAGATGTTCCTGTTGAGAAAGTAAAGGAATTCGAACGTGATTATTTGGAGTTTTTGAACGCTAAGCACAGAGATGTTCTAGATACCTTGAAGTCTGGTAAGCTTACAGATGAAGTAACAGATACCTTGACTTCTGTTTGTAAAGAGCTTTCTGCGAAATACAAATAAGTTAAAAGTGCAGAGCGATGAGTTATGAGTTATTTAAATGAAAGCCCTATCAGGGTCAAGAGTTTTGAATTTGCTTGTGATATTGTTTTGTACTGTGATAAATTAAAAGAAAATAAAGATTTTGAGCTTGCCTCTCAATTGTTAAGAAGTGGAACTAGTATTGGAGCTAATACTAGAGAAGCGCAGAGAGAGGTGTTAGTAAAAAAGATTTTAAAAATAAGTTTGGAATTGCTCTTAAGGAAGCGGATGAAACCATGTATTGGTTGGATATATTAGAGGCTACCGGAAGAAATGTGCCAAAGGATATGAAAATTAAATGCGAAGAACTTATTAGAATTTTAGTTTCTATAATTAAAAGCTCATAACTCTTCATTCATAACTTTTAACTTGAATAAATGGCAAATTTAAAGGAAATACGAAATAGGATTTCATCGGTTTCTTCAACGATGCAGATTACCAGTGCCATGAAAATGGTTTCTGCTGCAAAATTGAAAAAGGCGCAAGATGCCATTACGGCAATGAGACCTTATGCCGATAAACTGACGGAATTACTACAAAACCTAAGTGCTAGTTTAGAAGGTGATTCTGGTAGTGTTTATGCCGATAATCGTGCGGTGAATAAAGTTTTGGTCGTATCGGTTACTTCTAACAGAGGACTATGTGGGGCGTTTAATACCAACATCTTAAAGCAATCTGTTAACCTTGTTGAAAATGTTTATGCAGGTAAAGAAGTTGATTTTGTTGCGGTAGGCAAAAAAGCTAATGATTACTTAGGTAAACGCTATAATGTTATTGCTAACCATAGTGGTGTATTTGATGATCTAACCTTTGATAATGTTGCAGCAATAGCAGAGAACTTAATGGAATTGTTCACGGCTGGCGCATATGACCGTATTGATATTGTGTACAACAAATTCAAAAATGCGGCTACCCAAATTGTTATGACCGAGCAGTTTTTGCCAATTGTACCATTAGAGGTAGAAGAAACGGCAAGTGCAGATTATACTTTTGAGCCTTCTAAGGTTGAAATTATAGAGCAATTGATTCCTAAATCCTTAAAAACACAATTGTATAAAGGTATAAGAGATTCTTTTGCTAGTGAACATGGTGCTCGTATGACTGCAATGCACAAGGCTACAGATAATGCAACTGAGCTACGTGACCAATTGAAATTGACATATAACAAAGCAAGGCAAGCAGCAATTACCAATGAAATTTTAGAAATCGTTGGTGGTGCAGAGGCATTGAACAATTAAAAATGTTCAAATATAGATGACTTCATGTTGTCTAAACCTTTAACGCTTTAAACTATATATAAAAACCCCACTCACCAGTGGGGTTTTTGTTTTTATTGCTTTTATTTACCTTTTTTTACCCGACTTTTGTCATCACCATGAAATCCAATAAAACCGCCTTACTTTTTATATTCATAACTATTCTTGTTGATGTCATTGGCATAGGCATCATTCTTCCAATTATTCCTGATTTGATTATGGAACTAACGGGTGAAGGCAATCATATGGCTATTATCTATGGTATGTGGTTAACAACGGCTTTTGCAGGTATGCAATTTCTGTTTTCGCCTGTATTGGGTGAAATATCCGATAAATATGGTAGACGTCCCATATTGCTTATTGCCTTGTTAGGGTTAAGTATAGATTATTTAATCCACGCTTGGGCACCTTCTATTGTTTGGTTGTTTTTGGGTAGGTTTTTAGCGGGAATTACTGGTGCAAGTTTTACCGTGGCATCCGCCTATATTGCTGATGTAAGTACCAAAGAAAACAAAGCAAAGAACTTCGGATTAATAGGTGCTGCATTCGGAATAGGTTTTATTATAGGTCCGGGTATAGGTGGTTTTTTTGGTGAAATAGATATACGTTTGCCTTTTTATATAGCTGCAGGGCTAACATTTGCAAACTTTTTGTTCGGGTATTTCTTTGTTCCAGAATCATTGACCATGGAGAACAGAAGACAAATTAACTATGCAAAGATGATTCCTGGGGTTTCATTGTTCGCATTGCGTAATTATAAGGGAATTCTACTGTTGATTTCTGCATTTTTCTTGGCAAACCTTGCTGGTCAGGCGTTACCTTCTACATGGTCTTATTACGGGATAGAACGGTATGATTGGAACCCGAGACAAATAGGATTGTCTCTTATGGTAGTTGGCTTATTGGTTGCCGTTGTTCAAGGGTTTTTGGTTGGTAAATTAGTAACAAAATTTGGAAAACGTAAGGTTATCATCTATGGCTTTTTATTGTGGACAGTGGGTATGTTCTTGTTTTCTTTTGCCCATGAACCTTGGATGCTGTATGCATTCTTGATTCCATATGCATTGGGTGGTATTGCAGGTCCTACCGTACAAGGGGTTATTTCTAATCAAGTATCGGAAAAAGAGCAGGGAATTTTACAGGGCTCTATAACCGGTCTGGTTAGCATAACGGCTATTTTAGGGCAATTTATATTTGCGCCTGTATTTTATTATTTTATTAGGCCTGAGACTTCGATTTATTTTCCTGGCGCTCCATATGCCCTTGCCGCGGTTCTTCTCTTAATTGCCTTTATTTTGGCTACAACGGCTATAAAAAGGATGAATGTAGAACCGGAATAATATTTTTTCAAATAAAAAGGTAACATTTTTTAATTCTTGAATCTAAAGGGTGAACAAAACAAAAACTCTTACGATGAAAACAATTAAATTATTAGTATTCGCATTATTTATTATTTCCTCCTTTTCAATAACTGCTCAAGACAATCCTTTTAGAGTCGAAGTCATTGGTAAAGGTGAACCAATACTTTTATTTCCGGGCTTTGCCTGTACTGGTGATGTTTGGGAAGCTTCCGTTGCTGAGCTATCTAAAGATTATGAATGTCATGTATTTACGTTTGCCGGTTTTGGTGATGTGCCCGCTATAGAAAAACCTTGGCTACCAAAAATTAAAGATGAATTGGTTAAGTATATTTCTAGTAACAAATTAGATAATGCTGTTCTGCTTGGGCACAGTTTAGGCGGTGCATTAGCACTTTGGATGGCTACAGAAAATAGTGCTTTTAAAGAATTGATCATAATTGATGCTTTGCCCTCAACCGGTGCTTTAATGATGCCTAACTTTAAAAGTGAATATATGGTTTATGATTCATCTTATAATAAGAAAGTATTGGCCATGAACGATAAGGATTTTGAGTCCATGGTCAGTCAAATGGCAAGCGGAATGGCTTTAGGTGCATCAAACCAAGAAATAATAAAAGATTGGATGATAAAAGCTGATCGAGAAACATATGTCTATGGTTATACTGATTTATTGAAATTGGATTTGCGTAACGACCTTTCTAAAATTGATATACCTGTAACCATTTTAGCGGCAACAGAACCTTATGGGTTAGAAATGGCTAAAACGACATATAATAGTCAATATAAAACCCTTAAAGAATATAACTTGGAATTTGCCATGGGGTCTTCGCACTTTATAATGTTTGATCAACCAGATTGGTTCATTGAAAATGTACTTAAAGCATTAGAGGATTAATGACACCTAAGGAGACAACATATAAAAAGATATATGAGATTAATTACCCTAAAGTAATGCGTTTATGCATGGGGTATACCGGAGGTAATGATGTACTGGCCAAAGATTTGACCCAGGAAACGTTCATTAAAGTTTGGAAAAACTTAGATACGTTTAGAAATGAAAGCGGAATAGCTACATGGATCTATAGAATTTGTGTGAATACTTGTTTGGCAGAAATACGTAGGGAGAAGAAAGAAGAGAAAAAACTACAAATTGATGATTTGCAAATAAGTGAGAGTAGTGAAGATCCTGTAGAAAAAGAAGATATGCTTTTTCAATTGTACAAATGCATCAACCAATTAAGTAACACTAACAAGGCTATAATTTTGTTGGAACTAGAAGATGTGCCACAAGTAGAGATCTCAGAAATCATAGGGATTAAGCATGACGCTATAAGAACTAGAATACATAGAATAAAACAACAACTTACAAAATGTGCAAATCATGAATAATTTTGAAGATTTACAAAATACATGGCAAAACCAATCTAAGATATCTGCAACTGAAGAGAGTTTTAAATCACTCTTGAAAAGTGTAAAATCCATTGAAAACAAACAAAGAACAGGGAATGCAGTTTTAACAATTACAATCATAACATTGTTCGCTTTTCTACTGTACGTTTCCGGCTATAAAAATGCGACATTTTTACTGGGGATCGGTTTAATGATCGGTAGTTTAATGGTTAGAATAGGTATTGAGCTCTTTAGTTTAAGAAGATTAAGATCTATCAATTTTAGTGCTGACTATAATACGTTTAAACAAGATTTGACTACATATTATTCCTTCAGAAGGTTTACACATTTTATAATTACTCCATTGGCAATTATTATTTATACCGTTGGGTTTATTATTCTGTTACCTCTGTTCAAAGTATCGCTGTCACATGGTTTTTATGTATATATACTATGTTCATCCATAGTTTTTTTAACGGTTTTCTGTGTATTTATTTACAGGCAGGTAAAAAACGAGCTTAATAAATTAAGGCAATTGCAAAAGGCGGATTAGTGCATTAAATTGTGATAGCCATGTTAAATGACGTATTAAACCCATATTACTTATTATCTTTATAAGTATAATATGGTCTAATGAAATATCTTAATACTTATTTTTTACTTTTTTGTCTTTGTTTAACTAGTTGTACTTCTCAGAAAAAGTTGCAAGCAGAACCTTCATTTGATATAGGTAAAGCGTCTTGTCAGGAATATGTAAGTGGTCGTGAAGAAAGCGGTTCTGGTACAGAATTGAGAATTCCGGTTACGTTGATTGAGAATTCCGATATTCAAATGAATCATGTTTATTTTAGGGGGAAACAGGTAGATGCCATCGTCAATACAGTGAATGGCGAAAATGTGATCGTTGTCAGAATACCTAATACTGCTTCAAAGTCTCCTGAAGCTATAGATTTAAACCTAGGTAAAGATGAGGCCGTTGTGAGTTACAGCGAAAATGGAAAGTTGAAATATGCAAAGGTATCAGACATAAAACAAAAACAACCCCAAATTTATAAAGGCGCACCCAAAAACTAACTTTGTAACTAGGCTTTTAATAGGTACTTTTATCGCCTTAATGTACAGTGCTTGAATCCACTCAAAAAACTTTTTAAACAAACTGCGATCTATGGCTTGGCAACTGTCTTGCCAAGGATGATTTCATTTTTACTTGTACCTATTTATACCGATGTAATGGCACCGGGCAAATATGGTGAGGTTACTTTGATATTTTCTTGGTTTGCAATTTTCAATGTTTTTTTGGCATACGGTATGGAAACGGCGTTTTTTCGTTTTTACAAGGAGTCAGAAAATAGAAAAAAGGTAGTTAGCACGTCGTTATTATCCATAATGGGCTCAACCGCTTTATTGGTTTTAGTGGGCATATTATTTAAGACGCCATTGTCCACTGCGTTGAATATTGACTTGCCTTTTATGAATTATGTGTTAGGGATATTGGCATTAGATGCTTTAGCTATTATTCCTTTTGCTTGGTTAAGGGCTAATGAAAAGCCAATGCGATACGCCATTGTTAAAATATTAAACGTATCTCTTAACCTAGGGCTCACCTTATTTTTCTTGATTTTCTTACCTAAGATAGCTACAGGCTCATCAACAGGTTTTTTCAACTCGTTATATAAACCAGATTATGAGATACCTTATATTTTAATTGCCAATTTAATTGCTAGTGGTGTTACATTATTGTTGATGATCAGGGTTTACATCCGTAAGCCATATGTTTTCGATAAAGAACTCTGGAAAAGGATGGTCCGCTATGCTATGCCGGTTATGGTTGCCGGTATTGCTTTTACCATTAATGAGGTTTTTGACCGCTATCTGTTATCAGAGTTATTGCCAATAGATATTGCTAAAAGTGAAATGGGAAAATATTCAGCATGCTATAAACTTGCGCTGTTCATGACACTTTTTGCGACTGCTTTTAGAATGGGAATTGAACCTTTTTTCTTTAGTCATTCAGTTACCAAAAATCCCCAGAAAGCATATGCTCAGATTACAAATTATTTTGTGGTTTTGGGCAGTATTATTTTATTGTCGGTTGTGGTTTTTTCTGATGTTCTAAAGCGTTTTCTTGTTCTAAATGAATCATATTGGGATGCCATGCCTATAGTTCCATTAATTGTTTTGGCAAGTTTCTTCTTAGGAATTTACCATAACCTATCCGTTTGGTATAAAGTTACGGATCGCACCAAATTTGGCGCTTATATTTCAATGATAGGTGCCGTACTGACTATAATTATCAATTTGATTTTTATTCCGTATTTCGGCTATATGGCATCAGCAGTGGCTACATTAATGGCATATGGTACCATGATGATGCTTTCATTTTATTTTGGGCGTATGTATTATCCCATTCCATATAACTTTAGAAAAATTATCTTTTATTTAGGAATGTCCATCTTGTTTTCTACGCTTTCATTTTACATTTTTGATAGGAACCTATTTATAGGTATACCTTTGTTATTAGTATTCTTGGGCTTGGTATATAAGCTGGAATTTGAAAATCTTAAAAAATTATATCTAAACAGATGAACATAAAAATTATCAATAAGTCAGGTCACGATTTACCCAATTATGAGACCATTGCGTCTGCTGGTATGGACTTAAGAGCTAATCTTGCCGAAGCGGTTACACTACAACCTTTAGGAAGAGCTATTATACCAACTGGTCTTTTCATTGAATTGCCTGTAGGTATTGAAGCTCAGGTAAGGCCAAGAAGTGGTTTGGCGGCTAAAAAGGGAATAACCGTACTTAATGCACCTGGCACAATTGATGCTGATTATAGAGGAGAAGTAGGTGTTATTTTAGTAAACCTGTCCAATGAAGATTTTGTAATTGAAAACGGCGAACGTATTGCTCAAATGGTCATTGCAAAACACGAACGTGCAGAATGGAACCAAGTAGAAAGTTTGTCTGAAACTGCTAGGGGAGAAGGCGGTTTTGGGAGTACAGGTGTTAAATAGAAATCTGATAAATAAGTATGGTAAAGGCGGTGTTTTTGGGTTTTGTGATCGGGGTTTTATGTACCCCCTTAACCATTTGTGCACAAGAAACGCCTGAATTGGATATTGAACAAAGTTCAGAAGTTTTCCTTGAAGAGTATTCTGATACTTTTCAAGAAAATTTTTTCGAAGGCTTAAAGCAGAAAGGCATTAGAAATTATGACCGTGCAATTACGTATTTCTTGGAATGTAAGCGTTTACAACCTCAAAATACCGTTGTTTCTTTTGAGTTGGCCAAATTTCATTTGTACGATAAGCAATACATCAATGCACAAGAGTATGCGGTAGAGGCATTGACCGGAGAACCAGAAAATTATTGGTATGCAGAAACACTTGTAGATGTTATTAACGCCAAAAAATCCGTAATAGACGATGTTAGAGAAGAATTACCATGGAACAATGTTCAGATGAGGGTGAATTTAGCGGAGATCTATTATTTGAACGAAGATTATGTTACCGCACAAACGCTGTTAAAAGGTGTAAACATCTCTAAAAAGCAAGAGTATTTGGCAAAAAAGATTACGGATTCTATTGCTAACCAGAAAAGGACTTTTGTACATTCAGTTAGAGCCGTAAATACTGCACCTAATAAAGATTTAAACAGTATAGAAGGTTTTAAATCTAGAATAGAGGCAATGCTCAAAAAAGATACGGGGAATGATATGTTGTTAAAAACTACGGAAGAAGCAATGGAGAGTTTTCCGTCGCAACCCTATTTTTACTATGCCAACGGAGCTGCTTTGAACAGCTTACAAAAGCATAAAGATGCTATTGAAATATTAGAGGGTGCGTTAGATTATTTAATAGATGATATTCCTTTGGAAAATGCCATTTATAAAGAATTGGTCAAAGCCTATACCGCAACCAATAATACGTCTAAAGCAAATATGTACCTTAGTAAAATTAAATCTTGATGTAAAGATGATGAAGTTTTTAAAAATAATAAAAATGAAATATGCCTTACCTATGGTCATGGTAATTTTCATGGCATCTTGTAAAAGTACAAAGGTGATTTCTGGTGGTACGGTAGATGCTAAGCTATCATCCAAATCAGTTATAAAGGCACATTATCAAAATGAAGCTGGATTTAAAACATTGGCAGGTAGGGTAAAAATTAGTTATTCTGATGGTGAAACCTCACAGAACGTATCAGTGAGCCTACGTATGGAAAAGGACAAGGCAATATGGATGAGTGCTCCTCTTGGTATTGTTAAGGCATATATTACTCCAGATAGGGTGTCTTTTTATAATAAATTGGAAAATGAATATTTTGATGGCGACTTCTCGTATTTAAGTGATTTATTGGGTACAGAAGTTGACTTTTCCATTTTACAAAATTTGCTCACAGGGCAGGCAATTATAGATTTAAGACAAGGAAAATACGATATAGGCATCTCAAATGAGAGTTATCGTTTAACTCCTAAAGTGCAAGACGTTTTATACAAAACATTATTTCAGGTAGAGCCAAAGAACTTTAAGATGGCTTTACAGCAACTTTCTCAACCGCTGGAGAAAAGAGTTTTAGAGATTGCTTATAAAAATTATCAAAGTTTGGATAATGAAATTTTACCTAATGAAATTATGGTAAAAGCAATTACTAAGGATAGTGAAAATAATATAGACCTTGAATTTAAGAATTTGGAGTTGAACGGCACGGTCAATTTTCCATATTCAATTCCTAAGGGTTTTAATGAAATAGAGCTTTAAACAGATGTTGTTCAGATTTAAACCTAGTGTTTTATTACTATTATTGTTTACTTCGGTAAACCTAATAGCGCAGACTAGCGAACAAAAAGCTTTAGAGGAAAAACGCGAACAACTTCAATCTGAAATACGCGATATCAATAGATTGCTATTTGCTGAGAAAAAGGAGAAAGGCAATGTTCTGGATCAGATGGAAGCCTTGGATAAAAAAATTACGGTGCGCCAACAATTAATTCGGGTAACCAATCAACAATCTAATTTACTGAACAGGCAAATTAATACCAACATCAGAAATATTGGCAAATTAAAAACCGAACTACAAGAGGTAAAGGATGAATACGCTAAGATGATACAAAAGTCTTATCAGAATAAATCCAAACAAAATAGATTAATGTTCCTGCTATCTTCAGAAAGCTTCTTTCAAGCCTTTAAAAGGCTTCAATATATGAAGCAGTATACGGATTACAGAAAAGAACAGGGAGCTGAGATATTGGCTAAAACTGACGAGCTTTCACGGTTGAATGCCGACCTTAACGAGGAACGAAAAGTAAAAGAGGTATTATTGGCCCAGAACAAAAAAGCAAAGAATCAATTATTTGCCGAAATTCAATCTCAAAAAGCACTTCTAGGAACTATTCGCAAAAATGAAAGCAAGTATGCAAGTGCAATCGAAGCTAAAAAGAAAGAGGCAAGAAAGATCGATCAACAAATAGAAAAATTGATACGAAGTGCTATTGCTGCTTCTAACAAAAAATCTGGCAGCACTTCCAAGAATACCAGCAAATTTGTTCTTACCCCCGAAGCTTCTAGAATAGCCAGCAGTTTTTCAGCGAATAAGGGAAAGCTGATCTGGCCAGTTGAAAAGGGAATTAAGAGTCAGGGGTTTGGAGTGTATGCTGACCCGGTTTACCCAGGGATCAAGCACCAAAGTAATGGTGTAATCATTGCCACGGATGAAGGAGCCAAAGCCAGGGCTATTTTTGAAGGCGAGGTCATTGCTATTTTAGCAGTACCCGGTGGTAACAAAGGTGTTCAAATTAAGCATGGTAACTTTATAAGTACGTATTACAATCTATCTGAACTTTATGTGAAGAAAGGTGATAAGGTATCAAGTAAGGAAGAGTTGGGTATTGTATATACCAATAGGAACAATGGCCAGACCAGGTTAAAATTTTATTTATATCAAGATACGTCTCGTTTAAACCCAGAAGAATGGGTGTACCGTCTTTAAACTGTATTCAAATGGAAAAACACATCAATATTACCGACCTTACAGGGGGTTTTACATTACATAACGGAGTACAAATGCCGTATTTAGGCTTGGGTACTTATCAGTCAGATAATGATCAAGAAGTGGTTAATGCCGTTAAAAGTGCTCTTGAAATTGGTTATAGGCACATAGACACTGCTGCAATCTATAAAAACGAAGAGGGTGTTGGAAAGGGTATTCGTGAAAGTGGTATAGATAGGAAAGAAATATTTTTGGTTTCTAAAGTTTGGAATGAAGATCAAGGCTATGATGAAACGCTAAAAGCATTTGATGCCAGTTTAAAACGTTTGGGTGTAGACTATCTAGATCTTTACCTTATACATTGGCCGGTTAGTGGTAAGTATAAAGAAACTTGGCGAGCTTTAGAGTATTTGTATGCTCAAAAGAAAATAAAGGCCATTGGGGTAAGTAACTTTCTTAAACATCATTTAGAAGATATTTTGCAAGATTGTAAGGTGGTGCCTATGGTTAACCAAATGGAGTTTCATCCACATTTGGTACAACAAGATCTTGTTGATTTTTGTGCGGCTAAAGGAATTCAATATGAATCTTGGTCTCCCTTTATGCAGGGTAAGGTTTTTGAGTTGGATATTTGTGCAGATTTGGCGAAAAAGTACAATAAGAGCGTAGCGCAGATTATTCTACGTTATAATCTTCAAAAAGGTATTGTCGCTATTCCAAAATCTGTTCATGCAAAACGTATAGCGGCTAATGCGGAAATTTTTGACTTTGAACTATCATCTGAAGACATATTCTTTTTAGATGGGTTGGAAACTGGTGAACGTATTGGTCCTGATCCCGATAACTTCAATTTTTGATACCCTATTTTGTGATAATGATTTTTATGTTATTTGAATAATATCATTTCTTTAAAAATTAGTTATCATACTGATTTACATGTAGTTATGTTTAGGTAATTTCATTTTTTTTGCGAAATTTGGTTAACTGATTAAAAGGAGACTATCATGGAAAATACCTTTACATTACATTCGACGACTACCGATAAAAATTATAATAAAAGAAGTACAAAGTTAAAAGCGGAAACCTATGAGGGTTTTAGATCATATATTCCTATGATGGTCTATGCCTTATTTCTGATGGTAAGTTTAATGATTGCCCTTTTTAGTTCATTGCTGTTCTCCAGTATTTTCTTTATAGTAGGCAGTATAGTCCTGGCAGCACTTTATGTTTGGGTCAATACAAAAGGTGCGGACATGGAAGTTTCTTTTCAAATTGATGTTGATCAGTCTGAATTGGAAAGGGAGTTATACGAACAAGTGGCTTAAAGTAATTATTTGGTAAATAGAGCCTTTAATTCTGTGGCATTGTCCGGTTTCATTTTACCTGCTAAAACCAAACTTAACTGTTTCCTGCGAAGGGCACCCTCAAAACGAGTGATTTCTAAGGGTGTTTCAGGAACCAACTCTGGTACCTCGGTGGGTTTACCGGTTTCATCTACGGCAACAAAGGTATAAATTGCTTCATTTGCCTTAGTTCGTTTTCCGTTATAGCGGTCTTCTATCCAAACATCTATATACACCTCCATAGAAGTATTGTAGGCTCTAGAAACGGCTGCTTCAACAGTAACTACACTTCCTAATGGAATGGCCAAATTAAAGGCAACGTGGTTTACAGATGCGGTAACCGTTATTCTACGGCTATGTCTTCCTGCGGCTATACTAGCGGCACGATCCATACGGGCCAATAATTCACCTCCAAATAAATTTTGTAGGGCATTGGTCTCACTAGGGAGTACCATATCTGTCATTGTAGTACGAGATGCTGAAGGCGATTTTGCTTCCATTAAATAGAAATTTTCCGCAAAGATACGGGCATCAATGATACTTATAAAATGTGTGCAGGTTTATTTTTCAGATAACAACCAAGCGTCTTTGGACTGTGTAAGCTTAATTTCACGCAGTGCTTTTAAAGCATCGTTTGCATTTGTAAAGCTATCGAAGGTAACCATGTGCAATCCATAAGCATTAGTGCCATAATAGCCAGCATTAAAGCCAAGTGACTTTAGCTGTTCTATTTTTCTGTCCGCATTTCCTTTAACTCTAAAGGCACCAGCAACAATATAATGCATTTCTTCACCTTCGTTAACTGTTGGTTGTGTAGTTGAAGTAGAAGAGGCATCAATGGTTACCGTTGGTAATTCTAATGGTGAAAGATCAAAAAATGTAGCTTCCTGTATTTGCTTGTTAACATACTCTTGGGCATCTTGTCTTGCAACTTGCTCATTGGTACGTTGCTGCTGGTATGCTCTGTATCCTGTAATTCCTGTTGAAAAGGCCAACATTAAAATAGCAGCATATTTCAAGTATGGTCTAAAACGACCGCTTTCTCTACGCTCAGGACTAATAACGAACGGTATTTTTTCTTCAATTTCTATGATTTCCTCTTTTAGTTCTTCCCTTAAGACAGGAATTGAATTGAAATTGGAAAGTCCGAAAGAGGACGTTAAATAGTTGGTCTCATTTGCAGGCTGAAACAATATTTTGTCTTCGTTGTTCCTGGTAAGAGATCCAATATTCTTTAAGTGCAATGACGTTTCTTGTATCAAGGCCTCTTGCCAAATTTTCACTTGGTTTTCTATTTCTACCAATGCAGTTTCATAAGAAACTTTCTCGGCATTGGATACATAAGAAACCAAAAGCCCGTCATTTGAAACCAGTTGTCTATTAAAAACAATGGATTTATTGGGTGCGCTGAACGTATTGGTAACTACGTTTAATTTCGCAGAATTTTTTTGGGTAAGGAACGCTCCAAACCCTGGGACAACAACACAGTTGTACCTATAAAGTAAATCGCTTATATAGTGTTCTAAAACCATAGTTGCGCAAATATGGAAAAAATAAAGAGGTATAAAAACCTCTTACGTAACTTTTTATTAACATATTTTTTCACCTAATTTGTGAACAAGAAATGAAAACTACACAACATACTGCCGATGAACTTGTTGCAATACTTCGATTGCAACATGTCCCCAATATTGGAGATGTCCTCGCGAAAAAATTAATTTCACATTGCGGGAGTCCAACAGCAATTTTTGAAGACAAAAAGCAAAATTTATTAAAAATTGATGGTATAGGTACCCATACAATTAAACATCTTTTTGATCTTGAGCATTTGGAAGCTGCTGAGGCAGAATTCAATTATATTACTAAAAATGATATTGAATGCACATATTTTTTAGATGATCACTATCCTAAATATTTAAAGCATTGCATTGATGGACCTATATTATTATTCAAGAAAGGAAATATTGACCTAGCCCAACGAAAAATTATTAGCGTAGTAGGTACCCGTAAAATAACGAGTTATGGAACGGCTTTTTGTGAGCAGTTTATAGAAGATGTGGCACCACTGGATCCTGTAATCATAAGCGGTTTTGCGTACGGAGTGGATATTTGTATTCAAAGGGAAGCCATAAAACATGGGCTACAGACAGTAGGATGCCTGGCACATGGTTTAAACCAAATCTACCCTAAAGTTCATGCAAAATATCAAGCTGAAGTGCTTAAAAATGGCGGATTCTACACTGAATTTTGGAGTACAAGTAATCCTGAACGAGAAAATTTTTTAAAAAGAAACCGTGTAATCGCTGGTATAAGTGAGGCTACAGTAGTTGTAGAATCTGCTGAAAAAGGTGGGAGCCTGGTTACCGCTGATATTGCCAATAGTTATAATAGGGATGTATTTGCTGTTCCTGGAAGAACTACGGACAAGTACAGTTTAGGTTGTAATAATTTAATAAAGCAGCAAAAGGCACATGTAATGACCGCAGCGGCAGATTTGATTTATCTGTTAGATTGGGATATAGGAAAAAAGGAAACCAAGCCTATTCAAAAACAATTGTTCATTGAGCTTGATGAAATTGAGCAAGGCATCTACACGTATTTACAGAATAATGGCAAGCAGTTATTGGATAGTATTGCCTTAGATTGTAAACTGCCAATTTTTAGAACGTCATCTACCTTATTGACTATGGAAATGAAAGGGGTAATACGACCATTGCCAGGGAAATTGTTCGAGGCTATATAAAGTTATAGCAAACTACTGGGTCTGTTTTTCTAGGTTTGTTACGTATTTTCTTTAGGTTCTTGTTCTTTATCGTGAAATGACTTTATGATGACGATGATTTTAAGACATGGGATAAGTATATTAAAGACAAAAACCGACCATTTGGTCGGTTTTTGTCTTTTGTAGTTTTTTAAACTACTCGTTAATACCCTAACTTTTCACGAACCCTTTCTAGTACTCCGTCTGCAACTTTTCTGGCTTTTTCAGCTCCTAATGCCAATGCGTCATCAATCTCATTGAGGTTGTTCATGTAGTATTCAAACTTCTCACGTGGTTCTTCAAACTTATTTACAATGACTTCATAAAGTGCTTGTTTGGCGTGCCCATAACCATAATTTCCTGCTAAATAATTAGCACTCATTTCTTCAATTTGAGGCTGACTAGCTAAAAGTTTATATAGCGCGAATATGTTATCGTTAGCAGGATCTTTTGGTTCTTCCATGGGAGTGCTATCTGTTTGTATTCCCATAATCTGCTTGCGTAATTTCTTATCTGTCTGAAACAAGCTGATCAAGTTGCCCTTACTCTTACTCATTTTGGCACCATCTGTGCCAGGTATATACATGGTTTCTTCTTGTACTTTTCCTTCTGGTAATACAAAAGTTTCACCTAATTGTGCATGAAAACGAGATGCGACATCACGCGTCATTTCAATATGTTGCATTTGATCCTTGCCTACAGGTACTATGTTGGCGTCATATAATAGAATATCTGCCGCCATTAACATAGGGTAGGTAAAAAGTCCGGCATTTACATCGTCTAACCTATCTGCCTTATCTTTAAAGGAATGGGCAAGCGTTAAGCGTTGGTATGGAAAAAAGCAACTAAGGTACCAAGCTAATTCTGTGGTTTGCGGTACATCGCTCTGTCTGTAAAAAACGGTGTTTTCAATATCCAGACCAAATGCAAGCCATGTTGCTGCAACTGCATAAGTGTTATGGCGTAATTGTTCGCCATTTTTTATTTGCGTCAACGAATGCATATCCGCAATGAACAGAAAAGATTCGTTAGACGGATCATTGGCCATATCTATTGCCGGTTTGATCGCTCCTAGAATATTTCCTAAATGTGGTGTTCCCGTACTTTGAATACCTGTTAAAATTCTTGCCATTTTCTTTAATTGTATCAAGCAAAGGTAAAACAATACAAAAAAACTATCCTAAATAACTACTTTTGATTTATGCTTAAAGTCGTTAGACAAATTGGTCAAACCTTATATCGAATTTGGTTTTATATTCTAGTAGCCATACCTATCATTATATTTTTCCCTGTATTGGTCGTTTTTGCCTCAAAAGAGACTTGGTATCCCCAGTTTTTTTGGATGGCAAGAAACCTTTGGGCAAAACCGATACTGTACGGTATGTTTTGTTTTCCAAAAGTGACTTATGAGCAACGTTTGATTAAGAAGAAGAGCTATATGTTGGTGGCCAACCACGCCAGCATGTTAGATATAATGTTAATGCTTGTGGTTAGTAAAAATCCGTTTGTATTCGTTGGTAAAAAGGAGTTGGTGAAAATACCACTTTTCGGATTCTTCTATAAACGAGTTTGTATTATGGTAGATCGGGATAATACCCAAAGTAGGACAGGAGTGTACAGAAGAGCACAGAAAAGGCTTCAGCAAGGGTTAAGTATTTGTATTTTTCCAGAAGGCGGTGTTCCAGAAGAACATGTGTTGTTGGATAAATTTAAAGATGGGGCATTTAAAATGGCCATTGCCCATAAAATACCCGTAGTGCCTATGACATTTTATGATAACAAAGAGCGTTTTTCCTTTACGTTTTTTAGTGGTGGCCCTGGTAAATGTAGGGCTAGAGTGCACAAGTTTGTAGAGACCCACTCATTGTGCCCAGAAGACACAGTAAACTTGCGGGACCGAGTAAGAAAAACAATACTTGATGATTTGATCAAGAATAGTTAAAATTTGAAAGTTAGGCCACTATAAACGCCAACAGAATACGGTCTAAATGTTCCATTTACATCAGAAAATGTGTTGAGCTGGTATTTAAAAATGGGTTCAACATTAAAACGGACTTTTTGTGAAAAATTATAATTTAACCCTAGACCCATATTGGCACTAAAATTAAGGTCGTTAATATTGTTTGCCTCTCCAATTTCAGTAGTTAGATCTCCAGATGTTAACGATACGGCATTATCTATTAAGAAAAGTGAACTGACACCGCCAATAATGTTTACCCCGAATTTTTTATCCAATAGGGCATAATTCAATTCTACAGGAAGCTCTAAATAGCCAAACTGTTGAGACATAAACCCATCTCTTGTAGGGCTTTTTGCTGTAACATCTTGGGCTAAATTGGTAGTGGTATACTTTTCAGAAGTAACAATGTTACTTGCAATTGTCAATGTATTTGAGGTTTCGGCATAATTAATTGTGGATAATTGACCACCTTTAGAAGCTAAACTGGAAGAAGAGGAAAATGCTACATCTTCCGTGTCATAACCATAATCAACTTTATTGATCCCAGAACGAATAGTTAGTTTTTTAGTCACGGCATAAGCCACGGTTACACCGTAACTCATATTTATATTACCACTTTTGGTATTAGGAGTAAAAATAGAATTGACTGGAGAACCTTCACCAAGTGCATTAAAATATACTGGTGCAACATTTGGACCTGCGGACCATCTATTGGTCGCTACTTTTTCCTTTTTCAATTCTTCTTGGTGTTCTATTTCCTCAAAAATTGATTTTTTGTTGGGTTCAACTGTTTCAGTAGTTTCTTCAATAGGGGTGTTGGCAGTAACGGTATGTTCTTCTTTAAGACTATCCGTGTTTAGAGATTTAAAGGATTCTCTTTTGTTGATTGCCATGGCTTCGCTTGAATTCAAATCTTCGTTTAGCGGATTTTCCGTGTTGTTTTGATCAAAGCCTTCTTTAGAGATGTTTTCGGCAATTAAAGTTTCTTGTGATGAAGCATTGGTTTCTTGGTCAATAGTATTGTTTTTGGCAATATGGTCTGTGGTTTGAGCCTTTTTATCGTTGATTTTTTTGGTTAAAACTGTAGATGTATTGGTTTGTTTTTCCGGGTTTAATGAGCTGTCTTCAGGATCATTTACAGATTCTTCATTAGTTATGCTTTGCTCAACAATGGCATTTGAATTGGTAGTTATGGAGTCGATAAAGACCTCATTTTTGATGTTCGGTTGAATGTCATCAATGGTTGTAGGGGCATTGTCAGTTTCCACCAAAATCTCATTGGTAGTTGGTTCTTCTGTAAGCGGATTAAAAATCAATAATCCCATCAATAAAGCTGCCGCTATTCCACTTAATGACCACCATATAGGTATCACCCTTCTCTTTTTTCTTTTGTCCAATGACGCATCAATCGCACGCCAGACCTTATTGTCCGGTGCTTGTTTGAAGTCCGAGAGTTTATCTCGAAAAAGTTCGTCTATATTTTTTCTCTGCATCTAGTACTATTTCAGTCTATAATCATGTTAGATTATAAAAAGTGATTTGATATTATGATAAGGACACTAATAATGGACTGTGTTACCTTTGTTTCTATTTTTTCTTTTAATAATGCGCGCGCCCTTGCGAGATTGGATTTTGAAGTACCTACCGAAGTACCCAGTATTTCGCTGATCTCTTTATGGGTGTATCCATCCAAAACATATAAATTGAATGTAGCTCTGTATTTGTTGGGCAATTCTTGTATGTAGCCCAAGAGGGTTTGTAGACTTATATCACTAAAGGCGTTATCTACGGTTACTTCTTCTTCTGTGTTATCCGTAACTACATTTAAATACTCTTCTTTTCTATATTTTTGAAGAGCGGTATTGACCGTAATTCTTTTCATCCATCCTTCAAAAGAACCTTTGTTTTTAAACTGACCTATTTTGTCATAAATGGTCATAAAGCTATCATGTAGGGTGTCTTCTGCTTGAGATTTGGATTTTGAATATTTTAAACATATGCCAAAGAGGGTAGTTGCGTAGGCTCTATACAATAGTTCCTGCGCTTTGCGGTCTCCTTTTTTGCAATTATGTATGAGTTCTTCTAGACTCACAAATGGTCGGTTGTTTTTAAGGTTTGTTTACTGGAACTACAATTTCCATATATTCTGCCTCTCCGTCACTATTGTTTCCGGTGTAAAATTTAAATGTATATGGTTTATCATAGATTACCTGAAAGTTAAAAGATGCAGTTTCCTGTATTAATTCTTCAGTGCAATCATCGAAATCTGTTCTTACGGTGCCTATGGCAACTACGCTTCTAACGGTCAAGGAATCCTTTACAACATCAAACCCTTCGTAATACGTACAGCTATCTGGTTTTAAATAATCTACAGATATTTTGTAGGTTTCGTTTAAATCAAACGATTCTGGTACTTCTGCTTCTACAATTTCCAGCGCTGTAAAATGGAAATTGGCGCCATCATCATCAATAGAACAACCATTGCATAGAAATGCCATGACAGTTGCCAGCAGCATTATCTTTTTTCTCATCATATAACAGTTTTGTTTATAAGATGAAAAGTAAGTGCAATGGTTGCGTTAAGTTACTTTTGCTAAAGTATTTTTATTGAATTTATGCATTTAAGGCTGCAATGGCTTCTCTGATCTTGCCATCTAATTCCTCAAATAATTCAGGATTATCCAATAATAGGTTTTTAACCGCATCACGACCTTGACCTAATTTTGTGTCGCCATAGCTAAACCAAGAACCACTCTTTTTTACTATTTCATATTCAACACCTAGGTCTATTACCTCGCCAACTTTAGAAATACCTTCGCCATACATAATATCAAACTCTGTAGTACGGAAAGGTGGTGCAACCTTGTTCTTTACAACTTTAACCCTTGTTTTGTTTCCTTGTACGTTACCATCGGTATCTTTTATTTGAGTAGATCTTCTAATATCTAAACGAACGGAAGCATAAAATTTAAGGGCGTTACCACCAGTAGTGGTTTCTGGGTTACCGAACATAACACCAATTTTTTCACGTAATTGGTTAATGAAAATTACGGTACAATTTGTTTTGCTGATAGAACCGGTAAGTTTTCTAAGCGCTTGTGACATTAAACGTGCATGAAGCCCCATTTTAGAGTCACCCATTTCACCTTCGATCTCACTTTTTGGGGTTAATGCCGCAACGGAATCCACAACAACAATATCAATAGCTCCAGAACGTATTAGATTGTCTGCAATTTCTAGTGCTTGCTCCCCATTATCTGGTTGAGAAATAATTAAATTGTCAATATCTACCCCTAATTTTTGAGCGTAAAAACGGTCAAAGGCATGTTCTGCATCAATAAATGCCGCAATACCTCCATTTTTTTGTGCCTCGGCAATGGCATGTAGGGTCAAAGTGGTTTTACCAGAAGATTCCGGTCCGTAAATTTCAATAACCCTACCTCTTGGGTAACCGCCTACACCTAATGCAATATCTAAACCTAATGAGCCAGAAGGAATCACTTCAACATCTGCAACAACACTATCCCCCATTTTCATTACAGCGCCCTTTCCGTAGGTCTTATCCATTTTGTCAAGGGTCAACTTTAATGCTTTTAATTTTGCTTCTTTTTCAGAACTCATTTTCATAATTTTTTGGAAAGCTAAATTACCAATTCTTTTTTGAACTATATAATATTGAAACCGTTTACGCAACCAATTTATGTATTTGACATCTATTTAAAAATAGAAGTTGCTTTATTGGTTATAGATCGCTGTTTAGTGTTGGCGATTATTGGTGGCTATTTCCTTTTGTACTCTCTAAGAATGTTATGAAAAAGAAAAAATCGGATAGCCTTTAAAGAGCCTTGTTTATAAACAGGGCTCTTTTTAATTTATATAAGGTGTTAAACCTTAATTAAATAGGGGTTTCTTCAGAATTATCGTTATTTTTGCCCTTCAAAAATTTTCTATAACCTTCTGCCTATGGGCAGGCTTAAATTATTAGTATAGCATGCAACTGTACAATACGTTAAGTGCAATAGAAAGAGCGGCTTTAATTGAAGAAGCGGGCAAGGAGCGCCTTACGATCTCTTTCTATACCTATGCACACATTGGTAATACCACTATTTTTAGAAATCACCTTTTTATCCATTGGAATGAAATGGACGTTCTTGGGCGAATTTATGTTGCCCATGAAGGTATAAACGCCCAACTTTCTGTTCCTGCAGAAAACTTCAGTGTTTTTAAGGCACATTTAGACAGTATTTCGTTTTTGGAGAATGTAAGATTGAACATTGCCATAGAACAAGACAACCTTTCTTTCTTGAAACTAAAAGTAAAAGTGCGCAAGAAAATTGTAGCCGATGGATTAGAGGATAATTCTTTTGATGTAACCAACAAAGGTATTCACGTGGGGGCAGAACAGTTCAATGAGCTTATTGAAGATCCAGATACGGTGCTAGTGGATATGCGTAACCATTATGAAAGTGAAATAGGTCATTTTAAAAACGCCATAACTCCAGATGTTGATACGTTTAGAGATTCGTTGGATATCATTGAAAAGGACTTGGCAGATCATAAGAAAGACAAGAAACTTGTAATGTACTGTACCGGTGGCATTAGATGTGAAAAAGCCAGTGCTTATTATAAACATAAAGGTTTTGAGCAGGTATATCAGTTAGAAGGGGGTATTATTGAATATACCAGACAAGTGGAACAAAAGAAACTTGAAAATAAGTTTAGAGGTAAGAACTTTGTTTTTGACCACAGAAGGGGAGAGCGTATTAGTGATGACATCATTGCCAATTGCCACCAATGTGGCGCACCATGCGATGATCACGTGAACTGTGCCAATGAAGCTTGCCACTTATTATTTATTCAATGTAAGTCTTGTGCGGAAAAGATGAATAATTGTTGTTCAGATACTTGCAAAGAAGTACATGAGTTACCGTATGAAGAGCAAAAGGCGCTAAGAAAAGGTAAGGTAGTCAGCAATAAAATATTCAAGAAAGGACGGTCTGAGGTATTGAAGTTTAAAAAATAGAGCTTCGTTTGTATAGTAAACGTCAGAGCTAAGGCTGTTTTAGGTGTCTAAAGCTTGCTTTTTGAACACTCTTTTGTTGTGATAACCCTATGGGCGACTAATAATTATTGAAGCTTTTTAAAACGGTTAGAGAGAACTTAGCTTTTATTTCACATTAAAAAAACTGTATCTTTACCTATAAGTTTTTTATGAACCTTTTTTGGTGAATTTTAGAAAATTCGACCAAATCAATATATATAATATGGGTTGTAGTAGTTGTTCTACCGGTAAGGATGGACAACCAAAGGGATGCAAGAATAACGGTACTTGCGGTACAGATGGTTGCAATAAACTGACAGTTTTTGACTGGCTTTCAAATATGTCGCTCCCAAACGGGGAACGACCATTCGATTTTGTTGAGGTAAGATTTAAAAATAGTAGAAAAGAGTTTTTTAGGAATACTGAAAATCTCTCACTTTCCATTGGCGACATAGTTGCCACACAAGCACAGTCAGGTCATGATATTGGCATGGTTACCTTAACGGGTGAGCTTGTTCGTGTGCAAATGAAACGAAAAAAGGAATCCTTTAAAGAAGAAGAGGCTCCTAAAATCTATAGAAAAGCCAGCCAAAAAGACATTGATATTTGGCAAAAATGTAGAGATCGAGAAGAAGAAATTAAGAAAAGAGCACGGGAAATAGCTATTATCTTAAAACTTCAAATGAAAATTTCCGATGTTGAGTTTCAAGGTGATGGCTCTAAAGCTACGTTCTATTATACGGCAGATGAGCGTGTAGATTTTCGTCAGTTGATAAAAGACATGGCCAAGGCTTTTGGCATTAGAATAGAAATGCGTCAAATAGGCTATAGGCAAGAAGCCCAGCGTCTTGGTGGTATAGGTTCTTGTGGTAGAGAATTATGTTGTTCTACTTGGTTGACCGATTTTAGATCGGTAAGTACCTCTGCGGCACGCTACCAACAATTATCATTGAACCCGCAAAAGTTGGCAGGTCAATGTGGTAAGCTTAAGTGCTGTTTAAATTATGAGCTAGATGTGTATTTAGATGCGCTTAAAGACTTTCCTTCCCAAGATACAAAGTTGTTTACGGAGAAAGGTTTAGCTTTTTGTCAAAAAACGGATATTTTTAAAGAAATGCTTTGGTTCTCTTATAAAGAGGATCCGGGCAATTGGCACGTGCTTTCTAAAGATCAGGTCAATGAAATCCTTCAAAAAAATAAAAAGAAGGAAAAGGTAGCTAGCCTTGAAATGTACGCAATGGAAATTGTAGTAGAGGAAAAAGTAGTTTTTGAGAATGTTGTTGGTCAAGATAGTCTTACCCGTTTTGATAAGCCTAAAGGCGGAGGAAACAGGAACAAGAACAGAAACAAGAACAAGAATCGAAACCGTAATAAGAACAAGAATAGAAATCGTAATAGAAATCAAAAGAAGAATGCGTAGTATATTTTGTTGTTTTTTAGCACTTGTGCTCTTTGCTTCTTGTGACAGCAATATTATAAAATCTGAATACCGAACATTGGAAGATGGTGTTTGGAACAAGGATAATGTTTTAGAGTTTTCTCTAAGTAAAATGGATACCGTTACGGAACATGATATCTTTATCAATGTAAGAAACGACAATACCTTTCCATATAGTAATTTATTTATTATTGCAGCTCTAACTACACCTGAAGGTGAGGTTACTAAAGACACACTTGAATATGCCATGTCTTTACCAGACGGTACATGGTTGGGCAAGGGCAATGGCAGTATAAAGGAAAGTAAATTGTGGTATAAGGAAAACATCGTTTTTTCCACTTCTGGCGTATATACTATTGAGGTATCCCAAGCAATGCGTAAAAACGGTAATGTTTCTGGTATTATTAACCTAGAAGGTATTACCGATGTAGGTATAGAAGTAACAAAAAGCACCCCTTAAAAAATGGCAAAAGCGGTAAAAAAGAAAACAACCAACAATTTTTCCAAATTCATCTTGTGGTTTTGGATCTTATTTGCATCCGGTATTGCCTTAGTGGCACTAATATTTTTATCTGCCTCATGGGGGCTATTTGGTGAATTGCCACCCTATGAGTATTTAGAGAATCCACAAACCAATTTGGCATCACAGATTATATCTTCAGATGGCAAACTTTTGGGTAAGTTCTATTTAGATGATAACCGTACAGATGTAAAGTTTGAAGAACTTCCGGATAATCTGGTGAATGCACTTATTGCAACGGAAGATGCTCGTTTTAGAGACCATTCGGGTATTGATGCTCGTGGTACAGTAAGGGCATTCGCATATTTGGGAAGTAAAGGTGGTGCCAGTACCATTTCGCAGCAATTGGCGCGTCAGCTTTTCGTTGGGGTTCGTTCTAGAAGCAAGTTCGATGCTATAAAACAAAAAATAAAAGAATGGGTACTTGCTATTCGGTTAGAGCGTAGTTATACCAAAGAAGAAATCATAAGTATGTATTTCAATATCTATGATTTTGGTAACAACGCAGATGGTATTAGATCGGCTGCTCGTATATATTTTGGTAAAGAACCTAAGGATCTTAAAATTGAAGAATCTGCTATGTTGGTGGGTATGTTCAAGAATTCATCGCTTTTTAATCCATTGCGCAGAGAAGAAATGGTAAAGACCCGTAGGGATGTTGTTCTTGCCCAAATGGCAAAATATGATTACATCACCGAAGTGGAGAAAGATTCGCTTCAAGCGATGAAAATGGATATCAATTACAATCCTGAAACACATAGCGTAGGTCTAGCTACATATTTTAGAATGTATTTGCAACGTTTCATGAAAGATTGGATCGATAAAAATCCAAAGCCAGCCATTGGTGATGAACCGGATAAGTATAATTTGTATTTAGACGGACTCAAAATTTACACTACCATTGATTCTAAAATGCAGGCTAATGCAGAAGAAGCGGTCAATGAGCACATGACAAAATTGCAAGCGGAGTTCTTTCATCAAAATACACCGGATAGAAATAAAACCGCGCCTTTTTTGGATATTACACCAGAAGAAACGAAGGCAATTATGGAACGGGCTATGAAAAATTCCGATCGATGGAAGATTATGAAAAGCGAGGGTAAATCTGAAAAAGAAATCCGAGAGTCTTTTGATAAGAAAACAGAGATGACCGTTTTTGATTGGAAAAGTCCAACAAAAGAAAAAGATACTATTTTAACTCCGCGAGACTCTATTCGTTATTATAAAGCATTTTTAAGAACGGCAATGATGTCCATGGAACCACAAACGGGTCATGTAAAAGCATGGGTAGGTGGTATTAATTACAAGCATTTTCAATATGATAATGTAATTCAAGGAGCAAGACAAGCAGGTTCTACGTTTAAACCTTTTGTATATGCTGCCGCTATAGACCAGTTAAGGCTATCTCCTTGTGAAACTCGCCCAGATACACAATATTGTATAGAAGCGGGCAAACACGGTAACATGGAGCCTTGGTGCCCAAGAAACTCTAACCTTAAATATTCTGGTAATAGCTATTCTTTAAAGAAAGCCTTAGCAAACTCTGTAAACACCGTTACGGCACAATTGATTGATGAGGTGGGACCAAAATCTGTAGTGAGCATGGTACGTAACCTTGGTCTTACGGGAGATATTCTAGAAGTACCTTCAATTGCTTTAGGTACGTTAGATGTTAATGTATATGAAATGGTTGGTGCATATGGCGCCTTTGCAAATCAAGGTGTATATGTTAAGCCTGTTATGGTTACACGTATTGAAAATAAGGATGGTACCGTACTATATGAGTATGTACCAGAAACAAAAGATGTCCTAAGTAAAGATGTTTCTTATGCTATTTTAGACCTAATGAAGGGTGTAACCCAAGGTGGTTCAGGTACACGTTTAAGAACAACTGGGTTTAATAAATGGAGACCGGAGTATGATGAAATTATAACGGGTTATCCTTATAAGTTAACCAACCCTATTGCGGGTAAAACAGGTACTACTCAAAACAATAGTGATGGTTGGTTTATGGGTATGGTGCCTAATCTTGTTACCGGTGTTTGGGTTGGCGGTGAAGAAAGATCGGTTCACTTTAAAAGCATCACATATGGTCAAGGTGCCTCTATGGCTTTGCCTATATGGGGGCTATATATGACCAAGAATTATGCTGATGAGGAGTTGGGTATTTCAAAAGAAGACTTTGTTAAACCTGAAAATATGTCCATTGAAATTGATTGCGATAAATTTGTAGAAGGCACTAATACTGATTCGGACACAGATGATGATCTAGATGATTTAGATTTTTAAGAGATAATGTAATGTATTTAAAAAAGGTCTTGGCGTACGCTAAGACCTTTTTTTATTTTATCCCATTTATATTCGGTATTTTAGTAACAAGATAATTAATAACAAAATGATACGTAAAACTGTAAATAATGTAACCGAAGCATTAGCGGGTGTTAAAGATGGAATGACCTTTATGTTGGGCGGATTTGGTCTTTGCGGTATACCCGAAAATGCAATTACTGAACTAGTAAGATTGGGTGTAAAGGATATTACCTGTATATCCAATAACGCGGGAGTGGATGATTTTGGCTTGGGATTATTGTTGCATCAACATCAAATTAAGAAAATGGTATCTTCTTACGTTGGTGAAAACGATGAATTTGAAAGACAAATGTTAAGTGGTGAATTAGAGGTAGAGTTGACACCACAGGGCACATTGGCTGAAAAATGTAGGGCTGCCCAGGCTGGTTTTCCGGCATTTTATACTCCTGCTGGATATGGTACAGAAGTAGCCGAAGGTAAGGAGGTTAGAGAATTCAATGGTAAAATGTACATTTTAGAAGAAGCATTTAAGGCAGATTATGCTTTTGTAAAAGCTTGGAAGGGAGATGCTGCCGGAAATTTAATTTTTAAGGGTACGGCACGTAATTTTAATCCATGTATGTGCGGAGCTGCTAAAATTACCGTTGCGGAGGTAGAAGAGTTGGTGCCCGAAGGTGAGTTGGATCCAAACCAAATACATATACCTGGTATTTTTGTGCAACGCATATTTCAGGGTAAGGGTTATGAGAAAAGAATAGAACAAAGAACTGTACGTCAAATATAAGCTCATGTTAGATAAAAACGGAATTGCAAAAAGAATTGCACAAGAGGTAGAAGACGGTTATTATGTTAATCTAGGTATTGGTATTCCTACCTTGGTCGCTAATTATGTACGAGATGATATTAGCGTGGAGTTTCAAAGTGAAAACGGAATTTTAGGTATGGGTCCTTTTCCTGTGGAAGGCGAAGAAGATGCAGATTTGATCAATGCCGGTAAACAAACGATAACTGCATTACCTGGAGCTTCTTTTTTCGACTCGGCAACAAGCTTTGCCATGATAAGGGGAAAGCATGTTGATTTGACTATTTTGGGGGCAATGGAAGTGGCTGAGAATGGCGATATAGCCAATTGGAAAATACCCGGTAAAATGGTGAAGGGTATGGGTGGCGCTATGGATCTTGTAGCTTCAGCGGAGAATATCATAGTTGCGATGATGCATACCAATAGAGCTGGGGATTCTAAGCTGTTAAAACGTTGCAGTCTGCCATTAACGGGTGTAGGTTGCGTAAAAAAGATAGTTACCAACTTAGCTGTTCTAGAGGTAACCGAGAACGGATTTCTATTGTTAGAGCGCGCGCCCGGTATTAGTGTTGATGAAATTAAGAAAGCTACGGAGGGTCAGTTAATTGTGCCTGATCTAGTTAAAGAAATGGAAGTTTAAAATGCTGTGAATTCATCGGTGAAATGTGCTTTTTATTTTTTTCACAACAGGTTATATTCTATACACAACAATTTTTGTTAGAATTGGGGGAAACAAATATATCTTTAGGTCTCAATAAAACCCTTAATCTATTAATTACTTAACCACCATGAATTCCCAAACAAACAACATTACACCAGAACATAAGGTACAGGTTTACAGAAATGACTTTTTAAGCGGATTTCTTAGACTTACTAAAAAGCTGTTTATGCTATAAATAAACTGTAAAGAATTAAAAAAAGAGCGACATATTAGTCGCTCTTTTTTTTTGCACCATGTCCAGATATTTCTTTAAATGTTATTACGGTGCTCAATTCAGAAGCCAATCAGTAGAAGTTCACAACAGTTTTACTAAGTTTTACCACAAATATTATTTTGTAAGAAAAAGACTACATATATTTGTATGGTAATTAAGAGTGAATCCCAAATCGCTTTTGAAACTTAACCTAATATGAAGTATGTATTCAACTACCTGGTTCTGATGGTACTGGTTACCTCATGTTCCAAAATAGAGGAGAACAATGACCCCATAATCGGTATTTGGCAGCATACAGTGAAAACTGCTACCAATGAAAATAAAATGGTGGTAGATAATGAGGAATGGATTTTCAATGACGTCTATTTAGGTAGGTTTCATGGCTATAACAAGGGTCAAGTGGTTTACCTAACAGATTTCAGTTGGAGTGTTCACGACGGAATTTATATAGTAAGCTATCCAGGCACAGATTTCCCCGACGATTATGTAAAAATGGAAGAAACCGACGATGGTACTATTTTAATGAGAACAGAAGGAAAATTATTTGCAGAAAAACAATAAAAGTTCGCATATGAAAAATGCCCGCGAATTATAATACCGCTTTTGTAGAGCGGTATTAAAAACAGATAAGTTATCAAATCAACCTTTTTATAGAATTTCCCCCGATTAGGAGCAAAGTAATTTGCTCCTTTTTCTATTTTAGTAATATGGAACTCACATTTACCAAATGTTCTCTTCAAGATGCGGAACAATTAAGATTGATTTCTGAGCAGACCTTTGTAAATGCCTTTGAAAAAGATAACGACCCGGCAGATTTTAAAGATTATATAGAAAAGGCTTTTGCCCTTAATAAAATTAAATCTGAACTTTTAAATGCCAACAGCGAGTTTTATTTCGTATTCAGAAATGATATGTTGGTGGGTTATTTTAAACTCAACGTGCTTTCTGCGCAATCAGACGTTAAAAGAGCTGATAGCATAGAGTTGGAACGCATCTATGTTTTAAAGGAGTATCAAAATTTAGGTTTAGGGAAACAATTTTTGCATCACATTAAAAATATAGCATTAATAAAAAATAAGAAAATGCTATGGTTAGGGGTATGGGAAGAAAATGTAAGGGCAATTAAATTTTATGAACGTCACGGTTTTCAAAAATTTGATACCCACCCGTATTTCATAGGCTCAGATGAACAGACCGATTGGTTAATGCAGTTCGATTTAAGTACCTTGTAACTTTAAACCAACATTTATGAAATATTCTCTTATCATTGTTTTGACTATTTTCTTAATTGGAAATATTCATGCTCAAGATTATTACTTTCCCAATGCGAACGCTTCCTGGGAACAGCGTGCTCCAAAAGATTTTAAAATTAAAGACGCATTGTTGCAAGACGCTATTGCTTTTGCAGAAGACAATGAATACTCTGGGTCTAGAGATTTACGTATAGCAATTGTTAAGGGTTTTGAGCGCGAACCTTTTCATAAAATATTGGGACCTACAAAAAAAAGAGGCGGACCTGCTGGTATGATTTTAAAGAATGGCTATGTGGTTGCACAGTGGGGAGATACAAAGAGAGTGGATATGACCTTTAGTGTAACTAAGAGCTTTTTAAGCGCCATGGCCGGTCTTGCAGAAGACCAAGGTCTCATTGAAGACACTAAAAATTTGGTTGGTGATTACGTATGGGACGGTACTTTTGATGGTGCCCATAATTCCAAAATTACATGGGAACATCTTCTACAGCAAAACTCGGCTTGGTCAGGTGAGCTATGGGGAGGTAAGGACTGGGCAGATAGACCGCCGAGTAAAGGAAATATTGATGACTGGAAAATGGAAATGCCCAAAGAGCCGGGTACTGTTATGGAATATAATGATGTTCGTGTAAATGTTTTGGCATATTCCCTAACCCAGGTTTGGCGTAAACCAATGCCGTTGGTGTTAAAGGAAAATATTATGGATAATATTGGGGCATCTACTACATGGCGTTGGTATGGCTATGATAATGCATGGACAGAGATAGATGGTCTACAAATGAAATCGGTCACTGGAGGAGGTCATTCAGGGGCAGGAATGTTTATCAGTACCCAAGATATGGCACGCTTTGGTCTATTGTTCTTAAATAATGGTAGGTGGGAAAATAAACAATTGATTTCCGAAGAATGGATTAAAAAGGCAACAACACCATCCATACCTAATAGTAACTATGGGTATATGTGGTGGTTGAATAAAAAGGGTGCAAGACATTGGGAAGGATTATCTGAAAACATTTATTACGCTGCCGGTTTTGGAGGTAATTTTATAGTTATAGACAAAGAAAATGATCTTGTAGTCGTTACACGTTGGTTAGAACCGAATAAAATTGGAGCATTTATGAAGAAAGTAAACGCTGCCTTATAAATTGAAGCTTATAGGCTGTTCAAAATCTCAATTGCCTTTTCAAGGGTAGCTGTCTTTTTTGCAAAGCAGAACCTGAGCATATGGTCATTTCTATTTTCAACATTGAACGATGAAATAGGAATTGAGGCTATACCGTTTTGTTTAATTAAGCGTTCACCCATAGCTTCATCAAATTCCGTGGATATAGCAGAGTAATCCAATAATTGAAAGTACGTTCCTTGTGATGGCTTATATTTAAACTTGGACGATTTTATCCCATTGAGAAAGAAATCTCGTTTTTCTTGGTAAAAATTATTCAAATGTAGATAATTGGAAGGGTTTTGTAAATAAGTTGCCAATGCACGTTGAACAGGATGATCTACACAAAATACCGCAAATTGATGCACCTTCCTAAATTCGGCCATTAGTTCATTTGGTGCTACGCAATACCCTACCTTCCAACCGGTAACATGAAAAGTTTTACCAAAAGAGGCACACACGAAACTTCTATGGGCAAGTTCTGGATATCTTGATGCGCTTTCATGCTCTTGATCATCAAAAGTGATATGTTCATAAACTTCATCACTCAATAATATGATGTTGGTAGGCTTTAAAATGGTCTGTAGTTGCTCCATATCCCATTTAGATAAAACCGTTCCACTGGGGTTATGGGGTGTATTTAAAATCACCATTTTAGTTTTACTGGTAATTTTTTCCTGAAAGACTTCCCAATCTATGCTATAGTCTGGTGCATTGAGTTGTACATACACTGGAATGCCACCATTAAGAAGAATAGCGGGCTCATAACAGTCGTAAGCAGGTTTTATAACGATAACCTCATCGCCTTTACTAATAAAGGCTGTAATAGCCGTAAAAATAGCTTCAGTTGCACCTATGGTTACGGTTATTTCTTTTTCTGGGTTGTAATGTTTGTTATGTAGTGTGTTTATTTTATCGGAAATAATTTCTCTTAAGCCAAAATAACCAGGCATGGGTGCATATTGGTTATAGCCTTGATGTATAGCATGGCTTACCAAGGATTTTAGTTTCTCATCTGCCTCAAAATTTGGGAATCCTTGAGAAAGATCAATGGCATCATGTTTTCTTGCAAGATTGCCTATTGTTGTGAAAATCGTCGTCTTTACATCTGGTAATTTTGATGCGTTTATAAGATGTTCGTAGTTCATAGAAGTAAATGTATGAATTTTAACTACGGACATAAAAAAAGCCCAACCAAATGGCTGGGCTTCTACATTCCACTTCAGATGCATTATGCATGTTGCATTTCATGCTTTCCTTCTTTTATTTCTTCAACCAATTTAGAATTAAAAGCAGGTAAATCATCGGGATTTCTACTTGTCACGAATCCTTCGTCAACAACAACTTCTTGGTCTACCCAATCAGCTCCTGCATTTATTAAGTCATCTTTAATGGAGTGAAATGAAGTCATTTTTCTTCCTTTAACTACACCTGCACTAATCAATGTCCATGGCGCATGGCAAATAGCTGCTACAGGTTTTTTCAATTTAAAAAAGTCTCGTACAAAATCTAAAGCCGTTTCTTCCCTTCTAAGTAAATCTGGGTTAATTACTCCGCCAGGTAATACCAATGCGTTATAATCCTCAGCTCTAACTTCGTTCAAGGTTTTATCTACAGTGTAACTGTTAGACCAGTTACCGTCTGCCCAACCTTTTATTTCTCCTTTTTCTAAACTTACAATGTCTACGTTAAAGCCTTCTTTCTCCATGGCTTCTTTTGGAGATTTTAATTCACTTTCCTCAAATCCATTTGTAGCTAATATTGCTATCCTCTTCATAATATATAGTTTTTAACGATTAATAATTTCTTTGATACTAAGTTACACACCAAAGGGAGTAATGTCCGTTAAAGCCTTATTAATAAAGGGGTTTCAAGGGTTAAACATTTGCTAAATGAACTTTATACAAATTATTCTGTGCTCTTTTCAAAAGAATTTAGATGGCTTATAGTTATCTGTAGGCAGTTTTCAAGATCCTTTTTCACTTGGGTTTCCCAGAACCTAAAAACAGTGTATCCTAATCTTTTTAGTTCTTGGTTGACTTCTTGATCCCGTTGTATATTACGTTCAATTTTTGCAATCCAAAAATCACGATTGGTCTTAATTTTTGGTTTACGCTCTTCCCAATTTTTGCCATGCCAATATTCACCATCAATGAATATTACTGTTTTGTACTTAGGCAGGGCTATATCTGGTTTGCCTATTAGTTTTTTGTAATCAATGCGATATCTATATCCAGCGGCATAAAGGGCTTTTCTAAAGGCAAGTTCGGGTTTGGTGTTCTTACCCCGTATTTTGCTCATTATCTTAGAACGTTGTGGAGTAGTGTAAAAACCAGATTCCTCATTGAATCGTGGTACTTTAATTCGCTCTTGTTTATAGTCTTTTGACATATCTTAAAAATAAAAAATCCCGAACCTAAATGGTCGGGATTTTTAGAATTTTATGATTTTTAAGTCTAACTTTTAACGTTAGCACTTAAATATTCGCGGTTCATTCTTGCAATATTCTCTAAAGAAATTCCTTTAGGACATTCAATTTCACAAGCACCGGTATTGGTACAGTTACCAAAACCTTCCAAATCCATTTGTGCTACCATGTTCTTCACACGATCTACGGCTTCTACTTGACCTTGAGGTAATAAAGCATATTGTGATACTTTTGCGCCAACAAATAACATTGCAGAGGCATTTTTGCAACTTGCTACACAAGCTCCACAACCAATACAAGTAGCGGCATCCATAGCTTCATCAGCTGCGTGCTTTGAAATAGGAATGGCATTTGCATCTTGGGTATTACCAGAAGTGTTTACAGAAATATATCCACCAGCGTGCTGAATACGATCAAAAGAACTTCTGTCTACCACTAAATCTTTAATTACAGGAAATGCCTTTGCTCTAAATGGCTCAATAGTGATAGTGTCGCCATCTTTGAACATACGCATGTGTAATTGACATGTTGTAACACCTCTGTCAGGACCGTGGGCCTCACCATTGATGTACATTGAACACATACCACAAATACCTTCACGACAATCATGGTCAAAAGCTACTGGTTCTTCTCCTTGGTTGATCAATTGCTCGTTAAGAACATCCATCATTTCTAAGAAAGACATATGTTCAGATATATCCGTTACCTTATAATCGACCATAGAACCTTTATCTTTTGGTCCCTTTTGTCTCCAGATTTTTAATGTCAGATTCATAATTATTTCGTTTTTGGTTGTTCGTTGTTCGTTGTTGGTTCATTAAAACCAGCAACTAGCAACCATCAACTACTTATAACTTCTTTGTTTTAATTCTATTTCGTTGAACTCTAATTGCTCTTTATGCAAGATAGCATCACCAGGTTCTCCTTTATATTCCCAAGCCGAAACAAAGGCAAATTCAGCATCGTTACGTTTTGCCTCACCTGCTTGTTCCCCGCCAATTTCAACGGATTCTTCTCTAAAGTGTCCTCCACAAGATTCTTCTCTTACCAAGGCATCTTTTGCGAACAATTCACCCAACTCCAAGAAATCTGCTACACGACCCGCTTTTTCCAATTCAGGGTTCATTTCGTTGGCAGCACCTGGAACATTAACTTCTTTCCAGAAACTTTCTCTTAGTTCCTTAATTTCTTTTGCAGCTTCTTTTAAACCTTCCGCATTACGGGACATACCACATTTATCCCACATAATCTTACCTAGTCTTTTGTGGTAATAATCAACAGAATGTTGTCCCTTATTATTGATGAAGAAATCAATTCTATCTTTTACAGATTTTTCTGCTTCATCAAACTCAGGGGAATCAGTAGCAATTTTACCTGTTCTAATTTCATTGGATAAGTAATCGCCAATGGTATATGGTAAAACAAAATAACCGTCTGCAAGACCTTGCATTAACGCAGAGGCACCTAACCTGTTGGCACCGTGATCAGAGAAGTTAGCTTCACCAATACAGTAAAGACCGTCAACAGTAGTCATTAAATTATAATCAACCCAAACACCACCCATGGTATAGTGTACTGCAGGGTAAATCATCATTGGGGTTTTGTACGGATCTTGATCTACGATTTTTTCGTACATCTGAAAAAGGTTACCGTATTTAGCTTTTACTATAGCGGCACCTAGTTCATATATTTTGTCAGCAGAAGCATTGTTGATGTTATGAATTTTAGCTTGCTCTTTACCATATCTTTCAATAGCAGAGGCAAAATCCAAATAAACAGCTTCACCGGTAGCATTTACACCATAACCGGCATCACAACGTTCTTTTGCTGCTCTTGATGCAACATCACGTGGTACTAGGTTACCAAATGCAGGATATCTTCTTTCTAAGTAATAATCTCTTTCGTCTTCAGATAAATCTGTAGGTTTCTTTTTGCCCTCGCGAATAGCAATTACATCGTCCATATTTTTAGGAACCCAAATACGACCATCGTTACGTAAAGATTCTGACATCAAAGTCAGTTTAGACTGATAGTCACCTGAGCGTGGAATACAGGTTGGGTGAATTTGAGTGTAGCAAGGGTTGGCAAAGAACGCTCCTTTTTTATGGATTTTCCAAGCAGCCGTTGCGTTAGATCCCATTGCGTTGGTCGACAGGAAATATACATTGCCATATCCACCAGAGGCAATAACCACTGCATGTGCAGAGTGGCGCTCAATTTCACCGGTAACCAAGTTACGGGCAATAATACCACGAGCCTTACCATCAACTTTTACTACATCTAACATTTCATGACGATTGAACGGGGTAATTTTACCACGGGCAATTTGTCTGTTCATTGCAGAATAAGCACCTAATAATAATTGTTGTCCGGTTTGACCTTTGGCGTAAAAAGTTCTTGAAACCAATACACCACCAAATGAACGGTTGTCAAGTAGTCCGCCATAATCACGTGCAAAAGGAACCCCTTGTGCCACACACTGGTCAATAATATTTGCAGAAACTTCTGCTAATCTATATACGTTTGCTTCTCTTGAACGGTAATCACCACCTTTTACGGTATCGTAAAATAAACGGTATGTAGAATCACCATCACCTTGGTAATTTTTTGCTGCGTTAATACCACCTTGTGCAGCAATAGAGTGTGCCCTTCTTGGAGAATCTTGATAGCAAAATGTTTTTACATTATAGCCTAATTCTGCTAAAGTTGCAGCAGCAGAACCACCCGCCAATCCTGTTCCAACTACAATAACATCTATATTACGTTTGTTGGCAGGGTTTACCAAATCTATATGGTTCTTATAATCGGTCCACTTCGTTTTCAACGGACCTTTAGGTACTTTTGAGTCTAATACAGACATAAGTAATAGGTATTAATGATGATTAAAATGATGAAAAAGTGCAATGAAAATAAATCCTAATGGAATTATTATAGCATACGCTTTACCAAACAATTGTAATTTTTCTTTTCTCATGCTCGTTGCCCCGGCAGACTGAAATGCAGAACTAAAGCCATGCATTAGGTGTAACGATAAGAATACGAAGGCGATTACATAAGCGCCAACACGTAATGGGCTTTCAAACTTATGGGCAAGTTCCTCATAATAACGAAAGCCTTCACCGTTACCCAATAAACCAGACATATCGCCTTGAATATATTTTGTATTGATTTCTGGGATCCAGAAATCAATAAAGTGAAGTACCAAAAATGCCAAAATGCACAAACCGCTGTAAATCATATTACGGCTCATCCATGATGAATTGGCAGCACCATTGTTTTTTGCGTATTTTTTTACTCTAGCACTTCTGTTTTTGGCTTCTAAGATGAAACCCATCACAAAATGGTAGATTACACCGAAAATTAAAACAGGCTGCAGAACATATTGTACGGCCCAAAATGTACCCATAAAGTGCGAAGCTTCATTGAAGGCATTAGGACTGAAAACCGATAAAATGTTAATTGCAAAATGCTGAAGTAGAAAAAACATTAAAAAGAAAGCAGAAAGTGCCATTGCGTACTTTCTACCAATCGAAGATTTAAAAAATCCGCTCATTAGTTGATAATTTTATATGCGAATTTACATCACAAGCTAGTTATTAACAAGAATTAACAGGATTTAGTATGTCTATTTAGACTGATTATAAAATCTATTTTGAAGATGTTTAAGATTTTTTTGTAAATAAGGCTTTCAAATAATTAATCTTTCAACAAAATTATAATGTTAATTTACTGATTCTGTAGATTTTTCGGAAATTTCAGTTGCCCAAGCCACAGCTTTGTCTAAATCTACGAACCTTTTTATCCTTTTTGGAAAGATCAATTTTTTTAAGAACATGCTTAACGCATGACCTTTTAAAGGACCTACCGCAGCAATATGTTGCATATCAAACCTATTTTTGTAGAACTTGAACCAGTCAAAAGGAGCTACATGATATCTATTGATTCTATTGGCAATATAAATGAATGGAATATGATCGTCGTAAATTTCTTGAGCGGCATAAACGGCTTTTTTTGCATTATCCCATCTGAAGAGAACGCCTTCGTGCATTTCAGAAATAACAATACCGCCTTTAAAGAAATAGAATACGCCAAATTCAAACTCCCTTATTTCCCGTATTTGATTAATTAATTCGAGATCTCGAACTTTTTTCATGCCAATTAATTATCGGACGGCAAATATACTGGATATTAGTTAAATAGCTTATAAAAACATCGACGAACGGTAAGGTAATTAGTTTGGGGTTCTTTAAACAAGTAACTCCATTAGTTCTCCATATCCTTTAGCTGAATTTCTAGTGCTTTTGTCGATAGCTGTACCTCGATCAAGGATAAAACCAAAGACACCATTAGCGCAAATAAACTAATGCTAAATATCAAATTTGCCCAAAATGTAAGTTCTACATAAATAAGGGTCATTGTAATTACTGCCAATAAAAAGCTGAAGATTGCAGTGGCTTGCATGTTTTTTATAATGGTGAGTCGTTTACGTAATTTTTGAACTTGTAGACCAACGGATTGCGATGCCGTTTCTTGATATTTTTGATGTAATTGGCGTATTAATGCGGCAATAGCCAAGTATCTTGCATTGTATGCCAACATTGTCAATGAAATGGCGGGGAAAAGGAGCGCTGGTATGCCTAAAGTGAGTTCCATAAATAATAATTATTAATCCGTAGCTATTCCAAAATAAGTCCAAGTTACATTTTGGTCAAATGGGTTGTGTTGGCCATGTATTTCACCAGGGGCTATAGTAATGCATTTTCCAGGGCCAACCTCATAATCCTTTCCTGAAATAGTAAATACGGCTTTACCGGTCTGTATATGAAAAACTTCAAACATAGTATCATGTTTATGAAGCTCAACTTTTTGACCAGGCTTGAAAACAGCGGTACCGTACATCATTAATTGTGGTATTTCACCACGATTTATCAATATCTTTTTCTTAATGCTTGGGTCATGGCTAACACCTAGTTCCGGTAGCTCGTTCCAATCTACTATTTTCATTGTGCTATTTTATATCAAAAGTTGCTTTTTCAACAGTTCCGTTTCCTTTGATTTCTATGGTATAGGTTCCTTTTGGTAGATAGGTGCTCCCATTATCAGCTTGTTTTAAAACGGTTTTGTGTTTTTTAAGGTAATTCATCTTGCCAATTTTAGAGAAAGCAACATCATAGGATAAAACATTTAAACCTTTGTCTGCAATAATTTCAGTTTCACTCACTACGATATCATCTGAAGATATTATTTTGGCTTCATACACATCATCACTATCAGAGTAGAAGGTAATATCTAATCCAGGTGTTCTCGGTTTTGACCAAGAGCTCCAAGAATTACCCCAACGTGAAGAATGCTTAATATTCTTTAATGTATATACGTGCAGTGCTTTGTTCTGAATTTCTGAAGTCAAATTTTGAAGCGCAGCGATATTTGCGGTATAAATACTTCTACCATGTGTACCCACCACTAAATGTTTAGCATCTTGTTGTATGACTAAATCATGAATGGCAACATAGGGCATTCCATTTTGGAAAGACTGCCATGTTGTTCCCCTATCCAATGAAACGTATAAGCCATTATCCGTACCAACAAATAAAAGGTTTTCATTTTCCGGGTCTTCTACTATAACATTCACGGCAGAAGTAGGTATGTTATTAGAAATGTTTTTCCAAGTAGACCCTTTGTCATCACTTACAAAAACATAGGGAGTAAAGTCGTCTGAACGGTATCCGTTTAATGTAGCATATACTCTATTTTCGTTATGTTTTGAAGCAATGACCCTGCTTACCCATAAATTTTGAGGTAGGTTATTAGATACGGTTATCCAACTACCACCACCGTTATCAGTTCGTTGAATTAGACCATCATCACTACCGGTATATAACAATCCGAATTTATAGGTAGATTCAGAAATTGTGGTCAAGGTACCATAGGCTACATTACCTTGTTTTCCTCCTTGGGTCAGGTCAGCTGAGATAGTTTCCCATGTGTCTCCTTTATTTAAGGAACGATGCATTTTATTACTGCCCATATATAAAATATCTTGGTTATGGGGAGAAAGTAAAATAGGAGTTTGCCAGTTGAAACGGTAGGGAGCCTCGCCTAGCTCATGTTTTGGTTGAATATAATTTCTTTGGTCTTTTTCTAAATCGATTCTAAAATAATTTCCGAATTGATATCCCGTGTAAACGATATTAGCGTTGCGATCGTCAATCTCTACCTGCATACCATCTCCGCCTAAAATAGATTTCCAAGGGTATTGCCCTGTTTGCTGCCATTCGCTATTTTCCTCTGCATTGTGCGGTCCCATCCAAACTCCGTTGTCTTGTAATCCGCCATATATGTTATATGGTTTTTCATGATCAACGGCAATGGCATAAAACTGACCAACCGTGGGAGAGTTGTTCTTAAACCAATTTTTACCGTCATCGTAGCTCGTGTTAACTCCGCCATCATTCCCGTTAATGAGATGCCCAGGTAATTTTGGATTGATCCATAATGCATGGTGATCTGCATGAACGTTATCACCATTTATTGACGTATATGTTTTGCCGCCATCTTTAGAAGCTATAATGGGTACACCGGCTAAGTAAATGGAATCAACATTATTGGGGTCAATAGTTATCTGGGCAAAATAATACCCGTAGCTATAAAAAAGGTCGTCTATATAGTCTTCGTTTTGTTTTGACCAAGTTTTACCGCCATCATTACTTCGGTAGACTTCTGCACCAATAACCGGAGTATCGAACAACATACTGTTGGCATCTTCTAAATATAACGCCAAATCTGCCGGTTGTACGGCATTACTACGAACCATTTGCTTGACATTGGCAGCTCTATATTTTTCGTGAAAATTATTGGTTTTTAGAAATTCGTTCAGCTCTTTGTCGTTCAGCTTCAAGAACTGTTCTTTGGAGAGCGATTTAAAATCATCTTTTGTTAAGCCGGATTGCTTCTCCTTTTTTTCTTTGGATTTTTCTCTTCTAAATTGATTGTCATGAACGGCATAAAGAATGTTGTCATCAAAAACGGCCAAGCCAATTCTACCAACTCCTTCTCCCGTAGGAAATCCGCTTGAGGGTGTTGAAATTTTTGTCCATGTGGTGCCGGCATCTGTACTTTTGTAAATGCCAGAACCTTCTCCGCTACCGCTAAAATTCCATGCTTTTCTATCTTTTTGCCAAGCTGCCGCGTATTGTGTCTGATAATTATTAGGGGAAACCGCAACATCGATGATACCTGTATTGTCATCAATGAACAAAGTTCTTTTCCAATTTTTACCACCATCTGTGGTTTTGTAAATGCCACGTTCTTTGTTAGGAGAATATAAATGACCAGTAACGCCCACGGTTACCTCATTTGCATTATCAGGATTTACTATAATGCGCCCAATATGGTGCGAATCTGATAAGCCCATATGTTGCCAGGTTTTACCCTTATCGGTAGACTTTAAAATTCCGATACCGGCGTATGAGGAGCGCGATGAGTTATTTTCTCCCGTACCTGCCCAAATGGTCCCGCTTTGCCAATGAACTGCTATGTCACCAAGGTTTTGGGTTTGGGTTTCATCCATTACCGGAGTAAAGGTGTTACCGTTATTGTTGGTGTACCACAATCCGCCAGAAGCGTATGCTACGTAATATTCTGTTGGGTTGTTGTCGTTGACCGCTAAATCTACTACACGACCACTCATTACAGACGGACCTACATTTTTTAATGGAATATTTTTGACCAGTGAATTGGCATCCATAGCCTGTTTGGCAATCAATGATTCCTCTATTTTTTTAGATGTAGTTGGTTGAACCTGTGCCGATACTATTGAAATACCGATTAGTAATAGGAAATAAAACTGTTTCATTATAATGTTTTTGATGCTGCAGATGGTAAGTTACTGATTAGTTTTTAGAGCTGGTTTTCAATTTCTTGATCAATTCTTGTGATTTTAACATTACCCTTGATCGTGATTCTTTTATGGCGTCTTTAATATTGCCGTTTGATTTTGAAACTACATCGTTGGTGGTTGAGATAGCTTTAACGTACCAATCTTCCCAAACTTCTAGAATAGCCTTTTCATTCTCAATGGCGTTGCCATTTTTAATAGCGTTTACGCTTAACTGAAATTCAATTTGTAAACGATCTATGGCTTTTTGTTCCAATAAGGATATTTGTTCTAAGGCAAATGCGGTATTTGAATTTACTAGGGTGAGTCCACTCACTAGTGCCGCAGTACCCACATTTTTCATGGTTTCTTGTGAAACCTTGTCTATACGGTCGTTATCGGTATGGTAAAATTGGTCTGTAAAATGCCAAAGTAAAAGTCCGGGTATATCAGCTTGTAAAAACGGAGTATGATCGCTGCCACCTTCAAACGGGTTGGTTTCTACCACCCAATTCGCAAATTCGCCCTGTTTTTTAAAGGTCGATGTTAAAAAATCATTTAAATAGTGTGGTTTCATGTCTTCTAACTTTAAAACATCACCGCCCCATTCACTGTGTTTATCATTGCCACGAGTCCAAATAGCACTTGGGTCTGGCATTTTTTCAATCAAGAAAGTGCCGCCTGTTATTGTAGTATTTTCGCCTACCATATCAAGACTAATTCCCCATTTAATTCCTTTTGCACGCTCTGGATTTTCTTGAATATACCGGTTGGTAGAAACAATTTCATCGCCCCATAAAAAAGTCATGGTTCTTTTAAATGCTATTTTATTTTCGCCGAATAATTTGGCTGCGGTTTTAGCCATTTCTAATTGCGTGCCAACACCCGTTGCGTTGTCATTTGCGCCGGGTTCTTGAACATGTGCGCTGTACACCAAACGTTCATTGGGCAATTCACTTCCTTTAATATCAGCAACAATGGTCAGTTCTTCGGATGGATATCTTTTGGTTTCTATCTTTACTAGAACTTCAGTAGCACCTGTTTTAAGTTGCGCCACTAATTTTTCTTTTGCTTCATATGACAGGGCAATGCCCCAGAAATCACTATCAGATGGTGAAGGAAGACTTCTAAATTGAATTGAAGTGGTATTTTTCTCTGGTTGTAAATACCCAGGGTTGTCGTAGGTAAGAATTCCTATTGCCCCGTTTTTCATTGCGGTTTTGTACAATTTTCTAGCACTCATTTCTGCAAAAAATACTTTGCCTTTCAAGGAGGCGGACTCCATATCTTCAACAGATGTTACCCATACAACTTCTGCTTTAATACCTTCTTTTGGGGTAGAAGCCGAATTTAAATAAGTCATGTTTCTATTGGTTTGCGAAAGTAGCAAGGGCATTTCTTGACCTACAATTTGTAATGATGCCGAAACAGGTTCCCAGGTTTGACGGTTCATTGCTCGCTTTTCAATACGGTAGGTAAACCGGTCACCAATTTTTGCATCCTCTTCTAATATATAACCTGCTGCTTTTAGACTATCTGCAATAAGGTGAATTGTTTTATTAAAACCGGTGTTGCCCACAACACGCCAATAATCTTCTACAAAATCTGTAGTTTCATAGGCAAGCTGACCCGTGAATTCTGGGCGAACAAGCTCAAAATAATCTACTGGTTTTTCTTCAGGCTGCTGAGAGCATCCTGCTAAAAAAGAAAGGCAGAGTAATGCGGGTACAATGCCCTGCCTTAATAATATTCTTTTGATGGAGATTACTCTTCCCATTTCCATTCGTTGCCAATAATCAATTTCTCTTTTAAATCATTTTTGATCATGAATTCTTTGGTAGTTTCACTATCCATTTTTGTTGCTGGTAAAGTATCGGCATTTGCTAGAGCATACAGCATCATTGTGCCAAAACGTGCCGTATTTTTCATATGGTCTTCATTCACCAAATGAAAATCGTCACAATCAGAATGGTAACATCCGTAGATAGAACGGTCTAAATTACTATGTACCGATAAAATGGGAACTCCCTCAAGCATAAATGGTTGGTGATCGCTATGTAGCCCTGATCTGTTGGAGAATTTGTTTTGATAAATAGTGTCCTGTTTTTGAATGGCAGCACCTAAATCTTTAAAAAACTGTTCATTATCTAATTTACCGCCGGCATTCATACCTATTGGGTTGCCGGACATATCTAGGTTCATCATATATTTGATGTTCTCAATGGTATTGTTTTCAACAGCTTGATCTACCAAATATTTAGAACCTAGTAAACCTTGTTCCTCTCCCATGAACATTACAAACTTCACGGTTCTTTTTGGCTGTAGATTATTAGCCTTAAATGCCCTAGCAATATCAAGCACCGCAAATGAACCAATACCGTTATCTATGGCACCGGTAGCCAGATCCCAAGAATCTAAATGACCACCAATGACAATTTCTTCTTGAGGTATTTCCGTACCTGGTAATGTTGCAACTACGTTTCTTGCCTTAATCATATCGCTTGTATTGGTCATGTCAATTTTGGCGGTAGCTTTTTTGATCTTCAACGTTTCTTTTAATGCCATGCCATCTTCCTTGCCAATACATACCGCAGGTATTGGAATCAACTCTCCTGTAACCGAAGCTGTACCTGTAAGCAAAACACCATTATCCACTTGGTTAATGATAATAATACCAATAGCACCGTATTTTATGGCTAAAGCTGTTTTCTCGCTACGGTGTAAATTGCTTAACCCTTCTTCGCTACCTGGTAGAATATTAATATATACCAAAGCTATTTTTCCTTTTACGGCATCTGGCTTGGCAGCGTAGTCTGCATCTAGTCCATTGCCCATGTCTACAATTTCACCGGTAACGTGTGCCTCTACAGGTGCATGACCTAAGGTCACTACCTTAATATCATCCTCGTTGATGGTTAAAGTAACTTCGCCTCTTGCCCATGCTTCAACTTCAAAAGTTTGGTAGACAACATCTTCAAAACCATATTCCTTGAATTTGTTATAGGTGTATTCTTCTGCCTGTGCACCGTTGGTTGATCCTGTTAACCTATGACCTATAGTTTCTGTAGCTTCCTTTAATGTGTTATAGCCTTTGGAATTTTGTTTTATTTCGGTATCAATACGGGCAAAAAGATCGGATTGTGTTTCTTCTTTTGGTGTTTCTGAACATGCCTGTAGGCATAGTGCACCTAAGATGAGGTAAGCAATTTTTCTCATGAGTTGTCTTTGTTTGGTTTAGGTATACAAGTTAGCCATTTTGTAGCTAAGAAGTTGTGCTAACATTCTTGTAAATTTTATAATTCCATGCCCTATTTTTTAAGGAAACAACACATAATGCGTAATTTTATATCAAAATATAAATTCATGAAATACGATCAAATACCTAACTCCCTATTTATAAAGAACCGTAAAAAGTTTATGGACCGCATGCAACCTAAAAGTATTGCAGTTTTTAACTCTAACGATATTTACCCGATAGGAGCCGATAGTGTTTTGCCTTTTGAGCAACATAGAGATATATTTTACCTATCCGGTGCTGATCAAGAAGAAACGATACTGGTGTTGTTTCCCGATGCCATTAATAAAAAAAATCGCGAAGTTTTGTTTGTTCGTGAAACCAATGAGCATATTGCCATTTGGGAAGGTGAAAAATTAACCAAAGAAAAAGCTACGGAAGTCTCTGGTATAGAAACCATTTGTTGGTTGCAAGATTTTGATAAAATCTTCTTCGATCTAATGACCGAAGCCGAGACTATTTATTTCAATACAAACGAACATTACAGGCAGGCAGTAGAAACGCAGACTAGAGAAGATCGGTTTATTGAAAAATGTAAGCGTGAATATCCTGCTCATCGCGTAGCAAAGAGTAATCCTATTTTGCAGGAAATTAGAGGTGTAAAAGAGCCTGAGGAAATTGAAATTATGCAAACGGCATGTAATATCACTGAAAAAGGATTTAGAAGACTACTTAGTTTTGTGAAACCAGGGGTAATGGAGTATGAAATTGAGGCTGAGTTGCTGCATGAGTTCATAAGAAACAAATCTAAAGGTTTTGCTTATCCGCCAATTATTGCATCTGGTAATAATGCTAATGTTTTACATTACCTAGAGAATAATAAACCATGTAATGCAGGTGATTTAATTTTGATGGATACTGCTGCAGAATATGCCAATTATTCTAGTGATCTTACTAGAACTATACCTGTAAGCGGAAAATTTACCAAACGCCAAAAAGAGGTGTACAATGCTGTTTTACGTGTAAAAGACGATGCTACCAAAATGTTGGTGCCGGGTACGCTTTGGGCAGAATATCACAAGGAATGTGGTAAAATAATGACCTCAGAACTTTTAGGTCTTGGTTTGTTGGATAAAGCCGATATACAAAATGAAAATCCCGAATGGCCTGCATACAAGAAATACTTCATGCACGGTACAAGTCACCATATTGGTTTGAATACGCATGATTATGGGGCTTTGAAAACACCAATGAAAGCCAATATGGTATTTACAGTAGAGCCGGGTATTTATATACCTGCGGAAAATATGGGTATTCGTTTAGAAGATGATGTGGTTATTCAAGAAAAAGGAGAACCTTTTAACTTAATGGCGAATATTCCGATTAAGGCAGATGAGATAGAGGAATTAATGAACAACTAAATAGCAAGCATGAAATTAGTATCGTGGAACGTTAATGGAATTAGGGCTTCGGTTAAAAAGGGATTTGAGGATATTGTAAAGGAATTTGATGCCGATGTGTTTTGTGTTCAAGAAACCAAAGCGCAAGATGATCAGGTTGCCGAAGCATTGAAAGAAATTACAGATTATGAACTGTTTAGTAATAGTGCCGAAAGAAAAGGATATTCTGGTACCGGAATTCTTTCTAAACAGAAACCTGTGGCGTTCAACAAGAATATGGGGGTAGAAATTCATGATTTAGAAGGAAGGATTACCCATTCTGAATTTGAACACTTTCATTTGGTGAACGTCTATATTCCAAATAGCGGTAGTGGACTAAAAAGATTGGATTACCGTGCCGGATGGGATAAAGATTTTACCAATTACCTAAAAGAGCTTTCAAAATCAAAACCGTTGATCATTACTGGTGATTTTAACGTGGCACATACTGAGAACGATTTAGCGAACCCTAAAAGTAATTACAACAAAACATCGGGATTTACCCAAGTGGAAATCGATGGATTTGACCATATGTTGAAAGAAGTCGGTTTAATAGATAGCTTTAGAAAACTACACCCTACTACGTTCAATAAATATACTTTTTGGAGTGCACGTGGTGGTGCAAGGGGTAGAAACGTGGGCTGGCGTTTAGACTACTTTTTGGTAAGTGAATCTATTTGGGACAAAGTAAAGTCCGCTGAAATTCATGATCAGATTATGGGCAGTGATCATTGCCCTATTAGTTTAGAAATAGATTTTTAAAAAAAAGAACGGCCCATTTTTAATGGGCCGTTCCTATAAATTGGGGGAATATTAATTCTTACATACCTGGTAAAACCACGGCATCAATAACATGAATTATTCCATTTGATTGGTTTACATCTGCAATTGTCACAGTAGATATATTACCCGCGGCATCTTTTAATTGAACCTTCTTTCCTTTTAGCATTGCAGTTAAAGTGCCACCGTTTACTGTAGTTAATTCAGCTTTTCCGTTACCATCTTTAATCATCTTCATTAAATCCATAGCGCTGACTTTTCCAGCAACTACATGGTATGTTAAAATCGATTGTAATTTCGCTTTGTTTTCAGTCATTAACAAGGTCTCAACAGTCCCTTTTGGTAATTTCTCAAATGCTTCATTTGTAGGAGCAAAAACTGTAAATGGACCTTCACCTTTTAAAGTTTCTACTAATTCTGCTGCTTTTACTGCTGCAACTAGAGTTGTGTGGTCTTTTGAGTTCACTGCATTTTCAATGATGTTTTTATTAGGGTACATTTCAGCGCCACCGACCATTTTGGTCTCCATCATCATTTTTTCCTTTTTCATCATTTTCTTGTCCTTCTTCATTTCCATAGCACCATCTTGAGCGAAGGATGAAGTAGTAAGTCCTAAAGTTAAGGCAAGAGTGGCAAGTTTAATCGTATTTGAAATTTTCATAATCTAATTTTTTAGTATACCTCACTTACGGAAACCAAATGGCGAAGGTTTGGTTTTTGGGTATGAATTAGATGTAATAAGTTTTCAGTAATTTATTTTTTGTTGGCGTTTATATAAATATTGAAAATTACGAACACAATCAAAGCTGGCAAGACCCAGCCTAAACTATACTGCTGAAGCGGAATCCACGAAAACGTATTTGCTTCAGGTGTTATTGCTCCAATACTTCCCAAGAAATCAGGAATACTAAATAGTATGGTGGCTATGGTTACCGCTCTAAATACCAAAGACGATGCATATTTATCTGGCACTACATTCAAAACAATGAGTATAATGGTAATGGGATAAATGAACATTAAAGAGGGTATGGCTACGGCAATAATATAAGCTACATTGAACTGGCCAACAAGAACACCTAATACACTACCAATAATAGCCATAATGGTATATGCCGATTTTGACTCATTAAATCTTGATGCTACAAAATCTGCCGTACCGGTTACGATACCTACTGCGGTGGTAAAACATGCTAAACCTACCAGTATACTTAAGAACAAATTACCGATGTTACCTAAACTCTGTTTTGCTAAACCGGATAATATTTCGGTTCTGGTCGTTTCTGCATTAAAAACAGCATGAGACAAGGCTCCAGAAAGAATAAGACCCATATAAATTAAAAACAAGGCCAAACCGGCAAACCAGGCAGCATTTCTAATTAATGTTTTCTTTTCGTCATAAGTTGCATCAACATATTTTAGGTTGATGGATATGATGATTACCCCACCAACAACTACAGCGCCAATAGCATCGAATGTTTGGTAGCCTTCCAGTATTCCGTTGGCAAACGGACTGGCAATCGTAGTGCTTCCAAAATCAAAGGGGAAAGAGAAAATCGTTATTCCTATTACCAAAAGAAGAATTAAAATGATAGCCGGAGTCAATATCTTGCCTAGTATATTCAATATTTTAGAACGGTTAAGCGCAAACAATAACACAAAAGCAAAATAGATGCTGCTGGTATACCAAGAAGATATATCCCAAAATGGCTGAATGGCCATTTCATGCGTTACAGATGCTGTTCTAGGGCTGGGGAGTGCTATGGCAATAGCGTATATGAAAAATGCATATACTAAGCTGAAAATAGGTGAGACCTTATTGCCAAAGTCTATTAGGGAACCCTGTAATTTTGCATGAGCCAAAATTCCGAGAACGGGAATGGCCACGGCAGAGAGTCCAAAACCGATAGTAACTACCAGCCATTGATTTCCAGAATTAAACCCTAATAGGGGAGGTAAAATAAGGTTGCCCGCTCCAAAAAAAAGAGAGAATAGAGCAAAGGCGGTTACAAGGGTTTCCTTCTTTTTAAACATAGGTACAAATTAAGTGAAAGATTATTAAATAACAGGTAAGCCAAGCTTTTTCATTTTTTGAAACCGCAAAAAAAAGAGCATTGACAACAGCATAGGTGAAACTCACAACAATTAGTGGTTCAGTCCTTTAATATACTGTACTTTAACAAAAGGAAAATAAGCGTATGCTAATTTCCTTGAGTTTCAACCTAATATATTAACCGCATTTTCTCGATCACCCAAATCGGAATTCTTGCAATAAAACCTACAGCATGAAAAAAATATTCTGCAGCATCTTTGGCCATCACTATTCCATTTCTAAGAAAGTGACATCTCACATTAAGGAGTACAAATGTATTCATTGTCAAAAAGAAGTAACCACAGACGTAAGTGGCAACTTGTCTATATTGACACCTGAATTACAAGATATCAATAGAACATTAGAACATATTTACCAAAGAAGACATACGGCTACGCAACAACAGGTAGCATAGTCATAATAGGTATTTATTAGTCAAATGAATTCCAACCCTGCGCGGTTAACGGAATCTTCGTATTATTCCTAGAAATTAAGTAAGCCCCTTCGTCTTTTCCCGTGGTATGCCCTATGACGGTAAGGTTAGGATTGCCTTTAATTTTTGGGAATTCTTTTTGGTCAATAGTGAACAATAGCTCATAGTCTTCTCCACCGCTTAGCGCTACAAGGGTACTGTCTATCTTGAATTCTTCACAAGCAGATATTACGGTAGGGTCTAACGGAATTTTGTCTTCGTACAAGTCAATTCCCAATCCGCTACTTTTACTCAAATGAAGAATTTCTGAGGATAGACCGTCGCTAATATCTATCATTGATGTAGGATGAACTTCCAATTTTTTTAATAACTCAGGTATATCCTTTCTTGCTTCAGGCTTCAACTGTCGCTCTACGATATAAGAATAAGGTTCTAAATCGGGTTGACTATTAGGGTTTACTTTAAAAACCTCTTTTTCCCTTTCCAGAACTTGCAAGCCCATATATGCCGCACCCAAATCACCGGATACAACCAATAAATCGTTTGGTTGTGCACCTGATCGGTAAGCAATATCTTCTTCATTGGCAATACCTATTGCGGTAACACTGATCATTAAACCTGTTTTGGAAGAGGTAGTGTCACCACCCACTAAATCAACATTATATGTTTTACATGCCGTAGCTACGCCAGCATATAATTCTTCAAGAGCTTCTAGCGGAAATCTATTAGAGACTGCAATAGAAATGGTTACTTGGGTAGCCGTAGCGTTCATGGCATAAATATCGGATAGGTTTACCATGATAGATTTATACCCTAAATGCTTCAGTGGCATATAGGCAAGATCAAAATGAACGCCTTCAATTAAAAGATCGGTACTTATTACAGTCTTTTTATCCTTGAAATCTAAAACTGTGGCATCATCACCAATTCCTTTGAGTGTAGATGCTTGTTTTATTTCAAAACCCTTGGTAAGGTGTTCAATGAGCCCAAATTCGCCCAGTTTCTCCAATGATGTTCTTTCTTGTTCTTTATCTTCTAGCATGTTGCAAAAATAAGAAGTAAAATAAGATGTATGGCATAAAAAAGACCGAAGCTGAAAAGCATCGGTCTTAGTACTAAAATTATAAAGTTGTTGCGTGTTTATCCTAAAGAATAACCATCTCTATAGGTGCGTTTTACGTATTTATTTGCGGGTTCAAAATTAGTGATTTTCATATTTGCGGCATCCCATTGTAGGCGTTTTCTACCGTGGTATTGTTTGCCACCGCCCCAAAAGCTTTGGTTCTCTACCGTAGGGTCTACTTCAAAATAAGATTTTAATGCTAAGTTACCAATTAGGATACTTTCTGTAAATGGTCCGGCATAATCAAAGGATGAACTGGTCTCTGCATTACCGTAACCGGCCATACAAGCGTTTACCCATTGTAAGTAGTGCCCTTCTGGTACACGAGCAATGGTTTGTTCAACTTCAAACTGTTCGTTTAGGCTCAGTGGAAGTAAACGCGGATTTGCACCATAACAATCTGCCATTAACTTTCCTTTGGTACCTATGAACAATACACCACCATCCCAGTTTCCTAAAGCTTCATCATCACCTAGTTCCTCTGGTCTTTCAGGTAATAGTCCGCCATCCATCCAGGTTACTTTTATTTTTCCTTTGCCATCCGTTCTTGGGTAGCTAAGGTGTATTTTACTGGAATTCGGGAAACTTTTAGGGTAATCTTTATATTGGAAATTGCCACTGAAGGAGTCGGATACACTACACTCTACGGTATCAGGATATAAAATCGGAAGAATTCTATATACCGGATCCATAATATGGCAGGCCATATCACCTAGTGCACCTGTTCCAAAATCTGACCAACCTCTCCAATCAAATGGAAGGTAGGCATTGTTATAATCTCGCATTTGTGCGGTACCTAACCAAAGATCCCAGTTTAGACCTTTAGGAACACGATCTTTTTTAGTTGGTGTTTGTAATGCCTGTGGCCAAATTGCTCTGTTGGTCCAACATTTTACGGTATGTACTTCACCTATAATTCCGGTGTCATAAATTTCTTTCATGGTACGTACACCGTCACCAGAACCACCTTGGTTACCCATTTGAGTAACAACTTTGAATTTTTTGGCAGCCTCTGTTAACATTCTTGCTTCCCAAATATCATGGGTCAAAGGTTTTTGTACATACACGTGTTTGCCCATTGACATTGCCTGGTAAGCTGCAACGGCGTGGTTGTGATCGGGTGTAGAAACAGAAACGGCATCAATGTTTTTACCTTCTTTATCTAACATTTCCCTAAAATCATTGTAATAACTGGCTTTTGGGAAGTTTTCTCTAGAAGTAACCGCTTGCCTATCATCTACATCACAAAGCGAAACAATGTTAACGTTGGGGCTCTCGGCAAACGATGCAATATCGCTTTGCCCTTTACCTCCTGCGCCAATACCTGCGATGTTAAGTTTATCGCTGGGAGCAATAAAGCCCGTTCCTCCAAGTACATGTCTTGGTACGATCATAAAACCGGCTGCCGCCATACCGGTATTCTTCATAAATTTTCGGCGGGTGTTCTTTTTGTCGTTGATTTTGTTGTTTGACATAAGTTGTTGTTGTTTGATTCGGTAATGAAGATAATCGAATTCTTTTGAAATTTAAATGGTTAACGGATTTAATACATTCTATATGAATGCATTTAGTATCTTTAAGTGTTGACTATAAATTGATTGCATGAGAAAGGTGATTTGGTTTTTAACATTTTCTTTGCTTTTTAGCTGTTCTTCAGATGATAGCGCCAATTCAGAGCTAGATGATGAGGTAGAAGATGAAACGCCTTCCAACATACCTAACGAAATAGGAAGTGTACCATGCAATAATGGAATGGCAGGCATTTACCCTTGTAATGGCTATGATTTGGTAGCGCATATTTCTTTAGACGATTTTTCTGCTAGCGAGGCTAATGATATATGGGGGTGGACCGATGCCGAAACAGGTAAGGAGTATGCCATAATGGGCTTGGATAATGGTACGGTATTTATAGATATTTCCGATGCTGAAAACCCCATGTACTTAGGAAAACTACCAACAGCTACAACTGCCAGTTCCTGGAGAGATGTAAAAGTGTATGAAGATTTTGCTTATGTGGTCTCAGAGGCTAACGGTCATGGTGTTCAGGTGTTTGATCTAAAGCAGTTGCGAAATGTTGTTGGCCCTCCCCAAGAATTTACGGCGGATGGGCGTTATACCGGACTTGGAAATGCACATAACATTGTAATAAATGAAACCTCTGGTTTTGCCTATCCGGTCGGTACTGATAGGGATGATGAGTTTAACGGCGGAGTGCATTTTCTTGATCTACAAAATCCTATTGTTCCTGTACTTGCAGGTGGTTGGGGTTTAAATGGCTATACGCATGATGCCCAAGTGATTACATATAATGGACCTGATGCTGATTATCAAGGGGCGGAAATATTTGTGGGTGCTAATGAAGACTTAGTGGTAGTCGTGGATATATCGGACAAGAGTGCACCGGTAACCTTGGCCACATTGCCATATCCTAATATTGGCTATACACACCAAGGTTGGTTTACGGAAGGTCAGCGTTTTTTTATCCTAGGTGATGAACTGGATGAGGTGAGACAAGGTTTTCAAACACGTACGCTAATTTTTGATATGGCAGATTTAGAGAATCCCGTATTGCATCACACGTATTTAGGTCCTACGAATGCCATAGATCATAATGGTTATGTATTGCAAGATGAGTTTTTCTTGGCCAATTATACTGCCGGTGTGCGAATTTTGGATATTTCTGAAATTGAGAACAGTGTGGTTGTTGAAACAGGGTATTTTGATACCTACCCTGAAAATGATAATACGCAGTTTTCAGGTGTTTGGAGTGTTTATCCTTATTTTGAAAGTGCCAATATTGTTGTAAGCGATATCAATAGCGGTTTCTTTATTATTAAAAAATCGAACTGATGATAAGACGAATTCTTTTGTTCTTGGTGCTGTGTGTTGTTTTTTCTTGTGCAAAAGAAGATGCAGAAGTTGCTTTTAACGGGCTAGAATCTGAATTTGTAGGGGAGTTGGTTTGGGTCAAAAATTTTGGCGGTAGTGGAAACGAAAGTGCTCAGGCAATTATTGGAACAAACGATGGCGGTTTTGCCGTTTTAGGATATACAGGTAGTATTGATGGTGATATTGCTGCAAAGTTTGAGGAAGAAAATGATTATTGGTTTTTAAAATTTGATGCCAACGGAGTTTTACAATGGAACAAAACTTATGGCGGTAGTATGGACGATATCGGTCAGAGTTTGGTTCAAACTACAGATGGTGGTTATGCGCTAACGGGTTATGCCATGAGTAGTGATGGTGATGCTACCAATAATCAAGGTTTTCATGACAACTGGATTTTAAAATTAGATGCACAAGGTGTTTTGGAATGGGAAAGTAGCTACGGCTTTTCTGGACATGATCATTCATACGATATTCTTGAGGCGTCACAAGGTGGGTACTTTTTTACGGGTTTTTTAGATATTACCTCGGCCAGGGCCGACGGCAATACTGAAAAAGGAAACAGTTTTACCAGCCATGGGGTGGGTGAATTTTGGGGAACCAAAATAGATGAAAATGGAAGTATTCAGTGGCGAGGTTATTTTGGTGGAACAAACAATGACCGTGCTCACAGCGTGGTTCAGAGTAATGATGGTGGTTTTGTAATGGCCGGCTTTACTGAAAGTGATGATTACGATGTTAGTAGCACCAATGGTAGTTATGAGTTCTGGGTAGTTAAGGTAGATGCATTTGGTAATCTGCTTTGGGAGCATTCATTTGGGGGCGATGGTATTGAGGTTGCATATGATATAGCAAAAACCTCAGATGATGGTTATGTTGTGGTAGGAAATACATTTAGTGACAATGGAGATGTATTGGTCAATCATGGAGGGTCTGATGTGTGGATGATTAAAATTGATACCGAAGGCAACCTTGTATGGGAGCAGACCTATGGCGGATCGGAGTTTGATCTGGCACAAGCTGTTGTGCAGAGTAAAGATGGCGGCTTCTACATTACCGGTAATTCAAAAAGTGATGATAAGAACAGTTCGTTTAATTATGGTGAGAATGATATTTGGCTGTTGAAAGCCAACAGTGTAGGAGAATTGGTCTGGGAGAAATCCTATGGAGGATCGGGACTGGATTTTGCATATGATCTCATTGAAAATAAGGACGGAAGTGTAATGGTGGTGGGAGAAACGGCAAGTACTGATTTTAATACCTTGACCTCTAAAGGAAATACAGACCTTGTACTTCTAAAAATTAAATAACCTTCAACAGTTGATCATAGGATTTCTCTATTGACTTATACGTTATAATAATGTAAGGTTCTATGGTAAAAACCTACTTATAACGTATATTTGTAAACTATTTTTAGATTAAATCGAGATATTATGATTCAAGTATCAGAAACGGCTAAACAGAAAGTCATCAGCCTCATGACAGAAGAGGGTTTTGATGCTTCTAAGGATTTTGTGCGTGTTGGTGTTAAGAGTGGCGGGTGTAGTGGATTATCTTACGAGTTAAACTTCGATAATAAGAAAGATGATGCTGATAAAGTGTTCGAAGACAATAATGTACGAATTATCGTAGATAAAAAAAGCTTTTTATATTTAGTAGGAACTGTGCTGGAATACTCAGGTGGTCTAAACGGAAAAGGATTTGTTTTTAACAACCCTAACGCACAAAGAACCTGTGGTTGTGGCGAAAGTTTTTCATTATAGAATGAAGTGAAGTTTTAAATATGTAAAAGGGATATGGTTAGTTTTTAAACCTATTTGTTTTGCTTTTTAAGTACAATATATGGCATATACAGAAGAAGAATTAAAGAAAGAACTGGAAACCAAAGAATACGAGTATGGTTTCTATACAGATATTGAGTCCGAAACGTTTCCCAATGGTTTAAACGAAGAGATCGTTATTGCTATTTCTAAGAAAAAAGGAGAGCCGGAATGGATGACGCTTTGGAGATTAGAGGCTTTTAAGTACTGGAAAGAAATGGAAGAGCCAGAATGGGCTAATGTACATTATCAAAAACCAGATTTTCAAGCGATATCTTACTACTCCGCCCCAAAGAAAGCAGATCCGAACAAAACTTTAGATGATGTTGATCCAGAGTTGTTGGAGATGTACAAAAAGTTGGGAATATCTGTAGACGAGCAAAAGAAACTCCAAAACGTTGCGGTAGATATTGTAATGGATTCTGTATCCGTAGCAACAACATTTAAGAAGACCTTGGCGGAAAAAGGTATTATATTCTGTTCCATTTCAGAAGCTATTAAAGATCACCCAGAATTGGTGAAAAAATATATTGGTTCTGTAGTTCCGAAAAGAGATAATTTTTACGCAGCCCTAAATTCTGCGGTTTTCTCTGATGGTAGTTTCTGTTACATTCCAAAAGGTGTTCGTTGCCCAATGGAACTTTCTACTTATTTTAGAATAAACCAAGCAGGTACAGGTCAGTTTGAGCGTACCTTGGTTATCGCCGATGAAGATAGTTATGTAAGTTACCTTGAAGGTTGTACTGCACCTTCTAGAGATGAAAACCAATTACATGCAGCCGTTGTAGAGCTTATTGCTTTAGATGGTGCGGAAATTAAATACTCAACGGTACAAAACTGGTTCCCTGGAGGAAAAGATGGTAAAGGCGGAGTATTCAATTTTGTTACCAAAAGAGCATTGGTGGAAAAGAACGCCAAAGTTTCTTGGACTCAGGTAGAGACAGGATCTGCCGTTACCTGGAAATATCCCTCTTGTATCTTAAAAGGAGATAACTCCATAGGGGAATTCTATTCTATTGCAGTAACAAATAACTACCAACAAGCAGATACCGGAACTAAAATGGTTCATATTGGTAAGAACACCAAGAGTACTATTATTTCTAAAGGTATTTCTGCAGGTAAATCCCAAAATAGTTACCGTGGACTGGTGCAGGTGAACAGCCGTGCAGAAGGTGCACGTAATTTCTCTCAATGCGATTCTTTGTTGATGGGTAACGAGTGTGGTGCACATACCTTCCCGTACATTGAGGCAAAGAACAAAAGCGCCATGATAGAGCACGAGGCTACAACAAGTAAAATTGGTGAAGATCAAATTTTCTACTGTAACCAAAGAGGTATAGATACTGAAAAGGCAATTGCATTGATCGTAAACGGTTTCAGTAAAGAGGTACTGAACAAACTACCGATGGAATTTGCTGTAGAAGCCCAAAAGCTATTGGAAATTAGTTTAGAAGGTTCTGTAGGATAAGAAAAGTCAATATTAAAAAAAAGCCATAGGCACCAGAATATTTAAAGTAACATATTATGTTGAAAATTAAAGATCTACATGCTAGTGTAGAGGATAAGGAAATATTAAAAGGAATTAATCTAGAAGTTAAAGCAGGTGAAGTGCATGCTATCATGGGACCAAATGGTTCAGGTAAGAGTACATTAGCTTCTGTAATTGCAGGTAATGAGAACTTTGAAGTTACCCAAGGGTCTATTGAACTAAGCGGAGAAGATTTAGAAGATGTATCCCCAGAAGAAAGAGCGCATAAAGGTGTTTTTCTTTCTTTTCAATACCCAGTGGAAATTCCAGGCGTTTCTGTAACCAACTTTATGAAAACTGCCATTAACGAATCTCGTAAGGCAAAAGGTTTAGAGGACATGCCTGCCAAGGATATGTTGAAATTAATTCGTGAGAAATCTGAATTATTGGAAATCGACCGTAAGTTCTTATCAAGATCATTGAATGAAGGTTTCTCTGGTGGCGAGAAAAAGAGAAACGAAATTTTTCAAATGGCAATGTTAGAGCCAAAGGTGGCTATCTTGGATGAAACCGATTCTGGTTTGGATATTGATGCCCTAAGAATTGTCGCTAGTGGTGTAAATAAATTAAAGAGTAAGGATAATGCCGTAATCTTAATTACACACTACCAACGTTTGTTGGAATATATAGTTCCTGATTATGTTCATGTTTTGCACAATGGTAAAATTGTGAAATCTGGCGGTAAGGAACTTGCCTTGGAACTAGAAGAGAAAGGATACGACTGGTTAAAGCAAGAAACAGCGGTTTAAAAAATTAGTACTAAGTACAAAGTACTTAGTATAGAGTACTTATTACTTTGTACTAAGGACTTAATACTAAAGATATATGGATTTAAAAGATAAATTGATTTCCTCTTTTATGGCGTTTGAGAACAACGTGGATGTAGAGCATCCGGTACACGATGTTCGTATGGCGGCTATAAAGAACTTTGAGGAAAAAGGGTTTCCTTCCAAAAAGGAGGAAGCATGGAAATATACTTCGCTTAATAGCTTACAGAAAATTGATTTTAGCATTTTTCCAAAGGAGGATAATGCGTTGGAATATAAAGATGTAAAGCGTTACTTTTTACACGAGATCGATTCTTATAAGATTGTTTTCGTAGATGGTATTTACAGTTCTTACCTTTCTGAGACTACGCATGACGGTGTAGATATCTGCTTAATGAGTGCTGCACTTACCAAGCCAATGTACAAACCGGTTATAGATGTGTATTTCAATAAAATTGCATGTAAAGACGAGTCATTGACATCTTTGAATACTGCATTTAGTAGAGAAGGGGCATATATCTATATTCCTAAGAACAAGATGCCTAAAAAACCTATTGAAATTTTACATTTCTCCACAGGTAATGAGGCTTCACTAATGTTGCAACCACGTAATTTGATCGTTGTTGAAGAAAATGCCGAGGTACAAATAATTGAACGTCACCAGAGTTTAACCTCAAACGAGGTACTTACCAATGCGGTTACGGAAATTTTTGCCGCTAAAAGTGCTATCGTAGATTTTTATAAGATTCAGAACGATGTTGAATCTGCTTCATTAATAGACAATACCTATATCGATCAAAAAGATAAGAGTGTCGTTAAGGTTCATACCTTCTCCTTTGGGGGTAAACTAACTCGTAACAACCTTAATTTTTATCAGAATGGGGAGTATATAGATTCTACCATGAAAGGTGTTACTATATTAGGTGAAAAGCAACATGTAGATCACCATACCTTAGTTCATCATATTGAACCTAATTGTGAAAGTCACCAAGATTACAAAGGTATTTATGGTGATAGTTCAACTGGGGTATTTAATGGTAAAATTATCGTTGATAAAATTGCTCAAAAGACCAACGCTTTTCAGCAGAATAACAATATTTTAATCAGTGACAAGGCTAGCATCAATACAAAACCACAGTTAGAAATTTTTGCCGATGATGTAAAATGTTCTCACGGTTGTACTATTGGTCAACTAGATGAAGATGCATTGTTTTACCTACAATCTAGAGGTATTCCACAGAAAGAAGCAAGAGCATTATTAATGTATGCCTTTGCAAATAACGTATTGTCATCTGTTCGTATTCCGGAATTAAAGATTAGAATAAATAAATTGATAGCAAAGAAGCTAGGGGTGAACCTTGGGTTTGATTTGTAATATATTTTTTCAATTCAAGATTATTTAAAATTAACGGTTCGTTAGGTTATTCTTAACGAGCCGTTGTATTTTCTTACACTACTATTAAGCTATTTTCGTCTTATAAATATTTAACTGGAATTTTATGAAACGACTTTTACTTGCCTCATTTTTAGCTTTTACCTGTATTGTTTTACATGCTCAAGATCAGAAATGGAGTGTGGAGGCTAATTACCCATTCACATTAGATGATGGTACATTTTCCAATAATGATGGAGCAATTGATTTAGGTATAAAATACCGCTTTTTTAGAACAGACTTAGTTCGTTTGGGTTTAGACCTTAATGGTGGTTTTGTATATGACAAAGCAGGTAATAATAATGAAGATACGTTCAAGTCTAAAACATATCTTTTTCAACCGAAGTTGTTTGCGGAGTTTAGTGTGCCATTTGCACCAAAATGGCATCCTATGGTCGGTATTGGTTATTCTGTTGTGAGTAATAATTTTAGTGGATCAATTTCAGGTACAGATTTTTCAGATCGCAGTGGTGCTGATGGAGGATTCAATTTTGATATCGGAATCTCCTATGATATATCATCAAGATTCTTTTTACAATTAAAGTATGATATGATTTTACTTCAAGTTAAAGATGAGGTTGTATTTGATAATGAAAGAATAAACATTGATTTTAGAGAAAATATAGATCGCCTAAAAATAGGAGTAGGATTTAGATTCTAAAATTACATATTACAATACCCTTCATACCCGATATGTTTTCATTATCGGGTATCTTTGTATATAAGAAGATTGACTATGTTAGATATTAAAAAGATAAGAGAAGATTTTCCAATTCTTAAGCGTGAGGTAAATGGTAAGCCATTGGTCTATTTGGACAATGCCGCTACATCGCAAACGCCACAACAGGTTATTGATGCTATTGTAGATTATTATCAGAACTACAATGCCAACATACATCGTGGGGTGCATACGCTTTCGCAAGAGGCTACAGATAAATATGAGCAGGCTAGATTAAAGATTCAGAAGCATTTTAATGCTGCAAAATCTTATGAAATCATATTCACGTCCGGAACAACGCATAGTATAAATCTTGTTGCCAACGGATTCTCTGCATTGATCCAGAAAGGTGATGAGGTAATTGTTTCTGCCATGGAACATCATTCCAATATTGTGCCTTGGCAAATGTTATGCGAGCGTACCGGTGCAGTTTTAAAAGTAATTCCAATGAATCAAGAAGGGGAATTACTGATGGATGCGTACGTAGAGTTGTTGTCCAATAAAACGAAATTGGTATTCTGCAATCATATTTCAAATGCGTTAGGTACCATTAATCCTATTGAAGAAATTATAGAAAAGGCACATAAGGTTGGCGCTGCCGTATTAATTGATGGGGCACAGGCAGCTCCGCATTTAGTTGCAGATGTACAAGCTTTAGATGTTGATTTTTATACCTGCTCCGCTCATAAAATATGTGGACCAACGGGAGTTGGTATGCTATACGGTAAAGAAGAATGGTTGAATAAGTTACCACCATACCAAGGTGGTGGCGAAATGATCGCGGAGGTTACTTTTGAGAAAACTACCTATGCAGATTTGCCACATAAATTTGAAGCGGGTACGCCTAATATTTGTGGTGGTATTGCTTTTGGCGCGGCATTGGATTATATGAATGCCATAGGTTTTGAGGAAATTGCCAAGTATGAACAAGCATTATTAGAGTACGCTACGCAAGAACTATTGAAGATAGACGGACTTAAAATTTACGGTACAGCTAAGAACAAAACGTCTGTGATATCATTCAATATAGAAGGTATACACCCTTATGATATGGGTAGCATTCTAGATAAATTGGGTATTGCGGTACGTACAGGTCATCATTGTGCTCAACCCATAATGGACTTCTTTAAAATACCGGGTACTGTGCGTGCAAGTTTTGCATTTTATAATACTAGAGATGAAGTAGATGTGCTTATCGCGGGTGTTTTAAAAGCAAAAAGCATGTTGTTGTAACACAAAGTTTCATTGGTAATGTAAAGGTTTGAAATGCATCAATTGTTATCGTATTTTTGTATAAAATAAAGCAATGGAAATAAAAGAGATTCAAGAAGAGATAATAGACGAATTTTCCATGTTCGATGATTGGATGCAACGGTATGAATATATGATCGAGTTGGGCAAATCTTTGCCATTGATCAAAGAAGAATTCAAGACCGATGATAATATTATAAAGGGTTGTCAAAGCAAGGTTTGGGTACATGCGGAGCTTGAAGATAATAAGTTGGTTTTTACTGCGGATAGTGATGCCATTATTACTAAAGGTATTATTGCCATTTTAATTAGGGCGTTCAGCAATCAAAAGCCACAAGATATTTTAGATGCGGACACAGAATTTATTGATGAAATTGGATTAAAAGAGCATTTATCGCCCACGAGGGCAAATGGTTTGGTGAGTATGATCAAACAACTGAAGTTATACGCAGTGGCGTATCAAACACAAATTGAAGAATAGAAATTATGAGTGACGAAAATATAGCAGAGGATAGTGCAGAATTAGGGGAGAAAATTGTTCGTATTTTAAAAACGATTTATGATCCGGAAATTCCTGTGGACATCTATGAATTAGGCTTAATTTATGATGTATTGGTGAACGAGGACAATGAAGTAAAGATTTTAATGACCCTTACTTCTCCTAACTGCCCAGTAGCGGAAAGCTTGCCTGCAGAGGTTGAAGAGAAAGTAAAATCTTTGGATGCCATTAAAGATGCAGAGGTTGAAATTACTTTTGATCCACCTTGGACCCAAGATTTAATGAGCGAAGAGGCTAAATTAGAATTAGGTTTACTTTAATTAGATCAAGCAATTGATAACGTGCTTCTATGGAAGATGAAATTGTAAATAAAGTTGCCCAGAGCAAATTGATCACCTTTAATCTTGAGGATTACTATCCAAAAGGTGAAAGAATGGTTTTGGACATCAAAGATTGGCTGTATGAAGGCTTTATTCTCAAAGAAAAAGAATTTAGAGCCTTTGTTGATGCCCATGACTGGTCGCAATACAAAGATGCATACGTTGCCATGCATTGTTCTACAGATGCTATAATACCTGGCTGGGCTTACTTATTGCTAAGTGTAAAGCTTAGTGGTATTGCCAAAAAGGCGGTACAGGGTTCATTGGTAGATCTGGAAACTAGTATATATCAATCCGTAATTGAAAATATAGATATATCAGAATATCAAGATAGATTAATTATTATAAAAGGTTGTAGTAAAAAACCTGTTCCTGCCAACGCATATCTTTTTCTGGCTGAGCGTTTAAAGCCTGTAGCAAAGTCTATCATGTACGGTGAGGCATGCTCTTCTGTGCCTTTATACAAAAGAAAATAACATTTTCATTTTTATAGATGGCGTCAATAATATTACCTTTGCGCCACTATAAACTATAAACATTAAGTATTATGAAGAAAATTGTATTAACCCTAGCTCTTGCTTTTGTAGCAACCGTTGGTTTTTCTCAAACGGAAGAGGAATTAAAAACGCAGTTAGGTGCAGCTAAAGATTCAATAGCGGCTATACAAGGTAGAGCAGATGCTATACAAGGTAAAATTGACGCCTTGCCAGGTTGGAAAAAAGGTGCCTTTGGTACTATTGGTGCAAACTTGAGCAGCTTTAACAACTGGTATGGTCAAGGAACTCCAGATTTAGCTTCTGGTAACATTGGTGTAACCGTAAATGCGTTTGCCAACTTAAAGGAAGAAAAATTCTTTTGGAGAAATTCTGCGAATGTAAACCTTGGATGGGTAAAGTTCGATGATAAGAACGACGATACCGATGATGATAGCTTTCAAAAAGGTACCGATGTATTTAACATCACATCTCTTTACGGTAGAAATATTAGCAAAACGTGGGCCATTTCTGGTTTAGGTGAATATAGAACAACTATATTAGATAACTTCAACGATCCAGGATACCTTGATTTAGGGGTTGGTGCTACTTGGAACCCTAATGCCAATTTGGTGGTTGTAATACACCCATTAAACTACAACTTTGTATTTAGTGATAACGATGCAGTTTTTGAGTCTTCTTTAGGTGCTAAGATCGTTGCCGATTATACCAAAAAATTTGGAGCGATCAATTTCAAGTCTAACCTATCTATGTTTCAAAGCTACAAGAGCGGAGACCTTTCTAACTTAACTTGGATCAACTCTTTTGGTTACACGTTATGGAACGGTATTGGTTTAGGTTTTGAATTTGGTTTACGTGACAACAAGCAAGAAGCTTTAAATTTCGCATTAACTGATAACCCTGCTGAAACATTTGATACTGTAGATAACAAGTTACAGACATACTTCTTGGTAGGTCTTAACTATGCGTTCTAAGTATAAGAAGTTTTAAGTGTACAAATTAAAAAAGCCCTCTGTTCAGAGGGCTTTTTTCGGTTAAGTAATTATCGTAAAATTTGGGGTTTTACTTTTTGTTTTCATAAGTAAAATATCGATTTGGGGTCAATACCTTTGCTTAAGTACACTGTAAAATTAATGCATAAGGTCTTGCTGAAAACAATTTATGTTGTGAACTGATCGCATTGTGTGGTGAGATTTACCATCGGTTTCATTTCATCGATGAACTGCATCAATTCTATTAAAATTGGTATTTAGTATTCGTCCAAATGCTCTGGATAAAGAAAATTATTATATGGAAAACGGGTTACATGAATGTCTCTTACCTCATCATAAACACGTTTTCTAAACTCATCTAAATTTTCTTTGTTCAATGCAGAGATAAAAATAGCACGGTCACCCACTTTTTCCATCCAGGTATGTTTCCAATCATTAATGGTAAAATGCCTTCCGGTACGCTCGGTAACTAAATCGTCTTCATCAATGGTTTCATGCTCATACTGGTCTATTTTATTGAAGACCATGATGGTTTTTTTATCCGAACTTTTAATATCCGATAGAATATTGTTTACAGAGTCTATATGCTCTTCAAACTGTGGATGAGAGATATCTACAATATGTAAAAGTAAATCTGCCTCACGAACTTCATCTAAGGTGCTTTTAAAGCTTTCTACCAATTGCGTAGGTAGTTTTCTAATAAATCCTACCGTATCACTTAAAAGAAAGGGTAAATTGCCCAGAACTACCTTTCTTACCGTGGTATCCAAGGTGGCAAACAGTTTGTTCTCGGCAAAAACATCGCTCTTACTAATAACGTTCATTAGGGTAGATTTGCCCACGTTGGTATACCCCACCAAAGCAACGCGTACCAAAGCGCCACGGTTACCTCTTTGGGTTTCCATTTGGCGGTCTATTTTCGCTAACTTCTTTTTAAGCAGTGTTATACGATCACGTACAATACGTCTATCCGTTTCAATTTCGGTTTCTCCGGGTCCACGCATACCTATACCACCTTTTTGTCGTTCAAGGTGGGTCCAAAGTCCGGTAAGTCTTGGCAGCAAATATTCATATTGTGCCAGCTCTACTTGGGTACGGGCATAACTGGTCTGTGCACGTTGTGCAAAAATGTCCAGAATCAAACTTGTTCTATCAATGATCTTACAGCGTAATATTTTTTCAATGTTACGTTGCTGTGCAGGTGATAGTTCGTCATCAAAAATAACAGAACCAATTTCGTTCTCTTGAACATAACGTTCTACCTCTTCCATTTTACCACTGCCGATCAGTGTTTTTGGATTAGGTACATCCATACGTTGTACAAACCTTTTGGTTACTTCTCCACCAGCGGTGTAGGTAAGGAACTCTAACTCATCTAAATACTCAGTTACCTTTTCTTCATTCTGTTCCTTATTGATAATACCAATAAGAACCGCTTTTTCATAATCTATACTCTTCTTTTCTATCATAATACCGTAAAGTGCAAAATTAAGCAATTACCCATAAGCTATTTCGTATTTTTATTGACTCGATAATCAAGAGTACGTGCTCGGAAGTAGTTTACTCATTAATATTATACATGCGATTACCATTTTTTAAGAAAAAGACTAAAAAACAGCGCTACACGGTTGCTTTCTACAATTTAGAAAATCTATTTGATCCAGAACGCAACGTGAACATTTTGGACAAGGATTTTACCCCTAATGGAGTAAAAAAATGGACCGTTGAAAAATACCAGCGTAAACTTCAAAAACTTGCAAAAACTATTTTTAAGATAGGGGATGAGGAACACCCTTACCCACCTGCCTTAATAGGTGTGGCAGAGGCAGAGAACAATAGTGTGCTTAAAGCATTATTAGATACCGATCCTTTAGAAGATGTGGACTATGGTTTTATACATTTTGATTCTCCCGATGAACGTGGTATAGATACTGGGCTAATTTATCGTAAACGCTTTTTTAAAGTGTTGCATGCAGAACCATTGGCTTTGTTGGTAGACAATGTTGGGGGCGTAAGAGATACCACTAGGGATATACTATATGTAAAGGGAGAGTTGAATAAAGAGTTGGTGCATGTATTCGTAAATCACTGGCCGTCTAGAAGAGATGGCGGTGTTGAGACGGAATATAAACGCGTAATTGCGGCAAAGGAAATAATTCAGCGTATTGAAGCTATTAAAATGGAAGAATTGGACCCCAATATTATTGTCATGGGCGATTTTAATGATGATCCATCTTCTTTAAGTATGCAAACCTTAAAAGATGAAGCCGGACTATTTAACCCTATGGAAACGTTGCATATACCAAATAGCCGAGGGTCTTCCGTGTATGGAAGCAAGTGGAATATGTTCGATCAAATTTTGGTCTCCAATTCATTTTTCAATTATGAAAAGAACACCCATAGTTTTGATAAGGCTGATATTTTTGACCATAAATCGCTTAGGGAAAAGAAGGGAAAATATAAAGGTACTCCGTATAGAACCTTCGTTTCTGACAAATATCTAGGAGGTTATAGCGATCACTTTCCGGTCTATGCTATGTTTACTTTCAACTCTTAACAAGGAAATAGTTAGAAAGAAAAATCCTACACATCAAAAAATAGCGTTTTCACAACAGGTTCGCCGTAATGTTTAGGTAATTCATCGAATAAAAGTGTTCATTCACCGAACACTGCCCATGGTTATTATATTTGTAGTCCAAATCTTACAATAATAACCTAACGATGACTACCTACAAATCTACCTACCGTGCTAGTAGTATACTTTTGCTACTATTATTTGTGTTCACTATGGGCCAAATGGCCATGGCACAAACCTCTCAACAACGTTTGCAAATTTCGGAAAACAATAAGAAAACGGCTTTGGCAAGTTTCAGGTCTAACTTAATTTCTGAGTACGCTCTTGAAAGAACAAAATTAAAAGAGGTGGCCAAACTGAACAATTGGAAAATTAAAGAAACGTTGGCTAATGGTAAAAAAATTGAATTACAGGGTATAGGTGCAGATGGTAGTCCGCTATACTACGAAACATATTCAGATGAAGCAGGTTTGGTGTCAAGAGCAAGTACTTTAAATACAGATGGTTTGATGGGTTTGGATTTAAACGGTGATGGTATGAAAGTTGGGGTTTGGGATGCCGGTATTGCATTACAACATCATGTAGAGTATACTTCTAGAATTGCGATCGGAGATGAGAATTCTGAAGTAGATACCCATGCCACCCATGTTACGGGCAGTATTATCTCTACAGGTCTTAAAAAAGATGCTAGAGGCGTTGCTAATAAGGCCAATGTTATTTCTCATGATTGGACAAGAGATAAAATAGAGGTTGCAGAAGCAGCTGCCAATGGTCTTTTGCTTTCTAACCATTCTTATGGGATTAAGGCTGATCGTGTACCAGATTGGTATTTTGGTGCCTATACCAAAGTTGCTCAGGACTGGGATAAAATTATGTACAACGCTCCTTATTATTTAATGGTTACCGCAGCTGGAAATGCTCAAAAAAGCATGGATAATGACACACCTACATACGGTAAAACTGCAGACGGATTTGATGTGTTATTGGGTTTTACAATTTCTAAGAACAATATTACGGTTGCCGGTGCCAATTCTAGAATAGATAACAACGGAAACCTAAAAAGTGCCGATGTTTCCGCATACAGTAGCTTTGGTCCTGTTGATGATGGTAGAATTAAGCCAGATTTGGCAGGTAACGGTGGTTCTGTGTTGTCTACAGATGCTGCCAGTAATACTAGTTATGAAACATCTTCGGGTACTTCAATGGCTACACCTGGGGTTACCGGCTCGTTATTATTGTTGCAACAATATCATAATGAGCTTTACGGTGCGTACATGAAAGCCGCTACATTAAAGGGTTTGGCTTTGCATACTGCAGATGATATAGATGATGAAGGTCCTGATTACAAAATGGGATGGGGTATCATGAATGCTAAAAGTGCTGCCGAGTTATTGAACAATAAAGATTTTACAAGCCATGTGGCAGAAGAGTCTTTACAAAACGGCGATTCTTTTTCATTTGAGGTTACTGCCAATGGTGATGACACATTGATCGCTTCTATTTCTTGGACAGATGTACAATCTAGCGTTGTAAATACGGGTGAGCTGAACAGCACAACGGCTGCCTTGGTAAACGATCTTGATATTAGGATTACAAAAAACGGACAAACTTTTTTACCTTGGAAATTGAACCCGGCTCAAGCCAATAGTGTAGCTACCAAAGGGGATAATAAAGTAGATCCTTTTGAAAGAATTGAAATTCCCAATGCAAGTGGTACGTATACCATTACCGTTACCCATAAGGGAGAACTTGTTAACGATGCTCAAGATTTTTCCTTGATCGTATCTGGCGTTTTAATGACTTCTTGTTCTATTGATGCTCCTGAGGTTGCCTTGGAACAAGCAGAAGCAGCTCAAGTAACCTTAAATTGGAATGATAGTGATGATGCCTTATATGAAATTCAGTACAAAGAAATATATCAGGAAGAATGGACTACCGAGTATATTTCTGTCAATAGCTTTATTTGGAAGGGATTGTCATTGGATCAAACCTACTCTTTTAGATTAAGAACATTCTGCTCACAGAACATTGCTTCTGAATATAGTGATGTAGCTACGTTTACTTTTATGGGCGAAGAGACCCAATTGGAAACGTTAAGCGCTTTAAGTGCCGATTCTCAAATTCCTTTTAATGTTTACCCTAACCCTGCGGTAGATGAAATTCAGTTGAACGTAAAAACATCTGATACGGCGGTTTATAGAATAATGAGCACTAGCGGTGTGGAATTAAAAATGGATGCGGCCACAAATTCAAGAATCAACGTTTCTGACCTACCTTCTGGTCTTTACGTTTTACAGATTCAGGATTTTGATGTTAATAAGAGTACTAAGTTCTATAAGTACTAAATAGCTTTAATTAATTCTTCTGGATTGTGTGGTAAACGAAAGTCCTTGTTGCCCAACAGTGGAATTCATTACGCCTTCAAACAATGGTTCTGGGGAATTTTTGGGTGCATGCCATTCAAAAATAAAATTAGAACCTGTACCACCTTCAACATCCATTTCATCAATAATGATTTCTACGGTTTCAAGAGGTGCCAAATATATTGGGTGATTAAAATAGTTGCGTAATGATACGCCATGGGTATCAAAATACTCGGCCTTGGTCAAGTATATGGTGTCTATATCACTGGTATTGCGTAAACTTACCATAGCCGTTAAATTATGGGTCTTATGCTCAGAGCTGCTATATATTTGGGAATAGATAGATAAGTAAGATTTACCATGCTCTAAAGAATCCATCGTTTTTATGGTAGCCTTTCTCCTGGTCCAGTTTTCAGGATTTATAGAGCTTATTTCCTTTTCTTGCACACAGCTTGCTACTAAGACAATTACCGAGAATAATAGGATGCACTTTTTCATAAATAAGTCGCTTTTAAAACAATGATGGTACAAACAAAATTACATCATTAGTCATGTATTTATATCGTTAGATGCTTTTTTTAACTCAAATCTATTATTTGGCTACTTTCTTTACTTCATCATCTTTTAATACCGGTTGGTTTCTTAGTCGTAAATAGACCTGGGCAGTAGTAAGCACATCTAATTCGCAATAGGTGATAATCCGGTTTAAATCGTTCTGTTCATAATAGACCACGCGTACCATACTGCCATCAATATCCTCTTTGGGCGATGGTATGCCCAGTACATGTGCCATTAATTTTAGGGAGGTATAATGCTTGTAATCACCAAACTTCCAAAGCTCCATGGTATCTATATGTGGTACTTCCCAGGGTTTTTTGCCAAACAAGTCTAGTTTCTGGGGCAATGATATGCCGTGAATAATCATTCTACGGGCAATGTACGGGAAATCGAACTCCTTACCGTTATGGGCGCAAAGCACATGCTTGGCATGGTTAAAATGCTCGTCCAATAGGTCTTTAAAATCCTGTAGAAGCTTGTTTTCTTCACCGTGAAATGTGGTGATCCTAAAACTTCTACGGTCACCTTGAATAATAAAATAACCTGCCGAAATACAAATGATTTTACCAAACTCCGCCCAAATACCGGCACGTTCATAAAAATCCTCTGCCGTAATTTCGTCTTTTCGTTGGTATTGAGATTTATGTGCCCACAGTTCTTTGGTTGTATCATCCAATTGGTCAAAAGCACTTTTTTCTGGCACGGTCTCAATATCTAAAAACAAGATATTTTCAAGATGTATTTTATCGGGCATAGAAAGGTAAGATACTAATAAGTAAGAAATTATGGTAATTTGAGTGTAATCGTTCTTTTGCTATGTAAAATTTTTTAGCTAAAACATAATTTTGAGAACGTAATATCAATGTTTGGAAGAATTCATTGCCTCAACTATAGCTTTTAAAGCTTTCTAGTGTTATTCTTTTTTGTCTGGTTTATTCCAATATCTTAGATAATCTTAACTCTTACACCTATTTCGTACTTATATTTTAACATTTATAGTGTCTCCGTTTCTATAGATAACCTGTACAACTTCAAACTCCTTTTGTTAACCATAAAAAGAAATAGTACAGAATAAAATTAGTATTGTAATCTTCGTTTTTATAAAACATGATAATCTAACCACTTTAGGGTAACGGTTCGCAATATGTTCAATTACAATTTCCATTCTGCATTTCTAAAAGACTTGGGTTTAATAAATTGGAAGAGACATTCCAATCTCCAGAGAACCCTCCAATATTTACAAGGTCACTTAAATTGCAAAAATCACTTAAAATAGTATTGTCTGTTATTTGTATGAAGTTGTTCACTGACCTTAATCCATCTAAACCTTCAAGGTTAACTAGAGATTTATTTTGATTAATATATATAGGACCTGCTTCTACAAGAGTTTCAAGACCACTAAAAGAGGTCAGTTGATCACAATAACCAATGTTTAGTAAAGCCGAAGTTGCGTTAGCGGTTATGCCAGAAAAATTAACAAGCGATCTGCTTTCTAACCAAAACGTGTTTTCTATTACATCCAAATTTATTCCGCTTAAACTATTCAACATTTCATTACTTCGAATTATTAGCTCATTTACGGACTGCAGGTTTGATAGTGCTACTAAAGAAACTAAAGAATCATTGTTATATAGACGTAATTCTGTGCCAACGGTTCTCAAGCTCTCCAATCCATTAAGAGAGGTTAATGAATTTAGATTATCTATTTGTAATCGTTCACCAACGTATTCAAGTAGATTTAAACCTTCCATGGAAACAATTTTTGAATTCTGATATAATATTAAACGGTCCGTTACTTGCTTGACCCCCCTTAATCCTTGAAGATCTTCAAGGTTAAAGTTTTTTTTAATACTAAGTCTACCTACTTCGTTAATATTTTGAAGCCCTTCGAGACTTGTTAATGCATAACAATCGCCTATACTTATTCCTGCTACATCCTCAAGGCCTTGAGGATTTCCAATACTAGTAATTTCGGTTAAACCGGATAAGCTTTCAATAGACACTAGATTTCTATTTAGATATAAATGTAAATGATTTACACTTTTTAATCCTTCTAACCCATTAAGCTGTAATAACGAATCATTGTATTCTATAAATAAACCTCCTGTTACTTCGGTTAACCCACTTAGTGCTTCTAGGCTTGTTATTGGGTCATTACCGAAAAATCCATTAATATTTAGATTGCCATTAATCCCTGAATAACACATTTCGCCAAATGCATTCACTTCAGATTGAGTTTCCAATCTTACACTTCCTTCAAAAAAACCTTCATTACATATAGTAGTAATTGAAAAGGGACTAGTCCAGTTTCCTGTTCCGTCAGTACAAAGACCCCTTATATAAAAATCATAATTCGTATTAATATCTAAATTATTTATTATAGCTGATGTTTCATATACTTGAAATGTAGAACCTTGACCTAAAGTAAAATCTTTTAAGCCATATTCTAATTCGTAAATAGTAAAGTTCGCATCTGTGGACCAAGTTATTGTGGCACTATTACTGCCTACCTCATCAATATTTACATTAAGATTGCCTTCACAAGGTGTTAAATTAGTTTCTGGTGAATTTTCATCTGGATTTTGCTTAATACCTTCACCAGAATCTTCCCCCTTTGAACAGGATAGCAAAAGGCTTAAAATTAAAAAAACAGTAATATTTCGATAAGAAAAATTTAATTTTAAAGTAGTAAACATCTATGGTATTTAATTAGAATTCGGGTATAATATACCTATATCCAAACAGGGCATAGGTATATCATTTTATTTTTTAGACAGCAAATTCTTAATTAGAGTTGAATGATTTCTATTCCTGTATTAATAGCGTTTTCAGATGCCTTACTTAAGGAAATTATTTTATCGCCATCTCGGATGATCAAAATTGGAAATCCTTTCGTTAAAAATTCATCATCTCTGGTTAAAGAGGGGTAATGTCCTATCTGTATTGACTTTCTATTGCTTGTTGCAGCATAAATGATTGCTCCATCATCACTAAATGCAAAATCTGAAAACCGTAAAGTACCATGTTGAAGCTGACCCTTATATTCCATAGAACTATTTGCTAAATATACCGCACCATCTTCTGATGTTATTGAATATGTTCCATCATCCGAAACTCTGAAAATTCTTGGGTTTAAGGGGTAATCACCATGATATTGGTCATCTTGATGTATTTCTATTTCTCCGGTACTACCAATTTTAAAATATTCCATGTCAACTGGACTAACAGTTGTTGTAATGGAAATTACCTCATTTCTGCCAGGTATCATTCTTAACCTATCTCTTTCATGATCTCCATTTCCGTCAATATGTATTCCGCTTTCTCTAGAGTAGGTACGTATAGGTTGCTCCCACCATGGTGAAGGTTCAACAGAGGCTATCACATGTCCTAATCCGTTTGTTACTACACTTGCAGTCTTTAAACCTGTGTTTATAGATGTTGTTAAACTAAGATTATCTGCATTGTAAACATAAATATATCCATTATCACTTGGGGTATAAATCTCGACACCATACCCATTATCTCCAATATCACTATAACCTATAATACCTTGCAGATTTGTTTCATTGACTACCTCTAAGTTTATATAATCAAATTTTATCAATTTTTGACCGGCTTGGTCTATCAGGTAAATGTAATCTTCCGTTGGATGCTTTAGCATATCATATGGCTCAAAATTGAATACGTGCCCACCTGGTGTATCAACTGTCTCTTGATTACTATTTCTAGAATTGTTTTCATTGTTTGTAACCTTTATGAAATAACATACTTGAAATTCCAAAGGAGGAAGTTCATCGGTAAAGTTTAAAGTTTCCTTTTCGGATATGGTTCCTAACAATTCCTGATTAAATTCAGAACAATTTCCGTTCGATCTATAGATTTCATATTTTAAAAAATCTGAATTTGGATATTCCGTCCATTCTAAAAGAACTTTCCCTTCATTTTTAATGGGCTCTAATAATGTTATTGTACTTGGGGATAGCGTGCTTACTTCAATAGATGCACTTGAACTATAGCCGTCAGAATCTTCTGCAGTTATGGTAATTTGGTGTATGCCTCTAGATAGCGTGTTCGTAGTAAATGTGGCATTTCCATTTACATCTGGAGAATTTGTGTTTAATTCTCCATCTACATCACTTTCCCAAATAACTTTTAGGTCTTGGTTAGGGGTTTCATCATCTATAATGTCTGCACTGAATGTAATGTCTTCTCCTTCTGAATATTCGGTCGATGTTGCTGGCAAGACTATTTGAATTACAGGAGCAAGCCCTTCGTTTATGCCCGGTATTATGTTTATGGTTGTTTCAGATAATTCACTTGTTTGAATATTGACTACTGATTTTCCTGATCCTACATTCTCTAAGCTTGCAAATACCTCATAGCTGCCCTTTTCTAAATCCGTTAGCAGCACACTTCCAAAATCATCAGTAGTTCCCTGCTTTGATGGGGGATTGGTATATACCACTGCATTACCAACTGGTTGGTTGCCGTTTAAAACTACACGGACATTTAAATCGCCGGCGGTAGTTGCTTCACTATTGTCTTTACTACAACCTACAAAGGCAATTATGATAAGTAGAAATAGAAAGCTTATTTTTTTCATGTATTGATAATTGATTCGGTTTTTAGAACGTATTTATAAGAGAATAGTTGTGTGGGATATTGGTAAACTTGGCAATAATTATTAAATAAAAATTTGGGTAATATTTTCAGAAGTATACGAGAACTAGCTATATACGTTCTTATACTTGCTTTATTCTTTCTCTTGCAGTTCAGATTCAATCAAATTCAATATCTCAATGGAGTAATCTAACATTTTAATATGTAGTTTTAATCTATTAAGTTCAGCACCTGTTTTCATAGCTAGTGAATGTAGAATTTTGGAATTTTGATATAGGTCTGAAATTGTTTTATCCTTTATCTCAATATTTTCTTTAAGCTTGCCTAAGCCCATGGACTGTCTAAGTTTATGATCTAAAAATAAGGTTCCAATTGATGAGAATTCATCATTTAATGTATTCAGTAAATTCATAGCTGATATTTCATCCTCAAATCCTTGATTTATTTCAGATGAAAATAAAGCCAGTTTTGATTTTAGGGTTTCGTTGGTCAGTATTTTTAAATCTCCACTTCCGATCAAAGCTTCATAACTTCCTAAGATAGGTTCTGCCCTATAGTAATTAAAAGCACCATAGTAGATAAATGTACCAATAGAATCTCTTTTGTATTCAACAACTTTATTTTCAAAACATTTTATTAGTGATTTACAATTATCAATAACAAACTGCTGTTTATCAACAATGTCCGAATACATTTTTTTATTTTCGATAAAATCTTTTTGTAGCGTTTTAAGGATTAATAGTTCACTCTTTTCTTCTTTTTGTTTTTCATTCCAATTGTTGATTTGTAAAGCAATCAATATCCCAATGACAACAAGTATAATCTCTCCTATAGCATATATAAGGTACTTACTGAATTTGCTTTCCGAGAGCAGATTTTGCCTAATTTTTCTAAAGAATTTTATCATTGTTTAGTGGGTTATCATAATGACGATCAAGATGTTTGGCTATGGTTTGCTGCGTGGTTAAGTACCTAAATTAGAAAATAAAAACTGAATAGGCAATCTGTATGAATTTTGGTAAGTAGACTAGAACCAGCAATAAATTATTTACGTTGAAGGTAACTGGCTTTTTTTTAAAGTATTTGTTTTTCTTTAGGCCACTTCCAAGCATACCAAACAATTAATGCGGTAATGATACTTTCTAAAAATGCCAAGAACACATAGAAACTATACCACTCGGTATTTGAATTGAAGCCAATAAATAGCATCATTGTTGTAAACAATATTCCAAATACAATATTTAGAATACGATTTATTTTCGGTTTTAGGAGAATTGAAAGTGCAACCATTACTGATGAAGTTGCCAAAATCATTGAGGCTAATAATAATTTAGTGGGACTATCTAGAATATTTTCTCCGGTAAGTAAACTGTTTATTTTTCCTGGTGTGTAGAGTTCAAAATAATCTCCATATAAATAACAGAAAGTTGCTGAAGCCCATAAAGCAGCAAGTTTAATTTTGATATTCACCTTTGGGTTTTCTAACATGTCCTTTAAAGTTTTAGATTTCAAGTGCCTTTGTATATATAAAGACGCAAAATCTAATTAAATGGTTGCCTGAATTCTAAATCTTGTTAGGTTTTTAGCTTGTAGCCATCCGTTTGGTGAAGTTTAGTACATGGGCAAGGAAACCTTATGTTACCTTCTTAGCACGCAGCTAAAGCTTATTGTTTAGTTTTATTTTTTCTTATCCAAAGCTAAATCTATTCCCGACAGCTATCGGGGTAGCGACTTTATAAATATATACAGACTTTTCGATTAAGCTCTAAACTCTGCATTACGTTCAGACTTTGTTGTTTGCTGGCTTTTTTCATCCGATTATTCTTTCGGGAAACGATTCTAATTCTTTCGTCAATTCCTTCGCAACTTTTTTTAATTCCGCATTGTCCATTTCGCAGTCAACATAATATTCTTTATTATCATTTGCATTTTGCGGTCGAGATTCCAAGTCAAATATTAGTCGGACAGTTTTTAAATCTGATTGATTTTTTATTAATTCAAATTTCAAATTCGGTTCCATAAACACAAGCGAATCAGAATCCGTTTCAATGTCATTTGAAAGTTTTTCAAACCATTCGATTATTTCTTTTAAATCTTTTACCAAAAGTGAAGGATCAATCGTTTCCCAATTTCCATAATCACTTTTTACTTTTAAATAAACCAACAACCAATTTGAGTCATATTCGCAATCACTTATTTCAGGAAACTGGTAGTTAGTTATGCTAAATTCAACAGTTTGGTCATTAATTCCTTTAAATATCATTTATTTCAGATTGGTTTTTTTCAGTTAGCGTCTACGGTCTTGTATATGAAAAGTAGCGGATTTTAAGTACTAACTTTTCGGATTATAACTAACCTTTAATTTGTTCATTTTGTAATGATTAAGCGATTAAACCGCTATTTTTTATATACGTTTTTGTGCGTTCGTGTTTATTCTATATTTCAGGTGCTGACGAATAGTTTTCTCTATCTGGAAAATTCCCTCTGTGATGCCATTTGTCTCCTCCTTTATGAGTACTATATACCTTTGCTCCATGCTTTTTTAGACAATTGACTAAAGCTCTTCTCGGATGTTTATGTCCTCCTTTGGCTGAAACATAACATACATTAGGTGACATAGTTTCAATAAGTCTCGAGGATAGATTTCTTCTAGAACCATGGTGAGGAACATCTAACCAATGAATATTTTCCAGATTAAATCTATTTTCAACATCTTCAAATGCTTGTACTCCTGCATCTCCAGTAAATAAATATCGACTATTTTCTTTTGCGATTATTTCAAGTATAACACTTGAATTATTTGTAGCCGAAGTGGAATTTTCCTCATCAACTATTGGACATGGCGAATTTTTTTCTAAAGTTTCGTTAACTATCGCTGTTCCAAAAATTGAGTTGAATGCATAAGACGCTTCAGATGAAACGTAATTCTCTATATTTCCCATACCAGGAAGTAGCGAGTCATAAAATTCTTTCGAAGGTCCTAATATTTTTATTACACCGTTGAAAAGCGATTGACCATAAAGAGCATTTTCTCTAGTAATACCCTTGGAATCAACTAAATTGATAAAATCATCTACATTAGTTAAGGATTCAAGTATTACTTGATACTGTTTATTTGCAGATTTTAATTGAAAATGTTTTTTAAGAGTTTGATAGGTTGCTGAACTAACATGTTCCGCTGGATTATTTATCCATACTTGCTTTATCTTATTACCATAATGTTCAACAACTTTAATAAGTCCTCCAATATGGTCTTTATCGTGATGAGTGCAAATAACTAAATCTGGCGCAAACTTACCTGCATCTTTCAAAATGTATTTGTCCATATGGTCAATTACCTTATCACCATCGCTTTTATTTCCACCATCAATGAGAATTACAAAATTGTTATTATTATGGTCTTTGAGCCAAACAATTATTGAATCTGCATTCCCTAAAGAAAGCATATCTATACTTATATCTATCATACTTTATTAGATGTTTCAAGAGCAAGAACGTTACAAACGAATCTTTTTCCATGGTTCTGAGTCACAATAGCCAAAATGAAAAATTGAAAAATAGTAAAAAACAAATACCACCATTTGGTATTACTTGGCATCATAAATAATCCAATTATACCTCCAAAAATTAAAAACAATAAAGCGATTGAACACATATCTCTACCAAGTAAGAAGTCTTTATGACTCTTTTTTACTAAAGGTTCTTCTTGATAGGTTTTATAAATTTTATACCATAATGAGTTTTGTTCTTTTGCAAGTTGAGGAAGAGGACTATAATTTAATTCGAGGTTATTTAGGTCAATCCTATCATCTTTTTTGGAATAATGAGAAAATGCTCTACAGGCAGGTAAAGGATTTTTAATTCTCCAAAATGTAATTATAGCTTTCTGATTACTACTAATCAAGCCATTTATTATAAATAATAATAGTGGAGTTATTAAAAGCCAAATACCTTTGCCTGTAACAAATTCTTCCCAATCAAATTCATTTATTTCGAAGCTAGGTACAATAGCTAAAGTGTAAAATAATAAAGCATTGAAGGAAAAAAATGTCCAAATCAATTTTGCATTTTGTTCTTTTAATGTTTTTTGGTTATTCATCTATATTGGTTTTTCGACATGACGCACAACGGTCTCGGCTCGTATGTTTGGTTCTTAGTTTGAAGATACTATATTTTGAATGATAAATTAGTTTAAAGGGAAGAGTGATTTCGAGGTTCGGCTAGATACTTGAGAAAGATATCGTCGCTTAGGTT